>NZ_JBLWTD010000012.1:0-94559 GCF_048270265.1 Maricaulis sp. | reverse complement strand
GGTTAGAGCATAGGCAGACGGCGGGAGTGCGCTGGGGGGCAGGAAACGGCCTGCTCGGACTCTCTTGGGAAGGGGCGTACCGTGCAGGCCCACTCCCGCCGTCTGATCCGCCCATCTGAATGGGCGAATTCCGGTCACAGCTCACGCGCCTATTGGGCGGCGTCGCGACTGTCTTCCTCATCTTCATCATCGAACGACAACAGGTCGCCCGGCTGACATCCGAGTTCGCGGCACAGCGCTTCCAGGGTCGAGAAGCGGACGGCCTTGGCCTTGCCTGTCTTGAGGATGGACAGGTTGGCCATTGTGATTCCGACGCGATCGCACAGCTCGGTGAGCGACATGCGGCGCTCCAGCAGCATCCGATCGAGGGTGACGCGAATTGGCATATCTGTCGCTCCCCCTAGATCGTCAATTTTTGTTCTTGGCGCATTTTCGCACCTTCGCGGAACACTTCCGCAAATACCAGCAGGGTTACCACAGCGAACCATGCGCCCAGGCTGATATTCGGCATCAGGCCGAGTTCCGCGCCGCCGATGACCGGCTCCTCCATATCCATCAGGGTGAGGATCATTGCGACCGCCCCCTGGGTGAGGTGCCGCAAGATCTGGTAGGCCGCGATCGCGATCGCAATCACCTGAAGATGACGGGCATTTTCAGGAACGAAGGGATCGCCGGCGATCAGGGTCGCGAACACCCGGCGCAGACGGTCGATGACGACCATCGCGGCCACGATCTCGGCAATCAAAAAGGGATAGATCCAGCCCAGTCTCTGCACAGCATCGAACACTTGCGATGCCGGGCCTGGCGAATACCCCAGAAAATCCATCAGAAAGGCAGCCGCTGCGGCCACCAGAACCAGTGAGGCAAAGGCCAGCAAGGCCCAGCCCAGATACCAGGCTCCGCCCAGTACCATTCGGAGAATCGATGTAATCGATCCGCGTCCCAGCGTCTTCATGCCCACCCCTTCCCAAGGTCATTGGGCGGGCCGGCGGCGGACTGTTCCGCTACCGGCCTCACCTGATGTCAACCATTACGCGACCATTGGCGCAATAGCGTAGAACGTACCGGCGGCGACTGAAATCAGCAGCACCATATTAATCGCGACGGATGCGAACATACGGAAGCCGGAATTCTCGGACCTGACCATCTGACTGTTTCCTTTGTGTTGAATCGAAACCATTACCGTTGTCATTTCTGCTACCAGGACGATGTCTCCCGTCCTTGTTGATTATCGATAAACGCGAACCGAAAAAGACGCAAGCAAAAAATATCGTTTTTCGATATTAATTTCTCGAAAGCCGATAAACTATCGGCAAGGATCAGGTGATGACCGAGCAAGAGACCTGGGTGTTGGCAAGCCACAACCCGGGAAAAATCAAAGAGTTGGAAGCTCTCCTGGCCCCCCGTGGCATTGCCCTGAAAGGGGCTGCAGGACTGGGGCTGGATGAACCGGAAGAAACCGAAACGACATTCGAGGGTAATGCTGCGCTGAAGGCGCGGGCGGCCTGGGCGGCGACCGGGCTGACTTCGCTCTCCGATGATTCCGGCCTGTCCGTGGATGCGCTGGGTGGTGCGCCCGGCGTGCTCTCGGCGCGCTGGGCCGGTGAGCCGCGCGATTTCGACGCCGCCATGCGCCGCGTGCACGAGGCGCTACTGGCGAGCGGCAGTGAGGACCGCGCGGCGCGCTTCGTTTGCGTTGTCGCCCTGTGCGGGGTGGATGGAGAGGTCCGCCACTATCGCGGCGAGGTCGAGGGAGAAATCGTCTGGCCGCCGCGCGGCGAGGGCGGTTTCGGCTATGACGCCATTTTCCAGCCTGCCGGCCATGACCGGACCTTTGCCGAGATGACGGCGGCCGAAAAACGCTCGATGAGCCATCGCGGCCGTGCACTGGCGGCGCTGCTGGCTGCGGAGTTCGGGCGATGACAGCGCTGGCCGACGCGCTCGGCCTCTATGTCCACTGGCCCTATTGCACGCGGATCTGCCCCTATTGTGATTTCAATGTCTACCGGCCCAAGGGCCAGGAAGACGCCCTGCTGGACGCCATCCTCGCCGACATGACCGGCTGGCGCGAGCACACCGGGCCCCGCAGGCTGGCGAGCATTCATTTCGGTGGCGGTACGCCATCCTTGATGACCGGCGCCCAGATCGGCCGCCTGATTGCCCATGCCGAACAGCTCTGGGGGCTGGCCGACGGGGCGGAGATCGGGCTCGAGGCCAATCCCAACAATATCGACAATTTTGCCGACATCATCGCGGCGGGCGTCAACCGGCTCTCGGTCGGGGTCCAGAGCCTGGAGGACGCTGCGCTGACCGCGCTCGGCCGTGATCATGATGGTGCCCTGGCCCGGCGGGCGATCGAGCGGGCCATGGCCCTGTGCGACCGCGTCTCCATCGACATGATCTATGCCCGCGCCGGTCAGACGGCGGCGTCCTGGGAAGCCGAACTGCTTGAAGTCCTCGCTTTCGGCGCCAGCCATCTCTCGCCCTATCAATTGACCATCGAGGCGCGGACCGCCTTTGGCCGCCGCGCCAGCCGGGGCGAGCAGCTCGACAGTCCGGTCGATCTCGCCGCCGATATGTTCGATCTCACACATGATATCTGCGGCGCCCATGGCCTGGCGGCCTATGAGATCTCCAACCATGCCCGCACCGTGGAAGACCAGTCACGCCATAACCGGCTGTACTGGGAGGGCGGCGACTGGATCGGTGTCGGTCCGGGCGCCCATGGCCGCATCGGCGATGCTGCAGCGACGGGGCGTCTGGCCTGCGAGGCGCGGGCGCAGCCCGGGGCCTATATCGACGCCGTGGCGCGGACCGGCAGCGGCTCCGGGGCAACCGAGGCGCTCAGTGCCGCGGATGAACGTGCCGAACGCATCCTGATGGGCATGCGGCTGGATGACGGGCTCGATCTGGAGGTCCTGCAGCGCAAAACCGGTCTGACGATCGATCTTGAAGCGCTGGAACGGCTCGGCTCCCAGGGTCTGGTCGAGCAGCGCGGCGCACGCGTGCGGCTATTGCCGGCCGGCCGCATCTTTGCCGACCGGATTTCCGGTGAACTGGTCCCCGATACGATCTGACGTCTAATAGGCCAGCGGGTCGAAGGTCTGCGGTGCCGGTTCGATTTCGCGGAAGCCGTTGGACTGGACTTCATAGATCGCCAGTCCTCGCTCGATCACGCCGGAATGGGAAAAGCGGAACAGGCCATCAATCCCGAGAAAGCCTTCCGGGTCCTCGATGGCTTCACGGCTGAAGCCAAGCTCGCCGCCCTCGAGATGGGCTGCCAGCGCCACCGCGTCATAGCCGAGGCTGGCGATATTGGAGGCCTCGCTGCCATAGGCGGCTTCATAGGAGTCCTCGAAGCGCTGGTGAGAGGCGCGATCCGGGCCGGCGAACCATCCGCCATGCAGCGCAGGCTCACGCAGCAAGTCCTCGTCATTCCACAGACCGGTACCGAGGAAGCGGACGATCAGCGGGTCCACGGCCTGGGAAATCAACAATGGTCCCAGGGTGCGAAGCCGCGTGCTGCCTTCCGGCAACATGACCGCCTGGAAGGGTGCATCGGCATTGGGAACCCATTCCGAGCGGCGCAGTTCAAGCGCTTCTTCCGGGGTGATCGGTTCGAACACGCCGCGCGCCAACCGTGAGGAGGCGCTGGCCATCGCTTCGACATCGCCGGTGTAGAAGGCTTCGCGTGTCAGGCTGGCGCCGGTCAGTTCGGCATTGGTGCGCAGGGCGTTGTTGACCGCCATGCCATAGCGGCTCTGGGGGCCGAGATAGGCAAAGCGCTCGACGCCGCGGCGCGAGGCATAGTCGACGACACGGGCAACTTCGAGCTCCGGCGGGAAGCTGAGCAGATAGACGCCATTGCCGGCGGTATCGGTATCGGTCGAAAATGCGATGACAGGGATACCGGCGCGGCGGGCGATCTGGCCGACCACGGTGACCGATTGCCCGAACAGCGGCCCGAGAATCAGGTCGGCGCCATCCTCGAAGGCGGCCATGGCAGCCGCGCGGGCGCCCTCAGTGGTGCCTTGTGTGTCCTTGGGGATCAGCAGGAGATTGCTTCCGGCGCGCTCGAACAGGGCCAGTTCGGCGGCGCGCAACAGGCGCAGGGATTCGGCGCGGGCGCCGGAATTTTCACTGGAAAACGGCAACAGGATCGCAACCCGGGCGGTCTGGCGGCCTTCCATGTGCGGGGGCACCAGGCCAACGGCCTCGTCGATAACGGGTTCCTCAACGGGGTCGACCGGCGGCGCGACCTGTGGCGGCAGATCGATCACCACCGGCGGCGGTGGCGGGGTCGATGTCGTGCCGCAGGCACTGAGCGTGGCCGCCGCGATGATCGCGAGCAGGCGCAGGCCGCTTTTTTGTGTCATTCTTCCTGCGGCGCCAAACACGCGCAGTGCTACATCTGATGTCATGACTCAATCACCCAAGGAATTTCAGCCCGAAGCTATCCGCCCAGCCCGCGGCGGGCAAGCTCTCGCGCCCGGTCTTTATCTGGTCGCGACCCCGATCGGCAATCTGCGTGACGTGACTTTGCGTTGCCTGGATGTGCTGGCCGGGGCCGATCGTGTTCTCGCCGAGGATACCCGGGTCACCCGGCGCCTGCTGGATGCCTATGGCATCGAGGCGAAGCTGCAGCCCTATCACGATCATAATGGTGACAAGGTCCGGCCCCGTGTGCTCGAGGCGATTGCCGCCGGCGAGATCATTGCCCTGGTGTCCGATGCCGGAACGCCACTGGTCTCCGATCCGGGCTACAAGCTGGCGCATGCCGTGATCGAGGCGGGGCTGATGGTGACCGCCATCCCCGGCGCTTCCGCCGTGCTCAGCGCCTTGTGTGTCGCCGGCCTGCCGACCGACTGCTTCACCTTCGCCGGCTTTCCGCCACCGAAGACGGCGGCACGCGAGGCCTGGATCAAACCTTTCCGGGAAATTCGCGGCTCGCTGGTGATCTATGAAGGTGCCTCGCGCCTGGCGGCGTCCCTCGCCAGCATGGCCAAAGTGCTCGGGCCCCGCCAGGCGGCGGTGTGCCGTGAGCTGACCAAATTCCACGAGGAAGTCCGGCGCGGCACGCTCGAGGAGCTCGCAGCGCATTACGAAGAGGCCGGTTCGCCGCGCGGGGAAATGGTGATCGTGGTCGGCCCCGGCCCCGAGGATCACTGGGACGAAGCGCGGATCGATGCAGCGCTGAGGCAGGTGATGGCCGAGATGCGCATCAAGGATGCGGCGGCCCGCATTGCCGATGTCTCCGGCTGGAGCAAGCGCGATGTCTATGCCCGCGCCCTCGCCCTGAAGGGAGATGCCCGGTCGGGAGAGGCATCGTGACGGCGCCGCGCCGAGCCGCCGAGGCGCGCGGCCGCTGGGCCGAATGGCTGGCCATGGTCTGGCTCAGCTGCAAGGGGTATCGCCTGCTCGATCATCGCGCCCGCACGGCGGCCGGCGAGATCGACCTGGTGGCGACGCGCGGCGAATATCTGGTCTTCGTCGAGGTCAAGGCGCGCCGGACGCTGGCCGCCGCGCTGGAATCCTTCGGTTCACGCCAGCGCCGCCGCATCATCCGGGCGGCCTCCCTGTGGCGGGCGCGGCATCGCGGCTTCGAAACCCTGCACATGCGCTATGACCTCTTCCTGGTCGCACCCGGCCGCTGGCCAGAGCATCGCCGGGCCGCGTGGGTCCCCGAGCATCGCGAAGCTCTCGATCTTCTCTAGGAAACAGCCTAGCTTGGTGACGTGCCCGGTCATGCCGGGTCAGAAATTGTCTGCGGATCTGCGGATTCGCCTTCCAGACCGACAGGAGTCTGCCGGATGACGGCCCGATTGAAAGCCAGCCTGCTTCTTCCCCTGCTCTGCATGTTCGCGACGCTCGCGGGCTGCGCGGCGATCCAGCCCGAGCGCTCGATCGGACGCGAACTCGACGACACCAATGCCTCGCTCTCGATCAAGGCGGCGATGCTGCGCAGCGAAGGCTTCGCGCTCGACGGTATTGATGTCGAGGTGACCGAAGGGATCGCACTCCTGACCGGCCGCGTGCCGCGCGAGGATGACCGGATGATGGCTGAATGCCTGGCTTGGTCATCGGTTGCGGTGCGATCGGTGGCCAATGAGATCGAGGTCGGTCCGTCTAATGGTTTCCGTGACCGCAGCCGCGACGCCTGGATCACCCAGCGGGTGCGCGGGCAACTCCTGTCCGACCGTGATGTGCGCAGCGTCAATTTCAATGTCGAGACCTATGCCGGAAAGGTCTATTTGCTCGGTGTCGCGCGTTCGCGCGGCGAGCTGGAGCGGGCCAGTGCCCATGCGGCCCTCGTGGGTGGTGTGGTTGAAGTGATCAGCTATGTCCGCATCGCCGGCGTGCCGAGTGATCTGCCGTCGCGCGGCGAGAGACGCGCCGAGGCCTGTGCCGGCGAATCCATGCCGGGCCTTGATTCCGAAGGCAATCTACCCAACTCCACACCACAATTGCTCGGTGCCGCGGGAGATCAGCAGTGAAAATGCGCGTAGCGGTCCAGATGGACCCGATCCAGACCGTCGATATCGATGGCGATACCAGTTTTGCCCTGATGGAAGAGGCGCAGGCCCGCGGGGCCTCGCTCTGGGTCTATCAGCCTGAACACCTGTCCTGGTGCGAGGGCCGGATCACGGCGCGGGCCCGGCCGGTGACCGTGCGGCATGTGCGCGGCGATCACGCCACGCTCGGTGACGAGGTCGAGCTCGACCTGGCCGAGGATATCGATGTCATCCTGATGCGTCAGGATCCGCCCTTCGACATGGCGTATCAGACGGCCGCCCATATCCTTGAAATGCTCAAGGGCCGCACCCTGGTGCTCAACGACCCGGCCTGGGTGCGTTCGAGCCCGGAAAAGATCGTGCCGCTGCTGTTTCCCGATCTGGTGCCGCCGACCCTGATCAGCCGCGATGCAAAAGCGATCGAGGCCTTCCGCGACAAATACCGGGACATCATCATCAAGCCGCTCTACGGCAATGGCGGTGCCGGTGTGTTCCGGCTCAAGCCCGGCGACGGCAATTTCAAGGCCCTGCTGGAGATGTTCTTCGAGAGCAATCGCGAGCCCGTCGTCACCCAGGCCTTCCTGCCGGCTGTGGAGCAGGGCGACAAGCGCGTCATCCTGATCGATGGCGAGGCGGTCGGCGCGATCAATCGCGTGCCCCAGAAGGGCGAAACCCGTTCCAACATGCATGTCGGCGGCAAGGCCGAGGCCTCCAATCTCGATGCCGATGATCTGCGCATCTGCGCCGCCATCGGGCCAATGCTCAAGGAGCGTGGCCTGGTGCTGGTCGGGATCGATGTCATTGGCGGACGGCTGACGGAGATCAATGTCACCTCCCCGACCGGCGTGCAGGAGCTGAAACGCTTCTCCGGGGTCGATTCCTGCGCCCTGTTCTGGGATGCGGCAGCGCGTCGACTCGCATCACAGGGCTGACACACGCTTGACTTGCAGGCGTTGTGGTTTCATTCTGCGTTCCTGCTTTGGACGTGGTTTGTTCTCATGCCTGTGGAAAACTCAATACTCGTAACCGTTTAGCGCAATGCCTGCCTTCGGGGCCGGCGTGAAGGCGGGATGCTATCCGGCTTTCAGTCGCCGATTGACCCCGAAACGGCACAAATCGAAGGGGTCGGCGCCATGGCTGCTCGCACCACATCGGTCGCTTTTGAGGGCGCAGAGGCGCGCATTGTCGATGTGCAGGTCCAGGTCGCGGGCGGGTCGCAACCGATTTTCTCGATTGTCGGGCTGGGCGACAAGGCGGTGACCGAAAGCCGTGAACGGGTCCGCGCCGCCTTTGCCGCGCTGGGGCTGTCGATGCCCTCGCAGCGCCTGATCGTTAATCTCGCGCCGGCTGACCGGCCCAAGGAGGGCTCGCATTTCGACCTGCCGATCGCGCTGAGCGTCCTCGCCGAGCTGGGCGTGGTGCCGCGTGATGTGGTCGAGGAAAATCTCGCTTTCGGCGAACTCGGCGTTGACGCCTCGATCGCCTCCGCACCCGGTGCCCTGCCCGCCGCTGTGGCGGCCCAGGCGGCAGGCCTGTCGCTGATCTGTCCCGAGGCCTGCGGGCCGGAAGCGGCCTGGGCCGGCGGCGATCTGCCGATCCTCGCACCGGCGACGTTGATCCAGCTGATCAATCACTTCAAGGGCACCCAGGTGCTCTCGCGCCCGGCGCCGGGCGAGCTGGTCGAGAGCACCACCATCCCCGATCTCAACCAGGTCAAGGGCCAGGAGAGCGCCAAGCGGGCGCTCGAGATCGCTGCCGCCGGCCACCACAATCTTTTGATGGTCGGCCCGCCCGGTTCCGGCAAGTCGATGATGGCCGAACGGCTTCCCGGCCTCCTGCCGCCACTCTCGGCGGCGGAATTGCTCGATGTCTCGATGATCCATTCTGTCGCCGGCCTGCTGGAGCGCGGCTGTCTCCGGCGCGATCGCCCCTTTCGCGCCCCCCACCATTCCGCCTCGATGGCGGCGATGGTCGGTGGGGGCACCAAGGCCCGGCCGGGTGAGGCGTCGCTGGCGCATCATGGTGTGCTCTTCCTTGATGAATTGCCGGAATTCCATCCGCAGGTCCTCGACAGCCTGCGCCAACCACTCGAGGCCGGGCGGATCACCGTCGCGCGGGCCAATGCGCATATCTCCTATCCGGCCCGCTTCCAGCTCGTCGCGGCGATGAATCCCTGCCGCTGCGGCGGTGGTGGCCAGGATGGCGCCGCCTGCCGCCGTGGCCCGCGCTGTGCCAGCGAATACCAGGCGCGGATTTCCGGCCCCATGCTCGACCGCATCGACCTGCAGATCCAGGTCCCGCCCGTCACACCCGCCGATCTCGCCCTGCCCACCCCGGCCGAGGGCACGGCGGAGGCCGCAGAGCGCGTTGCTGCGGCACGAGCGGTGCAGGCCGAGCGCGGCTGCCTCAATGCCCACCTGCCGCCCGACATACTGGAACACGCCGCCGCGCCAGACCGCGCCGGTGAGGCCCTGCTGAACCAGGCCGCCCAGCAACACAGCCTTACGGCGCGCAGCTATCACCGCGTCCTGCGCGTCGCCCGCACCATCGCCGATCTCGATGGCAGCGATGCCGTGCGCCGGGTGCATATCGCCGAAGCCCTGTCCTGCCGCCGGGGTCTGGCGCAGGCGGCGGCACCGGCACCTGCAGGCACCCGGGTGAGAGGTCTGGCGTGATGCGGGCGACCGGCCTGTCTGCTCGCCACAAACCCCCATCCCGTGACGACAGATCGTTAACCTCATCCCGCTAGCTTTCCCCCTGTCATGACACGCGAAACGCCGCCCGACAGCCGGGCCGGCCCCGAAGCGTCCAAGCCGGGGGCGGACGACGAGACTTTTGCGACTGCGCCCGGGCTGGACGCGGCGGAATTTCTCATATCTGCACTCGATGCCACCGGCGAGCTGATCCTGGTACGCGGCCGCGGCGGGCGTGTGGTTCACGTCAATACGGCCTTCATCGACGCCTTTGGCGGGGTGCGCAATGACTGGGTCGGGCGCTGGTTCTCGGTCGCGCCGCCGGTGACCACGGATGATCCGCGCCGCTACGAAATGCTGATGCGCACCCGCCGCGGCCCGCTCTGGATCGAATGGGATGAGCGGCTTCTGCCCGAGGGACGCGGGGTGATCTCGGTCGGGCGCGATGTCAGTTCGCGTCGTGAGGCCCATGATGATCTGGAGGCTTCGCAGCGCGCCAAATCCCTGTTCTTTGCCGCAGTTACCCATGAAATGCGCACGCCACTGGCCGGTGCACTGGGCATTGCGCGCCTGCTGGAGGCGACGCCCCTGCGCCCGGACCAGGCCGATTATGTCCGCACCCTGGCTCATTCCGCCGAGCATGCCCTGGCGATGGTGGATGATATTCTCGACCTGTCGCGCCTTGAGGCCGGCAAGCTGACCTTGCGGCCCGAGCCCGTCGATATCGCTGCCCTGGTCGGCGAGACCGTCGAGCTTGCTGCGCCGCGGGCCCATGAGAAGGGGCTGGAGATCGGCATCGTCCAGTCTGCCGCCGCGCCGGCACGCATCGAGGGCGACCCGGCCCGCCTGCGCCAGATCCTGTTCAACCTGATCGGCAATGCGGTCAAATTCACGCGCGAGGGCGGTATTCGCGTCGAGATCGGCTGCGCCCCCGCCGGTGACGGCCGGCCCCGCCTCTCGCTCTCGGTCAGCGATACCGGACCGGGGATTTCCGAGCGCGACCAGCAGAACCTGTTTGAACATTTCGAACGCGGTGCGGCCGAACGCGAAGGGGCCGAGGGCGGCGCCGGACTGGGGCTGGCCATGGTGCGCCGTCTGGCCGAGGCGATGAACTCATCGATGGGCGTGGAAAGCCGGCTGGGCGCCGGGGCGAAATTCTGGGTGATTTTCGATTTGCCGGTACTGGCAGGCGGGGTCGGCACACCGCTGGCCGGCCGCGAGCTGGCGGTCGCCAGCGCCGACCCGACCCTGCGCGGGACCCTGGCCGACCAGCTGCGTGAACTCGGCGGCGATGTGGTGGCGATCGACCGCATTGAAAGTCTCACAGCGGCTTCCGGGCGCGAATTGCTGCTCGACCATGCCTGGTCCGGCCATGCCCCGGCAGCAGGCGCGCGCCATGTCTGGCAATTGGTCACGCCGGCCGGCAAGGATGATGTCATCCAGGCCCGGCCCGCCGGTGTCGATGGCTGGCTGGTCAAGCCGGTGCGGCTCACCAGCCTGGTGGAACAGATTACCGGCGCGGTTCCGGCCCGCCGTCCGGCGGCGGCCCCGCAGGCTGACCCGGATCTGCCAGCCCTCGACGGCCTGCAGGTGCTGGTCGCCGAGGATGACCCGGTCAATGCCCTGATCGCCCGCCGCACGCTGGAAAGGCTCGGCGCGCATGTGACGATGGTGGACACCGGCCCGGCCGCCCTGCGTGCCCTCGAGGAGGGGCGTTTCGACGCCGCCCTGCTCGACCAGCGCATGCCCGGCATGAATGGTCCGGAAGTGGCGCGGATGGCGCGAATGAGCGGCCATGACCTGCCGCTGGTCGCCCTGACCGCCAACAGCAGCGAGGATGACCGGATCAATTGCCTCAAGGCCGGGATGAATGACTTCCTGTCCAAACCCGTCGACCCCGATCTCCTCGCCGACACCCTCGCGCGCTTGTGCGCCGCCGGGAAGCAGGCCAGCATGGCGCGAAATACGCCAATGGGCTGAGGAGTTTCAGACACATGACGCAGGCCGACATCGACCGGAAGAAATCCTGGCGCCAGGCGATTGCGGTCTATGGCCGCCCCATCATGCTGGCCATGCTGATCCTCGGCTTCGCCTCCGGCCTGCCCTTGATGATGGTCTTCTCCAAACTGTCCTACTGGCTGCGTGATGTCGGGATTGAACGCTCCACCATCGGCTTCTTCTACTGGATCACCATCTCCTACACGCTCAAACCGCTCTGGGCGCCGATGGTTGACCGCCTCTCCATCCCCTTCCTGACGACAGCGCTGGGCAAGCGCCGCTCCTGGATGATGGTGGCGATTCTGGGCACGATGGTTGGCCTGATCATCATCGCTTTCTCCGACCCGTCGCAGGGCCTGTGGCTGACCCTGGCGGGCGCTTTCATCCTCTCCTATTCCGGCGCCACGCTGGATATTTCCATCGATGCCTGGCGCATTGAATCGGGGCCGCGCGAGGAGCAGGCCAATATGGCCGCCGCCTATGTGCTCGGCTATCGCGGTGCCATCTTCTTCTCCGGCTTCGGCCTGGCGCTCTCCTCCTGGACCAACTGGACCGTCTCCTTCTCCGCCATGGCGCTGACAATGGGGATTTGCGGCCTGCTGGTGCTGGTGATGAAGGAACCGGCCCATGCCGTGCGCCTGCAATCGGTGGGCAGTTTCGGGCAACGCGTCGCTGAAGCGATCATCGAACCCTTCAAGCAATTCGCCACCCGTCTGGGCGTGTGGATCGTGCCGGTCTTCCTGCTGGTCGCCTTCTACCGCCTGAGCGATTTCACCATGGGTGTCATGGCCAGCCCGCTCTATTCCGATATCGGTTTCGACCGCGCCATTGTCGGCGGCATCCAGAGCGGCCCTGGCCTGATCGCCACCATCGCCGGCGGTTTTCTCGGCGGTCTGATTGCCTATAAATTCGGCGTGCTGCGCGCGATGTTCATCGGCGCCTTCATCACCTTCGCCACCAATGGCGCCTATGCCTGGCTCGCGGCCACCGGCACACCCGAAAGTATTGGCCTGCTCGGCCTGGTGATCAGCGGCGACAATATCGCCGCCGGCTTCGTCGGCACCGTCTTCATCGCCTATCTCTCCTCGCTGACCGACCCGATCAACGCCGCCACCCAATACGCCCTCCTGTCCTCGCTCTACGCCCTGATCAACAAATTCGTCGCCGGCTTCTCCGGCGTCATGGCGGATGCGCTGGGTTATGTGAACTTCTTCCTGCTGACGGCCGGGTATGCCCTGCCGGCGGCGGCGCTGGTGATGTTCATCATGATAAAGGGCTCGCCGGCGGCGAAGGGGCTCGTGCGCTATAACGGTGAAGAGGATGGAGCGGTCTAGTTCTCTCATTCCACGAGACTCCGCACCAAAATCTCCACGCGGCTCGCCGCTGGAGGTTTGAGGGTTCCTCCCAGGATTGGGAGGGTGCGGGACGCCGGCGAATGCCGGTAACCGGTAATTTTATTAGCGTGACATTCGAGACGTCCCGCACGTGCAGATTTCCCGGGCTGTCTCCACCCCGTTTCCAATCCAGAAAGGTACTCAGGTCGGTCGTTTAGTGCCATCGGACCTTAATGGACGCCCTGCCAGTGCTCGGGATGTCACCCCTCTGCCCGGACAGGCTGCACGCTCCCGACCGCCGCGAATGACTGAGCTCGTGCCTCCCGTGCGACCGGAACGAGGGGATTATGCGCCAGGCCCACGGGGGTGGGGATAAGTTTGATGATTTAACGTCATCCCGACGAAAGTCGGGACCTCGATAGACCGGGCTCCGCACTTGTCACGTCGAGGTCCTGACTTGCGTCAGGATGAGGTGGGATAATTGGCAGAGGGCGGGGATAAGGACCCGAAACCTGGCACCCGCTATCCAAATCGACCTTCCCCCGGAGGAGCGCAGCGAATTCCGGGAGAAGGGCGGTGCTGCTGATCGCAAGAGGAAACTACTCCCCCATCCCCTCAACCTCATGCTTTTCCGGATCATAGGCCGCCAGCGCTGCCAGCGTGGTGATCTCGCTCACGGATGCGCCGAGGCGGGCGATCTGGACCGGGTGTTCGAAGCCGAGCAGCATCGGGCCGATCACGGTGGCGCCGCCGCCGACGCGCAGGAGTTTGGTGGCGATCGAGGCGGTGTGGATGGCGGGCATCACCAGGACATTGGCGGGGCCGGACAGGCGCGAGAAGGGGTAGAGAAAGCGGTGGGCCGGGTCGAGCGCGACATCGACATTCATCTCGCCCTCGTATTCGAAGTCGACGCCGCGCCGGTCGAGAATATCGACCGCGGCCTGGAGTTTCTGCGAGCGCTCGCCGGCCGGATTGCCGAAGGTGGAATAGGACAGGAAGGCCACGCGCGGGGTGTAGCCGAAGCCCTTGGCCGAGGCGGCGGCCTCGGTGGCGATATCGGCGAGGGCCTCGCTGTCGGGGAATTCGGTGACATTGGTGTCGGCGATGAACAGGGTGCGGCTCTTGGCCAGGGTGATCGACATGCCGATCACGCGCTGTCCCGGCGCCGCATCGAGCACGAGTTTCACATCGCGCAGGGCGGCGTCATAGCTGCGGGTCGTGCCGGTGACGATGCCGTCGGCATCGCCCATCTTGACCATGCAGGCGGAGAAGACATTGCGGTCATTATTGACCAGACGCTGCACGTCACGGCGCAGATAGCCCTGGCGCTGCAGGCGCTTGTAGAGGAAATCGGCATAGTCGGAATTGTGTTCCGACAGGGCGGCATTGACGATTTCGATCGAGTCTTCAGGCACGCCGACCAGGCGCATATTGGCGCGGGTGATATCCTCGCGCCCGACCAGGATCGCCTTGCCAAGCTCCTGGTTCTGGAAGGCATAGGCGGCGCGGATCACGGCCGGTTCCTCGCCCTCGGCGAAGACGATACGGCGGCCCTGGCCCATCACCGCGCCCTGGATGCGCTGCAGCAGGGCGGCGGTCGGGTCGAGGCGGCGGGCCAGCGAGTGGCGATAGGCGGCCATGTCCGGGATCGGCTTGCGTGCGACGCCGGAATCCATCGCCGCCTGGGCGACATAGGGCGGCACATAGGAGATCAGGCGCGGATCGAAGGGCGAGGGGATGATATAGCCGCGGCCGAATTTCGGGCGGGCGCCATGATAGGCGGCGGCGACCTCGTCGGGCACGTCTTCCTTCGCCAGGGCGGCGATGGCGTGCGCCGCGGCGATCTTCATCTCTTCATTGATGGTGCGGGCGCGCACATCCAGCGCACCGCGGAAGATATAGGGGAAGCCGAGGACATTATTGACCTGGTTGGGATAGTCGGAGCGGCCGGTGGCGATGATGGCATCGGAGCGCACGGCCTCGACTTCTTCCGGGGTGATTTCCGGGTCGGGATTGGCCATGGCGAAAATGATCGGATTGTCCGCCATGGACTTGACCATCTCGCCGGTCAGCGCGCCGGCAATCGAAAGACCCAGCACGCAATCGGCACCGTCCAGCGCTTCGGCGAGCGTGCGCTTGTCGGTCTCGACCGCATGGGCGGCCTTCCACTGGTTGAGATCGGTGCGGCCCTTGTGGATGATGCCCTTGCTGTCGCACAGCACGGCGTTGTCGGCATCGACGCCCATCGCCTTGAGCAGTTCGAGCACGGCAATGCCCGCCGCGCCGGCGCCATTGACCACGACCTTGAGGTCGGCCATGCGGCGGCCGGTGATCTCGCAGGCATTGATGATGCCGGCGGCCGAGATGATGGCGGTGCCGTGCTGGTCGTCATGGAAGACCGGGATATCGAGCAGTTCGCGCAGGCGCTGTTCGATGATGAAGCTTTCCGGCGCCTTGATGTCTTCCAGATTGATGCCGCCGAATGTATTGCCGAAACGGCGCACGCACTCGACGAAGGCCTCGCCATCCTCTTCCTCGACCTCGATATCGATCGCGTCGATATCGGCGAAGCGCTTGAACAGGACGGCCTTGCCCTCCATCACCGGCTTCGAGGCCATGGCGCCGAGATTGCCGAGGCCGAGAATGGCGGTGCCATTGGTGATGACGGCGACCATGTTGCCCTTGGAGGTGTAGTCGTAGACCTTGTCCGGATCGGCGGCGATGGCCTTGACGGGCGCGGCAACACCGGGGCTGTAGGCGAGGGAAAGGTCGCGCTGGGTGGCCATCGGCTTGGTCGGTGCGAGGGCCAGTTTGCCCGGCGTCGGCTCGCGGTGGAAGGCCAGGGCTTCCTCGTCATCAACCTTGCTGATTCTGTCGCTCATCACTGCCATCCTTGCCCGCGCGGAATTTTCCCATAGAACTAGGCCTCTAGCCGCTTCGCCCCCTTGCACGCAAGGCGAAACCTCGTCACGGACCCGCCTCGATGAATGCGATGACACAAATGCCGGTTCCGGCCGACCGGCAATTTCCCGACCCGGAAGGCGCCACGCCGATGATGGCGCAATACCTCGCCCTGCGCGCCCAGGCGCCCGGCGATGCGCTGCTGTTTTACCGCATGGGCGACTTCTACGAGCTCTTCTTCGACGATGCCGTGCGCGCATCTGCCGCGCTCGATATCGCCCTGACCAAGCGCGGCGAACACCAGGGCGAGCCGATCCAGATGTGCGGTGTTCCCGCGGCTGCATCCGAGGCCTATCTCGCCCGCCTTATCAAGGCCGGGTTCAAGGTTGCCGTCGGCGAACAGACCGAAGACCCCAAGGCCGCCAAGGCGCGCGGTTCCAAATCCGTCGTCAATCGGGCGATCCGCCGGGTCGTCACGCCGGGCACGCTGACCGAGGACACGCTGCTCGATCCGCGCAGCTCCAACCGCATCGCGGCGCTGGCGCGTCTGGCGAGCGGCGAGAGCGCGATTGCCTGGGCCGAGGTCTCCACGGGCGAGTTTGCGGTGATGGCCGTTGCGCCTGAGAATATCGCCGCCGAGCTCGCCGCCATGAGCCCGGCCGAGCTGCTGGTCGAGGAGACGCGCTTCAAGGAGGGCGGCGAACTGGCGCCGCGCGCGACGGTCACCCCGCTCGCCCGCGCCAAGTTTGATGCGGCCTCGGCCGAGCGGCAATTGAAAGCGCATTTCGGGGTGCAGGAACTGACGGCCTATGGCGATTTCGCCCGCGCCGAACGGGCCGCGCTGGGCGCCCTGCTCGATTATCTTGCCTTGTCCCAGGCCGGCGCCCCGGCCAAGCTGGCGCCGCCGCGCCAGGTCGCCCAGGGCAGTGTGCTGGCGGTCGATCCGGCCACCCGCGCCAGCCTTGAAATCGAGCGCACGCTGAGCGGCCAGCGCAGCGGTTCCCTGCTCGATGCCATCGATCGTACCGTCACCGCACCGGGTGCGCGCTGCCTGGCGGAGCGTCTGGCGCGGCCGCTCACAGATGCGGCCCGGATCGAGCAGCGTCTCGATGCGATTGCCTTCTTCGAATCCGCGTCCGATCTGCGCCGCGAGACCCGCGAGCGGCTGAAATCGGCCGGCGATCCGGAACGCGCCCTGTCGCGCCTTCTGCTCGGCCGTGGCGGGCCGCGCGATCTCAAGGCGCTGTCGGCGGCTTTGGAAGAGGGCGAGGCGCTGGCCACCCGCATCGCCGCCGCCCCGCTCAGCGCCCCGCCGCCAATGATCGCCGCCAGCGTTGCCGCGCTCACCCTGGCCGACAAGCCGGAGCTGGCCGCCCTGATCGGTGATCTCGAGCGCGCCATTGTCGATGAACCGCCCCAGCTGGCCCGCGATGGCGGTTTCGTTGCGGCCGAATGGCGGCCCGAGCTCGACGAGGCGCGCAAGCTGCGTGATGCCTCGCGCCGCATCGTCGCCGGGCTGCAACAGACCTATGCCGAGGCGACCGGCGTTTCGGCCCTGAAGATCCGCCACAACAATGTGCTCGGCTATTTCGTCGAGGTGACGGCCAAGAATGGCGATGCGCTGATGGGGCGCGAGGATTTCATCCACCGCCAGACAATGGCGAATGTGGTGCGCTTCTCGACGGTCGAGCTGGCCGATCTGGAATCGCGCATTTCCAGCGCCGGCGAACGCGCCCTGGCGATGGAGATCGAGGTCTTCCAGGGGCTTTGCCAGCGCGTCGAGGCCCTGGCCGAGGCGATCCGCCAGGCGGCGCGCGCCCTGGCCGAGTTCGATGTCGCGGCCGGGCTCGCCGAATGGGCGGTCGAGACCGAGGCCTGCCGCCCGGTGGTCGAGGACAGTGCCGTCTTTGCCGTTGATGGCGGACGCCACCCGGTGGTCGAGCGGGCCCTGCAGCGCTCGGGCGAGGGCCGGTTCACGCCCAATGACTGCACGCTCGACGGCGCCGGGGCGGCCGGGGCGCGGCTGATGTTTGTCACCGGACCCAACATGGCCGGAAAATCAACCTATCTGCGCCAGAATGCACTGATCCTGATGCTGGCCCAGTCGGGATGTTACGTGCCGGCACGCTCGGCCCGGATCGGCATTGCCGACCGGCTCTATTCGCGTGTGGGTGCCGCCGATGACCTGGCGCGCGGCCGCTCGACCTTCATGGCCGAGATGATCGAGGCCTCGGCGATCCTCAACCAGGCGACGCCGCGCAGTTTCGTCATTCTCGACGAGATCGGCCGTGGCACTGCGACCTTTGACGGTCTGTCGATCGCCTGGGCGGCGGCGGAACATCTGCACGGCGTCAATCAGTGCCGGGCCCTGTTCGCCACCCATTATCACGAGCTGACGCGGCTGGCCGATGATCTCGAGGCGGCCGGCAATTGTTCGCTCAAGGCGCGCGAATGGAAGGGCGAGCTGGTCTTCCTGCACGAGGTCGGCCCCGGCGCGGCCGACCGGTCCTACGGCATCGAGGTTGCGCGCCGTGCCGGTCTGCCAGCGGTCGCGATCCGGCGGGCGAAGACGATCCTGTCGCGGCTGGAATCGGAAGGCGCTCCGGCGGCGGCGCTGGCCGATCTGCCGCTGTTCGCCGTCTCGGAACCGGTTGTCGAAGCACAGGAATCCGCCGTCGAACTGCGCCTTTGCGATATCGAACCGGATGGGCTGGCACCGCGCGAGGCGCTGGAAATCCTGTACGAGCTCAAGGCGATGCTGAAGAATGAGTAACGTGGCACCAGCCGGTGCATTAGGTTGAGACCCAGATGACCCATCCTGCGCTCCCCGCTTCGCTGAATGCCCTGACGCTGCGTGCGCAGCTTGCGGCGGCCATCGCCATCGCCGTTGAGGGCTGGGGCTCGCAGACGGCGCGCGCGACCGCGCTGGCCCATGTTCGCGCGGCGCTGGAACGTTTCCGCGGGCAGGCGGTCGATTGCCTGTCGAAGAGCGGCGGCGGCGCGCTGGCGGCCCAGGCGCTGTGCGACGGGATGAGTGTCAGCCTGCATGCCCTGTTCGATTCCATGGCGGCGGGCGATCCGGAGGGTGCGCGCGGGGTGACACTCTGCGCCCTGGGCGGTTTCGGGGCGGGCGAGCTGGCGCCTTTTTCAGATGTCGACCTGTTGCTGATCAAGCCCGATGATGGCGATGCCGCCACCGATGCCTTCCTGGAGCGCGTGCTCTACGCCCTGTGGGATATCAAGATCGATGTTGGCGGCGGTGCCTGCCGCACGATCGACGAGACCCTGGAAATCACGCGGGAAAACGCTTCCGAGCGGACCGCGCTGCTGAGTCTGCGCTTTCTGGCCGGCGATGAGGCACGGGCGACTGAACTGGCCAGCCGGTTCCGCGAGGAAGTGGTCGCCGGCGACAAGACCGGCTTCGTCGAGGCCAAGCTGCGCGAGCGCGATGCGCGGATCGAGAAGGCCGGGCGCTCGCGCTATACGGTCGAGCCGAATATCAAGTCGGGCAAGGGGGCGCTGCGCGATCTGCAGCTGATGCGCTGGCTGGCGCAATTTCTCTATGGCGCCGATGCCTTCGAACGCTGGGTCGGCAGCCGGCTGCTCTCCGTCGATGATGTGGTGAAATACGTCGCCGCCGATGATTTTCTCTGGACGATCCGCTTTCACCTTCATGACCTGGCCGGCGGCAAGGATGAGCGGCTGACCTTCGACCTGCAGCCGGAAATCGCGGCGCGGATGGGGTTTGAGGATGGCGAGGATGAAAGCGCGGTCGAGCGTTTCATGCGCGCCTATTTCCGGGCGGCGATGGATGTCGGGGCGCTGACGCGTCTGGTGTGCGCCAAGCTGGAGGCCGATGCCTGGAAGTCGAAACCGCGCGGACTGGCGCGCTTCCTGCCGGGGCACGACCCCGAGGAAGATCCCGATCTGGGCAAGTTTGTCCTGCGTGACGGCCGCCTCGACTTCGCCAATCCGACCCAGATCGCCGATGACCCGGTCTGCCTGATCCGCTTCTTCCATGTCGCGGCCTCGCGGCGTCTCGACCTGCATCCCGAAGCCGTGGCCCGGATCGGCCGCACGCTGCACCATGTCGACGAGACCTTCCGCAAGGATCCGCGCGCGGCGCGGGCCTTTTTCGCGGTGCTGCTGGATTCGCCGGCGCCGATGCCGGTGCTGCGCCTGATGACCGAGGCGGGCCTGCTCGGCCGCTATATCCCCGAATATGGCGACATCGTCGCGCGCACCCAGTTCAACATGTATCATCACTATACTGTCGATGAGCACACGCTTCAGGCGCTGGGTATCCTGCGGGAAATCGAGGATGGCCTGCATCCGCTCGATCACCCGCTGACGACGCGTCTGATGCCCCTGATCAAGCAGAGACGGGCCCTGCACCTCGCCGTGCTGTTGCACGATACCGGCAAGGGCGCGGGCGATCAGTGTATCGAGGGCGCCATCCGCGCCCGCACCGCCTGCACCCGTCTCGGGCTGGACGAGACCGAGACCGAACTGGTCGCCTGGCTGATCCAGACCCATTTGCTGCTGAGCGATACGGCGCAGCGGCGCGATCTCAGCGATCCGCAGACCGTGGCCGATTTCGCCGCCGCGGTCGGCTCGGTGGAGCGCCTGCGTCTGCTGACGGTACTCACCGTGGTTGATATCCGCGCGGTCGGGCCGGGTGTGTGGAATGGCTGGAAAGGCCAGCTGATCCGCGATCTCTACTCGGCGACCGAGCAGGTGCTCGAAAGCGAGGGCGGTGGCCTGGAACGGGCCCGCGACACCCTGGCCGAGCGCGCCCGGATATCACGCGACCGGGCGATCCCGCGCCTGGGTCGGGTCAATCCGGAATTTGCACAATGGTGGGCCGCCGAGCTCAATGATGCCTATTGGGTCGCCTTTTCCGAGGAAGACCGGTTCCGCCACGCCGCCTTTGCGCGCCATGTGTACGAGACAGGCCGGGCCTCGGCCGCGGCGGTCCGTGTCGACCGGCGGCGGGCGGCAACGGAAGTGATGATCTGGTCACCCGATCGCGAGCGCGTCTTCGCCGATATTGTCGCAGCCCTGGCCGATATGGGCGCCGATGTTGTTGGTGCAACGATCAATACGACGCGCTCGGGAAATGTATTCGACGTGTTCTATATCCAGGACGCGGCCGGTCAGCCCTATGGCCATCATGACACGCCCCAGCGCGACGCCCTGGTGGCCTATCTGCGTGTCGTGGCGACGGGCGAATTCCCGGCGCGCCGGCGGCGAGCGATCCCGATCAAGCACCGCGATGTCGCCTTCCAGGTGACGCCGCATGTCAGCATTTCCAACGAGCTGGCCGAACATGCCACGGTGATCGAGGCCTCGGGCCGTGACCGGCCGAGCCTGCTCGCCGATCTGGCGGATGTGATCGCGGACGAGAATCTGTCGCTCACCTCGGCCCAGATTGATGGTTATGGCGAACGCGCAACAGATGTGTTCTACGTCACGCATCTGGGCCACAAGCTGGAGGACGCCGCTGTGACAGAACGATTGCATGCGGGGCTGATGGCCGTGTTGAGCGAGAGTGAAACCGCTCTCGACGAGAAGGCCGCCGAGCGCGGCATCGCGCGCGCCCGCGCCAGTGTTCTGAGGTAGTCCATGCGTCTGTTGCGGTCGTCTGCCATCGTGGGCCTGTTCACGTCCGCGAGCCGGGTTCTCGGACTGGTCCGGGAAATGCTGCTGGCGGCGGCGCTCGGGGCCGGGGCCACGACAGACGTGTTCCTGACAGCCTTCCAGTTTCCCAACCTGTTCCGGCGGATTTTCGCCGAGGGTGCGTTCAACTCCGCCTTTGTGCCGCTGTATGCCGGCAAGCTGGAGGGCGACGGGCCGACCGAGGCCCAGCTGTTTGCCCGCCAGGTCCTGTCGCTGCTCTTCACCGCCATGTTTGTCTTCGTCATCGTGGCGCAGCTCGCCATGCCCTGGCTGATGTATCTGCTCGGTCCGGGCTTTGTCGAAGACCCGCAAACCTTTGAGCTCGCGGTCCTGCTGACGCAGATCACCATGCCCTATCTGCTGATGATGTCGCTCTCGGCGATGCTGAGTGGCATCCTCAATTCCCACGGCAAGTTTGCGGCCGCCGCCGCCGCGCCCGTCCTGCTCAACCTGACCCTGATCGGCATCATGCTGTTCTCCGGCGCCGGCGGTGAGGAAATGGCGCTCTATCTGTGCGTGGGCATCACACTGTCCGGCGTGTTGCAGACGGCCTGGCTGTGGTTTTCGGCGCGGCAGCTCGGCGTGCGGCTGAGCCTGCAATTGCCAAGGCTGACGCCGGATACGCGGCGCCTGATCGTGCTCGGGGTTCCCGGCGCGGTGGCGGCGGGGGTCACCCAGATCAATATTCTCGTCACCTCCTCCATTGCGACCCTCGAGGAGGGCGCGCGCTCCTGGCTGTATTATGCGGATCGCCTGTATCAATTCCCGCTCGGCGTGGTCGGTATTGCAATGGGTGTGGTGCTGCTGCCCACACTGTCCGGCCGCCTGCGCTCCGGCGACGTCACCGGCGCGGCCAATGTGATGAATCGCGGCCTCGAGGTCTCGATGGCGCTGACCCTGCCGGCTGCTGCCGCGCTGGCGGTTATCCCGCATTTCATCGTCACGGCGCTCTATCAGAACGGTGCCTTTACCGCCGACGCGGCCGACAAGGTCTCGATGGCCGTGATTGCCTTTGCGGCCGGCTTGCCGGCCTTCGTGCTGATCAAGGTGCTCTCGCCGGGATTCTTTGCCCGCCAGGACACGATGACGCCGATGCGGTTTGCCGCGGTTTCCGTGGCGGTCAATCTCGTGCTCGGCCTGATCCTGTTCTTCGGGCCGCTGAACTTTCTCGGCCTCGCGATCGCGACCACGGTGGCGGGCTGGGTCAATGCCATCCTTTTGGCACTCACCCTGCGCAAGCGCGGCCTGTTGCAGCCCGACGCCCGCCTGCTGAACCGGTTTCCGCGCATCGTCGGCGCCGTGATCCTGATGTCGGCCTTTCTGGCGCTGGCGAACCGGCATACTGCCTGGATCACGGCCCATACCTTTGACCTGCCGCTGCTGGCGCTGGCGCTCGTCTGCGGCGCGGGCGCCGGCGTCTTCGGGATCGCGGCGATCCTGACAGGGGCCCTGCGGGTCTCCGAGCTGCGTGACGCACTCAAGCGGCCTTGAGCGCCGTCGCCGCGCTCGCTAAGACCACCTCTCCCTTTCACCTCCTTCCACCCGAGGCACACCATGAGTGACACTCCGAGCGACTATAACGGCCCTCAGCGCATCTTTTCCGGCATGCAGCCGACCGGCCAGCTGCATCTGGGCAATTATCTCGGGGCGCTCAAGAACTGGGTCTCCCTGCAGGATGAGGGCAGCTGGGAGTGTTTCTATTGCGTGGTCGACATGCACGCGATCACCATGCCGCACGATCCCGCGGCCCTGCCCGGTGCGGTGCGTGGGGCTGCCGCGGCCTATCTCGCGGCCGGGGTCGATCCGGCCAAGAGCGCCGTTTTCGCGCAGTCGGCTGTGCCGGAACATGCCGAGCTGGCCTGGATCCTCAATTGTGTCGCGCGCATGGGCTGGCTCGAGCGCATGACCCAGTTCAAGGACAAGGCCGGCAAGGACAAGGAGCGCGCCTCGGTGGGGCTGTTCACCTATCCGGTGCTGATGGCGGCCGATATCCTGGTCTACAAGGCCACCCACGTGCCGGTCGGTGACGATCAGAAACAGCATCTCGAATTGTGCCGCGATGTCGCCGCTCGCTTCAACCGGGACTATTGCGACGGCAAGACGGTCTTCCCGATCACCGAGCCGGTGATCCAGGGGCCGGGCGCGCGCATCATGAGCCTGCGCGATGGTCTGTCGAAAATGTCCAAATCCGACGTCTCCGACAATTCGCGCATCAATCTGCACGATGATGCCGACACGATCGCCCGCAAGATCCGCAAGGCCAAGACCGATCCCGAGCCCCTGCCCGACACGCTCGAGGCCCTGGATGCGCGGCCGGAAGCGAGCAATCTGGTCGGGATCTACGCCGCGCTCTCCGGGCGCACCAAGGCCGATGTGCTGGCGGAATACGCCGGCCAGGGTTTCGGCGTGTTCAAGCCGGCCCTGGTTGATGTCGCCGTCCAGCATCTCGCACCGATCTCGGACGAGTTCCGCCGCCTGGTGGCCGACCGGGCCGAGATCGACCGCATCCTCACCGACGGGGCCGAGCGGGCACGCGCCGTGGCGGCGCCGGTGCTCAAGGAAGCCAAGCAGATCATCGGCTATTGGAGCTGATGCATCTGCCGGGACAGAAGGCCGCACTGACACGGCCTCTGTTTCAGGCCTAACTGCATCGAGTTTTCCGGAGACGCACCATGTTGAGATTATCCCTTGTCGCGGCCCTGGCCGGCCTGCTTGCCGCCTGCGGCGTGCAGGAAGATGCCGCGCCCGCGATGGATCATGATGGCGGTCATGACATGTCCGGCCATGCGATGAATGACGCGGCGGCTCCGGATGTGCCGGCGCCCCTGCCCGATGACGGCGTCGTGCCGGTGATCGCGGTCAGTGGCAGCTGGATGCGGCCGCACCCGCAGGGCCGCGATGTGACGGCTGCCTATTTCACCGCCCGCCTGGCGGACGGAGCGGCGGATCGCCTGCTGGCGGCACGGATCGACGGGGCTGAGCGCGTCGAGCTGCACGGGCACACCATGGATCCGGAAACCGGCATGATGCAGATGCGGCCGATCGGTCCCCAGGACATCCTGACGGGCGGCTCTCTCAATTTTGCTCCGGGCGGCCATCATCTGATGGTGTTCGGCCTCGCTCCGGTCGTCGAAGGCGCGAGCGTTGACGGTGTGCTGGTGTTTGAGCGTGCCGGCGAGGTGCCGGTGCAATTCGCGGTGCGCTCGACGGCGCCGGATCCGGCAACCGCCACCGAATAGCGGTTCAGCCGGTTTCGGACGGGGCCTTGTCGGGCGCGGTCAGGGGCGCGGCGAGCGCATAGCGGTCCGGGTCATAGGGTTTCGGTGCGCGCGGCCAGAACAGGCGCATCAGCCAGCCGCCGGCAAATACCCCCGCGAGCAGGAACAGGCCGGCCGCGTTTTCCTGCCAGAGGAAGAGCCAGGCAAAACCGGCCAGGCAGACAGCGCCGGTTATGCCGCCGAGCGCAAACATGGCCAGCATGAATCCCGGTTTCGGACCTTCGACAAAGCGGATTGAGTCGCGCCATGGGGTGAGCGCCTGGTGCAGCGCGATCAGCAGGGCGCGAAAAGTGTCGGCCCGCAATTCCCAGGCGCGCGGCCGCACCCAGCTCATCGAGCCGAACACGATTTCACGGCCGGCATCGTCGGTGACATGGCAGACAACCTGGCTCGACGGGCCCGCCATCTCGACATTGAGCCGGAGAGTACGGATGGTGGCAAAGGGCATCGATACCAGGATTTCACCGCTCTCATTCTCCTGAATGAGCGCCTCGGGACCCAGCCCTGTCTTGCGCAGGCCGCTTGTGCCGCTGCGCCGGTCTTGATGCTGAACCATAATCTCTCTCAGATCCCGGAAAACCAAATACTGGACGAGTCCGGTTGAACTCGCCAAACTCCGCCGCAATGTCAAATCGCACCCGAAAATTCCTCACCATCGCCGACGAAAGTCCAGAGTGCCGCAAGGCGCTCTACTTTGCTGCGCGCCGGGCCCATACGCTCGGTGCCAAGGTCGCTATTCTCGCGGCCTATCAGACCGGCGATTTCAATCACTGGATCGGCGTGGCCGAGACCGCCAAGCGCGAGGCCGAGGTTGCGGCCGAGGCTTTGCTGGAATCGCTGGCCGAGGACGCCGAGGCCGTCACCGGCGAGCGTCCGGAGCTGATCCTGCGCCAAGGCGAATGCCGCGCTGTCCTGGCGCAGGTGCTCGAGGAGGATCCGCTGATTTCCTTCCTCGTGCTGGGTGCATCGGTTTCGAGTGAGGGCCCCGGCCCGCTGGTGACCTCGCTGGCGCGTGGCAAGGGCCTGTTCAGTGGCCGCGCCGTGCCGGTGACAGTCGTGCCCGGCGATATGGAGAATTCGGAAATCGACGCCCTGTCCTGATAACCCTGCCGATGAAAGGGTTGAACCGGACCGGATTCAGCGCCAATTGAGGGGCAAGGAGATGCCCGATGTTCATCCAGACCGAATCCACACCCAATCCCAATACGCTCAAATTCCTGCCCGGCCGCGAAATCTCGCCGGACGGACCGCATGAATTCGAGAATGCCGATGCCGCCGAAGCCTCTCCGCTCGCAGCTGATCTCTTCCTGATCCAGGGTGTGACCGGCGTCTTCCTCGGCGAGGATTTTATCGCCATCACCAAGGAAGCCGCAGTCGAGTGGGACCATGTGAAACCCTTCCTGC
Source organism: Maricaulis sp. (assembly GCF_048270265.1). Lineage (GTDB taxonomy): Bacteria > Pseudomonadota > Alphaproteobacteria > Caulobacterales > Maricaulaceae > Maricaulis. The sequence goes on along the minus strand of NZ_JBLWTD010000012.1, from coordinate 68,760 downwards.
TCGGCGCAATCATGGACGGGCTGCAATCGGGACGTCCGATCCTGGGCGATGCCGAGACCGAGAGTGGCCATGCGGCCTATGCCGGCGATGATGACGAGATCGTCAAGGAAATCATCGATCTGATCGATACACGTGTGCGTCCGGCCGTGGCCCAGGATGGCGGCGATATCCTGTTCCATTCCTTTATTGCCGAGAGCGGCACGGTGCGGCTGAAAATGCGCGGCGCCTGTTCCGGCTGTCCGTCCTCGACGATGACGCTGAAGGCCGGGATCGAAAACCTGCTCAAGCACTACATTCCGGAGATCCAGTCCGTTGAGGCTGTTGCCTGACGGACTGCGTCCGGGGCGAAGCAAGTCTTTTTCCAAAATGGCATATTAAAGTCGGCTCACCGTCTGTTTATGTCTGCCACAACATCAATTCACGCTGCGGAGACGACACATGTCAGGCGAAGTGACCAGCAAACCCACGAAGAATTCCGTCATTGATGAAGCGGCGATCGCGCAGCTTTTCCTTGATGCCCGCACCTATAATGATTTCGAGCCGACCCCGATTGCAGAAGAAACGCTGAAGCGTTTGTACGACATCACGAAAATGGGCCCGACCAGCGCCAACAACTCGCCGGCCCGCTTTGTGTTTGTCCAGTCTCCCGAGGCCAAGGCGCGCCTGAAACCGTTTCTCAGCGAAGGCAATGTCGAGAAGACGATGAAGGCCCCGGTGACGGTGATTTTCGCCTGGGACGAGAAATACTACGACAAGATTCCCCAACTCATGCCGCACAATCCCGGGGCACGCGAATGGTTTACCGGACCGGGTGCCGAGCTCAATGGCCGCCGCAATTCGGTGCTGCAGGCCGGGTATTTCCTGCTGGCGGCGCGTGCGCTGGGGCTGGATACCGGTCCGATGACGGGCTTTGACGCCGCCGGTGTCGACGCCGAGTTCTTCGCCGGCAAGCCGGGTACGGAAAACTGGAAGTCCGACATCCTGTTCAATCTCGGGGTCGGCACCACCCGGAACCTGTTCCCGCGGCTGCCGCGTCTGAGCTTCGACGAAGCGGCGCAAATCATCTAGACCGCAGACATGGCATTACTGGTGATCGACACGACCGGATCCGATTGCTCCGTGGCGCTGCGCGTCACGGGGCAGGCGGATCTGTGCCGCAGCGACGCCATCGGCCGCGGTCATGCCGAGCATCTGGCGCCCATGGTTGCCGGAATGCTGGAACAGGCCGGCCTCCATCCCTCACAGATTTCGCGCATCGGCGTCACGACCGGCCCGGGCAGCTTTGCCGGCAGCCGCGTCGGTGTTGCCTTTGCCCGCGGTCTGGCCCTGGCCAGTGGCGCCGAGGCGGTCGGGATCGGCAATCTGGCCGTCCTGGCGCAAGGCGCGGCGGTCTCCGGTCCGCTGGCGGTCCTGCATGATGCCAAGCGCGGCGATATTGTCCTGCAGGTCTGGGATGGCGGCACGGCCGATGCGCCCGAATTGCTGACCCTTGATGCTGTGGCCGGTCGCATTCTCCAGCTCGCCGGTTCCTGCGGGCATCTGGCCGGAAGCGGCGCGTCCCTGGTTGAGCTGGACGGTTTTGCGGATCTTGCGATGACGGCCATCAGCCTGCCGGCCCTGCTCGATCTGGCCGAGGGTGTGGATGCGGCAAGCGCGCCGCCCGTGCCTTTCTATGCGCGGCCCCCCGACGCCAAACTGCCCGGCGGTGTGCAGCCGTGAGTGCCTTGCGCATCGAGCGCACCGGCCCGGACTCGGCGGGGCGGATGTCGGACGTCCACGCCGTCTGCTTTCAACCCTTCTGGTCCGCCGGCGAGATCGCCGCGATGATGCAGATGCCGACCACGCTTGGCCTGCTGGCGCGCAAGGGCGATGCGGTGGTCGGGATGGCGCTTTGCCGGATTGCCGCTGACGAGGCCGAATTGCTCACTATCGGTGTCGTGCCGGAGCAGCGCGGCCAGGGTGTCGGCGAGCAGATCCTGGCCCGCGGCGAGACCGAGGCGGCTTCGCGCGGGGCCGGCCGGATGTTTCTTGAGGTTTCCACCCTCAACGCGGCCGGCAAATCATTGTATCTCAAGAGCGGTTATGCCCAGATCGGTTGCCGCCGTGGCTATTATGGCGATGGCAGCGACGCGCTGGTCCTCGAAAAAACGCTCTTCGGCGATGGACAGGGCAGCGGTTCCAAGCTTATCACTCCACTCAGCGAATAGGGGAATTCACATGCCGGACCGGATCGAGAAGCTTTGCGTCGACAAGGGCCTGCGGATGACCGATCAACGCCGGGTGATTGCCCGCGTTCTGTCCGATTCCGATGATCATCCCGATGCCGAGGAACTCCACCGCCGCGCTGTCGCGGAAGACCCGCGCATTTCGCTGGCCACCGTCTATCGCACCGTGCGCCTGTTCGAGGATGCCGGCATTATCGAACGCCATGATTTCCGCGATGGCCGCTCGCGCTATGAGGAAGTCGGCGAGGATCATCACGACCATCTGATCGATCTCAAATCGGGCGAAGTGATCGAATTCGTCAATGAGGAAATCGAACGGCTGCAGGAAGCCGTCGCGCGCAAGCTGGGCTACAAGCTTGTCGATCACCGTATGGAGTTATACGGCGTACCGCTGAAAAGCGCCGGGGAATAGGCGCCCCGATCGAGGAGCGGTCATGACCGCACGCGCACCCGGCAAACACGCCTTTGTCTTCATTTTCATCACCGTGCTGATCGACATGATCGGTTTCGGCATCATCATTCCGGTGATGCCGCAGCTGATCATGCAGCTGACTGGCCAGTCTGTCGAAACCGCTGCGGTGATGGGCGGTTTGCTGATGGGCACTTTCGCCTTCACGCAATTCATCTTCGCCCCGATCATTGGCGGGTTGAGCGACCGATATGGCCGCCGCGGCATCCTGCTGTTCGCCATGCTCGGTTTCACGCTCGACTATCTGATCATGGGCACGGCGACGACCTTTGCCGTCCTGTTCGTCGGCCGCCTGCTGTCGGGCGTGTTCGGGGCGACCTATACGACGGCCAATGCCTATATCGCCGACATCACCGACGCCAAGGATCGCGCCGGCCGTTTCGGGATGATGGGCGCGGCTTTCGGTCTCGGCTTCATTCTCGGCCCGGTGATCGGCGGCCTGCTCGGCGATGTCGATCCGCGCTATCCCTTCTTTGCCGCCGCGGCCCTGGCCGGGGCCAATTTCATCTATGGCTATTTCATCCTGCCCGAGACGCTGAGCGCGGAAAACCGGCGGCCCTTCAACATCCGCCGCGCCAATCCGTTCGGCTCGCTGATCCAGATGCACAAATATCCGGTCGTGTTTGCCATGCTGGCGGCAGCCTTTCTCTTTTTCCTGGGGCATGCCTCCTTCCCGGCGCTCTGGACCTATTTCTCGACCCTGCGCTTCGACTGGACGCCACGCGATATCGGCCTGTCGCTGATGGCGGTCGGACTGGCCTCGGCCATTGTGCAGGGTGGCCTGACCCGCATCATCGTGGCGAAGATCGGCGAGTGGAAATCCTATGCGATCGGTTTCTCGATCGCCGCGCTGGCCTATATCGGCTACGGCCTGGTCAGCGAAGTCTGGGCCTTTTACGTCATCATGGCCTTCGGATCCCTGTCGGGGATTGGCGGCCCGGCGATGCAATCGATCTGCTCGCGTCTCGTGCCGGCCAACAGCCAGGGTGAATTGCAGGGCGCGATGTCGAGCCTGCAGAGCCTGTCCATGGTGATCGGGCCGCTCACCCTGCCGCTGGTGTTTCGCTATTTCACCACCGATGACGCACCGGTCTATTTGCCCGGCGCCGCCTTCCTGCTGGCCGCGGTCCTGACGGTTCTGGCACTGATTGTCGGCCTGTCCTCGCGCAGCAAAGACACCACAACCCTCAAGAATGCAGTGCCTGCCGAGGCGGAGTGAGGCGGCAGGCCTTGCCTTGAGGGCGAGTTTCGCCCATAACCCGCGGCTTCCCCGGCATGGACCGGGACGGAAACAAGTCGACCGGTCGCGGTTGCCCCAGAGTGACGATGAGCTCGACGCGTAAACGCCTTTATATCAAGACCTATGGTTGCCAGATGAATGTCTATGATTCCGAGAGGATGAAGGACGTTCTGACGCCGCTTGGCTATGAGACCTCGGATCAGGCCGAAGGCTCCGATCTGGTCATCATCAATACCTGTCATATCCGCGAGAAGGCGGCGGAAAAACTGTATTCCGACCTCGGTCGCCTGCGCCCCTTCAAGGAGGCGAAGGCCGAGAGCGGCGGCATGACGATCGCCGTCGCCGGCTGTGTCGCCCAGGCCGAGGGTGCCGAGATCATGCGCCGCGCCCCGACGGTCGATCTCGTGGTCGGACCGCAGAGCTATCACAAGCTTCCCGAGCTGATCGCCCGCGCCCATCGCGCCCGCGGCGAGGCGCTCGACACGGAATTCGAGGTCGAGGACAAGTTCGACCTGCTGCCGGCCAAACGTCATGTCGAGGGCTATTCCGCCTTCGTGACGGTGCAGGAAGGTTGCGACAAGTTCTGCACCTTCTGCGTCGTGCCCTATACGCGCGGCGCCGAATGGTCGCGTCCGGTTGACCAGCTGGTCGACGAGATCCGCCGCCTGGCCGCCCAGGGCGTGCGCGAGATCACCTTGCTGGGCCAGAACGTCAATGCCTATCACGGCGCGCCGCCAGCCGGCCGCGAGGCCGACGGGCCGTGGGGTCTGGGCCAGTTGCTGCGCCACCTCGCCCTGATCGGCGGGATCGAGCGTATCCGCTATCTGACCAGCCATCCGCGCGATATGGATGAGACGCTGATCGCCGCCCATCGCGATGAGCCCCGGATCATGCCTTATCTGCACCTGCCGATTCAAAGCGGCTCGGACCGGATCCTGAAGGCGATGAACCGCCAGCACACCTATGCCGAATACGCCGAGATGATCGCCCGCATGCGTGAGGTGCGGCCCGATATCGCGATTTCCGGTGATTTCATTGTTGGTTTCCCCGGTGAAACCGATGCCGATTTCGAGGAGACGATGAATTGCGTCCGTGAAATCGGTTATGCCAGCGCCTTCTCGTTCAAGTATTCGCGCCGTCCCGGAACGCCGGGCGCGGCCATGCCGAACCAGATCGACGAAATCGTGAAGACGGAGCGGCTGCACGCGCTCCAGGCCCTGCTCGATGAGCAACAGACCGGTTTCAACCGCTCCCAGATCGGCCGCACCCTGCCGGTGCTGTTCGAGAAAGCCGGACGGATTGCCGGGCAGCTGCACGGCCGCAGCCCCTATCTCCAGTCGGTGCATGTCGATGGCCCGGCCGAATTGATCGGGCGCATCGGTATGGTCAGGATCGAGGACGCGTCGAGGAACTCCCTGTCAGGTCAGCTGGTGGGTGCGGAGCAAGACGTCGCGTGAAGCCGCCCAAATCCCCCTCGAAAACCCGCGCCGCCAAGCCACGCCGTGAAGTCTCCGAAGGCCTGCATTTCGATGATGTCGAACGGCTGCGCGCCATGGTCGGTGCCGGTGACCGCTTCCTGATCCTGATCGAGGAAGAGCTCGGCGTGCGTCTGAGCGCGCCCGGCGGCGGCCAGATCGTGATCGCGGCCGGCGACCCGCAGGCGCGTGACGATGCCAAACGCGTGCTCAAGGGGCTCTATGCCAGCCTCGCCCACGGCCTGACCTGCGACGAGGCGACGGTTCGCGCCGCCCTGCGCATGCTCGATGGCGGCGATGCTCCGGTCCAGCCCGATGATGGCGTCATCCGCGTGCCGCGCGGCGCCAGCCTGATCGCCCGCACCGAGGGCCAGCGCGCCTATGTCCGCGCGCTGAAAAATGAAAAGGCCTATGACCTGATCTTCGGTGTCGGCCCAGCCGGTACCGGCAAGACCCTGCTGGCCGTGGCCTATGGCGCCTCCATGCTGGTGCAGCGCAAGTTCGAGAAACTCATCATCACCCGCCCGGCCGTCGAGGCCGGCGAGAAGCTCGGCTTCCTGCCCGGCGATCTCAATGAGAAGGTCGACCCGTATCTTCTGCCTGTGTGGGATGCGCTGGCCGATACGCTGGGGCGCGCCGAGCTGGAACGCATGCGCGCCGATGGCCGTATCGAGGTCGCACCGATCGCCTTCATGCGCGGGCGCACGCTCAACCGTGCCTTTGTCATTGTTGACGAGGCCCAGAACACGTCCCGCGCCCAGATGCAGATGGTGCTGACCCGGCTTGGCGAGGGCTCGCGCATGGCGGTCACCGGCGATCCGAGCCAGTGTGACCTGCTGCCGCGCGATCCGTCCGGCCTGCCGCATGCGCTGGAAATTCTCGCCGAGACCAAGGGTGTGGCGGCGATCCGCTTTACCCGGGACGATGTTGTGCGCCATGACCTCGTGGCCCGCATTGTCGCGGCCTATGAAGACGATCTGAACAAGCGAGGCGGAGCCTGAGCGCGATGAATGCTGTCGATGTCATCGTTGAAGACGAGGCCTGGAATGCAATCGAGGGCAAGACCCGTCTGGTCGAACAGGCCATCGCAGCCGCCGGTGCGGAAATCAACGATGCCTTGCCCGGCGTCATTGCGGTGCTGCTGACCGATGATGCGGCGATGAGCGAGCTCAATGGCCGTTTCCGGCAAAAGCCGAACCCTACGAATGTGCTGTCCTTTCCGGCCTCGGAACACACGGTCAACCATCTCGGCGATATCGCCCTGGCCTCCGGTGTGGTCATGCGCGAGGCCGGTGACCGTGCGCTGTCTCCATCCGATCATCTGCGTCATCTGATCGTGCATGGATTCCTGCATCTTCAGGGTTATGATCACCAGGATGATGACGAGGCCCAGGTAATGGAAGAGATCGAGCGCCGGGCTCTGGCGCGGTTGGGTATTGCCGACCCCTATCTCGACACCACGGGCGGCGGGATGGATGCCGATGAGTAGTGTGGACGACAATGCCGACGACGATACCCGGTCATGGTTCGGGCGGATTTTCGGCGGGCCTGATGCCCCGGCCAAGCCGGATGCGCCCACGGATCCGGTCAAACTGCCCACGGCTCCAGCCTTCAAGATCGATCCGGATGCCCTTGATGACCTGCGCGTTGTCGATGTGATGGTGCCGCGCGCCGACATCACCGGGGTCGAGGTTTCCACCCCGCTTGGCGAGCTGGTGCGAACCTTCGCCAAGGCGGCGCATTCACGCCTGCCGGTCTATCGCGAAACCCTCGATGACCCGATCGGCGTCGTGCACATCAAGGACCTCATCGTCCATCTTGCCCCCGATGAAGCGGGCGAGCGCGAGCCGGGCTGGGCTGATCGCCAGGTTCTGCCGGCGATGACGCGGCCGCTGCTGTTCGCTCCGCCTTCGATGCGCGCCACCGATCTGCTGCGCCGCATGCAGGGGCGCCGCATGCATCTGGCCCTGGTTGTCGATGAATATGGCGGCACGGACGGGCTGGTGACCTTCGAGGATCTGATCGAGCCCATCGTCGGTGATATCGAGGATGAGCATGATGACGAGGATGCCCCGGCGATCCGCGCCCGCGGACCGGGCGTCTGGGATGTCGAGGCCCGCGCCGAGATCGACGCCTTCGAACAGGTGGTCGGCGAAGAGATTGCCGGCCCCGACGAGGACGAGGATGTCGACAGTCTCGGCGGTCTCGTCTTTACGCTGACGGGCCGGGTGCCTGAACGCGGCGAGGTGATCCGACACCCCAAGGGTTATGAATTCGAGGTGCTGGAGGCCGATCCGCGCCGGATCAAGCGGATGCGGGTCCGTGCGACACACTGGACCCACGCTGCGGCGGCGATGCCGGACGAGGGAGCCGACCAGTCTTGACCCGCCATGCCTGGTATTCGCCCGGGCGGCTTCGCGCAGGGATCGCCGCCGCAAGTGGCTGGCGATTGGCATTGATACTGTTTGTGGCCGGCGCAATGTCGGCCCTGGCCATGGCGCCGGTCTATGTCTGGCCAATCCTGATCCCGGGCCTGGCGATCCTGCTCTGGACCGTTGATGGCGCCCGCCGCAAGGCCCTGCCATTGCGCAGCGCCTTCTGGCGCGGCTTCCTGTTCGGCTTCGGCTATTTCATCGCAGGCATGTTCTGGCTGGCCTATGCCTTCATCAACCGGGGCCCGGAATACATCCCGTTGATCCCCTTCGCCGTCCCGGCCCTCGCCGCCCTGCTGGCTGCTTTCTGGGGTGGGGCCATGGCAAGCTATGCGTTGCTGGCACAACGTTCCGAGTGGCGGGTGCTGGTGTTTGCCGTATGCCTGGCGGTGTTCGAATGGCTGCGGGGCCACCTGTTCGGCGGCCTGCCGTGGAATCTCCCGGCCTATGCCTGGCCTGCCGGTGGTGCGATCAGCCAGACAGCGTCCTGGTTCGGCGTTTACGGGCTCAGCCTGCTCACGCTTCTGGTCCTGGTCTCGCCCGCCGTTGCGGTCGGGCCGGTGCTGCGGATGAAACGCCTGATGCCCGCCATGGCCGGAGCGGCAATCCTGCTGATCCTGTTCAGTTTCGGTGCCCTGCGGCTGCAGGAGCCCGATCCGGGCGTTGAACCCGGGGTGCGTTTGCGGATCGTGCATGCCGCGATCACCCAGGCCGAGAAATGGGGGGCGAACGGTGCCCTTCTGGCCCGTGATCGCTATCTCGGTCTGACCGCCGCGCCCGGTCTCGACGAGGTCACGCACGTCTTGTGGCCGGAAGGCGCCCTGCCGATCTACATGCTCGAGGATGGTGCTACCCTGAGCCTGATCGGCGAGCTGTTTGCCAATGACCAGATCCTGATGTCCGGTATCAGCCGGCGCGTGGGCGGGCTGGAGGACGACGAGACCTATTACAATTCGCTGGCCGTGCTGCGCTATCAGGGCGGCGCGCCGCGCGATGTCGGCCTCTATGACAAGACATTGCTCGCCCCGTTCGGCGAGAGCATTCCGCTGTCGGGCCTGTTGTCGGCGATCGGTTTTTCCGAGTTCGCCCGATTGCAGTACACGCCCGGCGACGGGCCGATCGTGATGGATGTGCCGGAGGCGCCGCCGATGATGCCGCTCATTTGTTATGAGGGCATCTTCCCCGGTTTCGTCCATGCCGGCACACCGCGGCCATCCTGGTTGTTCAATCTGTCCAACGATGCCTGGTTCGGTGAAACCAGTGGCCCGCAGCAGCATGTCAACCAGACCCGCTACCGCTCGATCGAGACCGGCTTGCCGATGATTCGCTCGGCATCACGCGGTGTTTCGGGCGTTATCGACGCCTTCGGGCGCATGCCGGTCGCGATCGAACCCGCGAGCGAAGGCGCCTATGATGTCGACCTGCCGCGGCCGATCGCCGCCCCGCTTTATGCCTTCTGGGGGGACTGGTTGTTCTGGATTGTGAACGGGTTCGTGATTGCAGGCATCATTTTGCACCGACGTAAAGTGGTAGAAAAATATTTAAACTTCACCCGGTGACCAGATAGTGATGGTGCCGTGCAGCCCTGCCCATGTTAGTTTCTGGCTGCAATCGACGGGCACGAGGCCCGCAAATGAGGTGAATAAATGCAGAAAGTGAACCCCCGCGTCCCGAATCCGGTCGACATGCATGTGGGGTCAAGAATTCGGCTGCGCCGTCAGTTGATGAAAATGAGCCAGGAAAAACTGGGCGATGAGCTGGGCGTGACATTCCAGCAGGTCCAGAAATACGAACGCGGCGCCAACCGCGTCGGTGCAAGCCGGCTCTATCGTCTTTCGCGCGTGCTTGAAGTGCCGGTCCAGTTTTTCTTCGAGGACCTGGCCGACAAGCCGATGGTGTCCGGCATGGCCGAAGGCGACCAGACCCCGATTGTCTACAATTTCATCCAGAGCTCAGATGGTGTTTCGCTTGCCGAGGCGTTTTCCCGGATCAGCGATGCCAAGGTCCGGCGGCGCGTGCTTGAGCTTGTTCGCACGCTCGCGGCTGAAGAAGACGAGCTGGCGCACTGACGTTGCGCGTGCAGGCGGCGAAACAATTCGCTATGCCGTGCGTATGACTGACCAACTCAATGCATCCGGAGATTTCCGGCTGTTCGGACGGGCCAAGGGCAAACCGCTCTCGGCGCGCCAGCAGGCCCTGATTGACAATCTTCTGCCGGCGCTTGATCTGCCGGCGGAGGGTGAAGTCGTGCCAGCCCGGCTGGTCCCCGGAAAGCAGGGCCATGTGCTGGAGATCGGTTTCGGCAGCGGCGAGCATCTCGTCGCCCAGGCCACGGCCCATCCGCAAAACCTCTATATCGGGATCGAACCCTTCCTCAACGGGGTGGCGAAGGCTCTGGCCGGCGTCGATGAGGGCGGCCTGACCAATGTGCGTCTCCATCGCGGTGATGCGCGTGACGCGCTGCCGCGCTTTGCCGATACCTCGATCGACCGGATTTTCCTGCTCTTCCCGGATCCCTGGCACAAGAAACGTCACGCCAAACGCCGTTTCATCCAGCAGTCGACCCGCGACGAGTTTGCCCGCATCCTCAAGCCCGGCGGGCAATTGCGGATTGCGACCGATGTGAAGTCCTATGCCGACCACGTCATGGCCGAATTTGCCGGCGATGACCGCTTCGACTGGACGGCCCGGCAGGCCGATGACTGGCGTATCGCCCCGGGCGATCATGTCCGCACGCGCTACGAGACCAAGAATCTGGGTGATTGCGCGCCGGTCTTCATGGACTTCGTCTGCCGCGGCGGCGCTGTCTTGCCAAACCCGGCCCGGGCGTCTATATAAGCGCCATACACAAGTTCGATCGCATTGGATGATGCTATCGAGCGGTCGCCTAACGGCGGCCGCTCTTTTTGTTACTGCAAACGGAGCCGCTGGCTTGAAGACGAAGACACCACAGGATATCCGCATCCTCAATCTGGCCGAGCCGGTTGCTGCCGAACTCGGGCTGGAGATTGTCCGCGTGCGCGTCCTGTCCGGCAAACGCGCCCGGCTGCAGATCATGGCTGACCGTCCCGAAAGTTCCATTGGCGTTGAGGATTGCGCGCGTCTGTCGCGCGGCATTTCCGGCGCCCTGGAAACCGAAGACCCGATTTCCGGAGAGTATGATCTCGAGGTCTCCTCACCGGGTATCGACCGGCCCCTGACCACCCTGCCGCATTTCGCGCGCTGGGAAGGCAATGAGGCCAAGATCGAGCTCGACCGCCTCGCCGATGGGCGCAAGCGCTTCAGGGGCATGCTGGCCGGTATCGAGGGCGAGAATGTCCTGCTCGATGTCGAGGGCGAAGAAGATACGACGCTGATCCCGTTTGACTGGATCATCGACGCCAAACTGGTTTTGACGGACGCCTTGATCGAGGCGAATTTGAAAGCGCGCGCCGAGGCGCCCGCGACGACCGAAGGAGACGAATGATGTCGCAGTCCATCGTAACGGGGAACTTCCGATGAGCATTGGTGTCAGCGCCAACAGGCTTGAATTGCTGCAGATCGCGCGTGCCGTTGCGGCCGAGAAGTCGATCAGCGAAACGATCGTGATCGAAGCGATTGAAGAAGCGATTCAAAAGGCTGCTAAATCCCGCTACGGCGCCGAAAACGATATCCGGGCCAAGATCGATCCGAAGACCGGCGAGCTGTCGCTGACCCGTTGCATGACGGTCGCCGAAGAAGTCGAGAATGACAGCCAGGAAATCTCTCTCGCCGAAGCGCGCAAGATCGACAAGACCGCCGAGATTGGCACCGTCTTCTCTGATGAGCTGCCTCCGATCGAGTTCGGCCGTGTCGCCTCGCAGACCGCCAAGCAGGTCATCACGCAGAAAGTGCGTGAAGCCGAGCGTGCGCGCCAGTTCGAGGAATACAAGGACCGTGTCGGCGAGATCATCAATGGTATCGTCAAGCGCGTCGAATACGGCAATGTGATCATGGATCTCGGCCGCGCCGAGGGCATTATCCGCCGCGCCGACGGCATCCCGCGCGAGAATTTGCAGACGAATGAGCGCGTGCGTGCCTATATCTATGATGTGCGTGAGGAAGTCCGCGGTCCGCAGATCTTCCTGTCGCGCGCCCATCCGGACTTCATGGCCGCCCTGTTCGCGCAGGAAGTGCCGGAAGTCTACGAAGGCATTATCGAGATCTCGGCTGTTGCCCGTGATCCCGGCAGCCGCGCCAAGATCGCCGTCATCTCCAATGACGCGTCGATCGACCCGGTCGGCGCCTGTGTCGGTATGCGCGGTTCGCGCGTCCAGGCCGTGGTGTCCGAACTGGCTGGCGAAAAGATCGATATCATCCCGTGGTCTGACGATCCGGCGACCTTTATCGTCAACGCGCTGCAGCCGGCCGAAGTGTCCAAGGTCGTCCTCGACGAGGAGGACCGCCGCATTGAAGTCGTGGTGCCTGACGAGCAGCTCTCGCTCGCCATCGGCCGCCGCGGCCAGAATGTCCGCCTGGCGTCGCAACTGACCGGCTGGTCGATCGACATCCTCACCGAGGAAGAAGAATCGGAACGCCGTCAGCGTGAGTTCGCTGAACGCACCGCCCTGTTCACCGGCGCGCTGGATGTCGATGAAGTCATCGCGCAGCTGCTGGCGACCGAAGGCTTCACCGATGTCGCCGACATCGCCTATGTCGGTCTTGGCGAAATCGCCGCGATCGAAGGCTTTGACGACGACACCGCCGAGGAAATCCAGGCGCGTGCCCGTGATTATCTCGAGCGTCTTGCCGGCGAGCAGGATGCGAAGCGCAAGGAGCTCGGCGTCGAGGACGCCCTGCTGGAAGTCGAAGGCATTGATTTGCCGATGGCTGTTGCGCTCGGCGAGAATGACATCAAGACGGTCGAGGATCTGGCCGGTCTCGTGACCGACGATCTGCGCGGCTGGTTTGAAACCGTCAATGGCGAACGTGTTCGTCAGCCCGGCGTGCTGGAGGCTTTCGAGCTTTCCGCGGACGATGCCGAGATGCTGATCATGCGCGCCCGCGTCGTCGCCGGCTGGATCTCCGAGGAGGACCTGCCGGTGCGTGAAGTCGAGGAAGTCGAGGATGAAGATCCTGACGCCCACGTCTTCGACGTCGAGAATATGGATCTGGCAGAGCTGGAAGCCGAGGCCGCGGCATTGGGCCTCGACCTTGACGAGGCTGCTGCCGACGAGGAGGAACAGAAGGCTGACTAATCCGAAGGCGGCGACACAGGCGATCCGGGAGAAGCGTTGTATCGCTTCCGGAGAGGTCAAGGACGAGGCGGAACTTATCCGGCTGGTGGTTGGCCCGGGAGACGAGGTCTTCCCCGACATCGCCGCCAAATTGCCCGGCCGCGGCATCTGGATCAGTGCCGACCGGGCTTCGGTTGAAACGGCCGCCCGCAAGGGTCTGTTCAACCGGTCAGCAGGACGGGCCGTCAAGGTTCCCGACGGGCTGGCCGACACGATTGAGGCGCAGCTTGCCGCCCGTGCATTGAGCCTTCTGGGCCTGGCGCGGCGGGCCGGTGAAGTGGCGCTGGGATTTGATGCGGCTCGCATCGCCCTGAAGGCCGGACGGCCGGCCTGGCGGATCGAGGCGGTCGACGGTGCCGAGGATGGACGGGTCAAACTGGACCGTCTGACCCAGGCAGCCTGGGGTGAGGTTCCGGTTGCCGGCGGTTTTACCGCCGAGCAATTGGGTGAGGCACTCGGGCGCGGCACGGTCGTGCATGGAGTGCTTACCGGTGGTTCGCAGGTGCGGGCTTTCGGGGTGACAATGAGGAAGCTTGAGGGCTTCCGGCCGCCCGCTTCCTGAACCGGGAGCTGCGGCGCATGCCGCAACAGCGGTTGAATACGGGGTGGAGGTCGCTAGGTTAGCGATCCTTCACACCGGAACAGGTATGAACAGCGCGGATTTCCGGCACTCGGCTACCGGAAAAGCCCGTCAAACGATAGCCGAACTTGGAAGGCTCGCATGAGCGACGCAGACGACAATAATTCCTCCGGCCGCCGGCCGCTCTCTCTGAAACGACCCGGTTCGGGCACCGTGCAGCAAAGTTTTGCGCGCGGACGTTCGAAGGCCGTGGTGGTCGAGAAGAAGCGCAAACGTGTGGTAACGCCAGGCAAGGACTCCGGTCCGGCCGGCGGGAGGGGCCCTGGTGGCGCCGGCGCCAGCAAGGGTGAGTCCGCGCTGGCCGCGAAAGCCAGGCAGCTCGGTTTGTCCGAAGAAGAACTCGTATCGCGTCAGCGCGCGATCGCCCGGGCTCGGGCTGAATCGGCTGAACGCGAAGCCAAAAAGAAACAGGAAGAGGCAGAACGCGCCGCACGGGCTGACGCCGAGCGTCAGAATCTTGACGAGCTGAAAGCCCGCGAGGCCGATCAGGCCAAGGAAGCGCAGCGCGAAGCCGAGGCCGCCGCCGAGGCGCGTCGCCTGGCCGAAGCCGATGCCTCCCGCGATACCAGTGATGGCCCGAAAAAGGGTGATGGCGAAGTTCGCCGCAAGCCGGTCGCCGAAAAGCGCCCGCAGCGCCCGCTGGATGGTGCCGATCTGCCGGATCCGGCTGCGACGCTCGACGCTATGGGCGGCCGTGTCAAACGCAAGGGGCCGCCGGTCAGTGCCGGTCCGGTCAAGCCAGGCCAGCAACAGCCGGCCCGCGCCAAGGCTGACAGCCGCCGTCGTGGCAAGCTGACGATCCAGAACATCCTCGAGGGTGATGAAGAGCGTCAACGTTCGCTCGCTTCGGTCCGCCGGGCCCGTGAACGTGAGAAACAACGCCGCAGCGATGGCACGAGCGCACGCGAGAAAATTTCCCGCGAAGTCGTTATCCCGGAATCGATCACCGTGGCCGATCTGGCCAACCGGATGGCCGAGCGTTCCATGGACGTCATCAAATATCTGATGAAGCAGGGCCAGATGGTCCGCATGGATGATGTGCTTGAAGCCGATGATGCGGAACTGATCGTGGAAGACTTCGGTCACACGGTGAAACGCGTCTCCGAATCCGATGTCGAGACCGGCTTTATTGCCAGCGATGATCCGGAAGAGAGCAAGGTCAAGCGCGCGCCGGTCGTGGCCATCATGGGCCATGTCGATCACGGCAAGACCTCGCTGCTTGACGCCCTGCGTTCGACCGATGTTGTCTCGGGCGAAGCCGGTGGCATCACCCAGCATATCGGGGCCTATCAGGTGCAGTTGAAGTCGGGTGAGAAGATCACCTTCCTCGACACGCCGGGCCACGCCGCGTTCTCCGCCATGCGTTCGCGCGGTGCGGAAGCGACCGATATCGTCATCCTTGTGGTCGCTGCCGACGATTCCGTGAAGCCGCAGACCATCGAGGCGATCAAGTTCGCCAAGGCGGCCGGCACACCGATCATCGTTGCGGTCAACAAGATCGACAAGCACGAAGCCGATCCGCAAAAAGTCATCACCGACCTGCTGCAGCAGGACATCGTCGTTGAGGCCATGTCCGGTGACGTTCAGTCCGTCAATGTCTCCGCCAAGAAGCGGATGGGCCTAGATGACCTGACCGACGCCATCCTCCTGCAGGCCGAACTGCTGGACCTGAAAGCCAATCCGGACCGCGATGCCGAAGGCGTCGTGATCGAGAGCAAGATCGACAAGGGCCGCGGCTCTGTCGCGACGGTTCTGGTGCGCCGCGGCACGCTGAAGCGTGGCGATCTGGTTGTGGCGGGTGGCCAGTGGGGCCGTGTCCGCGCCCTGACCAATGAGCGGGGCCAGACGCTGGCCGAGGCCGGACCTTCGGTTCCGGTCGAGGTGCTCGGTCTCGATGGTGCGCCGGATCCGGGCGAGATCTTTGCCGTGGTCGAGAATGAAGGCCGGGCTCGCGAGATTGCGATGTACCGCCAGCGCAAGACCCGCTCTGCGTCGGGCAGCCAGAATGTCGGCCTGGGCACTTCGCTCGAGCAGATGATGGCGCGTCTGCAGGAAAACCAGACCAAGGAAATGCCGCTGCTGATCAAGGCAGACGTGCAAGGTTCCGCCGAGGCCATCAAGCAATCGCTTGAGCGTCTGGGGAATGATGAAGTGCAGGCCAAGATCGTGCTGGCAGCGGCAGGCGGCGTCAATGAAGGCGATGTCCTGCTGGCCAAATCGTCCGGTGCCCCGATCTTCGCCTTCAATGTCCGCGCCAACAAGCAGGCCCGTGACCTGGCCGAGCGTGAGAAAGTCGAAATTCGCTATTACTCGGTGATCTATGATGTCATCGATGATGTGCGCAATACGATGGAAGGCATGCTGGCCCCGGAGAAGCGCGAAAACTTCATCGGTTACGCCGACATCCTGGAAGTCTTCAACATCACCCGCTTCGGCAAGGCTGCCGGTTGCCGCGTGACCGAAGGCGTCGTCAAGCGCGGCTGTGGTGTTCGCCTGCTGCGCAACGACACCGTCGTCCACGAAGGCCATCTCTCGACACTGAAACGCTTCAAGGAAGAAGTGAAGGAAGTGAAAGCCGGCACCGAGTGCGGTATGGGCTTCATCGAGTACCAGGACATCCAGAAGGGCGACAAGATCGAGTGCTTCGAGATCATCGAAGTGCCTCGCAAGCTTGAGAGCAACGGCTAGTCCGGACTTTCTGATGCAGAATATGAAAAGGGCGGCTCCAACGGGCCGCCCTTTTTGCTTTTGTGGTGGCCCGCGGGCCGGTGCGTCCGGGTCTATTGCGCCGGCATCAGGCCCTGCTCGGGCGCGGCGTAGTTGGCGAAATCCTGGTGGTGGACCACCAGCCCGTCGCGCACTGTGATCACGCTGACCTGGTCAGCCCGCCAGCGGAAGACCTGGCCCTCGGTCTCGGTCGGGTAGAGGGCATTGACGTGACCGGTGAAGACGACCCGGTCATTGCTCGCGAAGACGGTATCCCACACGAAGCCGAGCTCGATCGGGTTATAGGTGCCGATGAAGTCTCGCAGCATGGCCAGGCTGGCATCGCGGCCCTCGCGATGAATCCCCTCCGGGCCGAGACCTTCGCCCATCGCCGTCGGGTCATCGAACACCATGTCTTGAGCCATCATGGGCTCCATGGCATCGATATTCGCCGCCGAATAGGCGTCCATATAGGCCCGGGCGATGCTTTCAGCGTCGGGAGCGTCCTGCGCTCCGGCGCCGGCCGACAGGGTGATGATCGCGGCCAGGGCCACCAGAGTGCGTTTCATTTTTCTCTCCTGGTTTGACGGGATGGGGGTGCCGGCAGCTCGCGCGCGCCGGCGAAGTCGGTGTAGTCACGATGCTCGACGACCTTGCCGTCCTGCACGGTGATGATCGTGATGATCGGGTAGATGAAGCGCCTCTCGCCGATCGCGGTCTCATAGCTCACCACTGTGCGGCCATCGAAGATGACGGCGTCCGAGGATTCATAGCTGCGCTCGACCGTGTAATTCAGATGATCGATGCCCCAGCTGGAGATGCCGGCGATGATGGCGTCGGCCCCGCGCCAGTCGATCGGCGCGGTGATCTGTGGGATCGCCAGTGAGGTTGGATCGATGAAGCGCGCGTTTTCGGCATAGAGCGCCCGCATCGCATCATGGTCCTGGCGCTGATACGCCGCGAGATAGGCCTCGGCGATCTCGCGTGAATTGCCCGTTATGCCGGTCGCCATGGCCGGGCCGGCCAAGGTCAGGCAGGCGAGCAGGGAGAGGACAAGTCGGTTCATGGCGGGGCTCCGGCCGGGATGGCAGTGTTCAGGTCGTTTCGCTCCACCCTGTGTGCAGCCTGAGGCCGGTTGATCGCAAGACACGAGCCTGCACGCGGGGGTCACATTTTCGCGTGCTTCTTGAACACGCTGTAATCCGGCCTTCATTGAGGGTGTCGATCCCGGGCTCTTGCATCCCCCGCGCAACCGGCGTACACCCGCGCGCCTTGCCGGTGCAGCGATTTGACGCCTGTGCCGCCGACCTCGGAGAGGTGTTATGGCCCGTAGACCAACCCGCGAACCGAAGACAGCCACGCAGCGCCAACTCCGCGCTGGCGAGATTATCCGGCATGCGCTGGTGACCTTGCTGGCGCGCGGAGACCTGCGCGATCCCGAGCTTGAAAAAGCCCTGATCACGGTCAGCGAAGTGCGCATGAGTTCCGATTTGCGCGTCGCGAAAGTCTATGTCGCACCGCTGGGCCCGGGCGAGCCTGCTGCGCTGGCCAAGGCGCTCAATCGCGGCGCCAGCTTCCTGCGCGGGCGGCTGGGTCGCGAGATCGAGCTGAAATTCACGCCGGAACTGCATTTTCACGCCGACAACAGTTATGAGACCGCCAGCCATGTCGACCGGCTGCTGGCGCGGCCCCAGGTCCAGCGCGACCTGCATTCCGACGATGAGGACGGCAGCGAGGACTGAGACGCCGGGTCCCGGCGGTATCGGGGCCGGCGTCCGGCCATGCCCCGCCTTTGCGAACAGATTTGAGAGACAGACATGGCCCGCAAGAACAAGGGCCAGGACATCCATGGCTGGGTGATCCTGGACAAGCCTTTCGACATGACCTCGACCCAGGCTGTTTCGGCCGTTCGCCGGATCTTCGATGCGAAGAAGGCGGGCCATGCCGGCACGCTGGACCCGCTCGCCACCGGCGTGTTGCCGATCGCCCTCGGCGAGGCGACGAAGACAGTGCCCTTCGCAATGGAGGGCGCCAAGCTCTACCGCTTCACGGTCAGATGGGGTGAGCGCACGGATACGCTCGATTCCGAAGGCAAGCTGGTCGCCTCCTCCGATGTGCGTCCGGAGCGTGCGGCAATCGAGGCTGTCCTGCCGCGCTTTACCGGCGAGATCCAGCAGGTTCCGCCGATCTTTTCCGCGATCCGCGTCAATGGCGAGCGCGCCTATGACCTCGCCCGCGATGGCGAGGAAGTCGAGCTCGAGGCGCGCACGATCCGGATCGATGACCTCACGCTCACCGATTGCCCCGATGCCGATCATGCCGTGTTTGAAATGCGTTGCGGCAAGGGTTCCTATGTCCGCTCCATGGCGCGCGACCTCGCTCACGCCCTGGGTACGGAAGGTCATGTCGTGGCCTTGCGGCGTCTGGTCGTCGGGAGCTTCGCCGAGGCAGAATCCACAACGCTGGACGGATTGCGAGAAATGGCTCATAAGGGCGCCGCTTCGGAAGCTTTGCTCCCGGTACAGACCGCGCTGGACGACATCCCGGCGATGGCCATCACCGAAGAGGAAACATCCAATCTGAAGCTAGGACGGTCGATCGTCCTGCTCCCGCGTCAAGCGCAAGAGCTGAAAGCCAGTCGTCGCCCCCTCACCATTGCGGGCAAGGATTGTAGTTTCATGGCTCTGGCGACCCTGGACGGGCAGGCAGTGGCAATCGGCGAGGCACGGGCCGGAAAGTTCCAGCCTGTGCGTGTTTTCAACTTGCCCCGGTAAGGGGTCGACAGAGTTTAGGAGAACCCGATGTCGATTACGCAAGAGCGCAAATCCGCGCTCATCTCAGAGCATGCCCGTGGTAGCGCAGATACTGGCTCGCCGGAGGTCCAAGTGGCCATCCTGACCGAGCGGATCGCGAACCTCACGGAGCACTTCAAGACCCATAAGAAGGACAACCACTCGCGTCGCGGCCTTCTGAAAATGGTCTCCCAGCGCCGCCGTCTTCTCGATTACGTGAAGAATAAAGACGATGCTCGTTACCGGGCAATCATCGAGAAGCTTGGCTTGCGCCGCTGATCCGCGACCGCATCCGTACGAAAGACGATATGTTCGATATTCAAAAAGAAACGATCGAGTGGGAGGGCCGCCCTCTCACTTTCGAAACCGGGCGAGTAGCCCGTCAGGCCAATGGCTCGGTCATGGTGACCTATGGCGAGACGACTGTTCTCGCCACCGCCGTTGGCGTCAAGACCGTCAAGGAAGGGGCCGACTTCTTCCCTCTCACGGTCAATTACCAGGAAAAAACCTTTGCCGCCGGCAAGATCCCGGGTGGGTTCTTCAAGCGCGAAGGCCGTCCGTCGGAAAAAGAGACGCTGACCTCGCGCCTCATTGACCGCCCGATCCGTCCGCTCTTCCCCAAAGGCTTCAAGAACGAAGTCCAGGTGATGCTGACCGTGCTCTCGCACGACATGGAAAACGATCCTGACATTGTTGGCCTGATCGGCGCTTCTGCCGCCCTGGTCCTGTCGGGTCTGCCCTTCATGGGTCCGATCGGCGCGGCTCGCGTCGGTTATTTCGATGGCGAATACGTCATCAACCCGCCTGTCTATGAAATGGCTGACAGCGCCCTGGACCTCGTGGTCGCGGGCACCGGCGATGCCGTCATGATGGTTGAATCGGAAGCGAAAGAGCTTTCCGAGGAAATCATGCTTGGCGCCGTCATGGCCGGTCACAAGGCTTTCCAGCCGGTGATCGATGCGATCATCCGTCTGGCCGAAAAAGCCGCGAAAGAGCCTTGGGATTACGAGCCGGAAGATCATTCCGCCGTTGAAGCCAAGGTTCGTGAGCTGATTGGTGACGAGCTGGCTACTGCCTATACCAATGTCGACAAGACCGAGCGTTATGCGGCTGTCAACGCAGCCAAGGCCAAGGCTGTCGCAGCCCTGGCCCGTTCCGACGACAATCCTGACGGCATTGCCGGCACGGTTCTCAAGGACGTGATGAAATCGGTTGAAGCCTCCATCGTTCGTGGCGGCATCATCAAGACCGGCAAGCGTATCGATGGCCGTGCCCTCGACCAGGTCCGTCCGATCGTGTCCGAGGCGGGTATCCTGCCTCGCACCCACGGTTCGGCCCTCTTCACCCGGGGTGAAACCCAGGCGATGGTCGTGGCTACGCTCGGCACCGGCGAAGACGAGCAATTCGTCGACGATCTGACGGGGACCTATAAGGAGCGCTTCATGCTCCATTATAACTTCCCGCCATATTCGGTCGGTGAAACCTCCTTCCGCCTGGCTCCGGGCCGTCGCGAAATCGGCCATGGCAAGCTTGCCTGGCGCGCTGTTCGTGCGGTTCTGCCGTCGCATGCCGACTTCCCGTACACGATCCGTCTCGTGTCCGAGATCACCGAATCCAATGGTTCGTCCTCGATGGCCACCGTGTGTGGTGCTTCGCTGGCGATGATGGATGCCGGTGTGCCTCTGACGCGTCCGGTTTCGGGTATCGCCATGGGCCTGATCAAGGATCCTGAAGGCGTTGCCGTGTTGTCCGACATCCTGGGTGATGAAGATCACCTCGGCGATATGGACTTCAAGGTTGCCGGGACGGCCGAAGGTGTCACATCGCTCCAGATGGACATCAAGATCGCCGGTATCGACGAGAAGATCATGCACACAGCCCTCGATCAGGCGAAGGGTGGCCGTATGCACATCCTCGCCGAGATGGCCAAGGCTCTCGACACCTCGCGCTCCGAGCTCGGCGAATTTGCGCCGCGCATCGAAACCATCACCATCCCGACCGACAAGATCCGTGACGTTATCGGAACCGGCGGCAAGGTGATCCGTGAGATCGTCGAAAAGACCGGTGCCAAGGTCGACGTCAATGATGAAGGCGTGATCAAGGTCTCGTCTTCGGATGCGTCCTCGATCAAGGCTGCGCTCGACTGGATCATCGGCCTCACCGCCGAGCCTGAAGAAGGCAAGATCTACAAGGGCAAGGTCGTCAAGGTCATGGATTTTGGTGCCTTCGTGAATTTCTTCGGCCCGAAAGACGGCCTGGTCCACGTTTCCCAGCTCCGCAATGAGCGCGTGAACCACCCGTCCGACCTGCTGAAGGAAGGCGATGAAGTCTACGTCAAACTCCTCGGCTTCGATGATCGCGGCAAGGTTCGCCTGTCGATGAAAGTCGTCGACCAGGAAACCGGTCTCGAAATCGCCAAGGATGCTGCAGAGGCGTAAGCCTCTCCGGTCCTGGTGATCAGATCTGAATGAAGATCCCGCCGGAGCAATCCGGCGGGTTTTTCTATGCCGCGAGCCGGTCGCGATAGCGGCGGCTGCCGGGGACGGTCTCGCCATTGGACAGGGTAATCGTCACATCGCCCTCGCCGGTAGGGACGGTTTGCGCGATCATGTCGCGATTGACCAGCCAGGAGCGGTGAACGCGAACCGAGTCTACTCCCGCCTCGCGCAGGAGCTGGTCCAGTTGATTCAGCGTCATGCGCGCCAGATGTTCACGCGCGCCGAAACGCGCCTCGACATAATTGCCGGCCGCGCGGGCTGTGCTGAAATCGGACGCGGCAAGGTGCATGACACGGCCGCCGCATTTGAGATTGACCCGGTGATGGGTGCGCGCCTCCGTCCGGGCAGCGGCGGCTTCCAGCCGGTGCCATTCAATGGTGCGAAAACCGGTCAGGGTCAGCAGGACCGAGATGTAGCTCAGCACATCCTTGCGCAATTCATAGATGAAGGTCTGCAGCGGGTTCTCGAAGAACTGATAGTCCGTGTTGAACAGGACCGGATACAGCGCGTCGCGCGTGACGCCCATGGCAGTAACGTGCAGGAGCGAGAACACCAGGGCGCCGCCGATATGCGCGGGTAGCCAGCGCGTCCAGCTGGCACCGCCGAGAGGGAAGCGGCGCTCCCACGGTCCCACCGCTGTCCAGCACAGGATCAGCAGGTAAACCGTGCTGCTGCCCTCGAGAAACCACGCTTTCCAGGCATTGAAGCTCTCTCCGTCGCGCGCCTCCTCCATGATGATGGAGGTGGCGTTGACGACCCAGAAGGCCAGCGCCATGGCCGAAAAGGCGAGCAGGGCGTGCAGTGTGGCGCGGCGCTCGGCGTCCTGTTCATTTTGAAAATCGACCGTGTTCATCGCCTGATCATGCCACTGCTACCCGCTGAGGCAAGCCGGGCACTGCGCCGCTTGGCCCCGTTTGCCGCCGCTTGTCCCCGCGCTGCAGCCGCCTGTCACGGCGGGCCGCTATCGATACCGGGGCACTGGCCATCCTGGCGGGCGCTGGCGATGAAGGTGGCCATTCTTCTCTATCCGGGAGTCCAGGAAAATGACCAACCCTGCCAAGGCCATCACGCCCAGCCCCCGCCGCTTCGATCTCGACTGGCTTCGGATCGGTGTGTTCGGACTGCTGATCTTTTATCACATCGGCATGTTCTTCAACACGGAGGGCTGGCACGCCAAGAGCACGCATGTGAATGACGCGATGGAGCCCTTGATGTGGCTCTCCAGCCCGTGGCGGCTGCCCTTGCTGTTCTTCATCTCCGGGGTCGCGATCCGCTTCCTGTCCGACAAGCTCGGCGCAGCGAGTTTTGCCCGCGACCGGTTTGTACGGCTCTTCCCGGTGATCCTGTTCGGCATGTATGTGATCGTCGCGCCACAAACCTGGGTGCAATTGCAGGAGGCTGGCGAGATCGGGCCGGATTTCTGGACCTTCTATCAGGGCTACGCCTTCATCTGGGACGGCCCCTGGTCGGTCGAGACGCCAACCTGGAACCATCTCTGGTATGTCGCCTATCTGTTCGTTTATTGCATGCTGCTGGCGCCGGTGATCCCGGCCTTGCGGGCGGTGGCCGACAGCAAGGCCCTCAGGGCAGTCGGCGGCTTGTTCGAGCGCCCGGTGCTGGGACCGGTCCTGATGATCATTCTGCCGCTCCTGCCCTTTGTGGCGATCCGTTTCACCCTGGTCGAGCATTTCCCGACCACCCATAACCTCACCTGGGACTGGGCCAATCATGCCAACAGCTTCCTGATCCTGCTCTATGGCTATTTCTTCGCCCGCAATGAGGCGCTCTGGCGCGCGATTGACCGGGTCCTGCCCTGGGCCGGAACGCTCACAGTGTCCTCTTTCATCTTCCTCTATGCCTGCTATTCAACCTGGCCGGCGATCGAGAACAATATGCCTCTCGTCTGGACCGCTCGCTTCGACCGCATCTTCTTTGCATGGGCCATTATCCTGACCCTGCTGGGGCTCGCGCGTCGTTTCTTCAATCACGACAATGCCGCCCGCCGCTATCTCACCGAAGCCGTCTTTCCCTATTATATTCTGCACCAGACCATCATCGTGGTCGGTGGTTTCTGGATCGGCTCGATGGGCTTCGGCGTCTGGACCGAGTTCTGGATTCTTGTCGCGATGACGGTGATCGGCTGCGGCCTCGGCTATGAGCTGGTGAAGCGGGTGCCGCTGCTGCGGCCGGTGATGGGGCTGAAATGGAAGGCTACCCCGCGCAGTGGCCGCGCTGTGAGTGCGACCGTGTAATCCAGAGCAATATTACAAACTTGTCAGACTCGCTGGCCGCAATCTCATTTACCTTCCCGGCACAATCCGGGGCCGTCTTGGCGGCCAGCGCGCAAGGGGAATGAATGATGATGACAGTCCAGGCATGGTGGAGAGCAGGGGCCTGCGTGGCGGCCGTGGTGCTGACCGGTTGGGGCGCACTGGCCCCGGCGCAGGAGCCCTACCGGCTGCCACCGCAGGAGATTGTCGACATCGTCGATGCCCAGCCAACGCCCTGGACATCGGCATCCCCGGCGCGTGACACCATCGCCCTGCTGCAGCGCGAGAGCCTGCCACCGGTCTCCCAGCTGGCGCGCCCGATGGAGCGGCTGGCCGGGCTGCGGCTGGACGCCGAGACCAATGGCCGTCACGGGCCGCGCTCGGTGGTCGGGTTGAGCCTGCTCGATATCGAAACCGGCCAGGAACGGCCTGTGGCCCTGCCGGACAATGTCGGCCTCTCGCATATCAGCTGGTCCCATGACGGTTCGAAAATCGCCATGATCGTGACCCGCGACGGCGAACTGAGCCTCTGGGTCGTCGACGTCGCCCGTGCCCGGGCGCGCCAGATCATCGCGTCGGGCATCAATGCCGTCTTCTCGCCGGTCAGCTGGATGCCCGATGGCGAAACCCTTCTGGTCAGCCTGGTCTCGCCGGAGCGTGGGCCCCGGCCGGAACGGGCGCGCGTGCCTGCGGGCCCGGTGATCCAGGAAGCCAGCGGCCAGGAATCGCCCGTGCGAACCTATCAGGACCTGTTGCAGGATATTGATGATGCGAACCTGTTTGCCTGGCTGGCCAGCAGCCAGCTTGTGCTGATCGATGCCGATGGCCGCAATCAGCGCCGGATCGGCGAGCCCGGCCTCTATTACAGCGCCAGCCCGGCTCCGGGCGGCGAATATATCCTCGCTGAATCGCTGCGGCGGCCCTTCTCCTTCCTGCAGCCCTGGTACCGGCTGGCGGATCGAAGTGAAGTGCTCGATCTGCGCGGCCGCGTGGTCGCGCGCATTGCCGAGCAACCGATTGCGGACGGGATTCCCATCGGCGGCGTGATAACCGGACGGCGCAATATTGGCTGGCAGGCCTCGCATCCGGCACGTCTTATCTGGGCCGAGGCGCTTGATGGCGGTGATCCGCGGGTCGAGATCGATCAGCGTGACAGCGTCTGGGCACTCGAAGCCCCCTTTGATGGCGAGCCGCGTGAAATCCTGCGCACCGAAGACCGCTATTACGGCACCCAGTTCACCAATGTCGGCGAAACCGGTTTTGCGGTGGAGTATGACCGCGATACCCGGATCATCCGGCGCTGGCTGGTCGATTTCGCCGACCCGGACGTCGCACCGCGCCTGGCCGAGGAACGCAATAACCAGGACGCCTATGCCGATCCCGGCAATCCGCTGACCGTGCGCAATGCGTTCGGCCAGAGTGTTATCGGTGTCGAGGACGGCTTCATGTATTTCGCCGGCGATGGCGCCACCCCCGAGGGCAATCGCCCCTTCCTGCGCCGGGTGGATTTCGAGACCTTCGAGGCCGAGGAGATCTGGCGCAATAGCGGCGAGGTCTATGAGAGCGTGGTCAGCCTGGTCGCCCCCGACGCGTCCTCCTTCCTGATCTCGCGCGAGGATCCGGTGACGCCGGCCAATCTCTATCTGCATCGCCAGGATGGTGCGGAGACGGCGCTGACCCAATTCGTCAGCCCGCACCCGCAGCTCAACGCCATCTCGCGCCGCCTGATCACCTATGAACGGTCCGATGGCGTCCCGCTTTCCGCGACACTCTACCTGCCGGCCGACTATGAGGAGGGTGACCAGCTGCCGGTGCTGATCTGGGCCTATCCGCTGGAATACAATGATGCCGCCACGGCGGGCCAGGTGCGCGGTTCGCCCTGGCAGTTCACCCGCATCAGCGGCACCAGCCCGCGCTTTCTCGTCACCCAGGGCTATGCCCTGCTCGAGAACGCCACCATGCCGGTGGTCGGCGATGATCCGCTGACGGTCAATGACACCTTCATCGAGCAATTGGTGCTCTCTGCCCAGGCCGCCATCGACGAGACGGTCGCGCTCGGCTTTGGCGATGGCGAACGGGTCGCGATTGCCGGGCACAGCTATGGCGCCTTTATGACCGCCCACCTGCTCGCCGCGAGCGATCAGTTCCGCACCGGCATTGCCCGTTCCGGTGCCTATAACCGAACCCTGACGCCGTTTGGCTTCCAGTCCGAGCGGCGTACCTTCTGGGAAGCGCCGGAGGTCTATTTCGAGCTCAGCCCCTTCATGCATGCCGACGAAATCAATGAGCCCATGCTGATGATCCATGGCGAGATGGACAATAATTCAGGCACATTCCCGATCCAGTCCGAGCGCATGTTTGCCGCGATCAAGGGCAATGGCGGCACGGCGCGCCTGGTCATGCTGCCCTATGAGAGCCACGGTTATCGTGGCCGCGAAAGCGTGCTCCACGTCCTCGCCGAGAGCATTGACTGGCTCGACCGCTGGGTGAAACCGGTGGAGGACCCGCGCGGCGGTGATAACGCCGTGGAGGATGAGGATTCGATGGAGTGAAGGGCTGATAGCTCTGATTCAATGAAAAACCCCGCCAGAGCGAGCTGGCGGGGGGCTCTGTGATTGGACATCGGGCTGCTAGGCGACGAGGAAGTCGATCCACAGCTATCGAAGGTCGATATCAGACAACAAGGTGAGTGTTATGGAACGAATCGTGATTCATCATCAGGCAATTATCGCTGGCCAAACAGAACAAAACGAGATCTAATAGCGCCATGGATGCGAACGCAAACATCTTGAAACCACTCAACGGGCAGAAGTTTGGAACGATCTTGGCCGACCCGCCATGGCAGTTCGCGAACCGAACGGGTAAAATCGCTCCTGAACATAAGCGACTTACTCGCTATTCAACGATGCACCTGGACGAGATCTGCGCCCTGCCCGTTTCTGAAGTGGCGGCGGACCCTGCGCATTTATACCTTTGGGTGCCCAATGCGTTGTTGCCCGACGGCCTTCGAGTGATGAAGGAATGGGGTTTTGAATATAAGTCGAATATCGTTTGGGAAAAAATTCGTAAAGATGGTGGCCCCGATGGCCGTGGAGTGGGATTCTATTTTAGAAATGTGACCGAGCTTTTGCTGTTTGGAATTCGGGGCAAAAATGCGCGGACGCTTGCTCCTGGTCGTAGCCAAGTAAACTTTATTGCGACTCGGAAGCGCGAACACTCACGTAAGCCCGATGAGCAATACCCTTTGATTGAGTCTTGTAGTCGCGGTCCCTATTTGGAGATGTTTTCGCGGGGCACGCGACCTAATTGGACTTGTTGGGGTAATGAGGCTACCGATGCCTATGAGCCGAGTTGGAATACCTATGCCTATAATTCTCGGGCAGATGCGGCAGAGTGACTAATCCTCAATAATGACGCTGCTTGGGATTCCAATCGCGACCAATGGACAGGGATTCCCCACCCCGCGCCGCATTCTATCTTCAAGCTTCGCCCAATTAGTTGTCGAGCTAGCATATTTGTCGGAGACGAAGGCGGCGGCCCAACCGGTAGCGAAATCTCCGGCTCGGGTGACGGCTTTAGTAATATCGTTCTGTTGCCGGCGCGTTGGCTCTAGGCCGTGGTCCATCAGGGCAGCGAGAGAGGTGAGGTCATGGTTCTCCGCGTAGCGCTTCACAAACGCCGTAATATTGTCCTCAAATGATTGGCCGCGTGTAATAAGGATTCCGATATTCGCTGCCCCGTCGGCATGAAGGCGCTTGAAGTTCTCCAAATCTCTATCAAAAAACGGATCCTTATTGTTCCATTCAATCTCGAGCAAAATTGTCCCAGCTTCAAAACTCTTTACGTGATCAATCTCGTGAGAAAGTGAAGCAACAGTCGCCCGATCCAGCTCCGTGTAGCTTTTCTTTCCTGCGGTGCCCTCGAACGTAACAACCGTCTTTTCGACCTGTATCGTCCGCTTTACCCAGCCGCGCGCGCTGAGCTCTCGTCGCAGCCGCTGCGTGCCTTCAGTTTCGCCGCCACCACTACCGACTAGCGACGACATCGGAAGCTTAAATGCTGCGAGCGTGTCTTCAATTTCTTCCACTGCACCAGGAAAAGCACCGCTCAAAAGGGCATCGGCGTGGTGATAGCAGCCCACATCGAATCCGATCTTACGGAGCTCATCGAGCATTAGTCATCCCCGTCCATGCTTGGCACGGCCACAGCGTGGAAGCCGGCATCGACATGGAGTGTCTCGCCGGTGCAGGACAGGCCGAGATCGGAGAGCAGGTAGAGGGCGGCGCCGGCGACGCCTTCCATCTTGGTGTCTTCCTTCATCATCGACCATTCGCGGCCGGTACGCATCAGCGCCTTGCCACCGGAAATCCCGGCCATGGCGAGGGTGCGCATCGGTCCGGCCGAGAGCGCATTGACGCGAATGCCGACGGGGCCGAGATCGCGCGCCATATAGCGCGTCGAGGCTTCCAGGGCCGCCTTGGCGACGCCCATGACATTGTAGGACGGCACGACCCGCTCGGAACCGAGATAGGTCAGGGTGATCATGGCGCCGCCATTGGGCATCATGTGCGAGGCCCGCTTGCCGGCATCGACAAAGGAGAAGGCGGAGATTTCCATCGCCCGGCGCCAGCCCTCGCGGGTGGTGTTCTCGGTGAAGGATCCGACCAGCTCGTCCTTGCCGGCAAAGGCGATGGCGTGAACGAGGAAATCGATCGTGCCCCATTTTTCCTTGAGTGCCGCAAAACAGGCATCCATCGAGGCTTCGTCGGTGACGTCGGCTGCGACCATGAAAGGATCGCCGCCGAGGCTTTCGACCAGCGGACGGACACGGCGTTCGAGTTCCTGGCCCTGATAGGAAAAGGCCAGCTCGGCGCCCTGGGCAGCCAATTGCTGGGAAATGCCCCAGGCGATGGAATTCTTGTTGGCGACGCCCATGACAAGCCCGCGCTTGCCCTTCATCAAGGTCCCGGCCGGGAACTGGATATCACTCATCTTGTGTCTCCTCGCCTGTAATCACAGGAATTTTGGATCAGACTTTCTGGAATACCACGGTGCCATTGGTACCGCCGAAGCCGAAGGAATTCGACATCGCGGTCTGGATATCGGCATCGCGGGTCTCGGTGACGATCGGCAGATTGAGGGCCGCAATTTCCGGATCCATCTCGAAAATATTGATCGAGGGGGCCACGAAATTGTGCTTCATCATCAGCAGCGTATAGATGGCCTCATGCACGCCGGCCGCGCCGAGCGAGTGCCCGGTCATGGATTTCGTGCCGGAGATCATCGGTGCGTTGTCGCCAAAGACTTCCTTGACCGCGCCCATCTCCTTGATGTCGCCCACCGGCGTCGCCGTGGCGTGGGGATTGAGATAGTCGATCGGCTTGTTGACGGTTTCCATCGCCAGTTTCATCGAGCGCACGGCACCCTCGCCGGACGGTGCGACCATGTCATAGCCGTCCGAAGTGGCGCCATAGCCGGTGACTTCGGCATAGATATGGGCGCCGCGCTTCTTGGCGCGTTCGTATTCTTCCAGAACGACAACGCCGGCGCCTGCACCGCCGACAAAACCGTCACGGTCCTTGTCGAAAGCGCGTGAGGCGAGCTCCGGCGTGTCATTGTATTTCGTGGACATGGCGCCCATGGCGTCGAACAGGTTGGAGAGGGCCCAGTGGATCTCCTCGCAACCGCCGGCGAACATGACGTCCTGCTTGCCCCATTGAATCTGCTCGGTGGCCGCGCCGATACAATGCAGCGAGGTCGTGCAGGCCGAGGTGATGGTGTAGTTCACGCCCAGGATCTTGAACGGGGTGGCCAGCGTTGCCGAGGCCGTCGAGCTCATGGCCTTGGGCACAGCGAACGGACCCACGCGCTTGGGGCCCTTTTCGCGGGTGATGTCGGCAGCGGCGACGATCGTGCCGGCCGAAGGACCACCGGAGCCCATGATGATGCCTGAGCGCACATTGGAGATGTCGGATTCGGGCAGGCCCGCATCGGCGATCGCCTGCTCCATCGCCATATAGTTCCAGCCGGCACCTTCCGACATGAAGCGATAGACCCGCTTGTCGACATGCTCGGCCGGATCGACCGTCGGCTTGCCGCCAACCTGGCAACGGAAATTGTATTGCGCAAAGCTTTCCATACGGCGGATGCCGCTTTTGCCTTCGCGCAGGGATTGGGTGACGTCGGCAGCATTATTCCCGATGGGAGAAATTATGCCGAGACCGGTGATGACAACACGGCGCATCGCGAACTCCTGGATCAGTCTTCTTGAGTTTCGGCGGGCTGGAACAGGCCCACTCGCAGGTCTTTGGCCGTATAGATGATCTTGCCATCGGCTTCGACATGACCGTCGCCGATTGCCATGATCAGACGGCGTTGAATGACCCGCTTCAGGTCGATCACATAACGGACCTTCTTCGTTTCCGGTGTGATCTCGCCGGTGAATTTGACTTCGCCGACGCCGAGGGCACGGCCCTTGCCGGGATTGCCCTTCCAGCACAGGAAGAAACCGACCAGTTGCCACATGGCGTCAAGCCCGAGGCAGCCCGGCATCACCGGGTCGCCCTTGAAGTGGCAGGCGAAGAACCAGAGGTCGGGATTGATGTCGAGTTCAGCAACGATATGGCCCTTGCCGTGCTCGCCCGTATCGTCATCGATATGGAGAATGCGGTCCATCATCAGCATGGGCGGGGCGGGCAGCCGCGACCGGTCGGGGCCCCACAGGCCACCCTCGCCGGCGGCGATCAGATCTTCGTAGCTAAATGAGCTTTGGCGTTCAGTCATGTAACCGATCAGCTGCGCCACAGACCGGGCAGCATGAGCTGCCGGTAACCGGGCTGGGAATGGGGACCCGGTCTTGCGTGAAAACCGGGCGGATCAGGGCAGAGCGGTATCACGCGCAAGAGAGCCGCTCAAGGCGGGGCTGCCGTCATTCTCGTCGTCCGGGGCGTCGCCGCGTTCACTGGCATAGACCCCCCATAGCGCGTCGGCCCTTGCCCAGCCGCGATATCCCTGGCCTTCAACCCGGCACCAGCCTGTGCGGCAGCGTTCCAGGGCGAGAATTACGCCGCGCTCGGCAATCGCCTCGGCGGGCGCATCTTCATCGGCGCGGGCGCGTAGCGGGGTCTCGTCCAGCGTGACGACCGTGCGCCGGCCGGAAAGGATCGAGCGGTGCATCCAGGTCAGTTCGCCATCGGGATCGCGGACGCGGCGCCAGTCCGGTGTCTCGGCGACGACTTCCATCGGCAGGCCGGCGCGGACATAGCGCCAGGCCACGGGGTGGGAGCGGCTGGGGCCCGAGCGGCCATTGGCGACATCGAATTTCAGGCTGACAAAGCGCGGCACTTCCTGGCCTGAAGGCGTCGGCTGCCCGGTTTCCTGCGCCTGAACGGGCGCAGTCAGGACGATGAGAGCGATCAGAACAGCGAGGCGGTGCATGGGAAACTCCTTGAATCACCACTCTTGGATCAACAGGGTGAAGACGGCGTAAACCCTATGACGACCGAGACGGAACCGGTCGGCGGCTCGCGATAAATTGAACCCTCCGGGGGTGCAATCGGGGCCGGACGCCCCATATCGTGCTTTCAAGCGCCGGAGCGGCGCCAATCGCGAGGGGACAAGATGCGTTTTCGTTTGGCCATAACCACGGCAGCAGCATTGCTGGCCGCCAATTCACTGCCTGCGCTGGCGCTCGCCGCCCAGGACGAGCAGCCGCAGGTTTCCGTAGACAGCACCGATCTCGGTGACGGGATCTATATGTTGTCCACCGGCATTGCCGGCAATCTGGCGCTCCTCAACGGTCCCGACGGTGTGGTGATGGTCGACGACCAGCTTCCCAATACCACCGAGGTGATTGAAGGTGCCGTGGTCGAGATCGCCGGCGAGCAATCGCCCCGCTTCATCGTCAACACCCACTGGCATGGCGATCATACCGGGGGCAATGCGCATTTTGCCCAGCAGGGCACGACGATCGCCGCCCACCACAATATCCGCACCCGGCTTGAAGCGGCCGAGGATGAGTGGGCCCAGGCACCGGGCACGCTGCCGATCCTGACTTTCGGCCAGGACCTGACCTTTCACATGAACGGGCAGACCGTCGAGGCTGTGCATATTCCGCGCGCGCATACCGATGGCGACGCCATGGTCTATTTTCGCCAAGCCGATGTGCTCCACATGGGCGACACCTTCTTTTCGGGAATCTTCCCCTTCATCGATCTTTCCGCCGGAGGTTCTGTTGACGGCTATATCGCCGCGATGGAGCGCGGGCTGGAAATAGCCGGTGATGAAACCCGCATCATCCCGGGGCATGGCCCGTTGTCCACGCGTGTGGAACTGCAGGCCTCGCTCGACATGTTGCGCGAGGCGGCCTTCCGCGTCCGCACCCTGGTGGAGGGCGGTGCCGATCTCGAGGCCGTCCGGGCGGCAGAGCCCCTGGCGGATTTCCACGATGATTGGAACTGGGGGTTCATCACCACTGATCGCATGGTGCAGACGCTGTACAATGATGCGGCCGGCAATGCGGTCTCCTACGAATAGGGCGGTCATTTTCTGAGCGGGGGCGGGTTTCTGACCAGGAATTAAACTCGCCCCCAGCTTCCCGAGAGGTCTGGTTCTCCATATTGGCCGTATGAGCCCTCTCGAGAAAAACCCTGTCTTGCCGCCCCCGCCGCGGTTGCACAAACCCCTGGGCTTCGCAGCCGGCCTTGGCGCGGGTCTCCTGCTCTGGCTGATTATTGGCCTGAGTACGGGAAATGCCTGGCTGGGCATCCTGTTCGGCCTGGCTCCGGGAGTGGCCATCGGGTTGGGCCTGTTATTGACCGCCCGGTCCTGAAGCCGGGTTCCCGCCGCAGCCCGGGCAGCCGGGATCGCGTTTGAGCTTCACCGTCCGGCTGTCCATGTTCAGCCCGTCAAACAGCAGGATGCGGCCAACCAAAGTCTCGCCGGCGCCGCAGACATGCTTGATCGCCTCAAGCGCCATGATCGACCCAATCACGCCGGTCAGGGCACCCACGACGCCGACGCGGGCGCAGGTCTCTGCATCGGGCGGAATTTCCGGCACCCAGCAGCGATAGCAGGGAGCGTCAGGCCCGGCATTGAACAGCGAGACCTGGCCGTCCCAACGGCCGATGGCGCCGGAGACCAGCGGGATGCCGAGCGCCCGGCTGGCGGCATTGACGGCAAAACGGGTCGCGAAATTATCGCAACCATCGAGGATGAGATCGGCACCGGTCAGGAGCTCGCGCGCATTGCCGGAGTCCAGCAGGGTCTGGATGGCGCTCACCTGCGTTCCCGGATTGAGCGCCCGCAGCGCCGCCGCTCCCGTCTCGACCTTGGAGGCGCCGACATCATCGGTGCGAAACAGGATTTGCCGTTGCAGATTATCGAGGCTGACCGTGTCGGGATCGATCAGGGTGATCTCACCCACCCCGGCGGCCGCCAGATACAGGCTTGCAGGCGCGCCCAGCCCGCCCGCACCGATAATCGTCACCCGCGCGCGGCCCAGCGCCTGCTGGCCGGGGCCGCCAATTTCGCGTAGCACGATGTGGCGCGCGAAGCGTTCGATATCGATCTCGGTGCTCATGGGTCCACAGGTGGCCGAGAAGCTGCCGCTGATCAAGTGCATTCCGGTTGGCTTGAGCCGCGAACAGACGCAGTTTGCTGCCATGTCCGACACCCCACTCACCACCCGCACCGAACCCACGCTGTCCGAAACCCAGGTCAATCTCCTGGGCTGGTTGCGGCGCGACAAGCCGAATATTTTCCTCACCGGCCGTGCCGGCACCGGCAAGACGACGCTGATGCGCGAGCTGCTGCGTCAGGCCGGCAACAAGGCCGCTGTGCTGGCGCCGACGGGCGTTGCCGCGATGCAGGCTGGCGGGCAGACAATCCACAGCTTCTTCCACCTCCCGCCGCGCGTGATTACCGGCCGCGATATCCGCAAGGTGCGCCATAGCCGTGTCGTCAAGGCGCTGGAGACGCTGGTGATCGACGAGATCTCCATGGTGCGCTCGGACATGATGTGGGCGATCGACCAGTCCCTGCGCCTCAACCGCGAGTGCAATGAGCCGTTTGGCGGCGTCCAGATGGTGATTGTCGGCGATCTGGCGCAATTGCCGCCGGTGGTGCAGGGCGGCGAGGCGGAATATCTCGAAAACACCCATGGCGGACCCTTCTTCTTCAACCCGCAATGCTTCCGAGAGGCCGGTTTCGCGCTGGTCGAGCTCGAAGAGGTCTTCCGCCAGACCGATGAGGATTTCATCCACCTGCTCAATGCCGTGCGCGAGGGCGATGTGCGGGCCGACGAGGCCGAACGGCTCAATGAGCGCGTCACCGGCCGCTCCGGTCTGGAGGCGAGCCTGAGCCATGTCGTGCTGACGGCGACCAATGAGACCGCCTTCCGCATCAATAATGCCCGCCTCGAGGGCCTGCCGACCACGCCGCATGCCTTCAACGCCAAGGTCGAGGGCCAGTTCGACCAGCGCCTCTTCCCGGCCGAGGAGCCTCTGGTGCTCAAGATTGGTGCCCGCGTGATGATGACGCGCAATGATCCGCAGGGGCGCTGGGTCAATGGCACGCTGGCCGAAGTCGAGGGTTTTGACGAGAAGGCCGTGCGCGTGCGTATCGGCGAGAATGTCTGGTCGATCGAGCCGGCCAAGTGGGAGCGCAATGCCTATGCCTTTGACGAGGCGACGCGGGCGCTGACCAAGACGACCGCCGGCGCCTTCACGCAATACCCGCTGCGTCTGGCCTGGGCGATGACCATCCACAAGGCCCAGGGCCTCACCCTCGACAAGGTCTATCTCGACCTCGCCCGCCGCCTCTTCGCTCATGGGCAGGCCTATGTGGCCCTGTCACGGGCGCGCACGCTGGAAGGGCTGGAGCTCTCGAGGCCGCTGACGCCGGGCGATATCATCTGCGATGAGCGGATCTTCGACGTGAAGAGCTTTTGCGATCCGGTGCCGATGAGTTTGCGGGGCTAATCCTCGAACAGCGCCGTCGACAGATAGCGCTCGGCCGAGCTCGCCAGCACCACGACAATCGTCTTGTCCGCCATGTCGTCGCGCCTGGCGACGTCCAGTGCCGCTTGGATGGCGGCGCCTGAAGAAATGCCGGCCGGCACGCCCTCGCTGCGTGCCGCTTCCCGCGCCATGGCGAAGGCCTGGTCATTGGTGACCTGGATGGTTTCGTCGATCAGGCTCACATCGAGATTGTCGGGGATGAAGCCGGCGCCGATGCCCTGGATCTTGTGCGGGCCAGGCTTGCCGCCGGAGATGACCGGGCTGTCGGTCGGTTCGACCGCGATGATGTGGACGCCGGGCTTTTTCGCTTTCAGCACCGAGGCAACGCCGGTCAGCGTGCCGCCGGTACCGACGCCGGCGATGAAGACATCGACTTCGCCCGCCGTATCATTCCAGATTTCCAGCGCCGTGGTCTTGCGGTGGATGTCCGGATTGGCGGGATTGGTGAACTGGCTGGGCATTACCGCGCCGGGAGTGGCATCAATCAATTCCCGGGCCTTGGCGATGGCGCCATTCATGCCCTTGGCGGGATCGGTGAGCACCAGCTCGGCACCGAGATGGGCCAGAAGTTTGCGGCGCTCGATCGACATGCTTTCCGGCATGGTCAGGATCAGGCGATGGCCGCGTGCGGCAGCAACGAAGGCGAGGCCGATGCCGGTATTGCCCGAGGTCGGCTCGATCATGACGCTGCCCTCGCCGAGCTTGCCGGCGGCCTCGAGCGCATCGATCATGGCGACGCCGATCCGGTCCTTGACGCTGGAGAGCGGGTTGAAGAATTCCAGCTTGGCGAGGATGCGCGCCTTGGCGCCGTGTGCAGCAGCGAGCTTGGACAGCTCGACCAGCGGCGTATTGCCAACGGTGTCGGCGATGGAGCTGTAGATACGGCCGCGGCCCGGAGTGTCGGTCATGGGGAAATCCTCAATGGAAACTGGTGGCTATGTAGGTGGCCGGCACGCATGTGTCACCGCGCGCAGCGATCACGCTTTCTCGATCACACGCCGGTGGAGCCGAAACCGCCCGTGCCGCGCTGGGTTTCGTTCAGCTCGGCAGTGACCAGCCACAAGGCCTGCATCACCGGCGCGATCACCATTTGCGCGATACGGTCACCGCGATTGATGACGAAGTCTTCCTTGCCGTGATTGATCAGATTGACCCGGATCTCGCCGCGATAATCGGCATCGACCGTGCCGGGTGAATTGACGCAGGAAATCCCTTTTTTGGCGGCCAGTCCGGAGCGGGGGCGCACCTGCGCCTCGAAACCGTCGGGCAGGGCAATGGCGATGCCGACCGGCACCAGGCGCCATTCGCCATGGGGGATGATGATGGGCTCGTCGGCCGGGATGGCGGCGCGCAGATCCATGCCGGCCGATTGCGGCGTCTCATAGGCCGGCAGGGCCAGGCCCTCATAATGCGGCAGCGGTTTGATCTGGACGTGGATGGTTTTCATCGGGTCGGGTCCGGCGCAGTGGCTGAAGGGTTTGATTGAAGCCCGCCAGCGCCTGGCTGGCCAGTGCTGTCGGCAGGCCCGCTGGGGAAAACTAGAGCGCTTCGGCGATGCGGGACGCCAGCCGGGCCGCGATCTCGCCCTTGGGCGCGCGCGGCCAGTGCTCGCTGTCCTGCGCCGTGACCAGGGTGACCGCATTCTCGGCCCCGCCCATCACATCGCCGGAGACGTCATTGGCGACGATCCAGTCGCAGCCCTTGCGGATGCGCTTGGCGGTGGCGAGCGCCTCGACATCATGGGTCTCGGCGGCAAAGCCGACCACCAGGCCGGGGCGCCCGCTGGCGAGTTGGCTGATGGTTTTGAGAATGTCCGGGTTTTCGACCAGCGGCAGGGTGGCAAAGCTCGACTTGTCGGCCTTGATCTTGGTGTCGGAGGGGGCGGCAGGGCGCCAGTCGGCGACGGCAGCGACGGCGATGAAGACATCGGCCGGCATGGCGGTCTCGACGGCGGCGAGCATGTCCAGCGCGGTCTCGATCCGCACCACGGTCATGCCGTCAGGGTCTGGCAGGGCTGTCGGGCCGGAGACAAGCGTTACGCGCGCGCCGAGTGCGGCGCAGGCCGCCGCGATGGCATAGCCCTGCTGGCCGGAGGAATGGTTGGAGATATAGCGGACCGGATCGATCGGTTCACGGGTCGGGCCGGCGGTGATCAGCACGTGCCGTCTGGCGAGCGGCTCAGCCATGCAGCAGGCCCTCGACGGCTTCGGCAATCGCGACCGGTTCGGCCATGCGGCCGGGTCCGAATTCGCCGCAGGCCATCTCGCCCTCATCAGGACCGACAAAGTGGATGCCGTCCTGTTTCAGCGTCGCCAGATTGCGCTGGGTCGCCTTGTGCTCCCACATCCGCACATTCATCGCCGGCGCCATCAGCACCGGCTTGTCGGTGGCCAGCAGGGTGGTTGAAGCGAGATCATTGGCCAGACCCTGGGCCGCCTTGGCCATCAGGTCGGCGGTGGCCGGCGCGACGACGACGAGATCGGCCGAGCGCGACAATTCGATATGGCCCATGTCGGATTCGTCGGTGAGGTCGAACAGCTCGCTGAAAACGCGTTCGCCCGACAGCGCCGAGACACTGAGCGGGGTGACGAATTCGGCGCCGGCCGAGGTGAGGATGCAGCGCGAGCCGATGCCGCGCCGCTGCAATTCGCGGATCAGCAGCAGGCTTTTATAGGCGGCGATCCCGCCACCAATGATCAAGAGGATCCGCTTGTCGGACACGGCCGTGCTCCCAGTTCGCTACGCGAAGTAACTAGCGGTTTGCGAGTGGAATCCCAAGCCTCTTGTCGGGGCCGGGCGGCGTCTCAGCTGGCGAGGCGCTGCTGGGTCATCATATCGCGCACTTTTTCCGTATCGGCATAGAGCGCGGCCTGCTTGTCCAGCTGGTGGCGGAAGAAGGCGGCGATGGTCAGTTCCATGTCGTAGATCGAAACGCGCGTGATGGCGGCCATATCCTCGGCATTGAGCTTCGGGCCCGTCTCCAAACCTTGCCGGAAAATACCGGCCATCAGGTTGGCATAGGCGGAGGAATAGGCGTGCGAGGGATAGTCCAGCTTGCTGTGGCGCAGGCCCATCTGGTCGACGGCGTCATAATATTTCGGGTCGAAACGGGCCGAAAAGACCAGCTCGCAATGGGCCAGCATGCCGTCGCGCAGATAGCGGGTATTGTCCGATATCTCGAAATAGTCCCCGACCTCGGGATTCGAGGCGAGGTGGTCAAACAGGGTTTCAAGCGTTTCGGCAGCATAGGCCATGAGGCGCGGTTTCAGCTTGCGGATACGCGCGACGGTCGCGGCGTCGATCCGGAAAAACTCGCGCTGGAGCTCGAAATGTTCGGGGGTCGGTTTGGTGCTTAATGTCATGGGTGCATTGAAGCACGAAGATATTACCGGACCGTGTTTGGTATGTGGGCGTTTTTATGCAAGCCACAGGGCCAGCGCAGCGCCGGCAGCAGCTGCCACACCCAGCCAGGCGAGGCGGACGGCCCAGGGGCGTGGCGGCGGCGGAGTCGAGAGGCGAAGCTCGCCCGACTTGAGCCTGGCGCCAATATCCGCCCAGTCCTCGATGGCGTCGGGCAGATGCCGCATGGCTCCGTAGAACCGCTCCAGATCCTCGGCAAAGTCGCGAATCCGCCCTTCCGGGCCCAGCTCGCGTTTCATCCAGGCCTCGACGACAGGCGTGGCCGCGGCCCACATATTGTGCTGCGGGTCGAGAGAGCGCGCCACGCCCTCACACTGGACCATGGTCTTTTGCAACATCACCAGTTCGGGGCGCAGGCGCATGTCGAACAGATCGGTGATCTCGAACAATTGCATCAGCACGCGCGACATCGGCACCTCGTCGGCGCGCTTGCCGAAAATCGGTTCGCCGACAGCCCTCAGCGCGCTGGCGAAATCGGCGACGGTATGCTCGTCGGGCACATAGCCTGCCGCAAAGTGGGCCCGTGCCGCAGCTGTATAGTCGCGGGTCAGGAAGCCATGCAGGATAAGCGCGAGGAACCGGCGTTCGGGCCGGCCGATCCGCCCCATGATTCCGAAATCCACCGCCCAGAGGTCGCCATTGGCAGCGGCGAAAAGATTGCCGGCATGCATGTCGGCGTGAAACACGCCGCGATCAAGCGCCGTGCCGAGAAAGGCCCGCGTCAATGTCGTGGCCAGTGCGGCCTGGTCGAGGTTCAGCCCGGCAAGCCGCTCCGGATCGCTCAGGGGTGCGCCGGTGACCCATCGCGTCGTCAGGATGCGCTTGGACGACAGGGTCCATTCAACCTCGGGGATGCGGTAGTGTTCAACGGCAGTGGCCGCTTCGGCCAGCTCTGACGCGGCGGCGGCTTCAAGCCGCAAATCGGTCTCGAAGCTGAGCGAGCGGGCAACTGTGGCAACGAATTTGCGCGGCTCCAGACGGCGGCTGGCTGGCGCCAGTCTCTCGGCCAGAGCGGCGCCCAGGGAGAGGGTGCGGATATCGCGCGCGATGCGCAGTTCGATATCGGGCCGCAGGACCTTTACCGCCACCTCAACATCATCCTGCGTGGTGGCGCGGTGAACCTGCGCGATCGAGGCGGCGGCGATGGCCGGCCCGAAGGTCTTGAACAGGCTCTCTACGGGCGCGCCCAGTTCGGCGGCGATGATGGCGCGGGCCTCGGTGTCGTCGAAGGGCGGCATCCGGTCTTGCAGCCGGGCCAGGCCGCGCGCGAAGCGTTCGCCGATGACATCGCCGCGGGTCGCCAGAATCTGGCCGAATTTGACATAGGAGGGGCCGAGCCTTTCCAGCGCCCGGGCCAGGCGTTCGCCGGGATTGCCGGCATTGTCGCGGCGGGCAAACAGCCGCGCGATGCGGCCGGCCACCCGCGCCGGTGCCGGATAGAGCGACTGGTATTCTGCAGGCAGGATGGCGTCATGGCGCGCCAGCGTGAGCAGGGCGCGCAGCAGGCGCAGGAAGGAGGCAAGGGTCGCAAACATATTCGCAGCTGTTTAGAGGGCGCAGCCCCGCTTGGCGAGGGCGGTGTGAAGTCGCAGCGCGCGCCGCCGTTTCACTCGCTTGCATCGGCCCCCCCGCAGGTTAGTCTTCCTCAGGAGTTGGATATGTCCATGCGCCACACGATCGAGTTCGATTACGAAAACCGGTGGGCTGTGACCGCCTTCCATGGTCCTGTGAGCATCCCGGAGGCCGCCGCGCTTTTGCGGCAGGCTGTCTCATTGCCCGAATGGACGCCCGAATGGGACCGGATCATCGATTATAGCGACGGCATGCTCGGCGATCTCGATATCGAGGCGATCAAGGCGGGCAAGGCCGTGCTCGGACAGATCCTGCATGAGGCCTATGGCGACAAGCCGACCCTGAGCGCGCAGGTCTGCGCCGATCCGATGAAGCTCCCCCTGGTGGAATACTGGATCGGGCTGGGCGAGGCCGATTATCCCGCCAGCCTGCAATTATTCGATACGCTCGCCGCAGCGAAGGCCTGGCTGATCGCCACCCGCAAGGCGCAGGGGCGCGGCGGTGATCAGGCCCAGCCCGTGTGAAGGGCGGCGATGCCGCCGGAGAAATTGGTGTAGCTCACCTGCCGGAAGCCGGCCTGACGCAATTCGCCGGCGAAGCTTTCCTGGTCGGGGAAGCGCCGGATCGATTCCACCAGATACTGGTAGCTGGCCCGGTCCCGCGCGACATGCTCGCCCAGTTCGGGCATCACATTGAATGACCAGGCGTCATAGAGCTTCTCCCATCCCCGGCTGGTCGGCCGGGAGAACTCCAGGCACAGGAAGCGCCCGCCCGGCTTCAGCACACGGCGCATGTCGGCGAGGGCTGCGGCCCGGTCGGTGACATTGCGAATGCCGGTCGAGATGGTGACGCAGTCGACGCAGTGACTGGACAGCGGCAGGCATTCGGCATTGCCGGTGACCCACTGGATCCGCCCGGCCTGGGTGGCATCGACGCCGCGCTTGATGCCGGCGCGCAACATCTGCTCATTGATATCCAGCACGATGGCTTCGGCCTGCTGCGGGCTGCCGCGGCGCTTGCCGGCGCGGTCGGCCTTGGTCAGGAAGCTGCGTGCCAGATCGCCGGTCCCGCCCGCCACATCGAGCAGGCGCTCGCCGGGCTGCGGATTGGCCCGTGTCATTACCATGTCTTTCCAGGCGCGATGCACGCCCAGCGACATCAGGTCGTTCATCAGGTCGTAGCGGCGTGCCGAACGGTCGAAAACGCCGCGGACAAGCCCGGCCTTGCGGGTACGGTCCACATCCTCGAAGCCGAAGGGGACGGTGTTTTCGGGGTCAGCCTGTTTGAATGTCTCGGTCATGCGCCGACAATAAGCCACCGCGGCCCTGCCGCAAAGCCGTCAGGGCGGTGATGATGCCGCAGGCCCGGCAGTCCCCCGCAATCGCGGTTCAGGCTTTGGCAAACGCGCGGCGGAGTGCGATATGAGGAACTCATGTCAGCGGCCATGCCCGTGCGCGCCTGGCAGTCACAAGGAGCATGCGGTGCCTGAGCTTCCCGAAGTCGAAACCGTCCGTGCCGGCCTGATCCCGGCCATGCAAGGACGCCTGATCGAGCGCGTGACGCTCAATCGCGCCAATCTGCGCTTTCCCTTCCCGGAGGATATGGCGCGCCGTCTGGGCGGCCGGCGGATCGAGCAGATCGACCGGCGAGCGAAATACCTCCTGTTGCGTCTGGCGGAGGAGGAGACCCTGCTGGTCCATCTCGGGATGTCCGGCCGCTTCTCGATCGAGGCTGGCGAGGATGCCGCGCAGCCGGGTGATTTTGTCCATGCCGCGCCGGCCAATCCGAAACATGATCATGTCGTGTTCGAGATCGAGGGCGGTGTGACGGTTCGCTATAATGACCCCCGCCGCTTTGGTTTCATGCTCATCTTTCCGACGGACGCCGAGGACGAGCAGCCCAACCTGGCCGGGCTTGGTCCCGAACCGACGTCCAACGCGTTCTCCGGCGCAGCGCTGGGGGAGGCGCTGGCCGGCAAGCGCACACCGGTCAAATCGGCGCTGCTCGACCAGCGTGTCGTCGCCGGACTGGGCAATATCTATGTCTGTGAGGCGCTGCATCGCAGCGGGATCAGTCCGCGGCGCGAGGCGCGGACCATCCCGGGCGTTCGCGCGGAGCGCCTGGCCCGGTCGGTTCGCGAAGTGATCGAGGAGGCAATTGCTGCCGGCGGTTCGACCCTGAAGGATTTCGCGGGGGCGGATGGCGCCCTGGGCTATTTCCAGCACCGGTTCAGC
Source organism: Maricaulis sp. (assembly GCF_048270265.1). GTDB lineage: Bacteria > Pseudomonadota > Alphaproteobacteria > Caulobacterales > Maricaulaceae > Maricaulis. Next base: position 26,514 of record NZ_JBLWTD010000012.1, on the reverse strand, counting down.
GCCTATGGCCGCGAAGGCGTGCCCTGCTCGACGCCGGACTGCAGCGGCGAGATCCAGCGGATCGTCCAGGCGGGCCGCTCGACCTTCTACTGCCCCGCCTGCCAGCGCTGATTCCGGACAGCGGGACGCGGGCGCAGTCAGTCCCTGCCGCAATTCGTGCAAAGCCGGATAGTATCCCTTGCTTGTCCTCGACCTGATCCGGAGTTTCCCTATGCGTCGTTCCAAACCTTTCTACTCCCGGCTGACCTCGGCCGCTGGCGCCCTGCTCGGCGCTGCCGGCCTTGCATTCGCCGGCGCCCTCAGCCCGGCCCAGGCGCAACTGGTCGACTATTCGGGGCTCGAGGCTAGGCCGGCCATGTGGCACCTCTCGGACGCGGATTCCGATATCTACCTGTTCGGCACATTCCACCTTCTTCCCCCCAGCCTTGACTGGCAGACCGACACGATGCGCGAGCATCTGGCGAACGCCGACGCCCTGTATCTCGAAGCCGATGTGCAGGGTGCCGAGGCGCAGGCCCGGATGCAGGCGCTGGTCGTTGAACTGGGACTGAACCCGCAAGGTGTGACCCTGTCCTCGATGCTGGATGCCGAGGCCCGGGCCTTGCTGGCCCGCGTGGCGCCGACCGTCGGTGCGACGCCGGAAATGCTAGAGCCGATGCGGCCCTGGCTGGCGCAGATCGTTCTCTCGGTCGCGCAGATGCAGGTGCTGGGGCTTGATCCCGAGGCCGGGGCCGAGAAAGCCCTGCTCGCAGCTGTTGCCGGCACAGACGTCGAGCTCGGCTATTTCGAAACCGCCGAGCAGCAGGTTCGCGTTCTCGCCGACCTCCCGGACTCGGTGCAGGTCGCCGGTTTTGCCGAAGGTCTGCGCGAAATGGAGCGCACGCCGGCCATGCTCGACGAGATGGTGCGGGCCTGGGCTGCGGGCGATATCGAGACGATCGACCGGATCGTGAACGCGGATATGCGCGAGCAAACACCGGAGATGTATGAGGCTTTGATCGTTCAGCGCAATCGCGACTGGGTGCCTCAGATCCAGGCTCTGCTCGACGGCGAAGGCACTGTTTTTGTGGCTGTGGGGGCTGCGCACCTCAGCGGCGATAACGGTGTTGTCGAATTGTTGCGGGAATCCGGCATTATCGTGACCCGCCAATAGCTTGGCATCCGCCGCCTGACTCTCGGCCTGTTACCGGTATCGACCGCCGGTCCGGTCTGCGTTATAGCGGCGCGGTTTTTTCAGCGCGGACCCCCGCGCCGCATACGGAGCGCCGACATGGCTTACAAGACGATTCAGGTAAAGACCGAGGGTCGCGTCGGGGTAATTACCTTCTCGCGCCCGGAAGCTCTCAACGCCCTGTGCGATGAGCTGACGACAGAACTTGCGACGGTACTGGCCGCCTTCGAGAAGGATGCCGGTATCGGCTGTGTCGTGTTGACCGGCTCGAAGAAAGCCTTCGCAGCCGGCGCCGACATCAAGGAATTGCAGGCTCGCGATTTCGTCGGCCTCTACATGCACGACCCCTTCGCCGAGACCTGGGAGTCGGTGGCCCGCTTCCGCAAGCCGATCATCGCTGCGGTTTCCGGCTATGCCCTCGGCGGCGGCTGCGAGATCGCCATGATGTGTGATTTCATCATTGCCTCGCAGACAGCCAAATTCGGTCAGCCCGAGATCAATCTCGGCGTCATGCCCGGTTCCGGTGGCACCCAGCGGCTGCCACGTGCCGTCGGCAAGGCCAAGGCAATGGATATGTGCCTGACGGGCCGCATGATGGATGCCGAAGAGGCTGAGCGTGCCGGACTGGTCTCGCGCGTCGTGCCGGCCGAGGATCTGCTCGACGTCGCCATGGAAGCTGCCGAGGCGATTGCGGTCAAATCCCTGCCGGTCGCCATGATGACGAAGGAAGCGGTCAACCGTGCCTTCGAGATCGGCCTGACGGAAGGCGTGCGCTTCGAGCGCCGGGTGTTCCAGTCGCAATTTGCCCTGGAAGATCAGAGTGAGGGCATGGCAGCCTTCGCCGAGAAGCGCGCTGCACATTTCAAGCATCGTTAGTCGAACTGGCGGCAGGGGCAGTTGACGCCCCGGCTTCTAGGGCCTATACGCCGCCGCTCACGGATTTAATCGGGCTCCGGTCCCGGTCGCATGAAGAGGTTAGAACCCATGGCCAATACAAGCTCGGCCAAGAAAATGGTCCGCAAGATCGCGCGCCGCACTGCTGTTAACAAAGCCCGGCGTTCGCGCGTCCGGACCTATGTTAAAAAGGTCGAACTTGCGATCGCCGCCGGCGATCAGGCTGTTGCCCGCGCGGCACTGGTCACCGCGGAATCAGAAATGATGCGTGCGGTCAGCAAGGGCGTGTTCCACAAGAACACGAGCTCGCGCAAGGTTTCGCGCCTGTCGGCCCGGATCAAGGCGATGGCCGCCTGATTTCGAACGACAGTTGAATGCAATCAATACGCCCGGGACTCGCGTCCCGGGCGTATTTTTTTTGGCACTGCTTTCCGGCTGGCGATGTGATCGGGGCCCCGATGGTGCGTCCGCTGCTCATACGCTGCTCATATAATATTCCTGATACGGAGCTGTTGCCGCAGCCGTTTTCATGCCAACCCGTGCCCGGTTTCCAGGGGGCTTTTCGTGGTGAAATTGAACCATCCGACGTCATAAAAATATATCGCATTTGCCAAGCTTCGCTCCGGTCAAGGATTTCCCGTGTCAAGCGAAGAATCTCAAAATCCGGGCGTTGAATCCTGTTGACCGTTTTTACGGAAGCGGTAACCTTTGAGGCTCTGAGGGCGATCAATCCTATACGGATAATATTCCGGTTTCGACACGGCAGGGCGGCGTGTCGTTGAGGGGGGATTGTGCCATAATAACAAACACCTAGCTCTCACCTCGACGTGGGGCAAATCACAAGTGTGGCGAACAATGGCATATAAAAAACTTGCAGTTTCCGATACCAAGGCAGCCTCATTCGAGACCCAGGCTGCAGCCGAAATTGCAGCCATTTGGCGCGCCGTTCGCGCCCGCCTGCGCGTTGAGCTTGGTGATGCCCTTTACTCTCAGGAAATAGCCCGTTTGCGCGTCCGCATGTCGGACGCCGGCATGATCATCATTGTCGCGCCGAGCACCTTCAATCGTGACTGGATCGAGGATCATGCCGGTGCCCGAATTCGTGCCATCTGGGCAGAGCTGGATTCCGTTCGCCGCGATCTTCTCGTGCTGGCCGATGGTGAGGTTGAGCCGCAAGTGGACGTTGTGCGCGAACCCGTGCCTCAGCCGAAGTCTGCAGGCAAGCCGGCCGAAACGGCTGCGAAGCGCGAAGATGTGATCGAGCCGCGCTTCAGCTTCGATTCCTTCCGGGTCGGCCCGGCCAATGAAGTCGCCGCCGCCGCCGCGCGGAGCATCGTCTCTGCAGCGCGCCCGCCCTTCAATCCGGTTTTCTTCTACGGCGATTACGGCGTCGGCAAGACGCACCTCATGCACGCCGTGGCGAGTGCCGTCGCCCAGGCGCCCAAGCCGCGCAAGGCGCTCTACCTGACCGCCGAGGAATTCCTCTCGGGATTTGTGACCGCGATGCGGGCGCGCGACACCATCACCTTCAAGGAGACGGTCCGCGGTGTGGACTACCTCCTGATCGATGATGTGCATTTCATCGCCGGCAAGCCGAAGACCGAGGATGAATTCCTCCACACGATTGCGGCACTGATCGCCGAGAACAAGCAGGTCGTTCTGGCCTCGCATCGTCCGCCTGCCGAGCTGGCGATCGCCGATGACCGTCTGCGCTCGCTGTTGACCGGTGGCCTGGCCTGCCCGTTGAGCAAGCCGGATCTCGATCTGCGGCGCCAGATTCTCGATTGCAAGATCGCCCAGGCGAAATGCCACTATCCGGTGCTGAACGTGTCGGAGCCGGTGCGCGATTTTCTCGCGGCCCGCATCACGACCGGCCCGCGCGAGCTGGAAGGTGTGCTCAACAACGTGATCTGCCGCACAGCGCTGCTGGGGCTGCCGGTGACGATGGAGGCGGTTTCGACTGCCCTGCGCGACCTGTCGCTGAGCGCGGAAAAACGTCTGACCGTTGACGAGATCCAGAAGGCCGTCGCGACACATTTCGGCGTGACCACGACGGATATCTGCTCCAAGCGCCGGACCCAGAGTGTTGTCCGCCCGCGCCATGTCGCGATGTATCTGGCCAAGACGCTGACCACGCGTTCCCTGCCCGATATCGGACGCCGTTTTGGCGGCCGCGATCACTCGACGGTAATCCACGCCGTCAACAAGATCACCGCGATGATCGAAGCCGGGGACCCGATCGGCCAGGATGTTGATTGCCTGACCCGGGAGCTGCGGGACTGATTTCCGCTGGAAAATGCGTCCGCGGCTGGATAATTCTCTTGCGGTTGTGTTTTTTCATGTATCCTCTTTTACCCACCCTTTTCGGTGCCAGCTGATTTGCCAGCCGGCACCGGCTCATGAAGACGTCAAAGCGGAACGCGAGATATGAAGCTGACGATCGAGCGCGCTACGCTCCTCAAGGCCCTTGGCCATGTTCAGGCCGTGGTCGAAAAGCGCAACACCATTCCAATTCTGTCGAATGTGCTGATTTCAGCCGGGCCCAATGGCGCAAGTTTCGCGGCCACGGATCTCGACATCGAAATCCTTGAGACGGCCGAGGCGCGCTGTGAAGGTGAAGGCATGGTCACGGCACCGGCCCACACCCTCTATGACATTACGCGCAAAATCCCTGACGGCGCTGACGTGACGCTGGAAATGAGCGGCGAGGATCCGCGTCTGACCCTCAAGGCCGGACGGTCGAACTTCTCGCTGCCCTCGCTTCCGCCGGGTGATTTCCCGGTCATGCCGACCGAGGATCTCGAGCATAGTTTCTCGCTGCCGGCTGCGGCCCTGGCGCGTTTGATCGACAAGACCAAGTTCGCGATCTCGACCGAGGAAACGCGGTATTATCTCAACGGCATCCATTTCCATGCCGCTGACGAGGCTGGCCGCAAGACCTTGCGTGCCGTTGCTACCGACGGCGTCCGGCTCGCCCTGGCAGAGGTTGATCTGCCCGATGGTGCAGCCGGCATGCCCGGCGTGATCGTCCCGCGCAAGACCGTGCAGGAAATCCGCCGCCTGATCGAGGATGCCAGCGACGATGTCGAGATTTCGGTGTCCGAGGGCAAGATCCGCTTCCGTCTCGGCCGGGCCGTGCTGACCTCGAAACTCATCGATGGCGCCTTCCCGGATTATGAGCGCGTCATTCCGCGCGGCAATACCCGCATGATGTCGGTCGAGAACAAGCGTTTCGCCGAGGCCGTTGATCGTGTTGCCACCATCTCGATGGAAAAATCACGTTCGGTGAAGCTGTCGCTGGGTCAGGACACGCTGACCCTGGCGGTCAACAATCCCGAGAGCGGACAGGCCGAGGAAGAACTGGCCGTGTCCTATAGCGATGAAGGCTTCGCGATCGGTTTTAACGCCCGCTACATGCTGGACGTGGCCTCGCAGATCGAGGGCGACCAGGCGCAGTTCCACTTCGCCGATGCCGCCTCTCCGGCCCTGGTCACCGATAGCGGTGATCCTGATGCGCTTTATGTGTTGATGCCGCTGCGGGTGTGAGCAAACCGGCTGGCACAGACGACATGAATTCACCGCCGCCGGTTGTCCCGGCGGCGGTTCGTCGTTTGCGGCTTACCGATTTTCGTTGCTATGCCGCGCTCGACCTGGAAGTCGATGCGCGGCCAGTGGTCCTGTTTGGCGAGAACGGATCGGGCAAGACCAATCTGCTTGAGGCCCTGTCATTCCTGGCTCCGGGACGCGGCATGCGTTCGGCCGGGGCTGACGGTGTCGCCCGCAAGCAGGATGGCGTTGCCGCGGACGCCTGGGCCGTGTTCGCGGAAATCGATACCTATGATGGCCGTTTCAGGATCGGCGTTGGCGCCCGTGCCGGCGGACGGCGTGAAACCCGTATCGACGGCGACCCGGTACAGCAGGCTGAATTGTCGCGACTGGTCCCGATGATCTGGCTGACCCCGGCCCAGGACCGGCTGTTCGCCGGGCCGCGCGCCGATCGTCTGAAATTTCTCGACCGTCTCGTCTATGCAGCGGATCCGGCCCATGCCGAGGCTGCGACGGCCTATGAGAAGGCCCGGGTGCGGCGGCAGAGACTGCTCGATGATGGCCGCGCCGATCCGGCCTGGGTCGCGGCGCTCGAAACCGAGATGGCCGGCCATGGTGTGGCCGTGGCGGCGGCGCGGCTGGAAGCCCTGATCCGGCTGCAGGCGGAAATCGACGCCCGCCCGGAAGGCGCCTTCCCGCAGGCCGATCTGGCGCTGGACGGCGCCGTTGAGGCAGACCTCGCGGCCGGCGCCGCGGCCTCGGAGGCCGAGGACAATTTCGCCCAGGCTCTGCGCGAAGGGCGCGGCCGTGACGGCGCCGTCGGCCGGACCCTGACCCGGGGCCCCCATCGCACCGAGCTTGTGACCCGCCATCGCGACAAGGATCAGCCAGCCGGTGATTGTTCGACCGGCGAGCAGAAGGCGCTGATCCTCACCCTGGCGCTGGCCCAGGCCCGCGTTCTCGCGGCCCGGAACTCGATCGCGCCCCTGCTTCTTTTCGACGAGGCCTGCGCCCATCTGGATGCGTCGCGCCGGGAAGGGCTGGCGCGCGAAATTCTCGCCACCGGGTCCCAGGCCTGGCTGACGGGCGTCGAGCGAGTCCTGTTCGAACCCTTCGCGGGACAGGCGCAATTCCTGCGAGTGCGGGAGGCGGGTCTGTTCCCCGACGAATCCGGCGGGACTGCCTGACCGGCCAGCTCTTGCCTGAAAACAACAGACACGGTAGTAATTTGCTACGCCTCGGGGGTGAGGGGAGACCGGTATGAAAATGCCGGAAAAATCAGCCCCGTTTGCGTCAAGCCAGCGCGTTGGGAATGCAGGCCACCGATTTGCCGTCACCAGACGCCGCGCCATGAACGCGGCTTGACCGGCGGTCGCAAGTCAGCCTCTTCGCGGCAAGAATTGGCGTCGTCACAGTCAGATCCGGCATGTCGCCGGCCCGATCGGGCCGTTGCGCGCGCGTGCTGAAACCGGGAGACATCGCTTGTTCTTCGATGAAATGCTTGATGGCAACGGTGCACCGCACGAGCCCTATGCCGAATACGCCGCCTGGATGAATACGGTCGACCGCTCGGCCTTGCGTCGCAAGGCCCGCGAGGCCGAGGCGTTTTTCCGCCGGACCGGGATCACCTTCAATGTCTATGGCCAGGAGGCCGCCGATGAGCGCCTGATCCCCTTCGACCTGGTGCCGCGCATCATCTCGGCGCGCGAATGGAACCGGTTGACCAAGGGGATCGAGCAGCGCGTGCGCGCGATCAACGCCTTCCTGCACGATATCTATCATGGCCAGGAGATCATTCGCGCCGGCCGCATCCCCGCCAGCCTGATCGCCCGCAATGATGCCTTCCTGCCCAAGATGCTCGGCGTGAATCCGCCCGGTGGCGTCTATACCCACATCGTCGGCGTCGATCTGGTGCGCACCGGCAAGGATGATTTCTTCGTGCTCGAGGACAATGCCCGCACCCCGTCGGGCGTTTCCTACATGCTGGAAAACCGCGAAACCATGCTCAACATGTTCCCGGAGCTGTTTTCCCGGATCCGGGTGCGCTCCGTCAGCGATTATCCGATGACTCTGCGGCGATCTCTGTCCAAGAGTGCGCCGCCCGCCTGCACCGGCCGGCCGGTGATCGCGGTGCTGACGCCGGGTTTGCACAACTCGGCCTATTTCGAACACGCTTTCCTGGCCGAGCAGATGGGTGCGGAGCTGGTGGAGGGTCATGACCTCCGGGTGGTCAATGGCCGCGTCGCCATGCGCACCACGCGCGGCTATGAGCCCATCGATGTGCTCTACCGGCGGGTGGATGACGACTATCTCGACCCGCTGAATTTCCGGCCCGATTCCATGCTGGGTGTGCCGGGGATCATGGATGTCTACCGTGCCGGCGGCATCACCATCGTCAATGCGCCGGGCACCGGGGTTGCCGATGACAAGGCGGTTTATTCCTACATGCCGGACATCATCGAATTCTACACCGGCGAGACCGCCATTCTCAAGAATGTGCCGACCTGGCGCTGTTCCGAGCCCGATGCCCTTGCCTATGTGCTCGAGCATCTTGCAGAACTGGTGGTCAAGGAGGTCCATGGCTCGGGCGGCTATGGCATGCTGGTTGGCCCGGCCGCGAGCAAGGCCGAGCTGGCGGCGTTCAGGCGCAAGCTTCAGGCCCGTCCAGGGGCCTATATCGCCCAACCGACCCTGGCCCTGTCGACTGTGCCGATCCTGACCAATTCGGGTCTGGCGCCGCGCCATGTCGACCTGCGCCCCTTCGTGATGGTCTCTCCGGACCGGATCGATATCACCCCGGGCGGGCTGACCCGCGTGGCGATGAAGGCGGGCTCGCTGGTCGTCAATTCCAGCCAGGGCGGCGGCACCAAAGACACCTGGATTCTGGAGGACTGAGCATGCTTGGAAAAACAGCCTCCGGCCTGTTCTGGATGTTCCGCCATCTCGAGCGCAGCGAGAATACCGCGCGGCTGGTTGAGGCCGGCTTTCGTATGTCGCTGACGCGCACCAGTTCCAATGCGACGGAATGGGCCTCGATTGTCACCACAGCCGGGTGTTCCCAGGCCTATTGCGAACAGTATGAGAGCTATGAGACCGAGCAGGTGACGGACTTCCTGCTGCGCGACTCCGGCAATCCCTCAAGCGTGATGTCCTCGATCGAGGCGGCGCGGAACAATGCCCGCATGGTACGCACCGCGCTGACGCGGGAAGTCTGGGAGGCGATGAACGGAGCCTGGCTCGTGTTGAAGCAGGTTCTCGAAAACCCTGTGCCGGCGGCGGCCTTGCCCAATGTTCTGGCCAGCATCCGGCAACAGGGCGCGCTGGTTCGCGCCGCCCTGCATGGCACCATGTTGCGCAATGATATCTTCCGCTTTGCGCGGCTGGGAAGTTTCATCGAGCGCGCCGACAATATGGCTCGCATCCTCGACGTGAAATATTATGTCCTGCTCCCGTCCACCTCCTATGTCGGCTCCTCGCTCGACAATGTGCAGTGGGAGACCATCCTTCGCTCTGCCTCGGCCGAGCGCGCCTTCAACTGGATTCATGGTGGCGAGACCACGCCCCGAGACATCGCCGATTTCTTGATCCTCGACCGGCAAATGCCGCGCTCGCTGATCTATTGCGTCGAAAAATTCACCCATAACCTGCGCGCCCTCTGTCCTGATGCCGAAGCATCGAAACCGAGCCAGGTGATGGCGGAAACCATGATGACCCGTTTGCGCGGGCAAACGATTGAACAGGTTTTCCAGACGGGCCTGCATGAATTCCTGGTCGATTTCCGCGAGAGCAATGACGCGCTCGCGGCCCAGATCGAGATCGATTTCCGGTTCTACGAGTAAATCAATGCGTCTCAAGATTTGCCACAATACCCGCTATGATTATCGCGAGCCGGTGCCCTACGGGCTGCAGCAGATCCGCCTGCGGCCGGTCAACACATCGACCCAGACAGTCCACGACTGGTCGGTTCGGATCGCCGGCGGGCGCGAGGAGGTGATGTTCCACGATCAGCACCTCAATCTGGTGGATCTGATCAGTGTCGACCCCGATGCCCATTTTGTCAGCATCACCTGCGAGGGCGAGGTCGAGACGCGCGACACCGCCGGTGTGCTCGGCCCGCACAATGGTCCGGCCCCGCTGTGGTATTTCCTGCGCCAGACCGAGCTCACACGTCCCGGAGCGGGCGTTGCGGCCTTGTTGGCACCGTTGGCCAATGATGGCCGCGAACCGCTCGACAAACTGCACGCGCTGTCGCAACTGATCGCCGGTGCCATGCCCTACCAGACGGCTGGAACCCATGCCGCCACCACGGTCGAGCAATCGATCGCCATGGGTTATGGCGTCTGCCAGGACCATGCCCAGGTCTTCATATCGGTGGCGCGGGAGCTCGGCTTTCCGGCCCGCTATGTCAGCGGCTATCTGATGATGAATGACCGGATCGACCAGGAGGCGAGCCATGCCTGGGCCGAGGCGCATATCGAGGGGCTGGGTTGGGTTGGCTTCGATGTCTCCAATTGCATCGCGCCGGATGAACGCTATGTCCGCATTGCGACCGGGCTTGATTATCGCGAGGCGGCACCGGTTTCCGGCGTGGTTTTCGGTGGCGGGACGGAATCGATGATTGTGTCGCTGCAAGTGCAGCAGTAACGCTGGCGCAGTCTCGTTCCGGAGGGTGATTCCATGACCTATTGCGTTGGCATGCGGCTTGATCGCGGGCTGATCTTCATGTCGGACTCGCGGACCAATGCCGGCATCGACAATGTTTCCGTCTTCCGCAAGATGTTCACTTGGTCGACACCGGGCGAGCGGGTGATCACCATCATGACGGCCGGCAATCTGGCGACGACCCAGGCGGTCGTCAGCCTGCTTGACGAGCGTTCCAAGGTGCCCGCAGATCGCAAGCCGAGCATTCTGGAAGCCCCGACCATGTTCCAGGTCGCGACCCTGATCGGCGAGACCCTGCGCGAACAGGTCCGCGTCCATGCCGGTGAGGCGCCGGAGGCGGAAACCAAATTCGGCGCGACGATGATTGTCGGTGGCCAGATTGCCGGCATGGAGCCGAGGCTTTTCCTCGTCTATCCGGAAGGCAATTTCATTGAGGCGAGCGAGGACACGCCTTTCTTCCAGACCGGCGAGACCAAGTATGGCCGCCCGATCCTGCTGCGCGCCTATGACAGCGACATGTCGTTCGAGGATGCGGTGAAACTGCTGATTCTGTCCTTCGACTCGACGCTGAAAGCAAACCTCTCGGTCGGCATGCCGCTCGATCTTCAAGTGTATGAAATCGACAGTCTGCAGGTCGGCGAGGAACGGCGGATCGAGCAGGATGATGCCTATTACACCGAGATATCCTCAGGCTGGAGCGAGGCCCTGCGCACCGCGTTTCATTCGCTGCCGAAATTCAAGTTCTGACCGGGTAGCCCTCTATGGGCTCGCCGCCGCAATCCCGGCCTCGGCATCGGCGTCGGCGAACTGATCGCTGATACGGAACAACAGGCCGGCGACCACATCGACGACGATGTGCAGAGCGATAGCGGGCCATATTGAATCGCCAACAACATAGACGAGGGTGAGAATGCCAGTGATCGGCAGGAGGCCGACCATGCCCTGCACACCCTGATAGGCGTGTCCGAGAATGAAGATGCCCGCGGCGAGAAGGGCTGCCAGCCAGAGCGGAACAATCAGGCTCAGCACCCCAATCAGGAAACCGCGGAACAGGATTTCCTCGGTGATGCCGGCGGTGACGGCCAGCCAGATGAAACGCCTGTGCTCACGCGGCGTCTCCGGATGGATGAGGCCGTAATCGCCGGGCTGACTCAATTGCTCGCGCAGCCTGGTCCGCGCCGTGCGGGAAAACCGGGCCTGCAGGAGAGAGGCAACCATATAGGCAGAGATCGCCCCGACGATTGCCCAGCTGAGGAGGGTTCGCCAGCCTCCGCCGGCGCGCAGGCCAAGCTCCGGCAGCGTTGTCCCCGAGCGTAGCCAGAGCACCATGCAGGCAATGGCGAGAAGCCAGAGCGAGATCATGGCCTTGTTGTAGATGCGCAGGCGGGCGTCTGGCTGTGCCGGGTCCCGGATCGCGGCTTTTCCGGCCTCTTCTGTGAGCGCATTCCACGCCAGCAGCGCCAGGATGAGGCCGATGCCGATGGTGTGTTCGATCGCCAGACTTGAGAAATCCATCTTGCCCATCCTCTCGCAAATTGCGACTTGACCCGTTCGGACCATCAGTGTCCGATGTTATAAAGCGGAATGCGAATTCACATTCACATAATGGACAAGGCGCAGATGAGTCAAGGGGAGAGGCCGGCCAAGCAGTCGCGGTCGAAATTGACGCGGGACAAGCTGGTTGCCGCGCTGGAGCATTTGCTGCGCCAGCGCAGTTTCGAGGATATCTCGATCGCCGATCTGGCGGCCGAGGCCGGCCTGTCGGTCGGGACCGTCTATCGCCGTTTCGAAAATCGCGATGCCCTGATCCCGGTCATTTTCGAACTTTACGCCGCGCGGGTGACGCAATTTGCCGCCAGCCCGTCGGGGAAGCTGGCGCTGGAGCCGGAGGACGGGCTGCGCACCGCCTTGCGGCAGATGGTGTCGCAGGGCTGGAAGTTCCTTACCGCTGAAGCCCATCTCGTCCGCGCGGCGCATCTCTATGCCCGCCTGCGACCGGATCTGGTCGGTGATGAGTGGGAGGCTTTTCTCGAGATGGCGGTTGCATCCTCCCTGGCATTGATCGAGCATTTCGGCGACGAGGTCTCGATCTCCGGCCGGCGCGAGGCGGCGGAAATCGTCACCTATCTCCTCAACACCTCGCTGATCGAGCGCGCGCTCTATCCCCAGGACGGTCCGGCCTTCGCCCTGACCATGTCCGACGAGGAGTTCACCGCAGCGATGGCCGATGCGATTTACGGCTATCTGACCGCTCCACCCGTACAGGCGCCGGCATGAGCGCTGAAAACCTTTTCCTGTTCGCTGGAGCATTATTGATCCTTTTCGTGACGCCCGGCCCGGGTATTGCGGCCATGGTCGCGCGCACGCTGGATGCAGGCCCGTGGCATGCGGCGATGTACGGGGTCGGGATTCTGACGGGGGATATTTTCTGGTTCACGCTGGCGGTGACCGGGCTGTCCGCGGCGGCGCAACAGCTGGGCGCGGTCTGGCTCGTGGCCAAGCTGGTCGGGGCTGGATATCTGTTGTGGATGGCCGGCACGGCATATTGGAGCGCCTGGACGGGCGCGCGCCCGAAGCCGGTGTTTGCGGCGGGCTCGAAACGGGGCTGGGCCGGCACCTATCTCGCCGGACTGGCGATGCCGTTGTCCAATCCCAAACCGATCGTTTTCTATCTCACCCTGGTGCCGGCCTTCATTCCGCTCGAAGCGATCACACCGTCGGTTTACGTCCTGATGGTGCTGATCATGTTCGCCCTCGCCGTGCCGACGGCCGGGGCCTATATCGGCGCGGCGCACAAGGCGCGTGACTGGCTGAAAACACCTTCCGTGCGCCGCGGTGCCGACGTGCTGACCGGCACCGTCATGCTGGCGATTGCGGTCGTGCTGCTGTTGCGCTGACAGATAGACTCGCGCGTGCGCGCGCGTATGGCCATGGGACTCCGTGTGCGGTACAAACAAGCCATGAGCGAACAACCGAATCACGAGTATGACGCAGAGTCGATCAAGGTCCTCAAGGGTCTCGACGCCGTCCGCAAACGCCCCGGCATGTATATCGGTGACACCGATGACGGCTCGGGCCTGCACCACATGGTCTATGAAGTCGTCGACAATGCGATCGATGAAGCCCTGGCCGGCCATTGCTCCGAAGTCCTGGTGACGCTGCACGCCGACGGTTCGGCCAGCGTGCGCGATGACGGACGCGGCATTCCGACGGACTTCCACAAGGGCGAAGGCATGTCGGCGGCCCAGGTCATCATGACCCAGCTGCACGCCGGCGGTAAGTTCGACCAGAATTCCTACAAGGTCTCCGGCGGTCTGCACGGGGTTGGCGTTTCGGTCGTCAACGCCCTGTCGGTCTGGATGGATCTGACCATCTGGCGCAATGGCAAGGAGCACTATATGCGCTTCCGCCATGGTGTTGCCGATGAGGACCTGAAAGTGGTCGGCGATGTCGAGGCCGGCAAGACGGGCACGGAAGTGCGCTTCATGCCGTCCGAAGAAACCTTCACCATGACCGAGTTCGACCGGCCCACGCTGCAGCACCGTCTGCGCGAGCTGGCCTTCCTCAATTCGGGCGTCAAGATCACCCTGCGCGACGAGCGCGAGGACGAGGTCTGGTCCGACACCATGGTCTATGAGGGCGGCGTTGCGGCCTTTGTCTCCCACCTCGATCGCACCAAGACCCCGATCTTCCCCGAGCCGGTCCTGATCCAGGGCGAGCGCGATGGCGTGATGGTCGAGGCGGCGCTGGAGTGGAATGACAGCTATCACGAGAATGTTCTCTGCTTCACCAACAACATCCCGCAGCGCGATGGCGGTACCCACCTGGCCGGTTTCCGCGGTGCGCTGACGCGTATTGTCAATAATTACGCGGCCTCTTCCGGCCTGGCGGCGAAGGCAAAGATCTCCATCACCGGCGATGATGCCCGCGAAGGCCTGACCTGCGTGCTCTCGGCCAAGGTGCCGGATCCGAAATTCTCCTCCCAGACCAAGGACAAGCTGGTTTCGTCGGAAGTTCGCCCGGCCGTCGAGGGCATTGTCGGCGAGGCGCTTTCGGAATGGTTCGAGGAACACCCGATCGAGGCCAAGCAGATCGTGGCCAAGATCATCGAGGCGGCCGCGGCCCGCGAAGCAGCGCGCAAGGCGCGCGAGCTGACGCGGCGCAAGTCGGCGCTGGAAATCTCCTCCCTGCCCGGCAAGCTTGCCGATTGCCAGGAGAAGGATCCGGCGAAGTCTGAAATCTTCATCGTCGAGGGTGATTCCGCCGGCGGCTCTGCGAAACAGGGCCGGCATCGGGGCAATCAGGCCGTGCTGCCGCTGCGAGGCAAGATCCTCAATGTCGAGCGCGCGCGGTTTGATCGCATGCTCGGTTCGGAACAGGTCGGAACCCTGATCACGGCGCTCGGCACCGGGATCGGCCGCGACCAGATCAATTACGACAAGCTGCGCTATCACAAGGTCATCATCATGACCGATGCTGATGTCGACGGCGCGCATATCCGCACGCTCTTGCTGACCTTCTTCTATCGGCAGATGCCCGAACTGATCGAGCGCGGCCACCTCTACATCGCCCAGCCGCCGCTGTATAAAATCACCAAGGGCCGCTCGGAACGCTATGTCAAAGACCAGGCCGAAATGGATGCCTATCTGATCGAGGAAGGCACCAGCGAAGCCGATCTGCGCCTGGCCAATGGCGAGGTCATCACCGGCGCCGATCTGGCCGACCGGGTTGGTACCGCACGCGCGGTCAAGGCATCGGTCGACCGTCTTCTGGCACGCGCGCCCGGCTTTGCGCTGGAAGCGGCGGCGCTGTCCGGCGCCCTGGTTCCCGAGCCGACGCCCGAGGCTGTGCAATCGGCCGCCGAGCGTCTCAATGGCTTTGCCGATGAAGGCGAAAACACCTGGGTCGGCGAGCTGAACGCCGACAATAACCTGGTCTTCACCCGCGATGTCCGCGGCGTCACCGAGACGGTGGTGCTCAATGCACCGCTGCGTGAAAGCCCCGATGCCCGGCGCCTGTCGGAACGGGCGCTGGCGATTTCCGATGTCTATATCGGCCCGGCCGTCTTCAGCACGAAGAGCGGCCCCGTCACCACCTACAGCCCGACCCAGCTGGTTGATGCTGTCGTGACCGCCGGCTCCAAGGGCATGAAAGTCCAGCGCTACAAGGGTCTGGGCGAGATGAATCCGGAGCAGCTCTGGGAGACCACACTCGATCCGAATGTGCGCACCCTGCTGCAGGTCTCGGTCACTCATGCCGACACCGCCGACGAGCTTTTCACCAAGCTGATGGGCGATGTCGTCGAGCCGCGGCGTGAATTCATCCAGGAACATGCGCTCGAGGCCGAGGTCGACGCCTGATCGGATCAGGTGTTGCCCTAAGGGCCCTTTGAGCCTCCCCGGATGTGGCCTTCATTGGTCCGGATATGTCCCGGATCTGCCCCTGGTGTACCCGAATATCCGGCGTGGTGCGCGCCAGGTGCCTGTTTTTACAGGCGCTTGGATTGGATTTGGGTCCTTGTGACGCTCCGGTCAATCGATGCTGTCCTCCTCGGGTCGCTGCCGGGCCCAATCCGGGCTGACGGCGTTTTGAATCCCGGGGATTATAGTTGAACCGGTCGCGAGGGGGACAAGCGGTCCGCCTCAATCGCTCCGGCGCGCGCCGATACCACTGTGATCGCCGGCCAGCACAGGGTTCAGCGCCGCTGCCGCCGCGTGTGGATCGAGACAGGCCGGCATTCCCAGACCGGACGCCGCCTCAAGCTCGATCGCATCATCGATCTCGCCCATGGCGTTGACATGCCAGGCGCCGGCGACAAAACCCGAGGCGCTGGTTGTGACGACCAGGATTCCCCCGTCCGCCGCTGCGGTCAGCGTCGCCATCGGCGCCCGGAAGCCGCGTATCGCCAGCCCGCCATCCGGCAGCACCGCGCTCTCGTAGTATTCCAGCCAGTCCACGCCCTCGACACGGGAGTGCCGGAACTCGGCATCGCCATCGAGCAAGCCCATGTGGCCCTGACAGGCAGCAAATACCGGCAGTATGGGGGTTCCAAAACTCAGCTCATCATCGAGCACGGTCTCGAACATGGACGCTTGGGCCGGGGTGATGAGGGGAGTGTGATCCACAATGGGATCGGGAGCGGCGGCTTCGGGGGGCGCTACCACGGGCGCCGCCGACGGCCAGTGCCCGCCGGCCCGCAGCTTGTCGGTCACATTCACCGAAAAGACCGCCAGGGTGATCGCCACCGCCAGCGCGGCTCCCGCCGTTATCGCTTCACCCTTCAATGACATCCCGGTCCCCGCCGCTTGCTGGCTGAGCTGTTGCCATTCAACACCTGTGCCAGCGTCCGGGGTGAGCAGTATCTGGCGTCAGCGCAGCGTCATTCGTCGGTGCTCTGGAAAACAAAACTCGCCATCGCCCCGAGGCAGGCCTGGTGGGGCTGGAAGAACCAACGGTCAACCGCGCGCACTACGCTCGTTTCAACAAGACTATTGTCCGCCGTCGCTTCAACGATGCGCGTCTCACCGCTGGGCAAGATATCGTATCGGACCAGGGCTTCTGTCGAGAATACTCGTTCGAGGTCCGCGGCTTCACACCCGCCCGCCAGGCAAGGCAGTTGCGGCTCAACCCGCACCAGCGGGATCGGAGCAGGGACGGGGCAATCTGCCTCCCAGGGCGCAATCCACATCCCGTTCTTGTGTTCCAGGACTATGACCACATCCTCGCGGGCATGTCCGGGTGCGAAGGTCCATTGCTGCACGGCGGCCTCGATGGCCAGGGCGGTGTCGTGATCGGTGATGTTGGCGTGAACCCCATAGGGATAACCCTGGCGCGACACCGAGTACACGACCGGCACCCCGCCCTCCGGCAGGACTTGATCCGCAGCGGTCGCAGGCGCGATGAATTCGCACGGCCAGGCTTCGTCAGCCCAGCAGGGTGGGTCGAGCATCAGGGCGAGGGCGGCGAGCAGGATCATGGGGTCATGAAAACCCTGAAGTGTGGCCTTGGCAAGGAGGGCGGCCCTAAAGCCCTTCGGCCTTCGCCTTGCGCCAGAAAATCACACCCAGCACCGTGGTCACCGCCGGCATCATCAACCCGTATTCGCCGGTCCACAGGCTGGTATGGCCGGTATCGATGGTGAGCGGATTGAACAGCTTGTCGAAATAGACATTGTGGGCGGCATGGAAGAAGACGGCCGGCCACAGGCTGCCGGACTTGAAGGTGAAATAGGTCATCATCACCGACATGCCGGCGATCATCACGGTGAAGGCCGACATTTGCAGCCAGGCCTCGCCGCCGCCATAGAAGACCACGATCGGCCAGTGCCAGAAGGCCCAGATGACGCCGCTGAACAGGGCGACGGCGCCGAAGGGCATCACCTTGCGCAATTCCCAGACGAAAAAGCCGCGCCAGCCGATCTCCTCGCCGACAATCGTGCTCGCGGCGCGGATGCAGCCAATCGTGCCGGTCAACACCACCATCACCGCGATCAGCACCGGCGTGGAGACCTCCAGCCCGGTCTCGCCGGCCCATTCGGCCAGGGTTTCCGGATCGGGGAAGCCGCCGAGCCCGAGGCCCCAGATCAGCCCGTAGGCAATCGCGACATAGAGGATGGGCATGGCAAAGGCGCCCAGATTGAACCGCCATTTCCCCCATCGCCATGGCAGTGAGGAAAGCTTGCGCCCGCGGATCGCCAGCGTCGCAAACGCCGCCAGCGCCGGACACCACATCAGGGGGCCGACATAGAGGCTGGTCGGGTTGAGATTGACGATGGCGTAGTGAAAGACGGCGCTCAACGCCGTGACGATGACCAGGAAAATCGCAATCGTGGTCCAGGCCTTGCGGCGTTCTACTGTGTCGGTGCTCATGTGGCGTGTCCCCGCGCTGATGATCGGGGCGGTTTAGGCGCGAGTGTGCGACGGCGATAGCGGGATGGTTTGGGGTGGCGTCCCGGGTGGGACCAATGGCCAGTTCGTGGGGGGGGGGCAAGCAGTGTGTCCACCCCGCATCAAGAACGATATGCGCGGGCGTGACATCACCTAAAGTCGTTGAAGGCTTTCAGCAATTTCATAATTGCGCTGTGCGTCAGTTCATCACCCGAGTATCTGCACTCATAGAGGCCCTGCAAATTTGACGGAAGTGATATGCCTTCCTCCACAAGCAGGATAAAATTCTTTCCGTAGAGTGCCATCGCAGCCCCAATTTCGATCAGAACATTCGGATTGATGCACGGTGAAGTCTGGCCGTCTGGCTCAAGAAGCATCCCTTCCGCACTGACATGGATCACCGCTGCTTGGCAGCTTCTCATGTCCCCCAAAACCTTTTCCGGGACAGGCTTTGCCAGGGATTCATGTTCCTGAGCGACGACAGGGTCAAATTTTCCATAAGCCACGAGTTCTTTGACCTGATTCAGAATCTTTTGGTTTTTGCCATGGGTTAGAAACACCCTCCGAACACCTTGCTCTTCGCGCGCTTTGACGGAAGTGAGTTCGTCCTGTGGCCGCTCGTCGATCTCGTCCAGCCCAGATTGTTCGTCTGCGTCGTCAAGATCGCAGGGGTCGTAATTTTCAGAGGAGACAGCCTCATCCAAACTGGCCGCATTCTCAGGATGAAACTCGAAGCGTGTGGGGTTTCCTTTACGCCCAACTATTAGGGCCCCCAAATCTGCGGCCTGAGCGATGTGAAAAAAGCATATCGCTTGATCGTTCAGTATCTTATCGCTTTCAGATGCGTCACTCTTGAAGTGTTCATGCCAGTGCGCCGCAACCTCGGTTGCTGTGAGAGTGCTCTCGCCGCGATGAACGGCGCGCTCCACGATTGCCCGATATGGCCTTATCCCTTGAACGGCCTGTCTCAGCGCTTGTGCGAGGTGGGCAGACTTCTCTCGGACGCAGTCTCGTCCGCGTTGTGTCAATTTATACTTGTCCCCGTTGTCCTCGATGAGGCCCCAGTAGCGAAGTGCGTTGAGCTTTCGCGCATCAAGCGTTTTCGGGTCCAGGACCGACTTCGCTTCCGCGATGGTCGCTCCAGTAGGTTTGGTGGCCAAATACCGGCAAACGGTCTCGACATCTTCGATGGTGGTGCGAATCGGAAGCGCCATAGAAATCTCCTAAGATTGCCGCTTATATAACCCGCAGCCATAACAGTGTCAATGTTCTACTAATGTCCATAACCCGGATGTTGGTTCGAGGGGGGACATCAAAGAAATTCACTACCTTCAGAGAAACTGCCCGCAGAACTCGAAACACTGCTCAGCAACGTGGTGCCGCTCATAGGACGCGACCAGCGTCAAGAATCGAGCCGCCTCGAACCAGGATTCGCACCGATTCGCGAAAGAAGAAGACCAGGGGTATGCCCTAGTGCGCCTCACCCCACGTCTTCCCCGCATTCGCATCCACATCCAGCGGCACGCTAAGCTCCAGCGCCGGTCGGCAGGCCTCGCTCATTACCTTCTTCGACAGCGCAATCATGTCATCGGCCTGTCCTTCAGGCACTTCGAAGATGAGTTCGTCGTGGACCTGGAGCAGCATGCGGGCGTCGAGTTTGGCGCGCTGAATAGCGTCGGGCATGCGGATCATGGCGCGGCGGATGATGTCGGCGGCGGCGCCCTGTAGCGGGGCGTTGATGGCCTGGCGCTCGGCGAACTGGCGCATATTGGGGTTCTTGTCGGCAATGCCGGGGAAGTGGCAGCGGCGGCCGAAAATGGTTTCGACATAGCCCTTCGCTTTCACCTCGTCCTTCATCTTGTCCATATAGGCCATGATGCCGGGGAATTTCTCGAAATAGGCGTTGATGAAATTCTTCGCCTCCTCGCGGCTGACATCGATCTGCTTGGCGAGGCCGAAGGCGGAAATGCCGTAGATGACGCCGAAATTGATCGCCTTGGCCTTGCGTCGCACCATCGGGTCCATGCCCTCGATCGGCACACCGAACACTTCCGAGGCCGTCATGGCGTGGATATCGGCACCGTGGCGGAAGGCGTCTTTCAGGGTCTCGACATTGGCGATTTCGGCCAGCAGGCGCAGCTCGATCTGGGAGTAATCGGCGGCGACCAGGACATTGCCCGGCTCGGCGATGAAAACCTCGCGGATGCGGCGGCCTTCTTCGGTGCGGATCGGGATATTTTGCAGATTGGGCTCGTTGGAGGAAAGACGGCCCGTCGTCGTCGCGGCCAGCGAGAAGGAGGTGTGCACCCGGCCGGTCCTGGGATTGATCGCGGCGAACAGCGCGTCGGCATAGGTCGATTTCAGCTTGGCGAACTGGCGGTATTCCAGCAGCGCCACCGGCAGGGCATGGCCCTCGGCGGCGAGATCGTCGAGCATGGCGGCATCGGTCGACCAGGCACCGGTCTTGGTCTTCTTGCCGCCGGGCAGGCCCATTTCGTCAAACAGGATCTCGCCCAATTGCTTGGGGCTGGCGACATTGAATGTGCGGCCCGCCGCTTCATGCGCCGCGGCCTCGGCGCCGGCCATTTTCTGGGCGAATTCCGAGGACAGGCGCTTGAGCTGGTCGGGATCGACCTTGATGCCGCAATTTTCCATCGCGGAGAGCACGGCCGGCATCGGCCGTTCGAGGGTTTCGTAGACGGTGGCCTTGTGCTTGGCGACCATGGCGGGCTTGAGGATCTCCCACAGGCGCAGGGTCACATCGGCGTCTTCGGCGGCATATTCCGTCGCCTTGTCGAGCGGCACCTTGTCGAAGCTGATCTGGTTCTTGCCGGAGCCGCACACTTCCTTGAAGGGGACGCAGGTGTGGCCGAGATGCAGTTCGGCGAGCGCGTCCATGCCATGGCCGTGCAGGCCGGCATCCATCACATAGGAGATCAGCATGGTGTCGTCGATCGGCGCGACATCGATGCCATAGCGGGTCAGCACGCCGAGATCATATTTGAAATTCTGGCCGATCTTGAGCACGGCCGGGGACTCAAACAGCGGCTTGAGCGCCGCGAGCGCCGCATCCATCGGCAATTGCTCCGGCGCCTTGCCAGTGTCGAACATATCGCCGGTCGCCGCCGGATCGATATGGGCGAGCGGGATATAGCAGGCCTTGCCGGGCGCTGTGGCCATCGAGATGCCGACCAGGCCGGCGGCATTGGAGGAGAGCGCATCGGTTTCGGTATCAACCGCGATGACGCCGGCGGTGTAGCAGCGCTCAATCCAGTCCTCAAGCTGCGCCATGGTGGTGACGCACTCGTATTGTGAACGGTCGATCGGCGCTGTTGCCGAGCCGGTCTCGTCGGCGGCGGGCCCGCCCAGGGTTTCCTCGACCTTGCGGGTAAAGGTGCGGAATTCCATTTTTTTGAGGAAGGTGACCAGCGGCTCGGCGTCGGGATCGGTGATGCCGAATTCATCGAGCTGGGCATTGAGCGGGCTGTCGCAATCGAGGGTGACCAGCTGGCGCGACATGCGGGCATCATCGGCGTGGGCGATGAGCTTTTCGCGGCGGGCATTCTGCTTGATCTCGCCGGCGCGCTCGAGCAGCGTGTCGAGATCGCCATATTCATTGATCAAGAGCGCCGCCGTCTTGACGCCGATGCCGGGCACGCCGGGCACATTGTCGGCACTGTCGCCGGCCAGGGCCTGGACATCGATCACCCGGTCGGGTCCGACACCGAATTTCTCGAACACGCCGTCGGCATCGATGCGCTTGTTCTTCATGGTGTCGAGCAGGGTGATCTTGTCGGACACCAGCTGCATCAGATCCTTGTCCGAGGAGACAATCGAGACCCGCGCACCCTTGGCCTCGGCCTGGCGGGCATAGGTGGCGATGAGATCATCGGCCTCGTAATTCTCGACCTCGACGCAAGGCGCCCCGAAGGCGCGCGTCGCTTCGCGGATCAGCGCGAATTGCGGCACCAGATCCTCCGGCGCCGGTGGGCGGTGGGCCTTGTAGAGCGGGTAGAGATCATTGCGGAAGGTCTTGCCGGAATAATCGAAAATCACCGCCATATGGGTCGGTTTCTCGCCGTGATTGATGTCTTCCAGCAGCTTCCACAACATGTTGCAAAAGCCCTGCACCGCCCCGACCGGCGTCCCGTCGGACCGGGTCAGCGGCGGCAGGGCATGATAGGCACGGAAAATATAGCCCGATCCGTCGATCAGATAGACATGGCTGGAGGCATCGACGGGTCTGTGAACGGCCATGGGAGAATCCTCGGGATTTCGGTTTGGCGCAGACTAGCGCGCTGCGGCGCGCAGGTCATGGGGGAGTTGCGGCGGGACGGAGTGCTGACTTTCTGCGCAGACGCGTGCAAACTGGGAGTGTGACAATCTGGAGGTGGCCAATGAAGCATGTCGGACGCGTGATCCTGGTCTTGCTGGCCGTCTGGCTGATTGCGGCCTACGCCATTCCCGAACGTTACAAGGCGGAATCGACCGCACGCTGGCTTGTCGGCACCCACCCCGTCAGCCTGGCCTACGGCATCAGCACACGCTGCGCAGGAGACATCAGGTCCGATATTGCCGGAGATTTTGGCTATCGGGGTCGCGGCGGTGCGGAGCGGCGCGCACGGGCCGGGCGTTGCCTGTTTGTGACCCGGTTTCTGCCCGCCACCAATAGCGCTCAGCGAGTCTCCAACGGGATAGAACGCGGCTGGCTGCTGTTTGCCGAGGGCGAGTATGCTCGCGCCCGCGACCAATTCTTGCAGCTGGCCAGGCTGGACCCGCTCGGCAACAGCTTCGCCTTCAATGCGCAAGATGAGGCGTGGGTCACGGCGATGCAGGCGGCGGAGCGTCTGGGCGGCGCGGAGGCTGCCCTGCCGATCGCCGAGGAGGCCCTGGCACGCTATGAGAGCCCCGCCTTTCACGACGCCTCGTTTCGGGGCGGAGGCATCTGGCTCGCGCAGTTTGCGGACATCACGGAACAGACCGAATTCAGCATCAATGCGATGCGCATCATGGTCGCTCATATCATGATCAGCGCGGGCGAACCTGACCGCGCCTCCGAGGTGCTTGAACGGGCGCGCCATCCCGAATGGCCCCAGCGTGACAGGAGCGGCTGGTCACAGATGCAGCTGAACTTGCTGGATTATCGGCTTGCCAAACAGCGCGGTGATGCGAGCGCGGCCAATGCGGCACTTGATAGCGTGGTGGCCTGGTATCGTGACGGTCAGTCGGCCATGTCCCATCCGGTATGGGGGCAATCCATGTCGTGGCGCGAGCTCTGGTCCGAGCTGGACGATGCGGGCCGTTGTGATGATATCGCCGAATTGATCCAGCTATCGCGGGCACAGGGTGAAGCCTGGCCGGCCGATCCGTCCGCATCGGCGATGCACCGCTATCTCGGTGCGCGCGATGGCTGCGTCTATGCATCGCTGCTGGGACAGACCAGCCTCGCCGACGAGATTTGCGCCGCCCGGGACGAGGCCTGGGTGACTCTGTTGCAGGATGAGAGTTTTGAATTCCACTGGGCCCTGCCGGACGAGCTCTCACCGCGGCCCGAGCCACTGGCGTGCTTCGCCGCTGGCGCGGCCGTTCAGCTTGGAGATGATTTGTGATAATAATTATCTATCCGCCACAGCGATGGAGAATCCGCCATGCCCAGCAGCTATGCCCTTGGTCCGCGTTTCGAGGCGTTGATGACCGAGTTGATCAAGTCGGGGCGCTATAATTCCAAGAGCGAAATCCTGCGCGACGGGTTGCGCATGGTCGAGGAAAGAGAGGCGAAATTTCTCTCCGAGCTGGAGGAGTTGCGCGAGGCCGTGCGGCTGGGGTCAGAGAGTGGGCCGGGGATACCTGTCGAGGAGGTGCGCGCGCATCTCAAGGCGCATGTGCGGGAGATTGCCGGGGATCAGCATTCCCCCGACTAAACCCACACCTTGTCATCCCGGCCGAATGCCCGGCCTTGAGCCGGGCGCAGAGCCGGGACCTACCCGCCATTCCAGCTGGAGCCACGGGTAGGTCCCTGATCTGCGCCCCGCATTCGCGGGGCATCCGTCAGGGATGACAAGGGTTTTCTCTGTGTGGGTGGTAACTCGCGGTCGACCCCGGACTAACCCCCGAACTCCAGCTGCCCCGCCACAATCCCGATCGCCGTGATGATCAGGATGGCCGCGATGTTGAGCCGGAAACCGGCCTTGATCATCTGGCCCTGGGTGACGGCGCCCGAGGCGTAGACGATGGCGTTGGGTGCTGTTGCGACGGGGAGCATAAAGGCGGTCGAGGCGGCAATCGCGACCGGCAGGACGAGTTGTTCCGGCGGCACGCCAGCGCTCACGGCCAGCACGCCGAGCACGGGCAGGAAGGCGGTCGTGGTGGCGACATTCGAGGTCAGCTCCGTCAGGAAGACGACGGTGGCGACCATCACCAGGATCAGCAGCGGGATCGGCCAGTCCGAGACGAAGGAGAGCTGGGCGCCGAGCCAGCCGGCCAGGCCCGTCGAGGACAGGGCGGCTGCCAGCGAGAGGCCGCCGCCGAACAGGATCACGACATTCCACGGCAGGCGGGCCAGCCCGTCCCAGTTCATCAGCGCTTCGCCGCGCGCCTCGCCCTTGTCGCCGGCCGGGATCAGGAAGGTGGCCAGGGCGCCCATCACGGCGATCTGGGTATCGGTCATCTGGATCGCGACGGGAATGCCGAGCGTGCCGGTGAGCCAGGCGAGCAGCGGGTTCCAGCCCCAGTGCCAGCCCTCGCCGGAGAAGAAGGGCATCCAGGTCAGAAGTTCGGCCGGCAGGGAGCGGCCCATCCATAACAGGGCGACAGTGCCGAACAGGGTGGCGACGCGGATTTCCGGGGTCGTCATCTTGCCCAGGCCGGTCAGTTCACGCCTGACCAGGTTCTCGGCGGCATCGCTTTCCCGGGCGCCCTTGAGATTGAAGGCCAGGCGCGTCAGCACGAACCAGCCGACCGGGATCAGCAGCAGGACGGCGGGCAGGCCCATCCCCATCCAGGTCGCAAAATCGAGCGAATGGCCGAATTCATTGCGCAGATAGCCGATGGCGATGAGATTGGTCGGCGTGCCGACGGGCGTGCCCATGCCGCCAATCGAGGCCGCATAGGCGACGCCGAGCGCCAGGGCCGGGGCGAAGAATTTCGAGCTGACGCCCTCGCGCTCGACCTCTTGCGCCACGCGCAGGGCGATGGGGATCATCATCAGTGTCGTCGCGGTATTGGAGATCCACATCGACAGCAGCGCCGAGGCGAGCATGAAGCCGCCGATCAGGGCGGCCGGATGGCCGCCGAACCGGGCGACGATATTCAGCGCGATACGGGTGTGGAGATTCCATTTCTCGATCGACAGGGCGACGATGAAACCGCCCAGCAGCAGCATCACGATCGGGCTGGCATAGGGCGAGGTGGCGGCGCCGGTGGTGGTGATCCCCAGCAGCGGGAAGATGGCGATCGGGATCAGCGCGGTGGCGGCGATGGGTATCGCCTCGGTCGCCCACCAGCTGGCCATCAACAGGCCGAGCGAGGCGAGCAGCCAGGCCTCGCGGTTGAGGCCTTCGGGCAGGGGAATGAATTGCAGCCCGATCGCGAGCACGATGCCCGTGATCAGTCCCGTCTTCTGGCTCGAAATTCCGGACATGCAGCGCCTCCCCAGACGATTACGTCTCACTCACGCGGCAATGTCAGGTCAGGCTTTTGGATCCTGCGCCGAGCCGGCCTTGACGTAGCGGCGGTCGCAATAGGGGCATTCGACGAAATCATCCTGGCCCATTTCCAGGAAAACCCGCGGATGGCCCAGGGCGCCACCGCCGCCATCACAGGCGATACGGTGTCCGGTGACCGGGATGATTTCGGACGGTGGAATTGTGTTTGCGGCGTCGGCCATGCATCAGCCCTCATGGACAGGGGATCGGAGGATGCCTAGTTATGGCGTTCCCAAGCTGGCCGTCAATTCCGAGGCGACATGTCCGACACATCAAAATTGCCCGAATATGCCCTTGAAGCGATCGATTTGCGCAAGACCTATCGCGGTGGCGGCGGCACGCCGGACAAGGAAGCGCTCAAGGGGATCGACCTGAAGGTCAAGCGGGGCTCGTTCTTCGGCCTGCTGGGGCCAAACGGTGCCGGCAAGTCGACCTTCATCAATATCTTCGCCGGCCTGACCAACAAGACCAGCGGCACGGCCCGCACCTGGGGCATTGATATCGACCGCGACAGCCGCGCCGCGCGCGCCGCCATCGGTGGCGACGCAGCCGCGGGCGCGGCCATCGCGCATTGCCTGCAGGGCCGAGGTGCGGTCCTCCTGGCTCAGCTCGCCGGACAGGGCGACGACGGCAAAGCCGCGATTGCCGAAGC
>NZ_JBLWTD010000011.1:0-101742 GCF_048270265.1 Maricaulis sp. | reverse complement strand
CGCGAATCCCTCACTGCCCAGGCGATGCACGCCATCGACGCCGCCACCGGCGCGGTGATCCCGCCAATCCATCCGGCGACGACCTTTGCGCGCGATGCCGACAACCAGCTGATCGGCGAGACCGATTATCGCCGCCCGGCCGGGCCGAACGAGTTTCAGGCGGCCCGGGTGCTGGCGATGCTGGAGGGCGCGCCGGAGGCGAAGCTGTTTGCGTCGGGCATGGCGGCGATTGCGGCGGTGGTCGAGAGCGTGCCGACGGGCGGGCATGTCGTGGCGCAGAGCGAGATGTATTACGGCGCCAAGGCCTTGCTGCAGCGCGCTGCCGCCAAGGGGCGGATCACGCTAGATCTGGTCGCGCCCGGCGATGTGGCTGCGCTGAAAGCCGCCTGCAAGCCGGGCACGGATCTGGTCTGGATTGAGAGCCCGGCCAATCCGTCCTGGGCGATTGTCGATATCGCGGCGAGTGCCGGGATCGCCCATTCGGTCGGCGCGACACTGGCGATTGATTCCACCTGTGCCCCGCCCTGCACCACGCAGGCTTTGGCGCTGGGCGCCGACATCGTCATGCACTCAGCGACCAAATATCTCAACGGCCATTCCGATGTGCTCGCCGGCGTGCTGGCGACGCGCGCGCTCAATGAGCGCTGGGCCGAGATCACCGAGATCCACACCCGCACCGGCGCCATTCCCGGCGCTTTCGAGACCTGGCTGATGCTGCGCGGCCTGCGCACACTCTGGGTCCGCTTTGCGCGCCAGAGCGAGACGGCGCTCTTCCTGACGGAAAAGCTCTCCGGCCACCCGGCCCTCGACGCCGTGCTCTATCCCGGCCTGCCCACCCATCCGGGCCATGCCATCGCCGCGCGTCAGATGACGGGCGGGTTTGGCGGCCTGTTTTCCTTGCGGCTGAAGGGCGGTTATGAGGCAGCGCGCAAGCTGGCTTCCGGGACAAAGCTCTTCATCCAGGCCACCTCGCTGGGCGGGGTGGAAAGCCTGATCGAGCATCGCAAACCAATCGAGGGACCGGCCAGTCCGACGCCGGATAATCTGGTGCGGGTCTCGGTCGGGCTGGAGCGGGCGGAGGATCTGCTCGCTGATCTGGAACAGGCCCTGGCGACGGCCGGCTGACCTAAAGGTCAAACCCCAGATATTGTGATCAACTCGTAGCGTTCCACAACATCTTGCCGGTTTATGCTTGCGTCCCGATCAATATCGGGCGTAATCTCACGGCTATGTTGTGGTTCAAGTGCGTAGTTTTCCAATAAACACCCTGGGGAGAAACTCATGTCACTGGACAAAATCATCTGGGCCGTCTCGGCCCTTGTCGCGATTGTTTTCGCTTTCGTCAGCATCGAAATGGCCGGACTGATCCTGGCCATTCTCGGCCTCGCCTGCGGCTTCTTCATCAAGGGCGATCATCGCCGCGCCGTCATTCTGGCCGCGATCTTCCTGATCGCCGGCGGTGCCAGCGCGCTGGGATCGATCCCGACCGTCGGCACCTATCTGACGGCTATTTTCAGCAATTACGGCGCCGTCCTTTCCGCCGCATCGCTGATGGTGATCGTCATGGCGACCGCCGAACGCATGATCCCGGGCATGTCGAGCGAATAGACACCGGCCCGTTCAGACCTCAACCAACAGGGAGCCCCGGATATCGGTCCGGGGCTCTTTGCGTTGGCGTTGCACTTGACCGGATTGCCCGCCCTGTTTAACCCTGCCCACTCAACCAACCGGAGCGTTTATGCGCCGCCTTCTTGAGTCCTGATACAGCCCGCTGATGCAGCGGGCTGGCATGAAAACCCCATTCCGCCTGGCCATGCCGGTGCGGATCGCTTTTCTATTTCAGGAACAGACCATTGAAAAACACACAAAATATCCAGCTTCGTCCCGCCACGCCGGACGATGTCGAGCCTCTCACTGCCCTTTCCTACAAGACGATCCGGGTCAAATACCCCGACGTCATCGGAGCGGATATGGTGGAGGGCTATATCGCCTCAGGGGCGGTGCCGCATTACTATACCGAGCGCAATGCCTTCACCCGCGTCGCCGTGGCTGATGGCGAAGTGATCGGGGCCTGCGCCCTGCGCGGCAATGCCGTCGATCTGATGATGGTGACTGTTGAACACCATCGCAGCGGTGTCGGCTCGATCCTGTTGTCGGAGGCAGAGGGCATCCTGTTCGCCGATCATCCGGAGATCACACTCGACAGCTTCCGCGATAATCGCCAGGCGGTCGATTTCTACACCAAGCATGGCTGGGAGATGCAAGAAGCCTTCACCGACCCCGATTACGGGATCGCGATGGTGCGCATGATCAAGTCACGCGGCAGCGCCTAACGGCACGGCCCGGTCTCGCTCCAGGGCGAGACCGGGCCAAACCGCTCGCATCCGTCAATCCATATGCATGATCGCCGGCAGCGACCATTTGAACTGGATGGCACAGCCGCGCAGCACAAAGGCGAGCACCGCGGCCCCGATCGTCACCGCGCTGGGGTCGAGCCCGAGCGCCATGCCGGCGACATAGGCCGCCGCGCCGGCCAGGGCGGCAAGGGCGTAGATATCCTCGCGCAGCACCAGCGGCACGTCATTGACGATAATATCGCGCAACAAGCCGCCAAAGGCGGCGCTCATGACGCCGGTCAAGAGCGCGATACTCCAGTGGGCACCGGCATCAAGCCCGGCGCGCGCGCCAAGCACGCAAAACACCGCCAGCCCGACCGCATCGGCCCAGATCAGCACCGCACGCCGCGTCGCCAGCCATTGCGCGCCCGGCGCCAGGAAATAGCCCAGCAAGGCGCCGCCCAGCGCGATCCAGAGATATTTCGGCTCGACGATCCAGTAGACCGGCAGCTCGCCCAGCAGAACATCGCGCAGCGTACCCCCACCCATGCCGGCAACGGCGCCGAGAATGGCGGCGCCGAACGGGTCGAGCGATTTGCGCGCCGCCAGCATGCCGCCGGAAAAGGCGAAAAAGCCGATCCCGGCGAAATCGAGGATCAGGAAGACGGTGCCGACATTCATGCGCGCGGCGCCGTCTTGCCGCGGGCGAGCTCACGCCGGGCCTGCTCGAATACAAGAAGGTCGGCAAGGTCACGCGCCCGCCAGGCAGCGGCCATCAGGATCCCGACTGCCACGGCCCAGGTTGCCAGGATGACGATCACCGAGTCGATCTGGCTGAAGCCGAGCCGGGTCCAGATTTCCGGATCGATCTCATTGATCCCGATTGTTGCACCGACTGGCAGGGTCACCATCAAAAGGGCATAGGCCCGAAAGGTACGGTCCACTTTGCCGGCATTCAGCTCGGCATAGGTTTTGAGGAAGTCGATCTGGGCATCATCCAGCCCGCCAAGCAGGCCCAGCCCGAGTTTCCAGTGGCGCGCCCGGGTGAGCGGCGTGAGCTGGTCATTGCCGAAATGGTGCAGGCTGCGCCGCGAGAAACCCGCGAACAGGATCAGGCGCCATGTGGTGAAGTTCACGGTCAACCGCTCCCACACGCCCATCGCCATGGCGTCGGTGCGGATCAAACCGGTTGCGCCAGCCTTGCTGGTTGAGGTCATCTCGTCATCTTTCATGGCCGCGGAACCCCCGGCACTTCGGGCACGCCCGGCACGGTCAGATACACTGCCACCGCGGTCAGTGCCACGATCAGCACCGCCCAGACGGCGGCATTGATATAGACCGAGCGCTTGGCGGAGCGGCGCTCCAGCCAGGTGCGCGGGCGCACGCCCTTGAAGAAGAAGACCAGCAGGGCTGCCAGATTGACACTGACGATATTGATCATCAGCAGCAGGCCCGCGCGCGCTGCCAGCGGGAACTCGCCCGAACCGGCAAACAGGCCGGTCGAAGCGGCCGGCGGCAACAGCGCCACGGCGACCATCACCCCGACCAGGGTCGAGGGCAGACCGGCGACAATGGAGAGCGCCGCTGCCGCCCCGGAGGCCAGCGCCAGCGCGGTTGAGTCCAGTCCGACAATGGTGCGATTGGTCAGCTCGGCCGAGCCGAGATTGACGTCAAAGACCAGACCGATCACGACGGAAATCGCCATGCCGAGAAACAGGCCGGACAGAGCGGTGCGTGTCGCCTTGGTCATCAGCGCGAAGTCACCCAGCGCAGAGCCGAGCGCGAAGGCGAGGATCGGTCCCAGCAAGGGGGCGATCACCATCGCGCCGATCACGGCGGCGACATTGTCGGCGGCGAGACCGAACACGACCACGATGGTCGAGAGCACGGTGAGGATCAGGAAGTCGCGGTCCAGCTTGGTGCCAGCCTCGATGTCCTGGTAGATTTCCTCCCGCAGCGCCACCACGCGGTGCTTTTTCTTCACTTCCGGGTCGACTTCCTCAAGCTTGGGCAGGCTGGCCTCGACCGGCAGGACGACCAGGCGCCAGCCCTCCTGATGCTCGAGCATGGTCGCAATCGTATCGAGCGCCTTCTGGCCATCGCCTTCCTTGAACACCATGCGCATCAGCCGCCGGCCGCCGCTGTCGGGCTCACTGAGGCTGCAATCGAGCGGTTCGGTCGCGAGCACGGCCTGGTGCACAGGTTCGACCCTGTCACCATCGGCCATGCTCAGTTCAAACAGGCGCATGGTTTCAGCCCTTCCCGGGGAAATCGAGGCGGAAGATCAGGCTCGACGTGTCCCAGCGGCTGCCGCCGGCGTCCTGGATTTCGGCATAGAAATCATCGACCAGTTTCGCCACCGGCAATTCGGCGCCATTGCGTCCGGCCTCCTCGAGCGTGATGCGCAGATCCTTGCGCATCCAGTCTACGGCGAAACCGTAGTCAAACTTGCCCGCAACCATGGTTTCCCAGCGATTTTCCATCTGCCAGGACTGGGCCGCCCCCTTGGAGATCGCCCCCATGACCTTGGCCGGATCGAGCCCGGCCCGCTTGGCGAAATTGAGGCCTTCCGACAGCCCCTGGACAACACCGGCAATGCAGATCTGGTTGACCATCTTGGCCAGCTGACCCGAACCGGCCGGACCGATCAGGGACGACGCCTTGGCATAGGCATCCATCACCGGCTCGGCCGCGGCGAAGTCGGCCTCGCTGCCACCACACATGATGGTCAGCTGGCCATTCTCGGCCCCGGCCTGGCCACCGGAGACCGGCGCATCGACAAAGCCGATCCCGGCGCTGCGCGCCTCGGCATCGAGTTCGCGCGCCAGTTCGGCAGAGGCCGTGGTGTGGTCGACCAGGATGGCGCCGCGCTTCATGGCCGGGATCACCTGGTTGGCCACCGCCCGCACATCGGGATCATCGCCCAGGCAGAAGAAAACGAAATCGGCGTCGGCGACCGCCTGCTGCGGCGTCTCGGCCGCCTTGCCGCCATGGCGGCGCGCCCAGTCAGCGGATTTCGCCGCGGTCCGGTTCCAGACTGTGACCTCATGATCCGCCTTCACCAGATGGCCCGCCATCGGGAAGCCCATCACGCCAAGACCCAGAAATGCGCACCGTGCCATTAATCACTCCCAATTCGATTTGCCCCTTGCTAGTCTCCCGCGCACAGGGGAGCAAGTCATCATGATCAAATCCGTATTGCGTTATGGCACCATCACGCTTGGTATCATTGCGGCCGCGATAATCGCGTTCGCACTCGTCTTCGCCAACCGTCTCTATGCCTCGCTGCCGCAGACCACGGGCACGCTTGAGCTGGCTGGACTGGAAGCGCCGGCCGAGATCGTACGCGACGAGTATGGTGTGCCCCACATCTTCACCGCCAATGCCCATGATGCCTATTACGTCCTCGGCGCTGCCCACGCCCAGGACCGGATGTGGCAGATGGAAATCACCCGCCGCGCGATTCGTGGCCGGCTTGCGGAAATCCTCGGGCCCGATGCGCTCGATACGGACATCTTCTTCCGCACGATGGGCCTGGCCACGGCCGCCGAGGAATCTGTCACCAACCTGCCCGCCGATGTGCAGGATGCGCTGCAGGCCTATAGCGACGGCGTCAATTCCATCATCACCGCACCCGGCTATGTCGCCCCGCCGGAATACCAGATCCTGATGACCGCCCCCGAGCCGTGGTCGCCCGCCGATACCGTGACCGTCTTCAAGGCCATTGCCCTCGACCTGTTCGGCAATGCCTTCCAGGAACCGGCCCGCGCCGCGCTGGAAGCGGTGCTGGGCGCCGAGCGCACCGAGGAATTCATCGGCCGCTATCCCGCTGATGCGCCGCGCTCGCTGAGCATGGCCGATCTCGGCCTCACAGAAGCGCCGGCGGCCTCCGAAGTCGAAAGCCCGGCACCCGCCATCGGACCGGAAGATCCCGGCCGTGACGGCTCCAACAACTGGGTCGTCGCCGCCAGCCGCACCACGACCGGAGCGCCAATTCTGGCCAATGACCCGCATCTGGGGCTGAGCGCGCCGGATATCTGGTATCTCGCCCGCGTCACCACGCCCGCCGGATCGACGGTCGGCGCCACCCTGCCCGGCACGCCTTTCGTGACGCTGGGCCGCAATGATCACATTGCCTGGGGCTTCACCAATACCGGCCCCGATGTCGGCGATCTGCACCCGGCCACCGAGGCCGATGTCACCGGCAGCCGCGAAGAGACGATCCATGTCCGCTTCGCCAACGATGTGACGATCACCCGCCGCGAAACCGCGACCGGTCCGGTGCTCGATCCGGAGCATTTCGGCTATCCGCTGCCGAACGGCGCCGATTTCTTCGCCCTGCAGTGGATGCTCGACGAGCCCGACGACACCACGCCAGGTGTCGGCATGGCGATTTCCGGCGGCCGCGGCTGGGATGATTTCGTCGACGCGGTGCGCTCATTCGTGGCACCGCAGCAGAATATGGTCTTTGCCGCCACCAATGGCGATATCGGTTTTTACGCACCGGCGCGTATTCCCGTACGCAATGCCGACGGTGAGTGGGTCTCGACCATCCCCTTCGATGCCCTGCCCCACACCCGCAATCCCGAGCGCGGCTTCATCGCCACCGCCAACAACATGATCGTGCCGGATGAGTATCCCTATTATCTGACGAGTGAGTGGTATGGCGTCAGCCGCATCCGCCGCATCTATCACGGCATCGAGGCGCAGCCGCGCCATGATCTCGACAGCCTGCAGGCGCTGCAGACGGATACCGTCTCCGACATGGCGCTGCGCATCCTGCCGACCCTGCGCACCGCCGAACCACTGACCACCGCCGGCCAGGACGCACTCGCCCTCCTCGCCGACTGGGACGCCGACATGGCCGTCGACCGGCCGGAGCCGCTGATCTATTCCGCCTGGATGGTGGAGCTGCAGCGGCGCGTCTATGCCGATGAGCTCGGCACCGAGTTCAATCGCTGGTTTGCCGATCGCCGCGTCTTCATGATGGATGTGCTGACCGGTGATCTCGGCGCCTGGTGCGACAATGTCCTGACCGATGATGTCGAGACCTGCCACGACCTGCTGGGCGCCGCGCTCGATGACGCCATTGCCAATACGGCCGCCGCCCAGGGCAGCGATATCACCGCCTGGCGCTGGGGCGATGTCCATTACGCGCGCAGCGACCACACGCCGTTCTCCAGCTTCCCGATCCTGAAGGACTGGTTCACCATCACCACGCCGGTGCCCGGCGATGGCTCGACCGTCAATGTCGCGCCCTTCTCCTTCCGCGGAAACGACTACGTCGTGTCGCACGGTGCATCCTACCGCTCGCTGTATGATCTGTCGGATCTGGACAATTCGCGCTTCATGATCACCACCGGCCAGTCGGGCAATGTGATGTCGCGTCACTATGACGACCTGGCCCCATTATGGGGTCGCGGCGAGTATTTCCAGGTCCGCACGGACTGGACGCCTGACACGATGCCGGAAGGTGCCGAACGGCTGCAGCTTCAGCCGGCCTCGCCGTAGCCGCCACGCACGAAGACCAGCGAGGGCACCGTCCGCGGCGTGTCGAAGGCGATGACTTCGCCGACAATGATGTCGTGATCGCCGCCGGCATGCACGGCGCGCTGTCGGCAGACCAGCCGCGCCACGGCACCGTCAATCAGCGGCGCGATATCGCCGGAGCACTGCGCACCGCAAAGCGCGAGATCGGCCTCGTGCGCGCATTTCTCCGCCATCTGGGCCTGGTCGTGCGCGAGGATATTGATGGCGTAGTCCCGGGCATTGCGAAGCAGGTCATAACGATGCGTGCTGCGCTCGATCGACCACAGGACCAGCGGCGGCTCGAGCGAAACCGAGGCAAAGGAATTCACCGTCATGCCCAGGGCAGCGCCACCGGCATAGGTCGATACAATGGTCACGCCGGTCGGGTAGCACCCCAGGACGTCGCGGAAAGCTCGGCTATCAATCAAAATCTGCCCTTCGGAAACCGGCTCGAAACCTCGCCTTAACGTTAACGGTCTACAGGAGACAGGTGAGTTTAAACAAGGCGGGTAGACATGGCGGCGAACGACAGGCCGATCATCATCAAGAAGATCACCAAGGTTGCCGGCGGACACCATGGCGGTGCCTGGAAGGTTGCCTACGCCGATTTCGTCACCGCGATGATGGCCTTCTTCCTGTTGATGTGGCTGATCAACACCACCACGCCCGAGCAAAAACAGGGCATTGCCGATTATTTCGCCCCGGCCAGCGTCAGCCCCTCGACCTCCGGTTCCGGCCAGCCCTTCGGCGGCACGACCCCCGGCCAGGATGGCGTCCAGGGTAGCGGCGACGCCTCGATGGTGCGCCGGCTGGCCCCGAGCGTGCCCGAAGACAATAATGACACCGAGCAGGTCACGCCGGCCTCGTCCTCTGATGCGACGGACGCCCCGGAAGTGACCCAGTCCGCCATGGCACAGGCGCAGCAGCGCCGCGAGGACGCCCTGTTCCAGAGCGCCGCCATGTCACTGCGTCAGGCGATGCAGTCGATGCCGGAGCTGGCAGAACTCTCCAACCAGGTCATCATGGACGTCACGCCGGAAGGCCTGCGCATCCAGCTGATCGACCAGGAAGGCCGGCCGATGTTTGCCCCCGGTGCCGCGGAACCGAATCCACGCGCCGTGACGCTGATCAATGCCATCGCGGCCATCGCCGAGCGCCTGCCCAATCGGGTCTCGATTTCCGGTCATACCGATTCCGGACCGACCGGATCGGGCAATTACACCAACTGGAACCTCTCGGCCGACCGCGCCAATGCGGCCCGCGCCGTAATGCAGGAAGCCGGCATCAGCGACGACCGGATCTATGAGGTGCGCGGCAAGGCCGGCTCGGAACCGCTTTATCCGGACGACCCCTATATGCCCGGCAATCGCCGCATCTCGATCGTTTTGCTGCGCGAGGCACCGATCCTGCCGGCCGGTCACGAACTCTGATCAAAGCGCCCATGGCGCGGTGAGTTGCACCAAAAGGGCTTCGCAAGCCCGCGGGGCGCATGCTAGCGTTCACACGGGCCAGATCGGGCCCGACGCTTCCTGAAACACCAATATGCCGGAAATGACATCTGTAGATGATTGGCAGATGTGGGCCGTTCTCGGCGGCCTGTGCATCGCTATCGTCTTCTATTGCTGGGAACGATTTGCGATCGAGATCGTCTCCGCGTCCATCGTCGCAGTCCTGCTGGTCTTCTTTCACCTCTTCCCGCTGGAAACCGACAATCCATCGGTGACCGCCCTGCTGGCCGGATTCGCCAATCCCGCCCTGATCACCATCATGGCGCTCCTGATCGTCGGCCAGGGCATTTTCCAGACCGGTGCCATGGAAGGCCCGACCCAGGCGCTGCTGCGATCCTTCGACCAATATCCCAAGGCGACCCTGCTGGGCATGTTCGCCTTCGTCTTCATCATCAGCGCCTTCATCAACAACACGCCGGTCGTGGTGATGTTCATCCCGATTCTCGGGGCGATCGCCAAGCGGATGGACCAGAGCGCCTCCAAGCTGATGATCCCGCTGAGCTATGTCTGCATCTTCGCCGGCATGACGACGCTGATCGGCTCGTCGACCAATCTGCTGGTCGCCGATTCCCTGATGACCACTTCGGGGGTGCATCTCGGCTTCTTCGCGCCCACAGCGCCTGGCCTTTTCCTCGCCGGAATCGGCGTGGTCTATGTCATGTTCGTGCTGCCACGTCTGCTGCCGGATCATTCCTCCATGGAGGAAGAGCTGGCCGGTGCCGGCGGACGCCAGTTCATCGCCCAGCTGGAAGTCACTGCCGACCACCCGCTGGCCGGCAAGAAGCCTGTTGCCGGCATGTTCACCGACCTGCCTGACATGACTGTGCGCATGATCCAGCGCGGCGAACACGCCCTGCTGCCCCCTTTCGACCAGATCGAACTGCGCTCCGGTGACCTTGTCATCGTCGCCGCGACGCGCCAGACCCTGACCGACCTTCTGTCAAAGAATGCCGATTTCATGCGCGGCCTGCTGCAGACCTCGGGCCCCGGTGATGAACCGAGCCCGGGTGACCAGCTGAAAATGACCGAAGCGGTCGTCGCGCCCGGTTCGCGCCTGATCGGACGCACCATCGCCCAGATCGGCTTTCGCCATGCCACGGGCTGCGTCGTGCTGGGCATCCAGCGCCGCAGCCGCATGATCCGCTCGCGCATGGGCGAGATCCGGCTCGAGGCCGGTGACACCCTGCTCTTGTTCGGCACGTCAAACGCCATGCGCTCAATGCGGGCCGACCGTGACCTCCTGCTGATGGAATGGTCCTCGACCGCCCTGGCCGATCCGCGCCGGGCCAATATTGCGCGCGTCATTTTCGGCGGCGTCGTGCTGTTCGCGGCGACGGGCGCCATGCCGATCGCCGTCGCCTCTTTTCTCGGAGCCGTCGCGATGATTGCCGGGGGCTGTCTCAATACGCGCCAGGCGGCGCGAGCCGTGGACATGCGGGTCTACCTGCTGATCGGATCCGCAATCGCCCTGGGAACGGCGATGCAGGTCACCGGCGCAGCGGATCTGCTGGCCCTTGGCGTGGTCTCGATCTTCGCGCCCTTCGGCCCGGTTGTGTTGATGTCCGCGCTCTTCATCCTGGTCGCGGTGCTCACCAATGTCCTGTCCAACAGCGCCACCGCCATCCTGTTCACGCCGATCGCCATCGGCGCGGCCAACCAGATGGGACTGGACCCGACCCTGTTCGCGATGACGGTCCTGCTTGCGGCCAACACATCATTCGCCACACCGATCGGGTATCAGACCAATCTTCTGGTGATGGGGCCCGGACACTACCGCTTCGTGGACTATCTGCGGGCCGGCACGCCACTAATCATCTTGTTCTGGGCCGGGTATACGGCCTATATTGCCGTACATTACGCGTTCGGTGGGGCTTGAGCGCGTGCCGGTAAGCAAGCCGAAACAACGCAAGGCGAGAACGTGACCCACCCGTTTGCCACCCAGCAGATTCCCTTCTTCCTGACGGCGTCCGCGCCCTGCCCCTATTTGCCGGGCCGTATGGAGCGCAAGGTCTTCACGCGCCTCGAACCGGGTGAAGGCCCAGCCCTGAACGACGCGCTGACCCATGCCGGGTTTCGGCGCAGCCAGGCGGTGCTTTACCGGCCGGCCTGCGAGCAATGCGATGCCTGCCGCTCCTCGCGGATCGATCTGGCGAATTTCGAGTGGAAACGCCGCTGGCGCAAAATCCTCAACCGGAATGCGGATTTACGCGTCTCCACCGACGCTGTCGCGGCGACGCTGGAGCAATATGAATTGCTCGATCGCTATCTCGACAGCCGCCATTATGACGGCGACATGGCGGGGATGTCCTTCGGCGAATACGTGATGATGGTCGAGGATGGCGCCCAGCGCACCCATGTCACCGAATACCGTGACACCGAGGGCGATCTGGTCGCGGCCGTGCTGACCGACCGCCTGCGCGACGGGCTGTCAATGATCTACAGTTTCTACGATCCGGAAGCGGAACGCCGCAGCCTCGGCGCCTACATGATCCTCGATGCGGTCCGCCAGGCCGAGCTGGCCGGCCTGCCCTTTGTCTATCTGGGCTATTGGGTACGCGGCAGCCGCAAAATGGCCTACAAGGAACAGTTCCAGCCGCTGCAAGTTCTCACCCCCGCGGGGTGGAAGCTGCAGGCCGAACTGGAATATGAGGATGAAGACAGTCCGGACAACGATCCACACCACGACTGACGCGCTCTTGGGGGAGACAAGCATGGACAGACGCACATTTCTCAGCGGTGCCAGCATCGCGGCCGCCACGGTGGCGACAGCTTGCGGCGACAGCACCCAGCCAGCCGGACCGGCCTCGCCCGCCATCAATCGCGGCGTCAAGCAATTGCGCATGGTCACGACCTGGCCCGCCAATTTCCCCGGCCTCGGCACCGCCGCCAATAATGTCGCTGCCTTCGCCAATGCCGCCTCGGGCGGCACGCTGGACGTGCGCGTCTACGCCGCGGGCGAGCTGGTCAGCGCGTTTGAGGCCTTCGATGCCGTTTCCGAAGGCACGGCCGACATGTATCATGGCGCCGAATATTACTGGCAGGGCAAGTCCCAGGCCTTCAATTTCTTCACCGCCGTACCGATGGGCATGACGGCCACGGAAATCATGGGCTGGGTCGAATTCGGCGGTGGCCAGGCCCTGTGGGACGAGCTTTCCGCCCAGTTCAACATCAAGCCTTTCCAGGCCGGCAATTCCGGTCATCAGATGGCTGGCTGGTTCAAGCGCGAGATCAATACGCTGGAAGACTTCCGCGGCCTGCGCATGCGCATGCCGGGCCTGGGTGGCTCGGTGCTGCGCGAACTGGGCGCGGCGGCGGTCACCCTGTCGGGCGGCGAGATCTATCCGGCGCTGCAGAACGGCACGATCGACGCGACCGAATGGGTCGGCCCCTGGAATGACCTCGCCTTCGGCTTTTACCGCGAAGCGCCCTATTATTACGGGCCGGGCTTCCATGAGCCGGGCTCCAGCCTGGCCGTCGGCATCAATCTCGATGTCTGGAACGGGCTCGACAGCGACCACAAGGCGATCCTCCAGCAGGCCTGCTGGGCCGCGAACAATCAGAGTCTGGCCGAATACCAGTACCAGAACGCCCTCGCGCTGGACGTGCTGATCAATCAGCACGGCGTGCAATTGCGCTCCTTCAGCCACGAGGTCTGGAACCGGATCGGCGCGATTTCCGAACAGGTCGTGGCCGATACCGGCAATAGCGATGCCATGACCCGGCGGGTCTATGACAGCTATCTGGCGACCCGCAATTCGATGCGCAGCTGGGACCGGATCTCCGAAATGCCCTATATGGCGCAGCGCGAACGCGTGCTGGGCGGCTGATCATCATGCGGCAGGGGGATGGACTGATCCTGGTGGCTGGCGCCGCGGCGCTGGCGTTGACGGTGGGCGATATCGTGACCGGCGGCGGCGTTGCGGCCTGGTCGGGAGCGCATCTCGCGACCACCGCCCAGGCGATCGGCGGCGTGCTCGGAAAGCTCGGCCAGTTTGGCTGGCCCCTGCTCCTGATCCCGTTTCTGGCCGCCCTGG
The DNA here is from genome assembly GCF_048270265.1 of Maricaulis sp. Lineage (GTDB taxonomy): Bacteria > Pseudomonadota > Alphaproteobacteria > Caulobacterales > Maricaulaceae > Maricaulis. The sequence goes on along the minus strand of NZ_JBLWTD010000011.1, from coordinate 88,335 downwards.
CCGGGCGCTTCATGGCCCTGCCCGCCGCCCTCACCGGCGGCCTGCGCCGCGCCATCGCCATCATCGACACCATTAATCTAAGCCTGGGCGGCGCGGCGCGCTGGTTTGCCCTCGGCCTGGTGATCGCCACCGCGACTGTCGTCGTGCAGCGCTATGTGTTCGGCTATGCCTCCACCAAGCTGGCCGAGAGCGTGATCTACATGCACGCCCTGCTCTTCCTGCTCGCCTCCGCCTCGACCCTGCTCAGCGATGGCCATGTCCGGGTCGATATTTTCTACTCGAAAATGAACGCGCGCGGCAAAGCCTGGGTCGATCTGCTGGGCACCTATCTCGCCCTGATCCCGACCAGCGCGCTCATCCTGTGGAGCTCGACCGGCTATATGAACTCCACTTGGCGCATCCTGGAGCGCTCGCGCGAGGCTGACGGCCTGCCGCTGGTGTTCGCGCTGAAGACCGCCATCCCTCTGTTTGCCGTCCTGATGATCCTGCAAGGCATCTCGATGGCCGCCCGCGCCGCCCTCACGATATCGGGCGAACAGGCGCCGGCGACGCCGGCCAATGCCAGCGCAGGGGAGATCTAGGATGAGCCTCTTCATCGAACTCCTGCCCTTTTTGATGTTCCTGGCCGCCTTCGCGGCCCTGCTGCGCGGCTATCCCGTCGCCTTCACCCTGGCCGGCGTGGCGCTCGGATTCGCCTTGCTGGGCATGAGCCTGGGCCTGTTCGACCCGGTGCATCTGCGCGCCTTCCCGCAGCGCATCTACGGCAATCTGATGGAGATGGACCGTTCCATCCTCGTCGCCGTGCCGCTGTTTGTCTTCATGGGCGTGATGCTGGAAAAATCACGCATCGCCGAGGAATTGCTCGAGGCCATGGGGGCGCTGTTCGGCACCATGCGCGGCGGGCTCGGGATTTCCGTCGTCATCGTCGGCGCACTGCTGGCCGCCTCGACCGGCATTGTCGGCGCCACCGTGGTGACGATGGGGCTCTTGTCCCTGCCGACCATGCTCAAGCGCGGCTATTCGCCCGAGCTGGCCGCCGGCTCGATCGCCGCCTCGGGCACGCTGGGCCAGATTATCCCGCCCTCCATCGTGCTCGTCCTGCTCGGCGACCAGATCTCCAATGCCTATCAGGAAGCCCAGCGCTCGCAGGGCATTTTCTCGCCCGACATCGTCTCGGTCGGCGACTTGTTCGCCGGCGCCCTCATCCCCGGGCTCATCCTGGTGGGGATGTATATTCTCTATCAGGTCGGCATCGCGATCTTCCGCCCCGGCGACGCGCCCGCCGCGCCGGCCAGCGAAGGCGCGACCGACTGGGGTCAGCTGCTGCACGCCCTGCTGCCACCGCTGGCGCTGATGGCCGCCGTGCTCGGCTCCATCCTGACGGGCGTGGCCACTCCGACCGAAGCCGCCGGTGTCGGCGCCGTCGGCGCGACCTTCATCGCCGGTGCCCGCAATGCCGGCGCCGCCAGAAACCCGCTGGCCGGTCAGCTGGTGGCCTTTGCCGGCCTCGCGGCCCTGCTCGGCTTGTTTGCCCTGGTTCTGGTCGCCAATATCGGCGCGGAGCGGCGCCTCTACATTGCCGACCTCGGTCCCGCCGCCAACCTGCTCGCCTTCGTGCTGGTTGCCATCACCCTGATCGGCGCGGCGCTGAGCCTTCTGCGCCTGAAACGCTCCGGCGTGCTTGATGATGTCATGGCCTCGACCGCCAATATCTCGGCCATGGTGTTCGTGATCCTGATCGGTGCGGCCCTGTTCTCACTGATCTTCCGCGAGCTCGGCGGTGACCTGGTGGTCCAGCACGCCCTCTCGGCGGTTCCCGGCGGCAAGTATGGCGCCCTCGCCGTGGTCATGCTGGTCATGTTCCTGCTGGGCTTCTTCCTCGACTTCATCGAGATCACCTTCGTGGTCGTGCCCATCGTGGCGCCCATCCTGCTGATGATGGGGATCGACCCGGTCTGGCTGGGCGTGCTGATGGCGATGAACCTGCAGACCAGCTTCCTCACCCCGCCCTTCGGCTTCGCCCTCTTCTACCTGCGCGGCGTCGCCCCGCCTTCGGTGACGACGGCCGCCATCTATCGCGGCGCGATCCCGTTCGTGATCATACAGATACTGGCGATCGGCGCGGTGGTGCTATTGCCGTGGCTGGCGACGGCTCTGCCAGAGTGGCTCTACGGGTAGCGGCTGGGCCTGGCGCAACGCCCTCCCCGAACACACCCCCGTTTGTCATCCCGGACGGATGCCCGGACGCGGCAGCGATCCGGGCGTAGATCCGGGACCTACCCGTCAAACCAGCTGGAGCAGCGGGTAGGTCCCGGATCTGCGCCCCGCCTGCGCGGGGCATCCGTCCGGGATGACAAGGAGAATATCAGGGAAGAGGTGTGCGAGCTCGCCGGCCCTTGGCGAATCCCCGCTGCGAGCTAGTATCAATGCTCGAACGCCCCAGGAGCCCCCATGACCCCGATCCGTAAAATCGCCCTCGAGCGCGGCTTCATCATCGTCCTCGCACTTGTCGTCTCCTGGATCTTCCTGTGGATGATCCGCGATTATCTCGCGGCCCTCTTCCTCGCCGCGGTGCTGACGCTCTTCCTGCAGGCGCCGCAGGACTGGCTCAGTGCCAAGCTGGGCGGGCGCAAGGGGATCGCCGCCGGGCTGCTTGTGACCGGCTCGGTGCTGGCCTTTGTGATCCCCGCCTCCATCCTGCTGGGCGTTGTCGCGGAGCAGGCGATTGAAGTGACCGGCATGGTGACGCCCTGGGTGCAGGAGCAGGTGGCGCTGATCCGCGAGAACGGGCTCGACAGCCTGCCGGCCTGGCTGCCGTTCCGCGATGAGATGATCCAGTATCAGGCCACAATCGCGACCCAGATCGGATCGCTGGCCGGATCAGTCGGACGCATTCTCGTCTCCAGCCTGCGGGCCGGCACCGGCGGCGTGCTGATCGCGGCGCTCAATCTCTTCATCCTGATCTATGCGCTGTTCTTCTTCCTGCTGACCGGGCGCGAGACCGGCCGCAAGGCCGTCGCCCTGATCCCGATGGTGCGCGAAGATCGCGAAATGCTCGCCGAGCGCGCCATCTCCACCATCCGCGCCACGGTGAAGGGCTCCTTCCTGATCGCGCTGGTGCAAGGTTCGCTGACCGGGATCGGCCTGTTCGCCGCCGGTGTGCCCGGCGCGATCTTCTGGGCGGCCGTCGCCACCCTGCTCTCTATCATCCCGATGATCGGCCCGCCCCTGATCTGGGGCCCCGCCGCGATCTGGCTCATCGCCTCGGGTCACCCCATTGCCGGCATCGCGCTGGCCGTCTGGGGCGCCGTCGTGGTCTCGACCTCGGACAATATCCTGCGGCCGGCCCTGGTCGGCAAGGACGCGAAAATGTCAGACCTGATGGTGTTGATCTCGACCCTGGGCGGGCTCGGCCTGTTCGGCGCCGTCGGGATCATCCTCGGCCCGGTGATCGCGGCGCTCTTCACCTCGGTCTGGTTTATCTTCCGCGAGGCCTTTGCGGGGCTGCTGGAGGAGGAGGTGGAGGAAACGGAAGAAGCGGCAGACAGCGAGGATGCGGTCTAGATTCCCCCGGTGCGTCGAACGGTTGGGGCCGGTTCAAAGCAGAAGATCATCCCCTTCCAGGGATTGCGCGAAAGCCTCCTTCGGCAACAGGCTGAATGACGCCCCGGTCAACGCGGCGCGGGAGATGCGGTCGCACCGGAAGGTGCGCGGCCCATCCCGGAGACGATCCATGGCGATGATGTACCAGACAGGGTATTTGAGCAGAAAATAGTGCGGCTCGATCTGACGCTCCGAAGTCGCGCCATCTTCCCTCTGATAGTGAATCGACAGCACCTCCTGATCGATAAACGCCTGGTGCAGCGTCTGGACCAGGCGCCTCGGCGGAGAGGCGACACCGGCCTGGACATAGGTTGAGGCCGTGGCTCCGATCAGGATCCGGGATTTCAGACGGTTCACCCTATTGCGTTTCTCCGGCGAAAAGGAGGCCACCAGCTGGCGCCGGACCGACGCCAGATTGGCGAGGAACAGCGGCGAATCCATCTTCTGCGCGACCTCGATGCTGATAAGCAGATCAACGGCTTCCGGATAGGCCAGGTTCAGGCGGCCGACGCCCCAATTGCGATCCAGCCGCACGCCACCACCACGGCCGCGATCTGCGTCGATCGGCAGGCCCTGCTCGCGCATCAAAAACAGGTCGCGTGTGATCGTGCGCTCGCTGACCCCCATCTCGGAGGCCAAACCCTTCACAGTACAGAACTCATCCTGCTTCAGCCGCGCTGCCAGCAGCTCCAGCCGCCTGAGCCTGTCGATCGATTTGCTGCCCGCCATGAAACAAATAGGACATTAAATGTCGCATTTGTCGATATCCTGGATTGGTCACCAGGCAAGTCAGCCTGGGCCTGCAGGAGAGATACAGATGAAAATGAGTTACTTCGTCATTGGTACGAACAATATGGAAGCAGCGACGAAATTCTACGACGTCCTGTTCGCACAAACCGATGTAGCGCCGGCCTTGCCGCAGGGGCGGATGACCTACTGGCTCGGCCCGGACTTCGCATTCGCCGTCGCCCTGCCCTTCAACGAAGCGCCCGCGACCCCCGGTAATGGCACAATGCTCGGACTCGATGTCGGGTCCGACGAGGAAGTCCGGCGGCTGCACAAACTGGCGATTGAGCTCGGGGGCAGCTGTGAGGGTGAGCCCAATCAGCGTGGTCCCTTTTTCTCTGCCTATGTGAGAGATCTGGACAAAAACAAACTCTGCCTGTTTCGGCAATAGGCCAGGCGAGGGTAGCGTCGCGGCAGGCGGGAGGCATCACTGCCCCGGCCGGTTGCCCCCTCACACCTGCGGCACGCTCGACATGCGCTGCGGCAGCTTGCCGCCGCCAAACTCCACCAGCGCCTCGATGCGCTTCTCGATCGGCGGGTGCGTCGCGAACACGCCCATGAAACCCGTATGCGGGTTCTCGATGAACATTTCGCGGACCTCGTCGGGCGCGTCGCCAACCTCGGAATGACCGGAGATTTTCATCAGGGCCGAGATCATGGCATCGGGATTGCGCGTCAGTTCGACGGCGCCGGCATCGGCCATGTATTCGCGCCGGCGCGACAGGGAAAAGCGGATCAGAATGGCCAGGATATAGGCGATGGCGATACAGGCCAGGGCGATGAAGATCAAAGCGCCGCCATTGCGCGAGCCGCCGCCACGGCGCGAGCCGAGCTGACTGCTGGCGCGCAGGCCGCCATGCAGCATGCCGCGAAAGGCGATCTCGCCGGCGAATGAGATAATCCCGACGAAGATGATGGCGATCACCAGCAGGCGCACATCCTTGTGGCGGATATGGGAGAGCTCGTGGGCCAGCACGGCTTCCAGCTCGGCATCATTGAGGGTCTGCATCAGCCCGCGCGTGACGGTGACGGTGTAATTGCCCTCGGTGAGGCCGGACGCATAGGCATTGAGGCCGGGCGTTTCGATGATCGCCATTTTCGGCACCGACATGCCGCGGGAAATGCACAGGTTTTCAAGCAGGTTGTAGAGGCGCGGCTCATCCTTGCGGGTGACGGAACTGGCGCCGGTGGCCGCATTGATCATCGCCTGATGCCCGAACCAGGCGATGATGAACCAGATGCCCGCCCCGATCAGGGCCCAGACGGCGATCTCAGGCAGGATATGGACCGCCGCCATCATCGACTGGCCGAGCGTCGCCTCGCCGTAATAGCCCTTGCCCGTCATGTAGCTGGCTTCCCCGGTCATCGCGATCACGAGGAGCGCGATGGCGTAGCCGATCAGGGTCAGCAGGACCGGGAAGCCAGCCAGCAGCAGGATGGATTTGAGGTTATTGTTCCAGATATGGGTGCGAAGTCCTGCCGCCCCGAACATCATGGGATAGGATCCTAGAACTTGACCTGGGGTGCCGCACGCTCGGCCTCGGCGACTTCGAAGAAGTCACGCTTGGAAAAGCCGAACATGTTCGCCATCAGCACCGCCGGGAATTGCTCGATCGCGGTGTTGAATTCGGCGACGGCATTGTTGAAGAAGCGGCGCGCGGCGGCGATCTTGTTTTCCAGGTCCGACAATTCGCTCTGCAGCTGCATGAAGTTCTGGTTGGCCTTCAGGTCCGGATAGCTTTCCGACAGGGCGAACAGCTGACGCAGGGCGCCGGAGAGCATGTTTTCCGCACCGGCGAGCTCTTTCACATTCGGCGCAACAATCGCGGCCTGGCGGGCCTTGATGACGTTTTCCAGCGTATCGGTCTCGTGGGTGGCATAGCCCTTCACGGTCTCGACCAGGTTGGGAATGACGTCATGGCGCTGCTTGAGCTGGACATCGACATCGCCCCAGGCCTGGTTGCAGGTCTGCCGCAGGGCGACAAGGCGGTTGTAGATACCGACCAGGATGAAGCCGACAACGAGGACGACGATAAAAATGATGAGTGACGAGTCCATGCTTTATTCTCCCGGGCAGGCCAGATGGGCCAAAATCGCAATACGCTAATCTATTTATTCAGCTTTCGCCTGTGAAGCGAGGAATTCCGAGCCGCGCGGTGCAAAGCGCAGGCTGCGCGGGAAACCGCGCGGCGCCATCTTGCCCGCCTGGGCGCGCTTGCCGCACCACATCTTCCAGTCGTCGAGCGCGTGACGGCGGCCGGCGCCGTCGAGCCAGCTGAGGCCCTCCTCGGCGCTGAACACCATGACATCGGCCACCCGGGCCCCCTTGCCGCCCAGCAGGCGCACGCCCTTGCCGCGCGTCATCACCGAGATCTCCTCGAGCGGGAAGACCAGCATTTTCTTGTTCTCGCCGATCACCGCGACCTGGTCGCCCATGGCCGGAATACACAACAGGGCCTCGTCGCCCTCGACCAGGTTGAGGATCTGTTTGCCGCCCTTCTTGGCCGCCATGCAGTCCTTCTCCTCGACGCGGAAACCATGCCCCTCGCCCGAGGCGATCAGCAGCGTGCGTTCGGGATCATATTTGAACAGGCCGATCGGGGCGGCATCATCAGGCAGATCGACATGCAGGCGCACCGGCTCGCCATGGCCGCGGCCACCGGGCAGCTTGTTGGCGTCGAGCGTGTAGAATTTTCCGTCCGTGGCGAACATCAACAGCTTGTCGGTGGTCTCGCATTTGACGGCGAAGGCAGAGCGGTCGCCTTCCTTGAATTTCAGCTCGGTGACGTCGGAGCTGTGCCCCTTGAGCGCCCTCACCCAACCACGCTCGGAGAGCACGGCCGTGATCGGTTCGCGCACGATGAAGGCCTCGATCGAGGTCTCGGCAGCGACCAGCGGTGCATCGGCGAACACGGTGCGGCGGGCACCGATCGCGGTCTTCGGGCCGTAGAATTTCTCGACCTCGGCGATCTCGCCATCGACCTTGGCCCATTGCAGCTCGGTCGAGGCGATCAGGTCGGCCAGGCTCTGGCGTTCGCCGCGCAGATTGTCGTCTTCCTTGCGGATTTCCAGCTCTTCCAGCTTGCGCAAGCTGCGCAGCCGCATGTTGAGAATGGCTTCGGCCTGCCGTTCCGACAGCTCGAAGGTCGACATCAGCTTGTCTTTGGGCTTGTCCTCGAAGCGGATGATGCGGATCACCTCGTCCAGATCGGCATAGACGATGAGATAGCCGGCCAGCACTTCCAGCCGGTCCTCGACCTTGGCCAGCCGCGTCTCGGCCCGTCGCACGACGACCTCGCGCCGGTGCTCGACCCAGATCTTGAGCGCATCCTTCAGGCTCATCACCCGCGGCGTGCCGGTCGGATCGAGCACATTGAGATTGAGCGGGAAACGGTTTTCCAGATCGGTCAGCTTGAACACCGACTCCATCAGGAGTTCCGGATCAACCAGCTTGCTCTTCGGCTCCAGCACGAGGCGGATATCCTCGGCGCTCTCGTCGAGCACGTCTTCGAGCAGCGGCAGGCGCTTGGCCTCCATCATCAGGGCAATGCGCTCGACCAGTTTGGATTTCTGCACCAGATACGGAATTTCGGTGATGACGATGCGCCACATGCCGCGCCCGACATCCTCGATCTCCCATTTTGCCCGCACCCGGAAACCACCGCGCCCGGTCTCATAGGCCTCGCGGATCGCCGCTTCCGGCTCGACGATGATGCCGCCGGTCGGCAGGTCGGGACCCTTCACGAATTTCAGCAGGTCGACAGTTTCCGCGTCGGGCTTCTTGATCAGATGCCGCGCAGCGCGGCACAGCTCGTAAGCATTGTGCGGCGGGATCGAGGTCGCCATGCCGACGGCGATGCCGGTCGAGCCATTGGCGAGCAGGTTCGGGAAAGCGCCTGGCAGGACGAGCGGTTCGCGTTCGGAGCCGTCATAGGTCTCCTCGAAATCGACCGTGCCGTGCTCGATATCCTGCAGGAGGAGCTCGGCCGCCTTGGTCAGGCGGGTCTCGGTATAACGCATGGCGGCGGCGCTATCGCCGTCAATATTGCCGAAATTGCCCTGACCCTCGACCAGCGGATAGCGCGAGGCAAAATCCTGGGCCAGACGCACCAGCGCCTCATAGACCGACTGGTCACCATGGGGGTGATATTTACCGATTACATCACCGACGATGCGGGCCGATTTCTTGAACGCCGAATCCGGGTTCAGCTTCAGCTCGCGCATCGCGTGCAAGAGCCGCCGGTGGACCGGCTTCAGACCGTCGCGGGCATCAGGCAGGGCCCGCTGGGTGATCGTCGACAGGGCATAGGCCAGATAGCGCTTGGACAGCGCCTCATCGAAGGGTTCCTCGATGATATGACCGGCATCAGGATCGAAATTATCGCCCATGGAACTGCGCCTCGTGATTCGTGGGCTTCAGTATAGGGCGATTGGCTTGTGGGACAGGGACGGGGCGCAGGAATAGCTGTGGGGAAAGCCGCGAGGCCGGCCGTAGGTTGACAACGCGCTGGTTGCAGAAGGCCGATTATCCCCGCCAGTCGATCAGCGCCTGGATCTCAGCGACAGTCATCCCTTTCTTCTCGAATCGCGAGCGCGCCGCAGCGAGGACGTTAGGCTCGAACTGGTCGGGGAACCTCAACACTATTGCCTCACCGGCCAGATGGAGCATCCCCCGATCAAGCAGGATCGAGAACTCATCTGTCTCCTTTGGACCAAGTGCCCAATCGATCAGCGTCTGCTTCACCCCAACTCGCTTTATTTTTGGTCGGGTACGATGCATCGGCGATGACTTCCCGCGCTCTTCCCGCCGCATTTCTTCGATCGTATGGACGGTCTGCCAGAGCGCATGATCCAGTGTCCCAGACGCGGCCTCCGGCATCACCGAAACAAGCTGTGCAAAGGCGGCGCGCTCAACATCATCGGCCCCATGCCGCTGCGCGTTTTCCTTCCAGATCCTCAGTTTCGCGACATCGCGGCATTCCCGTATCTTCTCGATGACGCGCTCATTGCCCATGCCAGTCTCCCCCCACCCCGATTGGGCGGCTCCGGACAATGCCTCAAAAAGCGGCCGGTCGCAGGGAAATATTATCGCCACGCCCCCAACCGGTCCCACCAGCTCCTCCTCGGCCACCGCAGGTGGATTGAAGAAAACCGGGCCTGAGCCCGGCTTTTCAACGGTTGATTCTAGCCCGCTTACAGGGCGGGGTCCAAACCCCGCCCCCTCCACCGGATTAGCGAACGACTGGATTGAACTCGGTCCGGCCGTCAAGAAGTTGCAATTCCAGCGCTTCCACCCGCCCGCGGCGGTCCAGCTGGAAGACGAGGCGATAGGACTCATCATCGGCGAATTTGAACCGGTGATCGCCCAGGGCGATGAGCGGAACCGGGTCGCGGCCCTCGCGCTGATAGACCAGCCCACCATTCTCGACGCGGACATCACGCGGCCCGAAATCGCCGGCATAGCGGGCCAGTTCTGCCTCCGACAGGACGACCGGATTTTGTGCTACCTCAAGCGCCTCACGCATCCAGCCCAGCTCGCGGCGGCGATCCTCATCCTCCGTCTGCTGCTCAAGCGCGCCATAGGCCTCCATCAGGGCCCGGTCGAGGGCCTGGTCGGCATCGATTTCGATATCGGGTGTGACGCCGGTGCCTTCCCAATTGGTGCCGGTGATCGGATTGCGGGCAGAGCCGGTCGAGACGAAAACCCCGTAGCCTTCCGGGACAATCTGAACACCGCCCGGATTGCCCGCGCCATAGGTGGTTTCGCCCACCAGAGTGCCGCGTTCCATGGCCTGGAGGTGGTAGGAGAAAGCCTCCCCGGCCGATGCGGTATCGCCGCTGGTCAGCACATAGACGGGCACGTCAGGACGATTGCCCGCCGGATGGCTGGGCAAGGACCACATCTGGTTCGGATATTCGTAATCGCGCGACACGAAGGTATTGATCAGCGTCTCGCCACCCGGTTCGAGGAAATGGCTGATGAGATACTGCACCATGGTCGGGTCGCCGCCGCCATTCTCGCGCAGGTCGAATATGACCGCGTCGGTATGGGCGACAAATTCGAGCGCAGCGCGCGCCGTCGGCTCGGCCGGGTCAATCGGTGCGAAACCGCGCAGCTCGATATAACCGATATTGCCGGGCAGGATCTCCACCGCATCGAAGGCGAAATTGCTCCGGGCCATCCGAGCCACTTGCTCGGCATTGGCCGCATCGCGCGCGGCACTATCCTCTGATGTCCTGCGCGCCAATTGCGCTGCCGCGGCTTGCCGCCCGATATAGCGAACGGAGAAATGGCGGTCCTGCTCGTGCAGATGTGCCGTCAGTGCTTCGGCCAGGGCCTGGGCGGTGGCGGCGTCATCGAAAGCCCCGTTGTCTTCGGCGGTCCGCATCCCGGATGCGATGATCGCAGCGCGTTCCACATCGAAGAATTCGTCTTCAATCACCTGGGCCAGGGCCGTAACAGCCGCATCGCGTTCAGCGGCATCAATCGCGTCCTGCGCCCAGGCCGGGGTCTGTGCCACGGCCATTGCAGCAATGGCAATCCCACTCACCTTGTTCAAAAATTTCATAAAATCGTCCTCCCAAGAAGCCCGGAGAGGTGAAGCGCAACCGCTTGTAGATCAACTTAATTACGGGCAATTGATTGGCAAGACGGGCGTCATGGAGACAGGCCAAACAATGTCCAGACAGGTCAGGACGAAGCCAGAGCCGGCTTGCCACGCACCGCTAAAGCCGCCCCACCCGCTCCAGCTCGGCGATCATGCGGGTGCGCGCTTCGGGCAATTGCCTGTCGATCGGCCAGAGCACGCGGCGGTCGATGAAATAACCGGTCAGGGCCAGGCCCATGGCGATATCGCCGGGCTCGATCGTGCCGGAACCCTGCATGAAGCCGGGGATTTCCAGGAGCTTGGCCAGGTAGGGCGCGGCCTCTTCGCGGCAGACGGCGCGGCCGGTGCGCGGGCTGACATGGGTGAGATCCTCGACAACGCCGGTGACGGCGCAGCTGTCGAGATCGAGGCCGTAGCCAAGATCGGCGAGCAGCCCCGCCTCCCAGCTGACATAGAGCGCCGGCCAGACATCGGGATTGTCCAGCGCCGCCAGGAAGACGCCGAAGCCCTCATAGACCTGTCTGTGCGCCTCGCGCTCGGGCAAGGCCATCACCGCGACGGCGCAGGCGGAATTGAGCCCGGCCAGCGCTGCACGGTCTTCCATCACGGCGCCGGCCCCCAGATGCTCGGCCTCAACGGTAAACGAGCCCAGATGATCGGCCAGCCGCGCGCGCCAGGTGACGGCGACACGATTGCCCGGCTGCAGCACCGGCCGCATGGTGCGCGAACGCCCGCCGCGCACGAGGCCGGCATGGCGGCCATTTTCCGCCGTCAGCACCTCGATGATCGCGCTGGTCTCCCCGTGCGGCCGAACCGCCAGGACAATGCCGCTATCAGACCATTCCATCATGGCCCTCAGGCATCACCAGCCTAGGCATCGAAATCAAGTCCGACATCGGAGAAGTGCGAACGCCGCGCCATCCAGCGCGGGTCGACCTTCACATTGATGAAGAGGTGGACGCGGCAACCGAGCATTTCCTCGAGTTCGCGCCGGGCCGCCTCGCCGATCGCCTTGACTGCGGAGCCATGCTTGCCGAGGACGATGGGCTTCTGGCTGTCGCGCTCGATGATGATGGATTGCTCGACGCGCACGGAACCGTCGCGCAGCTTTTTCCAGCTCTCGGTCTCGACCATGGAGGAATAGGGCAATTCCTCGTGCAGGCGCAGATAGAGTTTTTCGCGGGTGATCTCGGCGGCCAGAAGGCGCTGCGGCAGATCGGCGATCTGGTCTTCGGGATAATGCCAGACGCCTTCCGGCATCAGCGTCGCCAGATGCGCTTTCAGCAGCGGAACGCCGAAACCCTTCTTGGCAGAAATCATGAAGACGTCGGAGTAAATGCCGGTGTCATAAAGCTCTTTCGACATTGCGAGCAGATGGTCGCTGTCGATGGTGTCGATCTTGTTGAGCACCAGCGTCGCCTGGCGATTGGCCAGTTTGAGGCCTTCCATGACGCGGTCATCATCATCGACCATCAGCCGGTCGCCCGGCTTGCCATGGCCCTGTTCGATGCGGTCGCGCGCGCCGACATCGATGACATGCACGATGCAATCGGCATCATCGGCACCGCTCCAGGCGGCACGGACCATGGCCTTGTCGAGCCGGTTCTTCGGGGCGAAAACGCCGGGGGTGTCCACCAGGCAGATCTGCGTCTTCTCCTCGATCGCCACGCCGCGCACGGCAAAGCGCGTCGTCTGCACCTTGTGGGTGACGATGGAAATCTTGGCGCCGACGAGCGCATTGACCAGGGTCGACTTGCCGGCATTGGGGGAACCGATTACGGCGGCAAAGCCAAATCGGGTTTCAGGTTCAGCCGACATCATGGCCCTCTCTGTTCAACAGGTTTTTTGCGGCGGCGCGTTCGGCCGCCTGTTTGGTACCGCCCTCGCCGATAGCCGGCTCAAGCGGTGAAATTGTGACCTGGACGGTAAAGACCGGGCGGTGATCGGGGCCGGAGCGCCCGGTGAGCTGGTAACGCGGCGCGGCATGGCCCGCCTTGGCGGCCCATTCCTGCAACATGGATTTGGCGTCGCGCGGCTTCTGCTTCAAGGCTTCAAGCTTGTCCGACCAGTGGGCGTCGTAAAACGCCTGCACGCAAGGCCGGCCGCCATCGAGATAGAGCGCCGCCATCAGCGCCTCGCAGGCATCGCCCAGGATGGAGGTCTTGGCGCGGCCGCCGCTCTTCTCCTCCGAGCGCCCCATGCGCAGGGCCGAGCCGAGATCGATGGCGCGGGCGACATCGGCGCAGGTCTCCTTGCGCACCAGCGCATTGAGCCGCGGTGCCAGCGCGCCCTCGGACGCGGTATCGAAGGCGCGAAACAGGGCCTCCGCCGTCATCAGGCCGAGCACGCGGTCGCCGAGAAATTCCAGCCGCTCATAGCTTCGAAATCCGGGACGGCCATCGCCAAAACTGGAATGGGTCAGCGCCCGCTCGATCAGCTTTCTGTCCTTGAAGACATAGCCGATGCGGGCCTCGAGATCAGCGGTCGGATCAACCATGGGCCGACCCAATCAAACGCGCCTCGATCACCACGAAGGCCTGGGCATAGGGGTGGTCATCGGTGATGGTGATATGGGCATGGGCTTCCATTCCCTGGGGCGTCAATGCGATCAGGCGCTCCAGCGCGCGGCCGGTGAAGGCCAGGGTCGGCTTGCCGCCGGGCAGATTGATGACGCCGATTTCCTTCCAGGACACACCGCGCGCAATCCCGGTGCCGAGCGCCTTGGCGCCAGCCTCCTTGGCCGCGAAGCGCTTGGCATAGCTGGCAGCGCGCATACGGCGCGCTTCGGATTTGGCCTGCTCGACCTCGGTAAACACGCGCTGCACGAAACGGTCGCCAAAGCGCTCGAGCGAACGCTCGATGCGGCGGATATCCATCAGGTCGGAACCGAGACCGATGATCATGTCACAATGCCTGCCTCGTCACGCGCTTCCGCGATCAGCCCGCGCATCGTCGTCACAGCTTCGCGCAGCCCACGGAAAATCGCTTCGCCGATCAGGAAATGGCCGATATTCAGCTCGAGCAATTCCGGGATCGCCGCGATCGGCTTCACGGTGTCATAGGTCAGGCCGTGGCCGGCATGGACTTCCAGGCCGCGGCGGAAGGCTTCCGAGGCGCCGATCTTGAGCAATTCCAGATGCCCGGCCACCGCTTCGGTGTCGCCGCGCGCGGCGGCTTCGCAATAGGCGCCGGTATGCAGCTCGATCACGCTGGCGCCCATCGCCTCGGCGACGGCGATCTGGACCGGGTCGGCCTCGATGAAGAGGGAGACCCGAATGCCGGCCTCATCGAGCTGGCGCACATAGGGGGCGAGATGATTATGGCCGGCGGCGATATCGAGCCCGCCCTCTGTGGTGCGCTCCTCGCGCTTTTCCGGCACCAGGCAGACGGCATGCGGCTTGTGACGCAGGGCAATCTCGAGCATTTCCGGCGTCGCGGCCATTTCCAGATTGAGCGGCAGGTCGATCTCGGCCATCAGCCGGTCGATATCGCTGTCGGTGATATGGCGGCGATCCTCGCGCAGATGTGCCGTGATGCCGTCAGCGCCGCTCTCGGCGGCCTGGCGCGCGGCGCGCACCGGATCGGGATGCATGCCCCCGCGCGCATTACGGATGGTGGCGACATGATCGATATTGACGCCCAGGCGAAGCATCAGGCCAGACCCCGGCTGCCGGGCTTGATCGCCGGGATGGCGGCCAGTTCGGGCGGCAGCTGGTCGGCCGGATAGGCGGGCACCTTGTATTGCGTCAGCGCGATCAGCGGCACGCCGACATCGGCCTCGCCGCCGGAACGGTCGACCAGGCAGGCCTCGGCAATCACGGTCGCGCCGGTCGCCTGGATCGCCTCGATGCATTCGCGCGAGGACAGGCCGGTGCTGACGATATCCTCGACCACCAGCACGCGATCTTCCGGGCCGAGCTCGAAACCGCGGCGCAGGGTGAACTCGCCATTCTCGCGCTCGACATAAAGCGCCTTGAGCCCCATCTGCCGTGCCGTTTCATAGCCGGGCACAATCCCGCCGACGGCCGGCGAGACGATGATGGTCGGCTGTTCGGTGAGTTCCGCCCTCACCTTGTCCGCCAGCGCCTTGCACAGGCGCGCGGTGCGTTCGGGATCGGCAAAGACTTTCGCCTTTTGCAGGAAGACGGCGCTGCGCAGGCCGGAGGAGAGGATGAAATGCCCCTCAAGCAGGGCCCCGGAGGCGCGGAATTCATTGAGGACTTCGTCGCGTGTCATTCTTCCTGCTCCTCGGCCTCGGCCCGCATCCGCTCCGCTGACACCACGGATGAGCACATCCGGATCGCGGCCAGGACATTGGCCAGGTGGCGGGTGTCGATCACTTCGATGTCGAATTCCATCTCGAAGAAATCGGCGGCCCGCTTGTAGGTTTTCACATTGGCGATATTGCCGCGATTCTCGCCGACGGTTTTGGCGATCTCGGCCAGGGCGCCGGGTTCATTGTGCATCACGGCCTTGATACGGGCCATCGAGACGGCATTGGCGCCAGCCTCATCGGTCCAGACCAGGTCGAGCCATTTGTCGGTGTCGTCACCCTCGAACTGGGCGAGACGTTCGCAATCGATCGTATGGATCTCGATGCCGTGCTCGGGGATGAGCAGGCCGACGATGCGGTCACCGGGCAAGGGCGAACAGCATTCGGCAAAATGCAGCGTCACGCCTGGCGTCAGACCGCGGCCGCGCACATAGAGCCGCGCCTTCTTGTCCTCGATCAGATCGCGCTCGACGGCCTCGCCGCGATCGTCGAGACGGCCGGGGAAGACGGCGTTGAGCAGGCCGGTCGAGGTGATGCGGCCACGCCCGAGCGCTTCATACAGGCCTTCGACATCCTTCAGCTCAAGCCGGCTGATCGCCTCGGTCAGATCCTTCTCGACCAGGGCCCGGTTCTCGCGGCGGAAGGCGTGCTCGGCCATGATCTTGCCGATGCGGCAGAATTCCTCGCGTTCGGATTCGCGGATCAGGCGGCGGATCGCGGCGCGGGCTCGGCCGGTAATGGCGAGGTTCTCCCAGCCCTGCGGAGGCTGGCGCACGCCGCCTTTGACGATCTGCACGACATCGCCATTGTGCAACTCGGTCCGCAGCGGCCGCTCGCGTCCATTGACCTTGGCCGCGACCGTGGTGTGGCCGAGCTCGGTATGGACGGCATAGGCAAAATCGAGTGGTGTCGCGCCGGACGGCAGGGCAATCAGGTCGCCCTTCGGCGTGAAGCAATAGACCTGGTCGGCAAACATCTCGAGCTTGGCGTGCTCGAGGAATTCATCGGGATCACCGCCCTGGTTGAGGATTTCCACAAAGGGACGCAGTCGCTCGAGCGGGTCGCCACCGGCGGCCTTGGCCGCGGCCGGATCATAGCGGTAGGTGCTGTCCTTGTAGCGCCAGTGCGCCGCCACGCCGTCCTCGGCAACCGCTTCCATCTCCTCGGTGCGGATCTGCAATTCGATGCGCACGCTGTTGGGGCCGATCACCGTGGTGTGCAGCGAGCGGTAATTGTTCGGCTTGGGCACGGAGATGAAATCGCGAAACCGTTCCGGCACGCTGCGCCAGGCCTGGTGAATCACGCCGAGGGCGCGGTAGCAGTCATCGGGCTGATCGACGATCACGCGGAAGGCATAGATGTCGGCGATATCGTCAAAGGTCGTGCCCTTGCGCTCCAGCTTGCGCCAGATCGAATAGGGCCGCTTCTGGCGTCCGAAGACGCGGGCATCAATGCCGGCTGCGGCCAGCTTGTCGGTAATCACACCGGAAACGGTGGAAACCTCGACGGAGTGCTGGTCACGCAGCAATTGCAGACGCCGGGTGATCGATTCGTGGGCGGCGGGATTGATGTGCTTGAAGGCGAGGTCTTCCAGCTCGACACACACCCGGTTGATACCGATACGGCGCGCCAGCGGGGCGTAGATTTCCAGCGTCTCGCGGGCAATGCGTTCGCGCTTTTCCGGCCGCGGGATGGCGCCGAGCGTGCGCATATTGTGCAGGCGGTCGCTGAGTTTGACGATCAGGACGCGGACATCGGAGGAAATCGCGACGACGAGCTTTTGCAGGTTTTCCGCCTGCTTGGTGCGCTTGGAGCGCAACTCCATCTGACCCAGCTTGGTGACGCCATCGACCAGCAGCGCGACTTCGGAACCGAACAGCTCCTCCAGCTCGACCAGGGTGGCGGGCGTATCCTCGACGGTATCGTGCAGCAGGCCGGTACAGACGGTCGCGACGTCCATGCGCAATTCGGCAAGGATCATCGCCACGGCCACGACATGCCCGAAATAGGGCTCGCCCGATTGCCGGCGCTGCGGCCGGTGGGCTTCTTCGGCAAAATCATAGGCCAGGCGCACGAAATCAGCATCGACGGTCGGAAAATACTTCCGAATCCGCTCAATCAGCTCGTCCGCGCTCGGTATGGGCGGCGGCGAAACCGTATCAGATGACGTCGCCCCGGCAGTCAAGGCGCGTTACAGGCGGCCGTCAGGCGCGCCGTCCCGATCGTTTTGCAGGGCCTTGAGCATTTCCGCTTCGTCGAGCTCGACAGGCGGAGCCGGCAGGGCTTCGAATTCCTGGCGACCTTCGGCCTTGCGGGCCTCTTCCTCGTCTTCGCTCGGCAGAACGCGCTGCAAGCCATTGATAAGGCTCTCACGGAGGACGTCGAGATCGAGGGTCTCATCAGCGATTTCGCGCAGGGAGACGACGGGGTTCTTGTCGTTGTCGCGCTCAATCGTCAGCGCGGAACCGGCGGAAATATTCCGCGCACGGTGCGCTGCCAGGAGAACCAGGCGAAAACGGTTAGGGATCTTATCGATGCAATCTTCGACGGTGACGCGGGCCATACGCGCGATCTCCTTGAACAAGCGCTGCAGTTTGAACCGCGTGTCCTATCGGTCCGGCCCGCATCTGGCAAGGGCTGTGCGCGCTCAGCGCAGCGTGGTGTGCAGCTTGCGGGTCTCCAACACTCAATCGAACCGGCTTTGCGAATACCAGACGGTTTGCCGGGTTATCGCCCGCCCCGGGAAATTCCGCATTTTGGACATTCGCGCCAAGCGATCAAACCGCGGATATCGATCAACCCGGCACCCTCCTTGTCGTATCGCAACACCCGGACGCCGCAATTTTCGCAACACGTCCGCAATGCGAGCACTCCAAAGACCCCGACCCAAGCAAACAACACCCAGTCGAACCAGCCGCCCGCAAGCCCGGCATATTTGACGAACAAGACCGGCACCGAGCCGATCACCGCGAATGCCCACATCCGCCAGAAGGCCGTTGATTTCCTGATCCCATCAGCGCTCATCGTCAAATTCCTCGGCCAAGGCTCACAATCGTATGGTCGCCGCCACATCTTCCGGCAGCAGGGCTGCGATCAGATCGGCAATTGCGCGCCCGGTTTCCGGCTCGCGCCAGTCCGGCGCAATTTCCGCCAGCGGCAGGAGCACGAAGGCGCGGTCGGTCATGCGCGGATGCGGCACCTCCATGCCGGCCTCGTCGGTGCAGCGCTCGCCGCAATAATCGAGCAGATCGAGATCGAGCACACGCGCTTCCCAGCGGATATGGCGCACACGGCCAAACTCGGCCTCGACCTCGTGCAATTGATCCAGCAGTGCGCGCGGCCCCAGCCCGGTCGCGACCTCGGCGACGGCATTGACATAGGCCGGCGCCGACGGGTCGGGCCAGGCCGGGCTGTGCCAGTCGGACGAGCGCGCCACCACGGCCACACCGCGCGCTTCCAGCGCCTCGAGGGCGCGCGCCAGTGTCTCGGCCGGGCTGCGTCCTGCCGATGGAAGATTGGCGCCAAGCGCGATATAAATCGGGGATGTTTTCATGGTTTCATTCATGCATGTCTCAGAGGATATTTATCCAATGACCTTTTATCCCGATGAGCGCATCGGCCTTTTCATCGATGGCGCCAATCTGTTCGCGACCACCAAGGCGCTCGGTTTCGATATCGACTTCAAACGCCTTCTCGCAGAATTTCGCAAGCGCGGCCGGTTGATCCGGGCCAATTACTACACCGCCCTGCTCGAGCACGAAGAATACAATCCGCTACGCCCGCTGGTCGACTGGCTCGACTATAATGGCTTCCACGTCGTCACCAAGCCGGCCAAGGAATTCACCGATGCCGACGGCAATCGCCGCGTGAAAGGGGATATGGATCTCGAGCTCGCCGTCGACATGATCGATGCGGCCGATTATCTCCAGCACATCATCCTGTTTACCGGCGATGGCGATTTCTGCCCGGCCATCGCGGCGGCCCGGCGCCGCGGCGTGCGTGTCAGCGTCGTCTCCTCGATGAAGACCAAACCACCCATGATCGCCACCGAGCTGCGCCGGCAGGCCGATGATTTCATCGAATTGCTGGATCTGCAGCAAATGATCGGCCGGCCCGACAGCCGCGTGGAAGACACGATATGAGCACGCCGCCGGAACCGGCCCTCGATTGCCCGCTCTGCCCGCGCCTGGTCGATTTCCGTGCGCGCAATGCCGGGCTTTACCCCGACTGGCACAACGCCCCGGTCGGCTCCTTCGGTCCGGACAATGCACGCCTGCTGATCGTGGGACTGGCGCCGGGCCTGCGCGGCGCCAACCGCACCGGACGCCCCTTCACCGGCGACTGGGCCGGCGACCTGCTCTATGCCACCCTCGGCGCCCACGGTTTCACCCGCGGCACCTATGCCTCATCCGCCGATGACGGGCTGGAGCTGGAGGATGTGATGATCACCAATGCGGTGCGCTGTGTACCGCCGGAGAACAAGCCGGTCGGCGCCGAGGCCAATGCCTGCCGGCCCTTCCTGACAGCGCGGAT
This sequence comes from Maricaulis sp., assembly GCF_048270265.1. Lineage (GTDB taxonomy): Bacteria > Pseudomonadota > Alphaproteobacteria > Caulobacterales > Maricaulaceae > Maricaulis. Next base: position 68,532 of record NZ_JBLWTD010000011.1, on the reverse strand, counting down.
CGCATCCCTGCCCCGGCTGACCACCATTCTCGCCCTCGGCAAGATCGCCCACGACAACACCTTGCGCGCCCTCGGCCACCGCCTGGCGAGCGCGCCCTTCGGCCATGCCGCCGCCACCGACATCGCGGCCCCACAGGGTCCGGTGCGCCTGTTCAGCAGCTATCATTGCTCCCGCTACAACACCAATACCGGCCGCCTGACCGAGCCGATGTTCAATGCGGTCTTCGCCGACATTCGCGCCCATCTCGACGGGCAATCGCGCTAATCAGCCAGCTGTGGAAATATGGTTAACGCCCTGCCGGGGCTAATACTCCCGCGTGCCTATCCGGATCGACCATCATTTTCTGCCAAGGCTTCAATCCTTGAATCGAACAGGCTCGTTGCCGCCTCGAAGCGGTCGCGGCAGCCGGGATTGCAGAAGCCGACCACATGGCCGCGATAGCGAGTCAGGGCCGACGCGCTGACCGGTTCACCCGACCAGGGGCAGTTCGCATTTATGACATCCTTGCTGGTTAGCCTGTTCATTCCGGCATCCTTCCTGACGCGCTGGCAGATGCCTCTGGCTATTCGCATCCACTGATGGCACAAATGACAACATGCCTACTTTTTCTGCCACAACGCCCCTGATCGAACGTCACATGGCCTTCTTCATCTTCGAAGGGGTGAAGCTGCTCGACGCGACCGGTCCGCTACAGGTCTTTTCCGACGCCAATCATGTGCTCGGCTATGAGGCCTACACCACCACCCTCGCCTCCTATCATGGCGGCCCGGTGAAAACCGATACCGGTATCCTGCTGAATACACGCCGCGTTGCCGGGGTCGGGCTGGACGAGAATGATACCCTGATCGTGTGCGGCGGCGACGGCGTCCATGCCGCCAGCCGCGATAATCGCCTGGTGGCTTCATTGCTGCGCGCGACGCAGAAATGCGGCCGCATCGCCTCGACCTGCACCGGCGCCTTCCTGCTTGGCGCCGCCGGCCTGCTCGATGGTCGCCGCGCCGTGACCCATTGGCGCGATTGCGACCAGCTGGCTGAATCCTGCCCCAAGGCGGAGATTGATCCCGACCCGATCTATATCGAGGATGACGGCGTGTGGACCTCGGCCGGCGTCACCGCCGGCATCGATCTGGCGCTGGCCATGGTCGAGGCGGATCATGGCCGCGAAGCCGCGCTGGAACTGGCGCGCAATCTGCTGGTCTATGTCAAACGTCCCGGCGGCCAGTCGCAATTCAGCGAAGCGCTGAAGGAACAGACCCGCTCGGCCAGCGGCCGTTTCGACGCCCTGCATTTCTGGATGCGCGAAAACCTCACGGCCGATCTGCGCATCGAGGCCCTGGCCGAACGCTCCGGCATGAGCGCGCGCAATTTCGCCCGGCTGTATATCCGCGAAACCGGCCACACCCCGGCCCGCGCCGTCGAACAATTCCGCGTCGATGCGGCCCGGGTGATGCTGGAAGATGTCAAGCTGAGCATCAAGACGATCGCGGCGGCCTGCGGCTTCGGCAATGACGAGCGCATGCGCCGCAGTTTCTCAAGGCTCATGGGCGTCACGCCACAAGCCTATCGTGATCGCTTTGCCGCAGTGGCTGAAGACTGAGGCCAGTCGCGCAGGGGCGGATGCTACCCGTGATCCTTCATCAGGCGTGACTTCTGCTTGTTCCACTCGCGATCCTTGATCGTCTGGCGCTTGTCGATGTTCTTCTTGCCCTTGGCGAGACCGATCTCGAGCTTGGCGATGCCGCGATCATTGAAATAGAGCTTCAGCGCGATGATGGTGCGCCCCTCGCGGGTCACAGCCCCGACAAGGCGGTTGATCTCGCGCTTCTTCAGCAGAAGCTTGCGATGGCGCCGGGGCTCGTGATTGAAGCGGTTGGCCGGGGCGTATTGCGGAATATCGGCATTGATCAGCCACAGACCGTCATTTTCCGGGCTGACATAGGATTCGGCGATATTGGCATGACCGAGGCGCAGGGACTTGACCTCCGAGCCCATCAGCATGATGCCGGCCTCGAAACTGTCCTCGATCTCGTAATCATAACGGGCGCGGCGATTGAGCGCGATCGGCCGCGTATCGGGCTTGCTCATGACCGATCCAGCAATCCGGCAATTGCCATCGCCTCACGCACGGCCCGCTTCGAGGCCTCGTCCGGCTCGGTCAGCGGCAGGCGCATTTCCAGGCCGGTAACGCCGAGCAGGCTCATGGCATATTTGGTCGGCCCGGGGCTGGCGGACGAGAACAGGGCGTGGTGAAGCGGCGTCAGCCGGTCATTGAGCGCGCGCGCCGTATCCCAGTCGCCGTTCAGTGTCGCATTCTGGAACTGCGCGCACAGTTCCGGTGCCACATTGGACGTGACGGAGATCGCGCCGGTACCGCCGCTGGCATTGAAACCGAGCGCCGTCGGGTCATCGCCGGAGAGCTGGATGAAATTCGCGCCAATCAGCCGCTGATGGTCGGAGACCCGCGACAGATCAGCGCTGGCATCCTTGATCCCGACGACATTTGACAGGCCGGCAATGCGCGCCACCGTCGCAACGCCGATATCGACCACGGTGCGGCCGGGTACGTTGTAAACAATGATCGGCAGATCGACGGCGTCATTGATCGCCTTGTAGTGCTGGTACAGGCCTTCGGCATTGGGCTTGTTGTAATACGGCGCCACGACCAGGCCGGCATCGACACCGAGCGTCTTGGCGCGGGCCTGGTTCTGGATAGCGACAGCCGTCGAGTTCGATCCGGTGCCGGCGATCACCGGCACGCGGCCGGCTGAAGCCTGCACCACCAGCTCGATCACGCGCATGTGCTCTTCGAAGGTCAGCGTGGCGGATTCGCCTGTCGTGCCACACGGAACCACGCCGTGCGTGCCGGCCGAAATCTGGCGTTCACACAGTTCGATTACATTGGCCTCGTCGACGGCACCATTCTTGAACGGTGTGACGAGCGCGGTGATGGAGCCCTTGAACATGTTTTGTTGGTCCCGAAATCCGGATTGCAAGCGGGCGACCATAAAGGTGGCACCGCGCGCGGCCAAGCTTTCTCAACAAGACTGGACAGTGAGGGCTGTTCGGGAGGATGATGGACGGGTTCATCCCTCAGGATCCGAGTTGCGACCTATGATCATGCGTTGTTTATCGGCGGTGTTGCTGCCAGCCTTTCTGTCGCTCGGGCTCGCCCTGCCCGCGCAGGCACAGGCGCCGACGCCACGTATGCGGCCCGAGCCGCAGAATTATTCCACCTATCTCAGCGATGCGGATTTCAACCTGTTTCGCCAGGGGCTGGACGCGGCTGATGACGAGGACTGGGAACAGGTGGCCGATATCCGCCTGCGCCTGAGCGATACGGCGGCGCGCAGCGTGCTGTTATGGCGCACCGTGCTGAGCAATCCACGCGCCACCTTCCTGGAACTCAATCTCGCCCTGGACGAACTCGACAACTGGCCGCGCGACAGCTTTATCCGCTCCGAGGCCGAATCGAAGATTGCCGATTCCGGGCTGAGTGCCCCCTTCATCATCTCCTGGTTCGAGGACAATCCGCCGACCACGGGGCGCGGCAAGCTGGCCTATGCCGAAGCGCTCCTCGCCGATGGCCGCACCGAGGAAGGCGAAGACCTGCTGCGCACGACCTGGCGCGGCGATTTTCTCCCGCTCGCAGTCCAGAGCGAACTCTATCGCAATCATGGCTCGGTCCTGACGGCTGAGGATCACCAGGCACGGATCGATTATCTGATCTGGTCCAACCAGACGACGGCCGCGCGCCGCGTGCTGCCCCTGCTGCAGGGTACCGAGCACGACCTCGCCGATGCCCGCCTGCGCCTGGCCGGCCGCCAGAGCGGCGTCGAGCGCGCCGTCAACCGCATCCCGGTCAGCCTGCAGAGCGATCCCGGCCTGACCTATGAGCGCGCTCGCTGGCGCCGCCGCGCCGGCATGACCGACACCGTCCTGCCGCTGCTGCTGCAATTGCCCGATGCCCACGCCAATCCCAGCGCGCTGGGCCTGATGTGGACCGAGCGCAAGCTGATGATCCTGAACCTGATCCGCGATCAGGACTATGTCACCGCCTATCAACTGGCGCGCGCCAACGGGATGGATTCGGGCGGCGATTTCGCCGATGCGGAATTCATCGCCGGCTGGCTTGCCCTGGTGCATCTCAATGAGCCGGACCAGGCGATGGAGCATTTCACGCATCTGCGCGACAATGTCGGCACCCCGGTCTCGCTCTCGCGTGCCTCCTACTGGATGGCCCGCGCCGCCGATGATGCCGGCAATCCGGAACTGGCCGCCACCTATTATGCCGAGGCCGGCGTGCACTCGACCGCCTATTACGGCCAGCTCGCCCTGGCCCAGCTCTCCGATGCGCCCGACGCCTTCTCGCTGGAGCGCGAGCCGGAGCCGACCGAGGCACAACAGGTCGCCTTTGAATCGCGTCCGGAAATCCGCGCCATGCGCCTGCTCGCCGAGCAGGGCGAGGAATACTATTTCCGCCTCTTCATGTACCGGCTCGATGACCAGATCACCGATCCGGTCGAAGGCGTGTTGCTGGCCAATCTGGCGAATGAATATCTGCAGATGCGCCAGGCCGTCCGCGCCGCGAAACAGGCGCGCCTGCGCGGCATCATCCTGCCGCAAAGCGCCTATCCGACCATCAGCCTGCCGCAAACCACCGGTGGACGGCCGGAAGACGCGCTGGTCCATTCCGTGATCCGCCAGGAGACCGAATTCGCCCAGGACGCCGTCAGCGGCGCCGGTGCGCGCGGCATGATGCAGATGATGCCCGCCACCGCCCAGGCGACGGCGCGCTCAATGGGTGCGCCCTATCGCTTCAACTGGCTGACCGATGACCGGGACTACAACCTCACCCTGGGCATGCACCATCTCGAGGAGGTCGTCGATCAGTATGACGGCTCCTATATCCTCGCCCTGGTGGCCTATAATGCCGGGCCGCACCGCGCCAATCGCTGGATCGAGAATTACGGCGATCCACGCGATCCCGACATCGATCCGATCGACTGGGTCGAGAGCATCCCCTTCTCGGAAACCCGCAATTACGTGATGCGCGTGCTCGAAAACGTCCAGGTCTATCGCACGCGGCTCCAGGATGATGCGCCGACACCGCTGATGATCGACCAGGATCTGCGGCGGGGAGCGGTGGCGACGGTGCCGGAATAAATCGAGCGAGCGGCACTTCTCCAACCGATACAATTGGCTATTCCCCCGGAATTCGCGACGCGCCTCCGGGGGAAGTGATGTGTTGGGTGGGGCGCCGGATTTCGCCCACCTGGCCGCCCCCTCACCCCAGCTCCAGCGCCCGCGCAAACACCGCCCGGTCGACATTGCCGCCGGTGGCGAGCACGCAGACCGTCTTGCCGGCGACATCCAGCTTGCCGGAGAGCACGGCGGCCAGGGCAACGACGGCGCCCGGCTCGATCACGATCTTGAGGTGGCGCCAGGCGAAGGCCATTGCGGCCAGCGCTTCGTCGTCCGTGACGGCGACGCCGCCGCTGAGCTGGCGGGAATTGAGCTGCCAGGTCAGCTCGCCGGGCGTCGGGGTGATGATGGCGTCGCAGATCGAGCCGGTCAGGCGGTCATTGCTGACGCGCTCGCCCGCCTCGAGCGAACGGCGGTGATCATCGAAGCCGGCCGGTTCGGCGGCCCAGACCTGCGCGTCCGGATGGGCATGCTTGACCGCCAGCCCGGTGCCGGCGATCAGCCCGCCGCCACCGGCGGGGGCCGAGACGATATCGGGCGCCAGGCCCAGTTCGGCCATTTGCTCCACCAGTTCCAGCCCCGCCGTGCCCTGCCCGGCAATGATGAAACGGTCCTCATAGGGCGGCACCAGGATGCGGCCCTCCTCGGCGGCGATGCGGGCGCCGATCGCCTCGCGCGACTCGCTGGCGCGGTCATAGCTGACCACCTTGCCGCCCCAGAAACGCACGCCCTCAACCTTGGCGGCCGGCGCATCGGTCGGCATCAATATGGTGGCATGGGTGCCGACCAGCCTTGCTGCGGCGGCAACGCCCTGGGCGTGATTGCCGGAGCTGTAGGCGATGACACCGCGCGCTCTTTCCTCGGCATTCAGCCGGGAGATACGGTTATAGGCGCCGCGAAACTTGAAGGATCCGGTGCGCTGCAGGCATTCCGCCTTCACAAAAATTCGGGCACCAAGCCGTTCGTCGAGCACATCATTGCGCAGGAGCGGCGTGCGCACGGCCTGACCGGCCAATTGCCGCGCCGCATCGAGAATATCCGCATGGGTGGGCAGGTCGGAAACCGGTGACGTCATCGTCGCAACACTCCTGATCGGGCCGATTGCGGCCGCCAAACGCAGGCAAAACGCATAGGCAATTCATTTGCGCCGCGCAAAGGGATTGCGCGGCGGGGCGGGAAGCCTTTTGATAAGAAAAAAACAAACACTGCGAAACTGGTTGATATCTAGGGGAGACATGATGACCTTGCGCGCACACATGATGGAACGTCCGTTGATGATTTCGGACATTCTGGTCCACGCCGCCCGATGCCATGGCGATCAGGAAATCGTCACCCGCCTGCCCGAAAGCGGTCTGATTCACCGCCAGGGCTATGCCGCCACGCACCAGCGCACCAAACAGCTGGCCCATGCGCTGCAGAAAAAGCTCAAGGTGCGCGAGGGCGACCGCGTCGCCACCATCGCGTGGAATTCACACCGGCATTTCGAGCTCTACTACGCGATCTCCGGAATCGGCTCGGTGATCCACACGGTCAATCCGCGCCTCGATCCGAAACAGCTGATCTGGATGCTCGATCACGCCCAGTCGAAAGTCGTCTTCTTCGACAAGACCTTCGCGCCGCTGGTCGATGCCATCTCCAAACAGTGCAAATCGGTGCGTCACTGGGTGTTGATGACCGATGCCACCTACAAGGACGGCGTCGCGACCAAATGCCTGACCTATGAGGAATTGATCGCCGACCAGAGCACCGAATACGACTGGCCGATGTTCGACGAGAACACCGCCGCCGGCCTGTGCTACACCTCCGGCACGACGGGCGACCCCAAGGGCGTGCTCTATTCCCACCGCTCCAACGTGCTGCACGCGATGGCCTCCTCGGCCTCCGACGTGATCGGCGTCGGTGCCCGCGGCACGCTGCTGCCGGTGGTGCCGATGTTCCACGTCAACGCCTGGGGCATTCCCTATGCCGCGCCGATGAACGGCGCCAAGCTGGTCATGCCCGGCGCCCAGATGGACGGCGCCAGCATCCACGAACTGATTGAAACCGAACAGGTCAATTACGTCGCCGGCGTGCCGACCGTCTGGCTCGGCCTGCTGCAATACCTGCAGAAGAGCGGCAATCGCATCGACAGTGTCGAGCGCGTCCTGATCGGTGGCTCCGCCCTGCCCGAGGCCCTGCTGCGCGCCTATGAGGACGAATATGACGTCGTGATGCAGCAAGGCTGGGGCATGACGGAAATGAGCCCGCTGGGTACCGTCAACAATCTCCTGCCCAAGCATGACAAGCTCGATCGCGAAGACCAGATCAAGATCAAGCTGAAACAGGGCCGGCTGGTGTTCGGCGTCGGCATGCGCATCGTCAATGATGGCGGTGATATCCTGCCCTGGGATGGCAAGTCCTCCGGCCATGTCCAGGTCCAGGGGCCATGGATCGCCTCGTCCTATTATCGCGGCGCCGGGGCCGACAGCTTCACCGATGATGGCTGGTTCAAGACCGGCGATGTCGCCTATCTCGACGGCGATGGCTTCATGACCATCACCGACCGTTCCAAGGACGTGATCAAGACCGGCGGCGAATGGATCTCCTCGATCGATCTGGAAAACGCCGCGATGGGCCATCCCTCCGTCGCCCTGGCCGCCGCCTTCGGCATGCCGCACCCGAAATGGCAGGAACGCCCGCTTCTGGTCGTCCAGCTCAATGAGGGTTTCGAGCCGGATGCCGAGTCGATCATCGAATACCTGCGCGGCGAGGTGCCCAAATGGTGGCTGCCCGACGCGGTGGAATTCATCGAGCACATGCCGATCGGCGCCACGGGGAAAATCCTCAAGACCAAGCTGCGCGAGATCTATGCCGGCTATGAGTTTCCGTCCGTCGAAGGTTAGGCGGCAACCGGCATGACCACACAGAGACAGCCCCGGCCCCAAAGCCGGGGCTGTTTCATATCGGGCTAGAGGCTCTGGCCGCCGGAGAGTTCGAGGCGTTGTCCGGTCATCCAGCCGAAATCACCCAGCAGTACACTGGCAACCGCGCCGCCGATATCATCGGGAAGTCCGGCCCGGCCGAGCGCGGTTGCCGCAGCAATGCCGGAATTCACCGCCGGGTTATCGCGCACCAGACCGCCTCCGAAGTCGGTTTCGATGGCACCGGGCGCAATCGTGTTCACGCGGATACCGCGCGGTCCCAGTTCCAGCGCCAAATAACGCGTCAGCACCTCGACCGCGCCCTTCATCGCCGCGTAGGCGGCAAAGCCCGGATGGGTGAAACGGGTCAGCCCGGTGGAGAGGTTGAGAATGTGACCGCCATTGCGGATCAGGCCAAGCAGGGACTGGGTGAGGAAGAAGACGCCCTTCAGGTGCAGCGACATCAACTGGTCGAATTCGGCCTCGCTGGTCCCGGCAAAGGGCTTGTTGACGCCAACGCCGGCATTGTTGACGAGGCCATCGAGCCGGGCACCGCCCCACTGCCGCTCCAGCACTTCGCGAAGGGCATCGACAAAGCCGGGAAAGCCGGAGGTGTCACCGATATCCAGCTGCAGCGCCAGGCCGCGTCGCCCGAGCGCCCCGATCTCGGCGATGACAGCCCCGGCCTCCTGCTGCGCGCCCTGATAGATCAGGATGATATCGGCGCCCAGGCGGGCGAGATGCAACGCCATGCTGCGGCCGAGGCCGCGGCTGCCGCCGGTGATCAGGATGACGGGATGGGACGTTTCGGTCATGGTCTGCTCCTTGTGCTCACCCCTTTGATCTAGCGGCCAGCGCTCCGGCGCACCTGCCATATTCTCCACAAAACCTGCCCAATCCTCGCATTTGCAAAGCCGTCGCTTGCGGCAGACGGTGGGCCGGACTAGGAGGTTCAGCAGGGAGTTGGCCATGGCCCATCTTGAGCAGTTGCGACGTGACATGATCGATTATGCCAACAATTGTGGCTTCGATGACTGGCCACAACCAACCCATGTGCCAACGCTCTCGCTGGTCCGGAGCCGTGTTCCGACACAGTTCACCGCCGTCGACTATCAACCGCTCTTTTGCCTGGTCCTCCAGGGCAGCAAGCAAACCCTGATCGGTGAATGCCTCCACCGCTTCGGCGCGCTACAGAGCCTGATCGTCAGTCTGGATTTGCCGGCGACGGCCTGCGTCGTCGAGGCGACAGCGCAAACGCCCTATCTCGCGCTCGCTTTGGATCTTGATATCGGCCTGTTGCGCGATCTGGCGTCAGAGCTGGATGACCTCGCCGGAATGGACAGCCCGCCATCCCGGACAGCGCTGGTGGTTGGCGATGCCGATCCGGCGCTGATCGATGCCATGGCCCGGCTGTTCGCGCTGCGCGGGTCTGCGATGGATATCGAGGTGCTCGCACCGCTCGTCATCCGCGAAATCCACTACCGTCTTCTGCTCGGCAATCAGGGGGCCGCCTTGCGGGCGCTGATGCAGCCCGACGGTCAAGCCAGCCGGATCGCGCGGGCCATCACGCGAATCCGGCGTGACTACACCGCTCCCCTGACGATTGCCGGGCTGGCCCGCGAAGCCGGGATGAGCATCTCGGCCTTTCACGATCATTTCCGCGCGCTCACGGGTACGACGCCCCTGCAATACCAGAAAGCGCTGCGACTGATGGAAGCCAGGCGGCGCCTGCAGGGCACCGCCGCAAGCGTGACGGCGATCGCCTTCGAGGTCGGATATGAAAGCCCGACGCAGTTCAGCCGCGAATATCGCCGCAAATTCGGACAGTCCCCACGCGAGGACCGGCCCGTAACGGCTTGAGCAGCGCGGGCCGGGAGGGCGGGACAGATCAACGCACAATCCCGCCCCCACCATCTTGCGCCCCGATCCGGATCGGCATAACTTCATATCGAAAGTCGATAAGGACAAACGAAATGGAGTATCATCTGATGGGCCCCGAAGGCGCGATTGCAGTCTTGATCATCGGCTTTTTGCCGACCCTGATCGCCTTGCTGCGCGGCCACGACAACAGCTTCGCTATCTTCCTGACCAACCTTCTGCTGGGCTGGACCGGGATTGGCTGGCTTATCGCCCTGATCTGGAGCTTCACCGCGATCCGCCGGCGCGTGCGAGAATAGGGAGTCCGCCCTGCCCCTGACGGCCCCCCTGGCAAAACGCGCCTACCCCGGACGCCGCGCCCGGCCCCCAAGGGACCGGGCGTTGCCTATAGGAGGCCTTGACGGCAAGCAAGAAATGCGTGTTTTCTGGATACAACCTGCACGGGCTTGAGCCCCGGCTGTGAGGATCCGAAGCCATGGCAAAGACATCGTTCGGCCCGTCAAAACCGATCCGCCAGACCGGCTCGCTGCCTCGCTGGTCCAGCGTCGCTATCGCCGCCCTTGCATCGATCGCAAGCTGGGCAGACGCCCAGGAGACACCCCGGTCGGCCGAACAGCCCCAGCCCCCGCGCTCGCTGGTCGCCATGATCACTGAAGAGCTCGAACAGACCCTAACGGAAGCCGCACAATCAGGTCTGGCTATCGGGGCCTTGCCACAAGAAATGACTTCGGCCACTCGCCAGCCTGCCTTCAGCGCGGAAACCTGCGGTGCTGCGGACCCGACAGCATTCTTTGAATTATTTTCCGGCGGTACCGCGCGCCCGATCAATCTGCCGGAACTCGCAGCGAGCGTCTATGCATCCCGCCCGACGTTTGGCTTCGATGCCGAGGGTCAATTGCCTCAGGACGACACGGATGCGGGCGCGATCCCCTGGAGGGCCGTTCTGGATACCGCCCTGGGCAATTGGAAGCGCGCGCATTTCAACGAGGTCGTGGATGAGGCTGACCTCGATCCGACCGGGATCGCCATCGTCTGGCGGACCTGGTGCCGCGTGGGAGCCGAGAATGACGCCCTGCTCGGTGACTATCTGACAGCCCACGGCTTCCCGACGGAGAGCTCGACGACACGGCAGATTTCAGCCCAGGCCTTCAATATCTACAAGCACACCACCAATGGCTCGCCGACCCAGCAACGCTATGTCGAATTGGCCGGCAACGCCTTCAGGGAAGGTCAGCTGGGCAGCGCCACCTACGCCTTGATCCTCGACACGGATGCGCAAAAGCATGACCGCCCGCTGCCCTACGGCACCTACACGACATGCGTGGACGGGGAGCCTGCCCTCGCCGGAGAGATCGAGGATGAAGCCCGTCTCGACGAACGCCGCGCCGAAATCGGCCTGTGGTCCGTCGCAGAGCAATTGGCGCAAACAGCCCCGATTTGCGCACGGACGCAGCGATAAGGGCGCCCACTTTCCCGAGGGCACGGCGCCCCTAAAGCCAGCTCGATATCTCGCCAACCGATTTCTTGATCAGCGCGTGCTCGGGCACCGTCGCGTCTTCGGCCGGATAGCCGGCGACGATCAGCATGAAGGGCTTTTCATCGGCCGGGCGTTCGCAGATTTCGGTGAGGAATTTCATCGGATTGGGCGTGTGGGTCAGGGTCACCAGACCGGCCTCGTGCAGGGCCGCCAGCATGAAGCCGCAGGCAATCCCGACACTCTCATTGATGTAGTAGTTTTTCTTCGACTGCCCGACTTTTTCCCCGCCACGCTTTTGCGCGAAGACGGCGATCAGCACCGGCGCGGTTTCCAGGAAGGGCTTGGTGCTGTCGGTGCCCAGCGGTGAGAGGGCCTGCAGCCATTCCTCACCGCCCTTGCCTTCATAGAAGGCTTTCTCTTCCTTTTCCGCCGCCTCGCGCAGGGCCTTGCGCCGGGCGGGGTCCTGGATCACCACGAAGTGCCAGGGCTGGTGATTGGCGCCCGAGGGTGCGGTGCCAGCGGCATCAATCGCGTGCTTCACGATTTCCGGATCGACCGGCCGGTCGGCGAAATCACGCACGGTGCGGCGGCGCTTGAGATTCCTCGCGAAGGCGGCCGCGCGGCTCAGCATTTCGGCCGGGCCGTATTCGATATAGTCGGTCAGCGGCACGCGTCTCGCTTCGTCGGGATGTGCCTCACCGGGGCGCTTGTCCGTCATGGCTGTGTCCAATCCAGAATGACCTTGCCCGATTTTCCCGAGCGCATGGCATCGAAACCCTTCTGGAAATCATCGGCCGCATAGCGATGGGTGATCACCCGGCTGACATCCAGCCCGCTCTCGAGCATGGCGATCATCTTGTACCAGGTCTCGAACATCTCACGTCCATAGACACCCTTCAGCGTGATCGCCTTGAGGACCAGGGAGCCGAAATCGACCGGAATGGGTTTCGATGGCAGGCCGAGCATGGCAATCTTGCCGCCCATCACCATCGCATCCAGCATCGCGCCGATCGCCGTCGGCGCGCCGGACATTTCCAGCCCGACATCAAAGCCTTCGGTCATGCCCAGCTCGGCCATCACATCCTGCAGGCTGGTCTCCGCGACATTGACGGTGTGGACCCGCGGCACGACCTGGCTGGCCAGGTGCAGACGATGGGTGTTGATATCGGTCAAAACGACATGGCGCGCGCCGACATGGCGGGCAATCGCGGCGGCCATGATCCCGATCGGGCCGGCGCCGGTGACCAGCACATCCTCGCCGACGAGGTCGAATTGCAGCGCCGTGTGGACGGCATTGCCAAGCGGGTCGAGAATCGCGCCGAGCTCGTCGGAGACTTCCTCCGGCAGCTTGACGACATTGAAGGCCGGCAGGACGAGGTATTCGGCGAAGGCGCCGGGAATATTGACGCCGACGCCTTGCGTGTCGGGGTCGAGATGGAAGCGTCCGGCGCGCGCGGCGCGCGACAGCGTACCGACGACATGGCCCTCGCCGGAAACGCGCTGGCCGATCTCGACGCGCTTCACATTGGCGCCCTTGTCGACAATCTCGCCGGCATATTCATGCCCCACCACCATCGGGGTCGGCACCGTCTTGGCGGCCCAGTCATCCCAGTTGTAAATGTGGATATCGGTGCCGCAGATCGCCGTCTTGTGGATCTTGATCAGCACATCGTCCGGGCCGACCTTGGGCATCGGGACATCCTGCATCCAGATACCTTCTTCCGGCTTTGCCTTGACCAGCGCTTTCATCACGACTCCCTCGACTTTGTGGTGTTAGGCCGCGCTCTGTTCTGACGGCGCGGAATTGCCGCGAAGATACATCACCGCCGCCAGAGGGAAAGTGAGCATGAAGGGAATGAGCAGCGTGCTCATGATTTCGGCGACCTGCCCATTCGATCCGCTCAGCCAGGTGACCGCAATCGCCAGCGCTGCGACCACGCCGGGGATAGCCAGCAGGCGGCGTTTGTCCTGCCACAGCAGCACGCTGAACAGAGCGGCATAGAGCCCGATCAGCCCCCATTTGATCCAGGTATGTCCGTGCAGCGCCGCCAGCAGATTGGCCCTCGGCTCGGCTCCGGCGCCGAGTTCGGCCAGCAGGCGGTTCATGACCGCATTTTCGGCCCAGTCTGCCCCGACCGTCACCAGGGCGACCGCCAGCGCTGCCCAGGCGAGCCAGCGGCCGGGATTGCGCAAGCCCAATGCCAGGAAGAACATGGCCGCCATGCCCGCATAGGCGAGCGGGAAAAAGCGGTCGAGCGACTGCGTGTGGACGAGGAAACCGCGCAGGGCCTCGGCGCCCTCACCCTGCAGGAAAGCCAGATCGGCGGCTGAGCGGGCAAATTCCAGCGCCAGGATCGGTGTGACGAAGCCATCCGCCATCGGCGCTGCGCCCAGATCGGGCGGCGAGCCGAACAGGATCGGAAAGACCAGCGTCGCGACAGCGCCGGCAATCGCCGTGATGAAGGCCAGTTTCGAAATGCGCATCTTGGTTTATCCCCGCCCGATTTAATGGAGCGGATCAGGCCGCAGCCGGTGCGCAAGGTCAAGGGCGCCAGTGTTCCGCCCCATGCGGCCAATCACCCCGCTCACCAACATCGCCAATTTATCCCCGCCCCTCGGAGCGGACCTATAATATGCCCACGTCCGGAACGCGGCGGTGCTCAGCTTCGGATCGGACGGGTGGCGCTGGAAGCGCAAGGGCTGACGGGCCGGAGCTCTTCCTTAATTGGCTTCACCGGGTTGTGGATGATCCGCCAGGACACAGACACTTCACCATCCCATCTCCCCCTGGCGGATTGTCCGCAATGCCCGGGGCCGCAGGCCCGCCGGGCGCATTCGCCTGCCCTCAATCCACCAGCCGCCGCACCACCTCATCACCAATCGCCAGCGATGAAGTCAGGCCCGGGCTTTCAATCCCGAACAGGGCGATCAGGCCGGCAATCCCGTGCGCATTCGCCCCGTCAATGCGGAAATCGGTCTGCGGCTCGCCCGGCCCGTGCAGCTTGGGGCGGATGCCGGCATAGTCGGGCACCAGGGCGTCGTCCTTCAGGCCGGGCCAGAAGCGGCGGATCGTGTCGTAGAAGCTGGCCGCACGCGCCGGGTCGACCGTGTAGTCCGGCGCCTCGACGAAATCGAGATCGGGGCCGAAACGCGCCTGGCCGCCAAGGTCACGGCGGTAATGCGTACCGAGCGCCCCGGGTATGGGCAGAGGATACACAAGGTGCCTGAAAGGTGCCTTGCCGGCACACGTAAAGTACACGCCCTTGCCATAGTGAAGCGCCGGGATTTTCTCCGCGGGGAAGCTGTCGATCGTCGCCGCGGCATGCTGGGCTCCGAGCCCGGCGGCGATGACCAGATAGCGCGTCGTCACCTCCGTCGCCGCCTCGCCGCCGGTGCGCACGACAAAACCGCCGCCCTCCAGCGGGGTTGCGCCGGCAAAGGGCGTATTGACCACGACCGCACCGCCCAGCGCGGCAATTTCGCCTGCCATGTTCGCCATATAGCCATGGGCATCCATCACGCCGCTGGTGGAGGACAGGATGGCGGCCGTGGCCTGCAGCTCCGGCTCCAGTGCCCGCGCCTGCTCGCCACTGAGCCGCTGCAGCCCTTCGACGCCATTGGCCTCGGCCTGGCGGAAGATCGCCTCCAGCCGCGCCGCCTCGTGCGGCTCGGTCGCCACGATCAGCTTGCCGCAGCGCTCATGGGCGATGTGGTATTTGTCCAGATAGGCATAGAGCAATTGCCGTCCGACGACGCAGAGCCGCGCTTTCAGCGAACCGGTCGGATAATAGAGCCCGGCATGGATCACCTCGGAATTGCGCGAGGAAATCCCCTGCCCGATCGCGCCCTGCGCCTCGAGCACCAGGGTCTCATGCCCGCGCAGGGCAAAGGCCCGGCCCGTCGCCAGACCGACGGCACCGGCCCCGATCACGATCGCGTCTGTCTCGAAACCCATGGCGGCGATCTCCCTGCGGCCGTCCAAACGACTCGCCCCATGATCGTCGCGAGACGACGCGGGGTAAATGCGTCATGCTGAATGCGATGATTTGCACCGGACGGGACCGTGACCATGAACAGACGCGAACTTCTCCTTTCGGCCGGCGCCGGAACCCTGTTGCTGGCCACGCCCCAGGCCGGAGCCATGATCCAGCGTCGCCCCCGCCCGCGAGGTCCCGGCGTCTATGTCCAGGAACTGCCAACGGCCAGCCCCATTGCCGGCCTGCCGACCAGCACCGCGCTGTTTATCGGCGCATTCTCGAGCACGCTGGGCACCGGCGCGATCGGCCGGTGCAGCAATACAAACGCGCCGGCGGGCTTCGACCGTGCCCAGGGGCCGGTCGATGATTTCTTCGCCCAGGGCGGCAGCGATCTCGTCCTGGTCCAGGCCGGAGCCGACAAGGATGGCGTGCCCGATCATGCCGCCGCCCTGGCAGGCCTGGCCCGCGACGGTGTCCCCGATTTCAACCTGCTCCTGCTGGTTGGAGCCGCGGAGCATCTGGCCGGAGATCCGGCCCGGCTCTCCCGCCTCTATGCCGGCGGCGCGCGGCTGGCGCGGCAGCATTTCGCCCAGCTCCTCGTGGAAGCACCCGACAATGCGCCGGACTATGCCGTCTGGCGATCCTTGCTCGGCCTCAATGATCCCGACATCGCCGCCTGGGCGCCCTGGCTGACCGACGCCAATGGCGTGCTCACCCCGCCCGGCGCCGCCATTGCCGGCCTGATCGCCCGCACCGATGCCGCCGAGGGCGTCTGGCAGGCTCCGGCCGGGCTGAACGCGACACTGAACGGTTTCACCGCCCGCGACCTGCCCACCAGCCGGCTCGAGGCCATGAACCAGGCGAACATCAACGCCATCCGCCCGCTGCAGGGCGCCGCCACCGTCTGGGGCGCGCGAACCCTGTCGGACAATACCGAATGGCGCTACCTGCCGGTGCGCCGTCTGGTGCGCTGGACCGAGGCCTCCCTGACGGCCGCAACGGCGAACTATCTGTTTGAAACCAGCAACCAGGCCCTGTGGGAAACAATCGAGCGTGATGTGACCGATTTCCTGACCGGGCTCTGGCGTGAGGGCGCCCTCTCCGGTGCCACGCCGCGGGAGGGTTTCTGGGTCCGGTGCGGGCTGGGGCAGACCATGACGGCGACCGATATCCAGACGAACACGGTGCGAGTCCAGGTCGGGCTGGCCGTGCTACGCCCCGCCGAATTCATCGTCTTCGATCTGGAATTCCAGACCGCCAGCTAGCTAGGCGCCTGCTCCCTTGGCGAGACCCGCCAGCAGGGCCGGCGGCATCACCGTCTCGATATTGAGCTGGCCCTTGAGACCGGCTTCGCGATGCACCGCGATCGCCTGCCAGGCCGGCGAGAGCGACATGCGCAAAAGCGCGCCGCGATCGGGATACATGATGATCGCGACCTCATCCCAGAGTTCCTCGACCTGGCCGAGGGCGAGAAAGGTCGTATTGCCCACGAAGACCAGCTTGCCGCCAAACTCCGGCAGGACCTTCATGATCGCCTTGCCATAGATATTATACGCCTCGCGCCCGGTCAGCGTGGTCTCGCGCCCGTCGGCATATTCGGCCCTGTCCCTGAATTTCAGCAGATTGACCATGAAGACCGGCCCGGCAGGACCGGGCTGCATCATCTCCTCGATCTGTTTGGGGTCGGTGGGCAGGACTTCATTGATGACTTGCATGGCGGGCTCCTGGGGGGGGGTGTGGGCAGTCAAGTTTCAGTACCGGTGAGGATTTCGACCAGCCGCGCACCGTCCCCGGCGTACTGGCCGCGGAGCCGCGCATAGCAGGCCGCCCGTTCCTCCCCGTCCTGATCGCTGCCGGTCAGTTCGACAACGGGGACGCCTGCCGCACGCAGGGCCTGGTCGATCCGCTCAAGGCGCTCAAGATGCGGCGGGTTGAGACGCCGGCGCAAACTGAACCGGCGGCCCTCCGCGAACACGATGACATAATCGGCTCGCGCCTGCGGGCCATTATCCTCGTCCTGGTGCAGGCTGCAGCTGGTTTCAACCCGGCTGGCATCGGCATAGGCGCGATTGTGGACGACGAACTCGAAAGGCCCCGATTGCCGCAGCCCGGCTTCGCCCCAGCTTCGGAACCAAAGGGCGTCGACAATCGTCAGCGCCAGAATGACCGGCAGGGAGACGAGCAGGATCCTGTTGGCCGCATTGACGCTGCGCCTCAGCCATCGGTGCAGGAACGCCTCCGGATCGAAGGGCTCTGTCATTGAATACCAGCCCTTGCGGGCGGCGCTGTCCAACGCGCCCAGTGCCTCCTGCAGCATGAGGGCCGGCTGCAGCTCCGCGCGCTTGCGGTTCATCGACGCCCAATAATCCTTGAGACCGGGCAGCAATTGCGTCCCCGCGATGGCCAAAAGCCCGAACGCAAAAAAGCCGGCAATGCCGCCGGCGGCGATCCCGAAGCCTCCGGGCCGCTCCCGGAAGAATTCAATCTGGGGCGGAAACAAGACCCCGTTCATCCATTCGGCCAGCCACCAGCTCGGCACGCTCAACATCGCGGGGCCCAAGAGGAAAATGACCATCAGGACAGGCACGACGATGAGCCCGCCCCACGGCTTGCGCGGACGCCCGGAGAGCCAGTGCATCATCTCCCGCGCCGAGCTTTCGACCCATGCCCGTTTCGCTTGCGGCAGGGCTTCGCGCTTGCCGTTCACCGCGTTGAAGCCAGCCCCGATGGCGATCGTGACCGGCACAATGGTGACCACCAGCGCGATAAAGCCCGCGACATAGATCAGGGTCGTTTTCGCAATGGGCAGCGCGGCTTGCGTGTAGCGCTGGAGGAAGGCGTCGCGGACCGCGGCCAGCGTCGCGCCCATTTGGCGGGGGGAGATCACCTGGTCATTGAACAGGATTGCGCTCATCACGGCGTAGACCGCAAAGATCAGACCCGCCGCGAGGATGAATAATTGCACCACGCAGATGGCCAGAACCGCCAGCCGGACGCCATAGCCCAGAAGCTTTACCAGCCGTTTGAGGAGCGGCGGGGCAGCAGGTTCGACGGCCTCCGGCTCCGGGTGGAGCGTCGCGTCGATCACGGCCTCAGTATCAATCACCGGTTTGGGATCACCGCTGAGCACGAGCCCGACCCAGCTCAGACAAGCTGCAGGGAGGAACAGGCCGGCCAGCCAGGCCCGGTCCCATCTCTGCTGCTCCACCACCTGCCAGATCAGGGCGAGATCGAGAGCGACGGTCAGCCAGACCGCGACATTGGCGGCAGAAACAATATAGACGCACCACCATGCCGGCCCGGCCTTGAACTGCAGGGCAGCGGCGCAGACACCCAGCACCATCACATTGATCGCGAGCAGGACCGCCACCGGTGCTGCGGCATAGGGATGGATGGAGAGAAGTCCGCTGACGGCCGGCAACAGCAGGAGCACCACACCCGAACCAAGCATGGCGATATAGGTGATGAGATTCAGCACCGCGAGGCGGGCCGGTATTCTGGAACTGGAACTCATGCGCAAGCGCCCCCCGGGACTCGACGCAAACCATTGCCCGGAACCCGGCAGGACTCAATCAGCAAAACAGGCGGCCATTGGGCCGGGGCGCATATCCTGGGAACATGCCCCGCCCCGCTAGATAACCCCCAATTCCTTACCCACCTTGGTAAAGGCCGCCACGGCGCGATCAATCATCTCCGGCGTATGGGCGGCGCTCATCTGGGTGCGGATGCGGGCCTTGCCCTTGGGGACGACGGGGAAGAAGAAGCCGGTGACATAGACGCCCTCGCCCATCAGCTTGCGGGCCATGTCCTGGGCCAGTTTGGCGTCGCCGAGCATGACCGGAATGATCGGGTGTTCGCCCTCCAGCAGGTCGAAACCGGCGGCAGACATGCCGGCGCGGAAACGGCGGGCATTGTCGAACAGGCGGGCGCGCAGATCATCGCCCTCGGCGACCATGTCGAAGGCCTTCAGCGAGGCGCCGACAATGGCCGGAGCCAGGGAATTGGAGAAGAGATAGGGCCGCGAGCGCTGGCGCAGCATGTCGATCACCTCCTGCCGCGCGGCGGTAAATCCGCCCATCGCGCCGCCGAGCGCCTTGCCGAGCGTGCCGGTGATGATGTCGATCTGGCCGAACACACCGCAATGCTCCGGCGTGCCGCGGCCGCGCGCGCCCATGAAGCCGTGGGCATGGCAATCATCGACCATGGTCAGGGCCTTGTATTGCTTCGCCAGGGCGACGATCTCGGCGAGCTTGGCGATATAGCCATCCATCGAGAACACGCCATCGGTGACGATCAGGACATGCCGCGCGCCATCGGCCCGCGCCTGTTTCAGCTGCACCTCGAGATCGGCCATGTCGGAATTGGCATAGCGATAGCGCTTCGCCTTGCACAGGCGCACGCCGTCAATGATCGAGGCATGATTGAGCGCGTCGGAAATGATCGCATCCTCAGGCCCGAGCAGGGGCTCGAACACGCCGCCATTGGCGTCAAACGCCGCCGCATAAAGGATGGCGTCCTCACAGCCGGTGAAGTCGGCGATCTTGGCCTCGAGCTGTTTGTGGATGTCCTGGGTGCCGCAGATGAAGCGAACCGAGGCAAGGCCGAAACCATGGCTGTCGAGCGTATCCTTCGCCGCCTGGATCAGCTCGGGCCGATTGGCCAGGCCGAGATAGTTATTGGCGCAAAAATTGATGACGTGATGACTGGAACCGTCTGAATTCACGTCGATTTCGGAGAATTGCTCCGAGGTGATGATGCGCTCGCGCTTGTACAGCCCGTCGGCCTCGATCTGTTTCAGTTCGGCGGCGAGGTCGGTGTAGAAATCGGGGGATGACATGGGCGGCTCCGGTATGGGGATTCGTTGCGGCCTGTTCTAGTGAGCCGACGCGCGAATGTCATCCCACCAGGGAGCGGCAGGTACCTTTGGTTCCTGTCCTTCAGGAACGGCGCCCTGGCCCGGGCCAATCCATTGATCGCTTGTCAGCCAGTGGGCCACCGGGGTTCCATACCGTCAAGGCCGCCTCCGGCGCCGCGTAGCGGGCATGCGCCTTGACGGTATGGAACCCCGGTGACGGAATCTCGGCAAGCGATGAATGGATTATTCCAGCCTCAAGGGCTGCTTGTCTCAAGGCGCAACGTCTCGCGAGAATACAGGGGCACCACCCGACTTATCCGCCCCCACCCTGGCTGCGCCATAATCGGGCGCGCATCGCTCTTTGACATTGTTGGCCCATGAAGACTGCCCGCGTCAGGATTGCCGCTGACCGGAGCAATGAATGACAGTCGGTGACAGGCTGCCATGCCCCTGCCATCGCGAAATCGCCAGCCTGCAGGCGGCTCCACGCCTCCTCGCGCGACGATGGCAGACTGGCAGACAGTGCTCACCATTTCACATAATTCAGTTCATCGCCGTTGAGGAAAAGCGCCCTTGCAGACACCAGGGCATTGATCGCTTGTCAGCCGGCAGGCCAGCGGAGTTCAGCCTGAAGAGCTGTTTGTACTGAGACACAGCGTCTCGCGAGGGACGTGTACCTCTGGTACGCGTCCCATGGGAAAACTGCCTTCAGGCGAAAGCGCCCGTCGATAGCGGCAACGGGAGTCTGCCCCGGGGACGCGTACCAGAGGTACACGTCCCTCGCCGCCGCATCCAGACGGATACCTACCTCACAGACCGCCGCCCCGTCTGGTGACAACTACCCCGGCCAGCGCGGACACGGCCGCCAGCAAGGCGATCCAGACATAGATGAAACTCGTATCGTGATGGACAACACCGTCAACGAAGCAGCGGCCGTTCTCGTCGAAGCAGGCGCGGTTGCTCCAGTAAACCGTCACGAAGAGCCAGCCGAAAGCGATCGCCAACACGACGGACGTCAGAGTCCATATCCAGGCGAGAAATCGGATCATTGCGGCCCGAACGCCCCTACTCCACGCTCGGCAGATCCAGCCCCTGCACAGCTGCGCATTCCCTGGCGATCTCATAGCCCGCATCGGCATGGCGCATCACGCCCGTCGCCGGATCATTCCACAAGACCCGTCCGACGCGCACCCCGGCCTCGTCCGTGCCGTCGGCGAGGACGACCTGGCCGGAATGGATGGAATAGCCCATGCCGACCCCGCCGCCATGATGCAGCGAGACCCAGGTGGCGCCGGAGGCGGTGTTGAGCATGGCGTTGAGGATCGGCCAGTCGGCGACGGCGTCGGAGCCGTCCTGCATGGCTTCGGTTTCGCGATTGGGACTGGCCACTGAACCGCTGTCGAGATGATCACGGCCGATCACCACGGGGGCACTCAGCTCACCGCTACGCACCATCTCGTTGAAGGCCAGACCCAACCGGTGACGCTCGCCCAGGCCGACCCAGCAGATCCGTGCCGGCAGGCCCTGGAACTGGATGCGCTCGCGGGCCATGTCGAGCCAGCGGTGGAGATGCGGATTGTCGGGGATGAGTTCCTTCACCTTGGCGTCGGTCTTGTAGATATCCTCGGGATCTCCCGACAGGGCGACCCAGCGGAAGGGCCCGACGCCGCGGCAGAAGAGCGGGCGGATATAGGCCGGCACGAAACCGGGGAAATCGAACGCCTTAGTGACGCCCTCGTCGAAGGCCATCTGGCGGATATTATTGCCGTAATCGACCGTGGGAATGCCCGCCTTGTGAAAGGCCAGCATCGCCTCGACCTGGATCGCCATCGATGCCTTGGCGGCTTTCGAGACGGCGTCAGGATCGGAAACCCGCATGGATTCCCACTTGTCCAGACTCCAGCCAAGCGGAAGATATCCATTGACCGGATCATGCGCCGAGGTCTGGTCGGTGACGATATCGGGACGGACGCCGCGCTTGACGAGTTCGGGAAAAATCTCCGCCGCATTGCCAAGCAGCCCGACCGAGACGGCCTCACCCGCCTTGCAGGCTTCGTCAATCATTTCCAGAGCCTGGTCGAGATCGCTGGCCTGTTTGTCGAGATAGCCGGTCTTCAGACGCATCTCGATCCGGCTCGGCTGGCATTCGACCGCCAGCATGGAAGCGCCTGCCATGGTTGCCGCGAGCGGCTGGGCACCGCCCATGCCGCCAAGCCCGCCGGTGAGGATCCATTTGCCGGTCAGATCGCCGCCATAATGCTGGCGGCCCGCCTCGACAAAGGTCTCGTAAGTGCCCTGCACAATGCCCTGGCTGCCGATATAGATCCAGGAACCGGCCGTCATCTGGCCGTACATCATCAGACCCTTTTTATCGAGCTCGCGGAAATGCTCCCAGGTCGCCCAGTGCGGTACCAGATTGGAATTGGCGATCAGCACGCGCGGCGCACTGGAATGGGTCTGGAAGACACCGACCGGCTTGCCGGACTGGACCAGCAGGGTCTCATCATCTTTCAGGCGCTTCAGGGTGGAGACGATGCGGTCAAAGCTCTCCCAGTCGCGGGCAGCACGGCCGATGCCGCCATAGACGACCAGCTCTTCCGGTTTCTCGGCGACTTCAGGGTCGAGATTATTCATCAGCATGCGCAAGGGCGCTTCTGTGGCCCAGCTCAGAGCGTCGAGTTCATTGCCGCGCTTGGCACGGATCACGCGCGCATTGTCGAGCCGGGTCGAGGTCATCTCACTTCTCCTGAATACATGATTTCCGCGGCCCGCAGGGCGGCCGCCATGGTGTCCTTCAACGCCTGGCGCAACACGGCCGCCTTGGTCTCGTCGAAGGCCTTGGTGTCCATGTCGAGATAGGCCGATTGAGCCAGTTCCATCTGTACGGCGTGGACATTCTGGTTGGGTCGGCCATAGGCGCGGGTGATGAAGCCGCCGCGGAAACGGCCATTGACGATCGAGGCGTATTCCTCGTGATCCATCATCGCCTTCAGCGCCGCGCGCTCGATCGTCGGATCGCAGCTTTCGCCGCCCACCGTGCCGAGATTGAGATCCGGCAGAATGCCCTCAAACAGCCGCGGAACCTCATCCGCGATCGAATGCGCATCCCACAGCAGGGCAAAGCCATGCTCCATCCGGGTCTCGACCAGAAGTTCGGTCAGGGCCTTGTGATAAGGGTCGTGATAATCGGTACGCCGCGCTTCCAGCTCGTCCTCGTCGGGCTCCTGGCCCTCGCGATAGACCGGCGATCCGTCAAACAGGGTCAGCGGCACCAGGCCGGTCGTCGCCTGGCCGGGATAGAGCGAGGTATTGTTCGGGGGGCGATTGAGATCAACGACATAGCGCGAATAGTTCGCGCGGATGGTCGCAGCGCCCAACTCATCGAGGAAGTCGTAGAGCTGCGGCACATCCCAGTCCGTATCCGGCAGGCTCGCCGCCTCGGGCGTCAGCCGTTCGGCCAGGCCATCACTCAGGGCGAGCCCGGAATGCGGCATTGAAACCACCAGCGGGCTGGTGCCGGCTGCAAGCGTATACACGTCCATTATACCACCCCGGGCAAATCACCGGCTTCCGCGACCAGATAACCATTGGCGACCAGGTCGCGCGCCGCGGCAATATCTGTCGCAAAATAGCGGTCATCGCCATAGGGAGCCACATGCCGCCGCAAGATCGCCTTGGCCGCCTCCAGCGGGTCCGAGGACAGGTCCGGCGCATGGAAATCGGTCCCCTGCGCGGCGCAGAGCACCTCAATACCGACAATGGCGTGGAGATTTTCCGCCATTTTCAGCGCACGCACCGCCCCATGCGTCGCCATCGAGACATGGTCTTCCTGGTTGGCGCTGGTCGGAATGGAATCGACGCTGGCCGGATAGGCTTTCTGCTTGTTCTCCGAGACCAGGGCGGCCGCCGTGACATGCGCGATCATGAAGCCGGAATTGATGCCCGGATTGGGGGTCAGGAAAGCCGGCAGGCCGCTGACGGCCGGGTCGGTCAAAAGCGCGATGCGGCGCTCGCAGATCGAGCCGATCTCGCAGGCCGCCATGGCCAGCTGGTCGGCGGCAAAGGCGACCGGCTCGGCGTGGAAATTGCCACCGGAGATCGCCTCACCTGTATCGGTGAAGATCAGCGGATTGTCGGTGACCGCATTGGCCTCGATCTCGAGCGTGCGGCCGGCCTGGCGCAGAAGATCGAGCACAGCGCCCATCACCTGCGGCTGGCAACGCAGGCAATACGGGTCCTGGATCTTCTCGCACACCGCATGGCTGGCGAGGATTTCGCTGCCCTCGGCCAGACCGCGCAGCGCGGCGGCGACATCGATCTGGCCCTGATGGCCGCGCAATTCGTGGATCCGTGGATCAAACGGCGCGACCGAGCCCTTGGCCGCGTCCAGGCTCATCGCCCCGGAGACCAGCGCGCCCTTGAAACCGGCCTCGATGCCGAACAGGGCAGCGAGCGCCAGCGCCGTCGAGGTCTGGGTGCCGTTGAGCAGGGCCAGGCCTTCCTTGGGGCCCAGCTTGACCGGTTCGAGCCCGGCGCGTTTGAGCGCCTCGGCAGCGGGCAGACGCTCGCCACGCCAGAAGGCCTCGCCATGACCGATCAGCGCCGCGCTCATATGCGCCAGCGGTGCCAGATCGCCCGAGGCGCCAACAGAGCCCTGGGCCGGGATCACCGGCAGCACGTCATGGGTGAGCAGGTCTTCCAGTGATTTCAGCGTCGACCAGCGCAGACCCGACGCGCCGCGTCCGAGACTGGCAATCTTCAGCGCCAGGATCAGCCGCACGACATTCGCCGGCAACGCCTCGCCTATCCCTGCGGCGTGCGAGAGCACCAGGCGTTCCTGCAACACGGCCAGCTCGTCATTGGCGATACGGGTCTGGGCCAGCTTGCCGAAACCGGTATTGAGACCATAGACGGCGCGGCCCGAGGCGATCAGCGCTTCCACGGTAGTCGCGGCGGCATCGACGCCGGCGCGCGCCGCCGTGTCGATCGTGGCGGCAGCGCCATTATAGATCGCCTGCCAGTCAGCGAGCACCATCCGGCCCGGTTTGATGATGATCGCGCTCACAGCCATTCTCCTCCGAGGATACGGCCATGCAGCGGCCGCAATCCGATCCATTGAATAATCTCTGCCGGACGTTCCACATCCCAGATCGCCAGATCGGCGCGCTTGCCCTGTTCCAGCGTCCCGATTTCAGCCTGCAAACTCAGCGCCCTCGCCCCCTCACGGGTGACGCCGGCCAGCGCCTCCTCGACCGTCAGGCCAAACAGATTGCAGGCCATATTGGCCGCCGTCAGCAGGGACACCATCGGCGAAGTGCCCGGATTGGCATCGGTGGCCACGGCCATCGCCACGCCGGCCTCGCGCAGGGCCGCAATAGGCGGCTTTTGCGTCTCGCCGATGCCGTAAAAGGCGCCCGGCAGGATCACGGCCACCGTGCCGGCCTTCGCCATGGCGGCGATGCCCTCGGCATTGGTGAATTCGAGATGGTCCGCCGACAGGCCGTCAAATTCGGCGACGAGTTTCGCGCCACCCGTGTCGGAAAGCTGGTCGGCATGCAGTTTCACCGGCAGGCCAGCCGCCTTGGCGGCGATAAACAGGCGCCGGATTTCCTCCGGCGAGAAGGCGATGGTCTCGCAATAGGCATCGACCGCATCGGCCAGCCCCTCGCGCGCAGCTTCGCGGATCAAGGGGATGCAGACCTGGTCGATATAGGCACCGGACCGGCCTTCATATTCGACCGGTATCGAATGCGCCGCCAGCAGCGTGGTCGAAACGCGCAGGCCGGACACCAGTCCAAGCGAACGCGCGGCCCTGAGCATGGCCAGCTCGCTCTCGAAGGTGAGGCCATAGCCGGACTTGATCTCGATCGTGCCGACACCTTCCGCCGAGAGCGCATCGAGCCGCGACAGCGCCCCGCCGGCCAGCTCGGCCGCGCCCGCCTTGCGCGTCGCCTCGACCGTCTTGCGGATACCGCCGCCGGAGCGGGAAATCTCGGCATAGCTCTCGCCGGCCAGGCGGCGCTCGAACTCGTCGGACCGGTCACCGGCGAAGACCAGATGCGTGTGGCAATCGACTAGGGCGGGCGTCACCCAGCGGCCTTCGAGATTATCGGTTTCAAGGGCTGTTTCCGGCACCTCGGCCATCGGCCCGATCCAGGCGATACGGCCATCGCGAATCCCGATCGCGGCATCGAGCAAGGCGCCATATGGAACGGCACCGGGCACCATGGTGGCGAGGCGTGCATGGGTCAGCAATCGGTCGAAACGCATTGAATGGCCCTTCAATTCCGCGTATTTGTCTATACAATTAAATCGCGTGCCTGAGTCTGTCCAGCCGGGAGGCCTGCCAATGTCCGAATTTCACTTTGCCGAGATTCTTCTGCCCGATGGCTGGGCGCGCAATGTCGAGATCACGGTCGATGCGAACGGCCGCATCGCCAGTATCAGCCCTGACACACCGCCCGGTCCCGATGCCACCCGCCTCGGTGTCGCGGTCCCCGGCATGGCCAATGTCCACTCCCACGCCTTTCAGCGCGGCATGGCCGGCCTGTCGGAACGGCGCGGTCCGGGTGAGGACAGTTTCTGGTCCTGGCGCCAGATCATGTATGCCTTCAACGACAATCTGACCCCCGACCATGTCGAGGCGATGGCGGCGCTGGTCTATTGCGAAATGCTCGAGACCGGTTTCACCTCGGTCGGGGAGTTCCACTACCTCCACCATGACGAGCACGGCCAGCCCTATGGCGATATCGGCGAGATGGCCGGGCGCATCTGCGCTGCCGCCGGCGCAACGGGGATCGCGCTGACCCTGCTGCCCGTGCTCTATCGCCATTCCAATTTCGGCGAGATGCCGCCCAGCCACGGCCAGCGCCGCTTCATCAACACGCTCGACCATTTCGACGATATCCTCGCCTCCGCCAAGCGCCATATGGCGAAGATCGATAATGCGGTGCTCGGCATCGCACCCCACTCACTGCGCGCCGTCTCGGCCGCCGAGATCGCCGCCATTTTGCCAATGTGCGAGGCGGGCCCGGTGCATATCCACGCCGCCGAACAGCAAAAAGAGGTCGATGACTGCCTCGCCGCGACCGGCCAACGTCCGGTCGAATATCTGTTCGATACGCAGAGCGTCGATGAACGCTGGTGCCTGATCCACGCCACCCACATGACGCCGGCCGAGACCGCCAGGCTCGCCGCCTCCGGCGCGGTCGCAGGGCTTTGCCCGCTGACAGAGGCCAATCTCGGCGATGGTTTATTCAATGCCAGCGCCTACCTGGCCGATCACGGCCGTATCGGCATCGGCTCCGACAGCCATATCCGCATCGATCTGGCCGAGGATATCCGCCTGCTGGAATACGGCCAGCGGCTGCAGGCCCAGCGGCGCAATGTCCTCGCCCGGCCCGGCGGCTCTACCGGCCGGCGCCTGTTCGATGCGGCGCTGGCGGGCAGTAACCAGGCGCTGCAACAGCCCTCGGGGCGGATCGAGCCCGGGCAGCGCGCCGACTTCGTCATCCTCGACGAGCATCACCCGACCCTCGTCGGGCGCGCCGAGGATGCGCGGCTGGACAGCTGGCTGTTCTGCGGCGACAGCCGTCTGGTGCGCGAGGTTTATGTCGGCGGCCAGTGCGTCGTGCGCGAGGGCCGTGCCCTCACCCGTGACCGCATCGAGACCGCCTACCGCACCGCCATGCTCGATATCCGGCAGGCCATCGATCAATGAGTGACTGGGCCGGCGATCTCAGGCTTGACGGCACGGGCCCGGTCTATGACCAGATTCGCCGCGCCATCCTGGCCAATATCCGCTCCGGCATCTGGCCACCGCGCCACCGCATCCCGGCCGAGGCCGATCTCGCCCGGCATTTCGGCACCGCGCGGATGACCGTCAATCGCGCCCTGCGTGAGCTGACCGAAGACGGGTTGATCGTGCGCCGCCGCCGGGCCGGCAGTTTCGTCGCCCTGCCCACCTCGCCTTCGGCAATGCTGGAGATCGTCGACATGTCGGCGGCCATACCGGCGCGCGGCCAGGATTATGGCTATCAATGCCTGACCAATGAGCGGGTCGCCGCCAGCGCCGAGCGGGCCGGTCGCCTGCGCGTCAAACCCGGCACACCGCTGCAGCATCTGGTCTGCCGCCATACCGCCGATGGCGATGTTGTCGAACTGGAGGAGCGCTGGATCAATCTGGCGCTATTGCCCGAAGCGGCCGAACAGGATTTCAACGCGACGGCGCCCGGCGCCTGGCTGCTGGCAGCGACGCCCTGGACTGCGGCGGAACACACCGTCTCGGCGATCAATGCCGATGCGCGGCTGGCCTCCCGGCTCGATATCGATACCGGCGACGCCTGCCTGGTGCTCGAGCGTCGGACCTTCCAGGGCGACGCCGTCGTCACCCTCGCCCGTCTGACCCATCCGGGTGATCGCCATGTGATGACGGAGCGCTTCGCGCCGGCGGGTTAGCGCCTCGCCCTTCGCCGCGTTCGAAACGCCTGAGGCAGTCGAGCACAATCTCCAGCGTCTCCTCCCATTGTGGCCGCCCGCCATGGCGCGCTCCGCCGAAATAGCCGCGCGGACCGTTATGGGTAACGCCCGACAGCCTGATGCGGTTGAGCCGGCCGGAACGGCGCACCATCGCCCATTCCGAACCCGCCGCCAGACCCCATCGCGCCGGAAAGGCGATGGCACCGGCGGCCTCGACCTGGTCGGCACTGCCGGCGAGATGATCGATCCGCGCCAGCCGGTTGAGCCCCGGCGTCGAGGCGATGACACCGCCAATCGAGATCAGCTGGATCGGACCATCGAAGATATCCGCCAGATCCTCCGCCGCGCCGGCCGCCATCTGCGCCCCGCCGCTCAGGCCGATCAACGTCAGCCGGGAATCGCGGTGCGGCCGCCAACCCGCCGCGCGCAGCCGTTCCTGGATCAGGCCGGCCAGGGCGAGATTGAAGACCGGGCCGTAGCGCCGGTCGGCGGAGACCAGCACCTGGAAGAAATTGCGCGCATTGACGAGATTGGCCAGCAAGGGCCGGCGCTGGTCCGGTGGAGCGGCATCAATCGCGCGCCATAGCCAGCTGAACAGGCGCGGCCCGTGCAGGAGCGGAATCCCCGAAGCGGCGTAGGGAAAGACCGTATCGACCAGCACGGCCTCCGGCACGCCTTCGCACAGGGCGTCAAGAAAGCGCTGCTCGCGCCGGGAGTTGGACGTACCGCTGATACGATCAATCCCGCCGAGATAGACAATGAAATGGCGCGGAGCACCAGCGGCCTCCCCCTCCGGCTCGGCAGGCGTCTCACGCTCCAGCGCCGGTTGCCGCGCCCACCAGCGCAGCGTTTCCAGCGGCGCGAGGGTGCTGGCCAGGATGAAGGCGATCAGGCCGCTCAGCAGCAGCCAGGCGAGCGCGTCCTCAAGCATGCCCGCCTCCCGGCGTCACCAGACGCAGACGCCGCAGGAGCGGTTCGGTGAGCCGCCCGCCGTAATGGCGCACTGCGGCGCTCACCAGCCAGCCAGCAGCGGCGCAGGCGATCACCAGGCCCAGCGGCCCGCCAATCACCACCCAGAATCCCCAGCCAATACAGACAAAGGTCCAGCCATCGAGCGCGCGGTCGAGCAATTCGCCGTAATAGGGCGCCAGCGTCAGCACGCTCAGCAGGCGCGGCGCATAACCCAGCGCGATGGTGCCGGCGAGGACGGCCTCGGAGACCGGTTGATCACCGGCGAGGCCCAGCAGGAAATGCGCGCTGATGCCCCAGACCACGACGCCGAGCAGATAGACCAGGCCCGTCAGGGCCAGACTGGCCAGCATGCGCCAGCGCCCGACCTTCTGGGCGGCAAGCACATAGGCCTTGCCCAGCATTTCCGATGCACCGGCAATCAGCGGCACGATCAGGGCGGCCAGCGCGATACGCGGCTCCGCCGCGAGCGTCTCGAACGCGCTGCGCTGCATCAGCGCCGCGTCGAGGGCGAGCGAGAGGGCGTGCGCCATGTCGTTGAAAATCGTCATGATCCGGCTCGGTCCCGCAGCGCGTTCCATGTGATCCAACGACAATTCGGCGGCGCTGGCAATTCGGCAAACCGCCGCGGCGCGCCTGTCAATTCGGGTGCGCGGGGCAGATCTTGGTGATATGCGGCCTTTATCCGCTTGCCGGAATTCACAGCGCCAAGGACCCGCCGATGTTCCCGACATCGCAGCTCACCGATGCAGACCGCGATGCCGGACTGAAATGGTATGTGCGCAACGGCATGTTCTTCAAGATCATGGAGACGCTCTCGATCGGCGTTTTCCTCACCGCCTATGCGCTGAGCCTGGGCGCCTCCAATCTGGTGATCGGGGTCCTCGCGGCCATTCCCTCTCTCACCCAGCTGGCGCAATTGCCGGCCGTCTATCTGGTCGAGCGCATCGCCAGCCGACGCCTCATGGCCGTATCGCTGACCCTGGCGAGCCGGCTCTTCCTGCTCGTCGCCGCCGGGGCCGCCCTGGTCCATCCCGGCCCGCTCGCCCTGCTGCTGCTCGTGGTGGCCTTTGCCATCCGCTATATTTTCGGGGCCATTGCGGGGTGTGCCTGGAACAGCTGGGTACGTGATTTCCTGCCACCGGAACGCCGCGGCGTGTTCTCGGCCCGGCGCCTGACCTGGATGACAATCATGGCGGCGATCGCAGCTCTCGCCGGCGGCGTCTTCGTCGACCACTGGGCCGCGCTGACCGGCCTGCCCGTGCTCTACGCCTATTCGGCCCTGCTGATCCTGGCGACGATCAGCGGTGTGCTGGAAAGCCTCGCCATGGCGCAGATCCCCGAGCCGACGCCCCTGCCCCTGACCGAGACCGCCGACCAGAAGTCCGGCCTGTTCTCGCCGTTGAAGGAAAAGAATTTCCGCCGCCTGGTCGCCTTCCTGTTCTCGTGGAATTTCGCCAGCAATCTCGCCGCCCCCTTCTTTGCGGTGCAGATGCTCCGTCAGCTCGGCCTCGACCTGACAACGGTGATGGTGCTCACCGCACTGAGCCAGGGCGCCAATGCGCTGGTGACCGGCACGTTCGGCTCGCTGGCCGACCGTTATTCCAACAAGCGCGTGCTGCAATTTGCGGCGCCGCTCTTCATCGCCTGCATCTTCGCCTGGACCTTCACCAGCCTGCCGGAGCGGCATTATTTCACCATGCCCCTGCTGGTGGTGATCCATATCCTGACCGGTGTCGCGACCGCCGGCGTCACCCTCGCCTCGGGCAATATGGCCAATGCGCTTTCGCCCTCCACGGGCGCGACACGCCATCTCGCCCTGTGCGCCGCCTTTACCGCGATTGCCGCTGGTACGGCGCCGATCATTGGCGGTCTCTATGCCGACGTGCTGGCCAATTACGAATTCTCGCTGACGGTGAACTGGAGTGCGCCGGGCGGCGATACCGCCATCCACGCCTTCGACGTCACGCGCTGGGACTTCTACTTCCTCGCCGCCACCGTGATCGGCCTGTGGTCATTGACCCGGCTCGACCAGATCGAGGAGCCCTCCCAGGGCGGGCATGTGCGCATGCGCCAGGAACTGATGATGGGCGTCTGGCGCGGCGTCCAGACAGCCTCGAGCATCGCCGGCCTGAAAGCCGTCAGCGATCTGCCTATCGCGCTGATCACCGAACGCCTGTCGCGCCAAAAAAAGCCGCGCCCCGGCAAGGCCAAGGTCGAGCCGCCGGAGGCTTAGCCACTCCCTACTCCGCCACCGCCGCCATCAGCCGCTCGATAAAGCCATTGCGCTCACCGCTATCGATCCAGCGCACCACGGCGACGATATCGTGTTCCGGGTCGATATAGATCATGTTGGTGCCGGCGCCGAGATAGGCGAAGCTGCTGGCCGGCGCTGACGGCACGGCGATTGCGGCGCCTTCGACATCGGGGCGATTGAGGAAGAAGTTCATATAGCCGTAAAACGGCGCGACATCGGTGGGTGTCAGCGAGCGCTCATACCAGGCTTCGGAGAGCAATTGCGTGCCGTCCCAATTGCCGCGATTAAGGCCCAGAAGGCCGAAACGGGCCTGGTCATAGGCGGAGAGCATCATGCCGCCGCCCCAATGGCCACCGCCGGAAACCGACCAGTAAAGCTCCTCGTCTTCCTCCAGCTCGACCCAGCTATTCTTGTAGCCCTGCCACTCCCAGGAGCCGGACGAACCGATCGGCGTCATGATGCGCTCGTCGAGCACTTGCGCCAGCGGTTCATGCCAGACATGCAGGGCCGCCAGGGCCAGCGCATTGACGCGGACATCATTGTATTCCCAGGCCGCACCGGGCACCGGCGGGCCGGCGACCAGGTCGCTGGCGGGATTGTCGCGCGACGGGCGATCGGCCCAGTCCGGCTTGTCCCACAGAGTGCCAGACCAGCCCGAGGTCTGGCGCAGCATCTGGTCCCAGGTGATGGGCGTATTGTGCTCGGTGTGGAAGAGCGGATCCTCGACCAGATCGGAGACCGGCGCGGACACATCCTCGATCAGACCGTCATCAACGGCGAGGCCGACGACATGGCTCAGAAAGCTCTTGGAGACCGAAAATGTCATGTCGACGCGCTCGAGATCGCCCCATTCGGCGACGATATAGCCATTGCGGATGATGATGCCGGCCGGGCCGCCGCGCGGGCGCAATTCACCGATCGGGCTGGAATGAGGCTCATAGGCCCAGGTCAGCGGCACCATGACTTCCAGGTCACGCGCATCAATGCCCTCGCCCCAAGCCTCCGGGGCACGGGTTTCATGGGTGACGGCGAAATCGATGGCGGCTTCAAGCGCCGGCACGTCAAAGCCAAGCGTGGCCGGATCGCGGCGCTCCCAATCGGCGTCGCCAGCGGCAGGAAAATAATCCTGCGCCTGGCTGCAGGCGGTCAGGGCAAGGCCGGCGAGGCCGGCGAGCAGCAGGTGTTTCATGGAATCCCCCAAAACGGTGCGCGGCGATCCGGTCGCCCACATTGATGGACCCAGCCTAGACCGTTGCGCCTCAGCGCAACAGCCATCATCGAAACGTGAGGCGGCTTATTGCGCCGCGCGCACGGCGTGACGCTTGCGCAGCACGGCAACGACATCGTCCAGGCTGAGATCGCGCGATTCCAGCAGGACCAGCAGGTGGAACATCAGATCAGCCGATTCCTCGGCCACGGCAGCGCGGCTCTCCGAGACGGCAGCCAGGGCAACTTCCACGCCCTCCTCGCCGACCTTCTGGGCCGGGCGTTTCGGCGCCCTGGCCATCAGATTGCCGACATAGGAGCCCTTGGGCTTGTCCTTCTTGCGCTTCTTGATGATCGCGCGCAGATGGGCCAGGAAACCCAGGCCCGGGCCCGGATCATCGCCGAAACAGCTGACCGTGCCGTTATGGCAGGCGGCGCCCTTCGGCTTGACCTCGACCAGCAGCGTGTCCTGGTCGCAATCGAGCGTGATATTGACCAGTTTGAAACTGAGCCCGGAGGTTTCGCCCTTTTTCCAAAGGGATTGCCGTGAGCGGCTGAAAAAATGGACTTTTTTCGTTTCCTGCGTCAGCTGCAAAGCCTCGGCATTCATATAGCCCAGCATCAGGACCTGGCGGGTCGCCGCGTCCTGGATGATGGCGGGAACCAGCCCGTCACCCTTGGCCCAGTCCAGGGAATTCGTGTCGATCATGTCCTTACCCTGATACCCGCTTGGCCGAGACAGGCTTTCAATTCGCCGATCCCGAGGACCTGTTTGTGAAACACGCTGGCGGCCAGCGCACCGTCGACATTGGCGGCATTGAAGACGGATTTGAAGTCTTCTTTGCTGCCCGCACCGCCTGAAGCAATCAAAGCTGTGGAACACACGGCCCGCGCCGCTGCAAGCTGTTCGATATCATAGCCCTCGCGCACCCCGTCCTGGTCCATGCAATTGAGCACGACCTCGCCGGCCCCGCGATCAATCCCCTCGGCAATCCACTCCAGCGTCCGGCGCCGCGAGAGCTGCGTCTTGTCGGGATCGCCGGTGTATTGGTGCACCTGCCACTCGCCCTCGATACGGCGGCTGTCGACGCCGAGCACAACACACTGGCAGCCAAACTCCGCCGCCAGCGCGTCGATCAGGCCGGGGTTTTCCAGCGCCGGTGAATTGACCGAGATCTTGTCGGCCCCGGCAAACAGGCGCGCCCGCGCATCATCGACCGAGCGGATACCACCGGCGACAGAGAAGGGAATATCCAGCTCGCGAGCCACAGCCGTGACCCAGGCGGGCTCAACCGTCTGCCCGCGCGTGCTGGCGGCGATGTCGTAGAAGACCAGCTCGTCAGCGCCCTCTGCCGCATAGCGGCGGGCGAGGTCGACAATCCCGCCGACATCCTCGTGATCGCGAAAGCGCACGCCCTTGACCACGCGGCCATCGCGCACATCGAGGCAGGGAATTATCCGTTTTGCGAGCATGCCAGCGCCTCTTTCAGCGTGAAAATACCCTCGTAGAGCGCCTTGCCGGTGATCGCCCCGGCCATGCCCAGTTCGCGCACCGCCTCCAGATCCGCCAGCGAGGAGACGCCGCCCGACGCCTGCCAGCCGATCTGCGGGTGGCGTTCGAGCAGATCGGCATAGAGCGCCAGATTGGGACCCGACAGATCGCCATCGCGGCTGATATCGGTGACCAGGGCGTGTTTGAGCCCCGAACCGTCATAGGCGGCGATCACTTCGGGCAAGGTGGTCATCATCATATCGGTCCAGCCCTGCAGGGCCGGCCGGTAGCTGCCGCCGAGGCGTTTGACGTCCAGCGCCAGCGTGATGCTCTGGGAACCATATTGATTAATCCACTCGCGCACTTGCGGCGCATCAGTCACGGCGAGCGAGCCAATGATGACGCGCTCGACCCCGATCGCCAGCAGGCTTTCGATATCCACCGCCGAGCGCACCCCGCCACCGGTCTGCACCCGCAGCCCGGTCTGGCAGATCTCGCGAATGGTCTCGGTCTGGCGCCGGGCACCATCGCGGGCACCGGCGAGATCGACGACATGGACCCAGCTCGCCCCGGCCTCGCCAAAGGCTTCAGCGACGGCGACCGGGTCATCGCCATAATCGGTGACGGCATCGAAGGCGCCCTTGTGCAGGCGCACGACGCGGCCCTCGAGCAGGTCGATGGCGGGATAGAGGATCATGGCCTGGCTCCGGCGAAATTCATCAGGATACGGGCCCCGGCAGCGCCGGAGCGTTCGGGGTGAAACTGGCAGCCGGCGACATGGTCCTTGCGGACCAGGGCGGAGACCGGCGTGCCGTAGTCGCAAATGGCGCGTGTCGCCGGACCCGGCGGGGCGTAATAGCCGTGCACGAAATAGGCATGACTGCCCGGCGCGATGCCCGCCAGAAGCGGCTCGTTCGGGTCGAGCTCTTCCAGTTCGTTCCAGCCCATATGCGGCCAGACCAGACCTTCGGCCCACGGCAGGCGCACAACATCACCAGCGATCAGGCCGAGCCCGTCGACGCCGCCCTCCTCGGATCGGTTGAACAGGAGCTGCATGCCCAGGCAGATGCCGAGCAAGGGCCGGTCATCGCCGCGGAGCAGATCGCTCCAGCCACGATCAGTCAGGCGCGCCATGGCCGGTGCGGCCGAGCCGACGCCGGGCAGGATCAGGCGGTCGCAATCGCCCAGTCCGGACGGTTTCGCCGCCGCGACATGGTCCAGGCCCGCCCGCTCAAGCGCAAAACGCACCGAGGCGAGATTGGCGCAGCCGGTATCGATGACGCCGATCTTCATTCGAGGAATTCCTTGGTCGAAGGCAGACGCTCGCTCTCGATCCGCACCGCCTGGCGCAGCGCCCGGCCGAAGGCCTTGAACGAGCCCTCGACCATGTGGTGGGCATTCTCGCCCTCGACCCGGACATGGATCGCCGCCTTCATGGATTCCGCCAGGGAGCGGAAAGCGTGCGGCACCATCTCGACCGGGAATTCACCGACGCGCTCGCCCGGGATCGCGCCTTCAAACTTGGCGAAGGGACGCCCCGACAGATCGATCCAGACCCCGGCGCGCGTCTCGTCCATCGGCAGTTCAAAGCCGAAACGGGCAATGCCGCGCTTGTCACCAAGCGCCTCGTGCAAGGCTTCGCCGAGCGTCAGGCAAACATCCTCGATCGTGTGGTGGGCATCGATCTCCAGATCACCGGTCGCGTCGATGGTGACGGCGATGCCGGCATGGCGGGCGATCTGGTCGAGCATGTGGTCGAAATAGCCGATCCCGGTCGAGATTTTGCTCGGCCCGTCGCGGTCGAGATCGACGACGACGGTGATATCCGTCTCCTTGGTCTTGCGGCGCTTGGCACTGGTACGCAGACGCGGTCCGGACACATCATCCGGCCAGGCCTCGGCCCATTCGCGCCGCAGCCGCATCGCTGTCTCGTGCCCGGCCAACCTCTCAAGGGCCGCCAGACGCTCGACCGTCGGTGCCATCGCCGCCGCGCCGGCCTTGCCGGCGCGCAATATGGTGGTGGTCTTCTGGAAGGCCTCGACCGTGACGCCGCCATGGGCCCGCGCCGCACCGCCCGTGGGCAGGGTGTGATTGGGTCCGGCGGCATAATCGCCCGCCGCTTCCGGCGCCCAGGCCCCGACAAAGATCGAACCGGCATGGCGCACGCGGCTCACCAGGGCCTCCGCCTCGCCGAGCTGCAGGATCAGGTGTTCCGGGGCATAGGCATTGGCGATTTCGGCCGCCTCATCGAGGCTGTCGCACAGGATGGCCCGCGAGTGGCGCATCGCCTGACGGGCGATATCGGCGCGCGGCAGGGCTGAGAGCTGCGCCTCGACTTCAGCGGCAATCCGCGCGCGCGTCGCGGCATCGAAACAGACCAGCATGACCTGCGCCGACGCATCGTGCTCGGCCTGGCTCAGAAGATCACTGGCGACGAATGCGGCATCGGCATTGGCATCGGCGATCACCATAACCTCGCTCGGCCCGGCGGGCAGATCCACGGCGGGGCCGCCCGGCAGGCTGGCGACATAGGCCTTGGCAGCGGCGACATACGCATTGCCCGGCCCGAAAATCTTGTCAGCGCGCGGCAAACCGGCTGCCCCCGTGGCAAGCGCCGCAATCGCCTGCGCCCCGCCGATGGCATAGACCGCATCCAGTCCGAGCAGGCTTGCAGCGGCGAGCAGGACCGGATCAACCCCGTCAGGCCCTGCGGGCGGTGCCACCACAACTATACGCGGCACGCCGGCGAGCTGGGCCGGGATGGCGAGCATGATCAGGGTCGAGACCAGCGGCGCGCTGCCCGCAGGCACGTAGAGCGCTGCAACATCGACGGGCGTGGCACGGCGCGAGGCCGTCACGCCGGGCCAGGTCTCGACGCTGTAGCTGCCATAGCCCTGGCGGACATGGAAACGGCGCACGGCGTCGGCGGCGGCGAGGATGGCTTCGGCATCGGCCTCGTCCAGACCGGCGCGGGCAGCGGCGATGGCGGCAGCATCGACGCGGAAGTCCGCCGGGGCGTAAGCATCGAGACGCTCGGCATAATCGCGCACGGCCGCCTCACCGCCGGCATAAATCGCATCGACGATTTCCCGCGCGGCGGCACCGGCCGTATCGGTAGACTCCGGGCGTTGCAGCATGGCGCGGCGCGCGGCCGCGTCGGCGGCGGACCAGTTTTGGGGTTCAAGCATCATCTCAGGCCAGCATTTTCTCGATCGGCAGCACCAGGATGGCGCGGGCGCCCTCCTTCTCCAGCGCTTCCAGGGTTTCCCAGAAGACGCGCTCGCGGCAGACCGCATGCAGCGCCACGACATCATCGCGGCCGGCGACCTGGGCAATGGTCGGCGCGTCGGCACCGGGCAGCAGGGCGCGGATCGCGTCGAGCCGGTCTTTCGGCGCATTGAGCATGATGTATTTGGTCTGCGAGGAGGCAATCACGCCCTCGGCGCGGCGCATCAGGATGCGGGCAATGCTGTCCGTTTCCGCATCGCGGACGCCCTTGCGGCGGATCAGGACGGCCTCGCTCTCGAACACGGTCTCGATCGCTTTCAGCCCATTGGCCTGCAGCGTTGCGCCCGAGGAGACCAGGTCGCAGATCGCATCGGCAATGTGCAGGCGCGGCGCGACTTCGACCGAACCGCGCATTTCGACGATCTCGACCTCGATACCACGCTCGGCGAGATAGGCCCTGGTGATGCCGGGATAGGAGGTGGCAATCGCCTTGCCCTGCAAGTCCTCAAGCGTACGGATCTCACCCTCGACCGGCACCGCGAGTTTGAGGCGGCAGGTGGCGAAACCGAGCCGCAGGGCGATCTCGAGCTCGGCGGTGCGGCCACCGGCAAGTTGTTCCTCGCGCAGCACATTTTCGCCGACAATGCCGTAATCACAGGCCCCGCTGGCGACGAAATTCGGGATATCGTCATCGCGCACCAGCATCAGGTCGACGGGCATGTTTTCGGCCCGCTGGTGCAGCTTGTCGCGGCCATAGGCGAAGCGAAGGCCGCAGCGCTTCAACAGATCCATACCGCCTTCGGAGAGACGGCCCTTGCTTTGAACGGCGATGCGCAAACGGGTCACGATTGGGTTTCCTTGAGGCGTTCGAGAATGAGGCGGTAGCCCTGCCAGGGCTCCTGGGTGAGAAAGCGTGAGACGCGGGTGACGGTGGTCGTGCTGGCCCCGGTCATCTCGCTGATTTCGCGGTAGGAATGACCACCCTCGGCGAGCAGGCCGGCGACCCGCCAGCGCTCGGTCAGCGTCTTCATCTCGCCCGGGGTGAGCAGGTCGCGCAGGAAGCGCTCGCCCTCCGCATCGGTGCGGATGGCGCGCAGCGCAGCACAGAGCGGACCCAGGTCCGGCTGGTCATTACGGCGGTCGTCAGTCATGTCGTCACTCATGGATCACTCTCCCGGGCGCCGGTATAGCGTGTTAGCGCGCTAACACAATGGGGCAAATGCAGGGGTGTGACGGGGTGTGACGTTAGCTATCCGCTGGTGTGTCGCCCGGTCCCGGCCAAGTGCCCCGGGTGTGCGCGTCCTGTGCCCCTCGTTGCGCCCCTTCGCTAAGGGTGGAGCCGGCGAGGACCGCCTGCCCTGCCAGGCCAGGCAGACCGCTTCGCCGCTGGAGGTCTGTCGCGCCGGCCGGAATGGGGCGCTTGAGGGAGGTGGCGGTCAGGCTGCGTGTCTGGCAAGGCATTGACCGGCGCATTTTAGCATGTGGATGGAAGCCGGGGACAAGGGCGCTGGAACGAGGGACAGGGACCTCTGGTACCTGTCCCAGGGCAGACTCCCGTTTTCCCCGGGACGCGTACCAGAGGTACACGTCCCTCTTCGATGACCGGTGGGTGCAACCGGGAAAATCGGCGCGCCTCACCCTTCCGCGTCCCGCCTGCCCCGGCTCGCGCCGGGCAGAGCCATCCCTGAAATCCTTGCCAAGCAAGGCGCCAGACTGGAGTTGAGCTGTCAAGGGTCTCGACCGCGCAGCGGCGCCTGCGGCGCCCTTGACAGCTCAACTCCAGTCTGGCCGGATCCCGGCATGGTTTTCAGGGTGGGGTGTGGGCCGGTGGGCGCTGGCGGGGAAGCGTGGGAAATCGCCCCTCACCCATTCTCATAGCTAAGATCGAGAAGCGGCTTGGCTCTCTCAAAATCGGCAGCAGAGTTGATGACGATTTCCAGATCTCCCGTCCCAAAATGGCCGATCTTCCGGACGTCCCGAGTGAAGCCCTTTTCAAGCTGGATCGTGTCCGGATCAACCTTCACATAAACCAGCAGATTACGGGTTCGAGTATGCACCTCGACGCAGGCAAAGTTCTTGATGCGTTTGAAGGCAAAGTACTTTTTGAGGGCCTTGACTTGAACATCATCACCGAGATTGGTCAGGTACTCCTTCAAGGCATCAAAACGATCCGTCAGTTCCTGGTCAGCCTGCGCCAAATAGTCCGAGACTGTCTTGTCGGCGGCTCGTGAACCGCTGGAAACGGAGGACATCACCTGGGCTGCTGCAGCACCATTGGTTGGCGCGGAGACGGCATTCACTTGTTCCAGCATCAACAAGTCATCACCGAACCTCATATATCGTATCAGTTCGATATTGTGGTTCATCTGTTTGATGGCGTGCTCATCATACTTGCTGAAATCGCCGGCGATGCAGATCAGCCTAGGCGCCGACCATTCGACGGCCTGCGCGGCTTCAGCGCCCAGGTTTTTTAACACCAACATTTCAAAGTCGCCGCGATGGGTAACGAGCCAATCGAGGTAGAAGAGGCCCTGATTGATGACATTCGCATTCGTTGCGCGCTTGTATTCGATGATCACGGGGCATCCATTTTCGTCGATGCCTAGCGTGTCCATGCGCCCACCATGTTCGCGACCGGTCGAAAACTCCGACGCCAGAAAGCGAACACCCAGGAACGTCTCCAGATTGCGTTCGATCAACGCCTGCAGCGATTTCTCCAGAGCAGCGGCCTTACCGTGGATCTCGGCGACGCGATCAGCGTGTAGGCGGAAGAGTTTCAAATCACTCATGCAACTACGGTCTCCGCGAAAACTGGAAAGCTATGGAAGTTGTATAGAACCCAAATGCACATCATTCCAGCTAAGGTTATCCTCGCTGGACGAGGCCTCATCGGAAGTTGCGCCAGCTGGACCAGGATCCGAATCCCAGCCTTGTGCTTAGAGCAGTCGACACCAGACGGCTGGGCCGGACCGCCCCGTCGGCTCTCCTTTTCCCCGGGACGCGTACCAGAGGTACACGTCCCTCTGCGATGACCGGTGAGTGCCCCCTCGCCTTCCGCCACGCGCATCCCTATATCTCCATCATCTCATAGCTACAGAGCCTCGCACCCAGGATGGACTATACCCAGATGCAGCCGGTCGCCGAGACCGTGGCCGATATCATGAAGACGCTGGCGCATCCCAAGCGGCTGCTGGCGCTGTGTGCGCTGGTGGACCAGGAGCGCTCGGTCGGCGAGCTGGCGGCGGCGCTGGGGGTGCGGGACCAGGCGATGTCGCAGCAATTGGCGATCCTGCGCAACAAGGGGCTGGTGGCGACGCGGCGCGAGAACCAGACGATTTACTACCGCCTCGCCAGCGCCGAGATTCGCACCCTTATGGAATCTCTCTACAAGACCTATTGTCCGCCCGCCCCGGCCTGACCGGCCGGGATGACCAATCGCATTTGCGTACTTGCAGAGTTTCGCAAGAACCATATATCCATTGCAGACACGCCGCAGCCATTCGCGTCCCAGGAGCCCATCGATGAAGCAGAAACCCGAAGTCAAATCCTTCTTCGACCCGGACACGTTCACGGTCAGCTATGTCGTCTGGGATCCGGCGACGAAGCGCGCCGCGGTGATCGATTCCGTACTCAATTACTGCCCTGCCTCCGGGCGCACGACAACAAAGTCGGCCGATGCGGTGATCGAGTTTGTCCGCGCCGAGGGGCTGACGGTGGACTGGGTGCTGGAAACCCATGTCCATGCCGATCATCTCTCCGCCGCGCCCTATATCAAGGACCATCTCGGCGGCAAGATCGGCATCGGCAATCATGTCAGCCAGGTGCAGGACGTGTTTGGCGAGATCTTCGATGCCGGGCCGGATTTTGCCCATGACGGCTCGCAATTCGACCACCTCTTCGAGGATGGCGAGCGTTTCAAGATCGGCGAAATCGAGGCCGAGGCGATCTGGACGCCGGGCCATACGCCGGCCTGTCAGGTCTATCATATCGGCGATGCCGGCTTTGTCGGAGACACGCTCTTCATGCCCGATTTCGGCACCGCCCGCTGCGACTTCCCCGGCGGCGATGCGGCGACGCTCTACCGCTCGATCCAGAAGATCTATGCCCTGCCCGACGAGACGCGCCTTTTCATGTGCCATGACTATATGGCGCCGGGCCGCGAGCATTATGCCTGGGAGACGACGGTCGGCGAACAAAAGGCCAGCAATATCCATATCAAGGCCGGCACGTCAGAGGCGGACTTCGTCAAGATGCGCACCGAGCGCGATGCGACGCTGTCCATGCCGACGCTGATCCTGCCCTCGGTGCAGGTCAATATGCGCGCCGGCCATCTGCCCGAGCCGGCGGAAAACGGCCGCCGCTATCTGAAAATCCCGCTCAATGCAGTCTGAGCTGTTCAAACGCGCCAAACGGGTGCTGCCCGGCCTGCAATGGCTGGAGGGCTATAGCCGCCGCACCTTTGGCGAGGATGCGCTGGCCAGCCTGATCACCGCGATCCTGCTGATCCCGCAAAGCCTGGCCTATGCGCTTCTGGCCGGCCTGCCGGCCCAGGCGGGGCTGTATGCCTCGATCGCGCCGCTGGTCGCCTACGCCCTGTTCGGCTCGAGCCGGGTGCTCGCCGTCGGGCCCGTCGCCGTCGTGTCGCTGATGACGGCTGCCGCCATCGGCAATCTCGGCCTGACCGATCCGGCCGAGCAAATGGCCGCCGCCGGAGCACTGGCCCTGCTCTCGAGCTTCTTCCTGCTCCTGTTCGGCCTGTTCAAGCTGGGCAGCGTCTCCAATTTCCTCAGCCGGCCGGTGGTGGGCGCCTTTGTCACCGCCTCGACCATTTTGATCATTGCCAGCCAGGCCAAGCATATTCTCGGCATCAGCTCCCACGGCTCGACCCTGCCGGAAATCCTGTTGTCGATGAGCGGACAGCTGGGTGCCATCAATCTGGTGGCGCTGGTGATCGGGGCTGGCAGCATAGCCTTCCTGGTCGCAGCGCGCACCGTCCTGCCGCGCATGCTGACAGCGCTGAAGCTGGGCGAGGACCTGGCCGGCGGCATTGCCCGCGCCGCACCGGCCGGCCTTGTTGTTCTGGCCACCACCATCGCCTGGAGCCTGCATCTCGACAACGGTGCCGATCTGGCCGTGGTCGGCGCCCTGCCGAGCGGCCTGCCGCCGATGCAATTGCCCATCGTCAGCCTCGATATCTGGCGCGCCCTGATCGGGCCGGCAGCCCTGATCTCGCTGATCGGCTTTGTCGAAAGC
The DNA here is from genome assembly GCF_048270265.1 of Maricaulis sp. GTDB lineage: Bacteria > Pseudomonadota > Alphaproteobacteria > Caulobacterales > Maricaulaceae > Maricaulis. The sequence continues at coordinate 25,359 of NZ_JBLWTD010000011.1, read as the reverse complement.
GTCTCGGTCGGCCAGTCGCTGGCCGCGCGCCGGCGCGAAAGCGTCAATCCGGACCGCGAACTCTTCGGCCTCGGCGCCGCCAATGCCGCCGCCGCCCTGACCGGCGGCTATCCGGTGACCGGCGGTTTTGCCCGCTCGGTGGTCAATGAAGCGGCCGGCGCCCAGACACCGCTGGCCGGCGTGTTCACCGCCGCCATCATCCTGCTGGTCGCGGTTTTCCTGACGCCCCTCTTCCACTTCCTGCCCAAGGCCACCCTGGCCGCGACCATCCTGGTGGCGGTGGCCAAGCTGGCCGATTTCGGCGGGCTGTGGAAGGCGTGGAAATACGCGCCGGCTGATGGCGCGGCGGCCTTCCTGACCCTGTTTGGCGTGCTCTTCCTTGGCGTCGAGATCGGCCTCACCCTCGGCGTGGTGCTCTCGGTCGGCGCAGCCTTGCAACGCACGATGCAGCCGCACTGGACCCGCGTCGGCCAGGTGCCCGGCACGCATCATTTCCGCAATCCGAACCGGCATGAGGTGATCGTCTCACCGCATGTCTACGCCCTGCGCGTCGACGGGGCGCTGTATTTCGCCAATGCGCGCTTTCTCGAGGAACTGGTTGCCGACATCATCGCCGAGAATGAGGGCATCACCGATTTCGTGCTGATGTTCCCGGCGGTCAATTTCGTTGATGCCAGTGCGCTGGAAAGCCTGCGCGCGATCAATCACCGCCTGATGGATGCCGGCGTCAAACTGCATTTGTCCGAAGTGATCGGTCCGGTCAGCGACCGGCTCGGTGCCGCCGGTTTCCTGGAAGAGCTCTCCGGCGAGGTCTTCCTGTCGCAATATGCCGCCATGCGCACCCTCGACCCGGAGACAACGCTCCGGGCCGAAGGTCTGCAGGCCTGATCAGAAGCGCCAGGCGAAGCGACCATAGACGCGGCTGGAGTCTTCGCCGTCCATCCAGCGTCCCTCGACACCGATCTGGGCACTGACACCCACCAGCGGGCTGGTCAGGTCGATATAGCCACTGGCCACACCGCCGGTATCATTGCTGCGCGGGCCAAAGGCTTCATAGGGCGCGGTTCCGCCCGGGAAGCTGGCGGCAACGCTGGCCGTGTCCTCGCCATTGGCGTGAACCACACCGGCGGTCCCGCCGAAGCTCCAGAGCAGACCCGACTGGCTCGGCTCGAAGCTGTGATCGAAGAAGCCGCGCAATTCCCAGTCCTCGACGCGGAAGCTGTCCCCGACAATGTCGAGATCAAACCCGTCCGCGCCGCGCTGGGCGTAATTGCCGATCTCGGCATAGGCATAGGTGCCCGACATCGCGAAACCGGCCTGGCTGACGCCGCTGACCAGGGTCAGGCGAGCATCGAGACGGGCAAAGCTGACCGAACCGCCGGTCTCGCCGATCGATGTGCCAAACGGCGTGTGGCGGCGGGCCTCGATATCGGTGTCGACATAACCGGCCAGACCCGCAAGGGTGAAGCGTCCGGCCTGCATGCGGGCGTAGATGCCGCCGGCCACCGAGTCGATCTCGCCATGGCCGCGCACGCCATTCGCGACATCAACATCGCCGGTGCCGGAGGCCAGGAAGATACCGCCGGCGAACTGGTCGCCAAAGGTGTATTCCGCACCGCTGGAGACCTGCGAGAAGGTCTCGTCGACGCCGGCCGCATTGCCATCGCCACTCAGGGCAGCCCCGGATCCGGAAACATTGGTCCAGATCATCACACCGCCATCGCTCGTCCGCTGGCCACAGGCCCCGGCATTCGGCCCGATCGCACAATTGGCGACCGTCTGGGCCAGCGAGGTGCCGATCCGGGCGCTTTGCCGGGTCAGTGCTGCAGAGGTTTCCGGCGCAAAGGCTTCAAGGATCGGCGCCGATGCGGCACCGGCATTGAGCGCCAGGATGACGTCATCGGCCGCGCTGGCGCCGAGATTCCAGCGATCCTCCAGGCCAAGCGCGGCCTGGCTCTGATTGAGCGTGGCCGGCGCGAGGGCAGAGGCGAAACTGTTCTGCGTGAAGGAGAGCAGAACGTTCGAGCCGACCATGTTGAGCGTCGGCGTAAACAGCACGCCGCCGCTATTGAGCAGATTGACCCCGCCCGTGACGCTCGCGGCGGAGAACAGGGTGAAGGCCTGGCGCGCCGCCATCGCGGCGCTGAGATCGCCGGTGATGAGCAGATCACCACCGAGGGTCGCCGCACCGCTGACGATGACCTGGTCGTGATCAAGCCCGTGGAAGTTGAACACCATGGTCGAGCTGGATGGCGCGATGAAGGCGGCGGACTCCGGTGAAATTCCGGCACCGTCACCCGGAAGGGTGACGCTGTCGCCAGCATTCAGCGCGATGTAATCGCCCAGCACGGTGAGTGTGCCGATCGTGCCGGTGCCGCCGGGATTGACGACGCCGCCATTATAGAGATCGCCGGTGATGGTGGTGTCGAGGCCGAGAATGCTGCCGAAATTGAAGACATCGCCATCGACCATCCCGCCATCGCTGTGCAGGTCGGCGAAGGAGACCAGGGCACCGGTGAAGGTGAAGTCCACCAGGTCCAGCGAATCCCCGCGTGACAGCATCAGCTCCGCAGCATAGTCGCGGCCAAGGCTGATATCGCCTTCATAGGCCCAGATTTCCTCGAAGTTTTCGATCACCATGTCGAGGGTCTGGGTGCCGTAGGCCGCGAAGCGGTCATCGCCGGCACCGCCGTCAACGGTGCCGGTTATCGTGCCGGTGCCGTAGGCGGCAAAGACATCATCGCCGTCGCCCAGCGCGGCCGCGACGCCGCCTGCGCCGGTCAGGGTACCGGCATTGACGAGCAGGTCATCGCCAGCGCCCAGATTGACGCCGGTAAAGCCGGAGATCACGCCGTCCTCGTCATTCTCCAGGGTGACATCGGCGCTGCCGGAAGCCTCGATCCCGGCCCCCGTTTCGTCACCCTCTTCGAGCAGGGCGGTGATCGTGCCGCTATTGTAGATGGAGCTGACATCAGCACCGAACTGCACCGCGGTGCCAGTGCCGGTTATGGTGCCGATATTGTTGAAGCTGGCGACCGTTTCGTTGATCTCGACGGCAGTCCGGCCGGCAATGATATTGCCCGCATTCCCGAATTCGACTTCGATCCCTGCGGGGACAATGCTGCCGACAGGTCCGAGCGGTTCGGCGAGCGGGCCAACGGGCCGGCCCAGGAAAATGCCGGCACCGGTTTCTGCCAGGATGTCGCCAAGGTTCAGGAATACATAGTCCGAATACCCGTTCGAGAGCCGGACGCCGTCGGCGGCCGCGGAAATCAGGCCGTAATTGAGGAAGCCCGCTCCCGCCATGTTATTGATATAAACGCCATCGCCGACGCTGATGATCCGCCCGTCTTCGTAATTGACAAACACGCTGTCCGGGAGCCCGCCCTGGGCGAAACTCCCGGCCAGCGGCGCATCCGGCTCGCGGCCGAGGCTGGCGATATAGATCGCATTGGAGGTCGTGTCATTGGTCGTTTCGAGCAGACCTTCATTGACGAAGCTGCCCTCCAGCGAGCCAATTCCCGCCACAAAGCTCGCGCCGCGAATTGCGCCCAGATTGATGAAGTCGCCACTGAGCCGGTCGAGCTGTACGGCATAGCCGTCGTCGTAGAGCGGCCAGTCATCGCCCACACCGCCATAGCCGCGCACGGCCTCGATCAGTCCCTCATTGATGAAATCGCCCGACAGGTCCATGCCGACGACCCCGAGCAGACCACCGATGATGTCACCGCTATTGGTGAAATCACCGGCCCGGTTCAGCGAGAGCCCGGCCCAGCTGCCGTCAATCGTGCCGCTATTGTCGAACTGGAGGACATCCGCATCAAGAATGACACCGAGTTCCCCGCCAGCGATCGTGCCTGAATTGCCGAAAATGATGCCGCCCGGAACTGCCGGAATTGAATGCGGCCCCGGCGCCTGTGCCAGCCCGTCGGCGCCCATAGCGCCTGCGCCACCGATCCAGACACCGCCACCCGTTTCGCCAACGAGAATGTCGCCGGTATTGATGAAGCTGGCGCCATCAGCCAGGGCGTTGATGATCACACCACCACCGTCGGCCTCGATCAGGCCGGCATTGTAGAAACCCTCTCCGTCGAGCCGGTCAATCACGATCGCGTCCGATCCGCCAAGGATCACGCCGTCTTCGTCATTGAAGAAATCACCGCCGAGAGTGGCAATCCGTACAGCGTTGGAGGCGATACCCTCACCGCCCACCGCGGCGATGAGGCCCTGATTGATGAAATCACCGTCAATCTCGCCCGCATTCACCCCCATCCTGGCGCCGACAATTTCGCCGGTATTGGTGAAATCACCGGTGACGACGCCTACGGCCTGAACGCCGTAATCCTGAGCGAAGAAACTCGGATCGAGACCATGTCCCTCACCCAAGGCGTAGATCAGGCCGGAATTGTTGAAGCTGGAGACCTCGACATCCTGGGCAAAATAGACGGCCGGGCCATCGCCACTGCTGATCAGGCCCTGATTGGTGAAATCGACCGTTGTGATGGTCGGCGCATAAGCCGAAGAAGGCCCGCCCGCTTGCGCCTCGGGCGCATATGAGTACCGGTTGCCGATCGTGACACCGAAGCCCTCGCTGGAGTCGATGTCGCCGGTATTGATGAAGCTGAACGCCAGCCCCGTTGCGGGATCGTCGGCGAGGACCGCGCCCTCCGGCGGGAGGACCGCCCCCCCACGGATAGTGACAGCGTCGTCAACCGAGGAAATCGTGCCCGCATTGCGGAATGTAAAGCCCGAAGACGCGAACAAAACATTCACGCCGCCGCCGCCGCTCAGAATCAGGCCGGAATTGGTGAAGCGCGCGCCCCGCATATCATCCATCCGGATGCCGAGCTGCCGGCCGTAGATATACCCGCTCCCGGTGTTTTCGAAATCGCCGCCGAGCGTGCCCGCAACGCTCAAGCCAACACCGGAATCAGTGCCAGATGCGCTGAAGATGTTGCCGGAATTGACCAGATCGCCCGTCACCGAGCCGCTCCAGCCAACAAAAAGACCGACCTGCGTGCCACCGATCGTGCCCGAATTCGTCAGATCGCCATCCAGCTGCGCATTGGCATAAAGCCCGGTAGCAGAGTTGGGATAACTGCCGTAAATCGTCCCGGAATTGACGAAATCGCCCTGAAGGTTCGTGAGAAGGCCGACCCCGACATAGCCGCCGCGGATCACGCCGGAATTGTTGAACGCCGCGCCGGTGGTGTCCCGGCCCATGGCTTCGCTGGCCTCCAGGTAGACGCCCCAGCCATAGCCATTCTCGTCGGTATCGCCATGGATGGTGCCTGTATTTTCGAAGCCGCCGGCGATACCGGTACCGATAATCCAGACGCCGTCGCCACCACCGCTGATCGTACCCGTATTGAGGAAATCCCCGGCCAGTACATCGATCTCGACGCCACCACCATAACCGTCCTCGTCGATATCTCCGGTGATTGTTCCGTGATTGATGAAGTCGCCGCCGCCGGCCAGCAGGATCACAGCGGTACTGCCACCCTCGATCACACCACCGACCTCATTCACGAAATCACCCGTGAGTGTGAGGATGGCGCCATAGCCAGACTGCCCGCGCACGACACCGGAATTGGTAAAGCCGCCAAGGCTGACGAGATTGGTGCGGATGCCATCAGTGCTGCCGTCAATGGTGCCGGTATTCACCAGCGACCCGGCACTATCGGCACCTTCAAACAACAGGCCTGTGGGGCGATATGAGTCGTAGGACGATGGCGCGGCGGTGCTGGTGATCGTGCCGGAATTGGTGAAAACCCCATCCAAGCCGCCGAGCACTTCGAAGCCGTAGCGGCCACCGGTAATCGCACCACTATTGAGGATGTCGCCCGTCACCAGGCCACGCAATTCGACGCCCGTGCCGGAGCTTCCCGCGTTGGTCACCGAACCGCTATTGGTGAAGGCGCCGAGGGTGATTTCGCTGTCGACAATCACGGCACCGTTCTGCGAGATTGTGGAATAGATATCCCCGGCATTGGTCAGGAAGGAGAGGTAGGCCGGTGCGTCGCTGCCGATACCCAGGCCGCTGAAAAATCCGCCCGAGGAGTCCGTCGGCGAGCCGATCGAGCCATAATTGGTGACCGAGAACAGGGGGGAAAGCGAGACCCGCTCCCAATTATCCCACAGAAACAGATTGAGATCGGGACCGGCATCGTGAAGGAAAAGGTCCGGTGCCGGCGTGCCTGAGCCAAAGCAATTCCGGATATCCCCGTTATCAAAGCAATTGACAGTCTGCGCATGGGCCGCGCCCGTCAGGGCAAGCAGAGCCGACGACACGAGAAGCGCGCCGCGAAGCGAATTACGATACATATGAATCCCCAATCTATCACTTAAGCATATTGGCCGCGCCGACAGCGTGCCAAGTGCGTGGCTGGCAGTAAATCCGACGGCAAACCATTCACATCCAAGGTAGTTTCGGCCATTATCGCACCGCGCACTATGCGCTAAAATGCCTCATCACCCGCGACACAACTTGGAGTCCGCGCCCATGCCGTCCCAGGATCAAGCCGTCTACCCCGTCCCCGCTGCGCTCAAGCGCTCGACCCTGGTGACGGCCGAACGCTATGCCGAGATGTACCGTCAATCGGTCGAAGACCCTGACGCCTTCTGGCGCCAGGAAGCGGCGCGGCTGGACTGGATGAAGCCCTTCACCCAGGTCGAGGACACCTCCTGGGACAAGGATGACCTGCATATCCGCTGGTTCGCCGACGGCACGCTCAATGCCAGCGCCAATTGCATCGACCGGCATCTGCCCGAGCGGGCCAATGACACCGCCATCATCTGGGAGGGCGATGATCCGGCCGCGAGCAGCAAGATCACCTATGGCGAGCTGCACGACCATGTCTGCCGCCTTGCCAACGGGCTCAAATCACTCGGCGTCAAGAAGGGCGACCGCGTCACGATCTATATGCCGATGATCCCGGAAGCGGCCTATGCCATGCTGGCCTGCGCGCGCATCGGCGCGGTGCATTCGGTGGTGTTTGGCGGTTTCTCGCCGGAAGCGCTGGCGGGACGGATCAATGATTGCGCCAGCGATATCGTCATCACCGCCGATGAAGGCATTCGCGGCGGCAAGCCGACACCGCTGAAGGCCAATGTCGACCGCGCCATGCATCATGCGCCCGGCATCAAACAGGTCATCGTCGTCAAGCGCACCGGCGGCAAGATGAACTGGGATCCGGCCCGTGATGTCTGGTATCACGACCTGATCGCGCGCCAGCCGGCGACCTGCCCGCCCGAGCCGATGAATGCCGAGGATCCGCTCTTCATTCTCTACACCTCCGGCTCGACCGGCCAGCCCAAGGGCGTGCTGCACACCACGGGCGGCTATATGGTCTGGGCGGCGATGACGCATGAATATGTGTTCGATTACAAACGCGGCGAGATCTACTGGTGCACCGCCGATGTCGGCTGGGTCACCGGCCACACCTATATTCTCTACGGACCGCTCGCCAATGGCGCCACGACGCTGATGTTCGAAGGCATCCCGACCTGGCCCGGACCGGATCGTTTCTGGCAGGTGATCGACAAGCACCGGGTCAATATCTTCTACACCGCCCCGACCGCCATCCGCGCCCTGATGCGCGAGGGCGACGGGCCGGTACAGGGCTCCTCGCGGGCCTCATTGCGCCTGCTCGGCTCGGTTGGCGAACCGATCAATCCGGAGGCCTGGACCTGGTATCACCGCGTGGTCGGTGATGGCCGCTGTCCGATCGTCGATACCTGGTGGCAAACGGAGACCGGCGGCGTGATGATCTCCCCCCTGCCCGGCGCCACCGACCTCAAGCCCGGCTCGGCGACCAAGCCCGTCTTCGGCATCGTGCCGGCGCTGGTCAGCAGTGAGGGCGCGCCCCTGCCCGACACCGGCGCGGCCGAGGGCAATCTGATCATCGAGCGCTCCTGGCCGGGCCAGGCGCGCACGATCTATGGCGATCACCAGCGCTTCATCGACACCTATTTCTCGACCTATCCCGGCGCCTATTTCACCGGCGATGGCGCGCGCCGCGACGCCGATGGCTATTGGTGGATCACCGGCCGCGTCGATGACGTGCTCAATGTCTCCGGCCACCGGCTCGGCACGGCCGAGATCGAAAGCGCCCTGGTCGCCCATACCGATGTCGCCGAGGCCGCCGTGGTTGGCTATCCGCACGATATCAAGGGCCAGGGCATTTACTGCTATGTGACCCTGAATTCCGGCATCGTGCCGAACGAAGACTCGGCCAAGATGCTGCGCCAGTGGGTACGCCAGGAGATTGGCCCCATCGCGACACCGGACCTGGTCCAGTTTGCCCCGGGCCTGCCGAAGACCCGCTCCGGCAAGATCATGCGGCGCATTCTGCGCAAAATCGCGGAGAACGAGTTTGGCAATCTCGGCGACACGTCTACACTCGCAGACCCGAGCGTTGTTGAAGATCTGATCGAGAACCGGAAAAACCGATGAAGCGTGTTGTTGTCCTTGCCGTCGCCGCCAGCAGCCTGCTGGCCGCCTGCGCCACCGAAACCGTGCCCGCCTGCCGCGCGCCGCAAGCCCATGAGATGGCCGCCTTCGCCGCCATCATCAGCCATAATGAAACCAATGTGAGCCAGAGCCTGGCGCCGAACGCGCTGCGCAATGCCTTCATCCGGCGTGACCCGCTGGTGCGGGCCTGGGTCTGGGGTGCTCCGGGCGAGACCAATGGCACGCTGGTCGGCATGCTGTCGCAGCCGCCCCTGTGCATTATTGACGATCCACGCGTCGCCGCGACGGAAACCGTGCGCCAGGTCCTGGTCTATCCGCAGGCCAATTTCAGCCGCGTCGCCCCGCCGGCCGCGACGCCACTGGCCGATGCACCGCCGCCCTATGGCACGGCGATGCGCGATTTCCTCAGCTGCCGCTTCGAGCAGACCGCTGATGGCTGGAAACTGGCCGATATGTGCGGCTACCGCATGCCGGGTTCGGGCGGGTTGACCGGCCTGTAAGACCGCCATTGCGCACCATGCAAAAGACCGGCTCCGCATTGCGCAGCCGGTCTTTTTTATGATTGCGTCGAAGACGGTAAACTCAGTCTTCGAACTCTTTCAGTCGCATGGACTTCTTGAGCCCTTCCGTCAGCACGTCATAGGCCGGCAGGGTGAGGAATTCGACGAATTCCTCCGACAGGACGAGATCGTGCAGGATGGTGGCCGCCTGGCGGATCTGGTTCTGCACCTCTTCCCGGCCCGCAACCTCGGCCTGGAGCGCCGTGCAGGTCGACTCGATCTGCGCCGCCAGCCCGGCGTCGGTGAGTGCCGTGCCTTCGCGGGTGGATTTGCCGAAGCGGCGCCACTGCCAGAGCTGGGCCCGGGCAATCTCGGCCGTCGCCGCATCTTCCATCAGATTGCGGATCGGCACGGCGCCGCGTCCGCCCAGCCAGGCCGCGACATAGCGGATGGCGACATCGATATTGTCGGCAACACCGGCATCACTGATCTCGCCCTCGGGGGCCTTGAGCAGATCCTGGGTCGTCACCGGCATGGCGAACTCGTCGACAAAGTCGAGCTGGTTGGCGCCCGGCATGTGCTCATCGAACACGTTCATGGCCACCGGAACCAGATCGGGGTGAGCGACCCAGGTGCCGTCATGGCCGTTCTTGACCTCACGCAGCTTGTCCTGACGCACCTGTTCCAGCGCCGCATCATTGGCCGCTTCATCACCCCTGACCGGGATAAAGGCCGACATGCCGCCCATCGCATGGGCGCCGCGGCGATGGCACACGGTGACAACGCGCCTGGAATAGGCCGCCATGAAGGGCGTCTTCATCGTCACCGCGGAACGGTCCGGCAGGACATGTTCGGGGCGCGCCTGCAGGCGTTTGATATAGCTGAAGATATAGTCCCAGCGGCCGCAATTGAGGGCGACGATATTGCCGCGCAGCTCGTACAGGATCTCGTCGAGTTCGAAACTGGCCGGCAGGGTCTCGATCAGCACGGTGGCGCGGATCGTGCCGCGTTCCAGACCGAGTTCGTCCTCGGCATGCTGGAAGACCAGGCTCCACAGCCGTGCCTCGAAACGGGATTCGATCTTGGGCAGGTAGAAATACGGCCCCGTCCCACGCTCTTTCAGGGCGGCGTGGTTATTGAACAGATAGAGGCCGAAATCGAAGAAGGATCCGGAAATGGCCTGACCGTTGACCCGGACATGACGTTCTTCGAGATGCAAGCCGCGCGGGCGCACAATCAGCACCGCTGCGTCTTCATTGATCTGGTAGCGCTTGCCGTTTTTCTCGTCGACATAATCGATCTCGCGGCGCACGGCGTCGCGCAGATTGATCTGGCCCTCGATAAGGTTGGACCAGACCGGCGAGGTCGCGTCCTCGAAATCGGCCATGAAGCATTTGGCACCGGAATTGAGCGCATTGACGACCATCTTGCGGTCAACGGGACCGGTGATCTCGACGCGGCGGTCTTGCAGATCGGCCGGCGCCGGGCGGACTTTCCACTCGCTGGCGCGGATATCGGCGGTCTCGTGCGGGAACATCAGCAAGGCACCGACATTCAGCTCGGCCTGGCGCTCGGCGCGATGGCGCAGCAGCGACTGGCGGCGCTTCTCGAAGCGGCGATGCAGGCCAGCCAGAAAGTCCAGCGCCTCATGGCTGAGAATATCGCGGTAACCCGGCTCGAGATGGCCCAGGATTTCAACGCCGCTCGGTGTAATCTGTGTCATGGCTGTCTCCAGTCGGCAAAAGAGATGCGGGGTGCGCGGATGGTCTGCGCACCCCGCCTGGGTTCAGAGGGCCCGAAGGCCTATTCGGCAGCTTCGAACTGCGACGACTCGGTCGACTCGCCCATGGCGGTTGTCGAGGAGGTGCCGCCGGTCAGGGCCAGGGAGACCTGGTCGAAATAGCCGGTGCCGACTTCGCGCTGGTGACGCGTGGCGGTGTAGCCATCGGCTTCCGAGCCGAACTCGGCCTGTTGCAGTTCCGAATAGGCCGCCATGCCGCGATCCTTGTAGCCGCGGGCCAGCTCGAACATGGAATGGTTCAGGCTGTGGAAACCGGCCAGGGTCACGAACTGGAACTTGTAGCCCATGGCGCCGAGTTCGCGCTGGTATTTGGCGATCGTGTCCTTGTCCAGATTGGCTTCCCAGTTGAAGCTTGGCGAACAATTGTAAGCCATCATCTTGCCAGGATATTTCTTCTGCACGGCTTCGGCGAAGCGGCGGGCCTCGTCGAGATTCGGCTTGGAGGTTTCCCACCACAGCAGGTCGGCATATTTGCCGTATTCGATCGAACGCGCGATGCAATGATCGACGCCGACGCCGTCCTTGATGCGATAGAAGCCTTCCGGCGTGCGGCCGGCATCGAAATCGATGAAGGGATGATCACGCTCATCGATATCGGAGGTGAGCAGCTTGGCGCTTTCCGCATCGGTACGGGCAACGGTGATGGTCGACACGCCCATGACATCGGCCGCGAGACGCGCAGCGATCAGATTGCGCTCATGCGCCTGGGTCGGGATCAGGACCTTGCCGCCCAAGTGGCCGCATTTCTTTTCCGAAGCCAGCTGGTCTTCAAAGTGAACGCCGGCAGCGCCCGCCTCGATATAGGCCTTCATGATCTCGAAGCAGTTGAGCGGTCCGCCAAAGCCGGCTTCGGCATCGGCGACGATTGGCGCAAACCAGTCGCGCGTCACATTGCCTTCGGAGAATTCGACCTGGTCGGCACGCTGCAGGGTGCGGTTGATCTTGCGCGCCAGCTCGGGACCGGAATTGGCCGGGTAGAGCGACTGGTCAGGATACATGGCACCGGCGACATTGGCGTCGGCAGCAACCTGCCAGCCGGACAGATAGATCGCCTTCAGGCCGGCGCGGACCTGTTGCATCGCCTGATTGCCGGACATGGCACCGAGGGCGTTGATATAGGGCTCGGTCTTGAGCAGGCTCCAGAGCTTTTCGGCTCCGCGTTCAGCCAGCGTGTTGCGGACCTGGACAGAGCCGCGCAGCTTGAGGACGTCCTCGACGCCATAACCGCGCTCGATACCGTCAAAACGGTCAGCAGCGGCACCGGGAACCAAATCTTTGAAGCTTGTCATCTTTGTCACCATAACTGTGGGAGTTGAATTGCCCTCATGGTGTCAAACGGCAGGATGCCTGTCGAGAAAGCCTTCCATATAAAGCGGACACGATGTATACTAATTACATTGTCATAGTGTCATCTTGTCAATTTTGGTACAAAACATGAGCGAAACCCAGCCTCTCGAAAAGATCTTTGCGGGCGCCCGTCTGCGCCGCCTGCGGCGTGAGCGCGGCCTCACCCAGGCCGAGGCCGCCGCCGCGCTGGGCCTGTCGCCAAGCTATCTCAACCTGCTGGAACGCAATCAACGCCCGGTCACGGCGCGCGTGCTGCTGTCGCTGGCCGATGCCTTCGATGTCGATGTCCGCGCCTTCGCCCAGGAGTCCGACAAGCAATTGCTGTCCGATCTGCGCGAGGCGGCGGCCGATCCGCTCCTCGCGGGCATGGAGCTTGACCGCATCGAGCTCAATGAGCTCGCCGATGGTCACCCCCGCGTCGCGGAAGCCTTTGCCCGCCTGTATCAGTCCTATCGCGAGACCAGCGCGGCGACGGCCGATCTGGCCAGCCGCATGAGCGGCCCGGGCTCGGCCCATGGCGGTCCGGGCGCCGTGCTGGAAAGCGTGCGCGATGCGCTCGATGCGCGCCAGAACCATTTCCCCGAGCTGGAGGACGCCGCGGAAACGCTGATCGAGCAGACCGGCATCAAGCCGCGCTTCTGCGAGAGCGCCCTCACCCGGCATTTGCTGGAACGCCACGGCTTCGCCGTGCGCATTCTCGACGAGACCATCATGGCGGGCGCCCGCCGCCGGCTCGATTTCCATGGCCGCCGCCTGCTCCTCTCCGAAGCGCTGGCGCCAGGCTCGCGCTCCTTCAACATGGCCGTCGTGCTCGCCTCTCTGGAGCTCGGCGACACGCTCGACGCCCTGTGCGACCAGGCCAACCTGCCCTCCGACGAGGCCCGCCGGCTCTACCGCATCGGCCTCGCCAATTATTTCGCCGGCGCCGTGCACATGCCCTATGCCAAGGTGCTGAAGGTCGCCGAGGAGACGCGTTATGATGTCGACCGGCTGCAACGCCGCTTCGAAGTCAGTTTCGAGCAGATCTGCCATCGCCTCACCACGCTGCAACGCCCGGGCGCGCGCGGCCTGCCCTTCTTCATGATCCGGGTCGACCAGGCCGGCAATGTCTCGAAACGCTTTGGCGGCGGCATCATGCCCTTTGCCCGCTCCGGCGGCGGCTGTCCGAAATGGAATCTCTATGACGCGCTGGGCCAGCCGGAACGGCTGCTGGTGCAGGCCTTCGAACTGCCCGACGGCAAGCGCAATCTCTCCATCGCCCGCGGCCAGGTCAGCCCGGCCCCGATCGGGCAGCGCCCAGTGATCCACGCTATCGCCCTGGGTTGCGACTGGGCCCATGCCGACAAGATCGTCCATGCTGACGGTTTCGAAGGCAGCCGCGTTCAGCCGGTCGGGATTGCCTGCCGGCTGTGCGAACGCGAGGACTGCGCCCAGCGCGCCTTCCCGCCGCTCAACCGCAAGCTCCACATGGACCTGCATCAGTTGCGCGCCTCGCCCTATTCCTTCGGGGAAGACTGAACCAACCATTGGTTGAAATCGGACAAATTCACGCTTTCCCGTGACTTTTCCGCGAGATACATGGAAGGTACCGCTCTGTTGGCTGGCGGGTGATGCTGCGGCTTCGCAAAGCAAGGACACCCCATGGAACCCGCCCGACCTCATAGCCGCGCCGCCTTCCTGCTCGCCACGACACTGGCCATTGCCAGCCTCGCCCCGATCGCGAGCTGGGGCTATGGCACGGTGCGCGGCATGGGCCAGAATGCCGAACACGGACGGATCACGCGCCATGCTCTGGCCTGCGACAATGGCCGCTCGGGCGATGCGTGCTTCCAGCCCGATACGCTCGACAGCCTGGCCGGCGAAGAAGGCTCCTTCGGCGCCGTGGGCGCGCCGGATCGCGGCCGCGGCATGCTGACCTCCCATGCCCATTGCAGCGCCGGCGATTATTTCGACGTGGCGGGCTATCCGCGCAGCGCCGCCGAAGCCGAGGCCTCGCTGACCGAATGCCGGACCGAGATGATGTCCAATCTGGACCATGCCGTGCTTGATGCCGCCGCCCTGCTTGATGAGGATGGCGATATCCGCGGCAGCCAGATCCCCAGCTATATCGATTGCGTCTATGCCGGTAGCGAGCATGGCCGCGCCAAGTGCAATATCCTCGCCCATCTCGGCCTGATCCTGCATGCCAGCCAGGACTTCTATTCCCATTCCAACTGGGTCGACCGGCCCGATTCGGGCCTGCCCGTCGGCGTCGAGAACCCTCCGGGGCTGGGCCATACGGGCCGCTCACCCTGGCTCGACCTGCGCGTCGCCAATCCAGCCTTCCCGGCCGGCCTGATTTCGGGCTGTTTCGACAATGAGTCCTTCATTGGCGAGGAGCGTGGCTGCTTCTATGGCGATGAGGGCGAGCACCGTGTGCGCCACCTCAACCTGGCCAAGGATACCGGTGTGATCGACCCGCAGATCGGCGCTGGCAGCAGCGAACGCGGCGCCCTGGGCGATAATTTCCGTCGCAGCGTCGAGGCGGCGATCGAGGACAGCGCCGACAAGTGGGCGACCCTGCGCGAACGTCTCATCGCGACCTATGGTGCGGAAGATGGCGGGATGATGATTTGCGCCATCACGCGGGATAATCCGACGCGCGATTGCGACTAGGGAATGATTGCCGCTGGCACCGGCCCGGGGCCGGGCCAGCGGCACCATCACTGATTATTCGGCGTGCCCGGCGACAGCCTGGACGTAGGCGGTGCGAACATCCTTGTTCTGCTCGTCAAACTCGGCGGCGATCTTCTCGTCCTGGGATGAGAGCTCATCGAGATTGAGTTCGGAGAAGTGCATCACGCCCATATCGACATAGGCCTTCTGGATGCGTGGGCCCCAAAGACCGATATCCTTGACGATCGGCACGATGCGCTGGAACAGGAAGGTCCGGAACAGCTGCATTGTGGCCGATTGCTCGACGTATTTGACGCATTCATCGACGGGCAGGCCCATCACTTCGAACACTTCGCGCGCCTGGAAGCGGTCGCGCATCAGATAGCAGGCCTCGACGAGGAATTCCTCGCGCTCATCGCGCTCGGCATCTGTCAGGGTCGGATAGTAATCGCGCAGCGACAGACGGCCGAAGGCAACATGGCGCGCCTCGTCTTCCATCACATAGGCGTTGACCATGCGGGCCAGCGGGTTCTGGGCGACATCACGGATCGTACCGAAGGCGGCCAGCGCCAGACCTTCAATGACGACCTGCATCGCCAGATAGGTCATGTCCCAGCGGCTGTCGCGCAGGGCCTGGTCGATCAGCTGCTGCAGCGGCGCGGTCATCGGATAGGCGACGCCGAACTTGGTCAGAAGGTTCTTGTAGGCCTCGACATGGCGCGCCTCGTCCATCACCTGGGTGGAGGCATAGAATTTGGCGTCGAGATCGGGAACCTGCTGCACGATCTTGGCGGCACAGATCAGCGCTGCCTGTTCGCCCTGCATGAATTGCGAGATGTTCCAGGCTTGGGAGTGGCGGCGGAATTCGCGCTTCTCGGCCTTGTTCATCTTGTCCCACATCGGGGAGCCGAAAATCGCATTGGCCTCTTCGGGCATTTGCATGGGATTTTCGAAATCGAGTTCCTGCGTCCAGTCGATGCGGTTTACCGCATCCCACTGCATGTCCTTGCCCTTCTGGTAGAGGTGCATGAGCGTCGTGCGACCCTCATCATACTCCCAGTCAAACAGGGTCGTGAAATCCTGTGGCACGGACCACGACTTGTCGATATTCGGAATCGGATAGAGATCGCGAAGCGTTCCCATGGCGTTGAACCTCCCCAGGTATGGCCAGACTTGTTTTGGTGAACAGCGTTCACTTCCCCAACATCGATCAAATTCCGGAGGAAAGCAAGAGCCTCGTCGAATTTGTAATGACCGGGCGCCTACTCCGCCGCGACCTGCGGAGCCGGATCAGCCGCGACCTCCTCACCAGAGGCCGCCTCGCCGCCCACACGGGCCTGCCAGCGCGCCTTGATCTGTTTCGAGGTCCCGCGCGAACCGTCCGGCGACCAGCCTGGCGGGGCGAGCAGATACATCATTGCATCGCGGGGTGATTTGGCATGGCGCATGTCCTTGAACAGGGACACCCACTCGTGGATCGCAATCTTGAACGGGTTGTGGGTGCCGATATTGTGGATGATGCCATAGCGGCACGGCTCGTCATCGAGCTCGGGCTGAAAGGTTCCGAACATCCTGTCCCAGATGATGAAAACACCGGCGAAATTGCGGTCGAGATAGACCGGATTGGTGGCGTGATGCACGCGGTGGTGCGAGGGCGTATTCATCACCGCCTCGAACCAGGCCGGCATTTTCTTGATCGCTTCGGTGTGGAACCAGAATTGATAGATCAGGTTGAAGCCCGACACGATACCGATCACGAGCGGATGGAAGCCGAGCAGGATCATCACCGATCCGAGCCAGAGGAATTTCAGCGTCAGCGGGCTGAGCCAGGACTGCCGCAGCGCCGTGGTCAGATTATAGTGCTGCGAGGAGTGGTGGACGATGTGATCGGCCCAGAACCAGCGCACGGTGTGACCGAGGCGGTGGAACCAGTAATACATGAAGTCGTCCAGCACGAAGGCGACGGGCCAGACCCACCAGGGAAAGCCGATGTCGAAAATCCGGAACTGGTAGACGAACATCGCCCAGGCCGTCAGGATGCCGCCGAACAGCACGGCCGAGATCGAATTGCCGAATCCCATGGCGAGGCTGGAAAAGCTGTCACGCGGCTCGAAACGCGCCGATCCGGTCATCTTGGCGTGAACCATCTCGATGCAGACGAGGATCACGAACAGCGGGATCGCGTAATAGACAGGGTTAAAGCTCTGCACAAATTCCGGCACGTTTTCCATAATTCACTCCTGCATCGCATTGAGCTTGTCGGCCCACAGACGGGCCTCGGCCGCATCAGCAAGGCCCATTGTGTAAGGCGGAAAGCTGAAATCATTGAGTCGAATGGTGAGGCGGGCGTCTTCCGACAGCCGGGCCGCTCGCACCAGGCCAGGCCCGACATAGCGAATGACGAATTCATCGCCCTTCGCGGTCAGCAGGCCGATCCGCCGGCCGCCGGCTTCCTCGACCAGGGCCGCACTGCCGTCCTCGGCCAGCACACCCTCACCGGCCCGGAAGCCGATCGCGTCGGTATCGAGCCGCTCGATCGCCTCGTCGAGGCTCGAGAGCCGCGCCGGCTCGCCGAGGCGCAGAAAAACATTCAGGGCGACCATCGCGGATATACCCACGAATGATCCCAACATGACCCAGACAAACGGCATCAACGGCTCCACCAAAGAATAAGGGCGAAGGCTATACAGCCTTCGCCCCCATTCAAAGTGAAAATTGAACGCTGTTTACCCGCGGATACGCAGCGTGATGCCGTAGGTCCGTGGATCGCCAGGATAAGCATTGACGCTCGTCCCGAGATAACCGACCGACGGGAAGGCACCCTTGACGTAATCCTGTTCAAACAGGTTACGGCCCCAGACCTGGAGACCCCAGCTGCCATCCTCGGCACCGAGGCCGAAGCTGCCATTGAACATCGCGAAGCCTTCCTGGTTCGCGAAGGTCCGTGGATCCTGCGAAGTGGTGAGACCGAAGCTCGAGATATTCGTGGCTTCACCGCGAACGAAGGCTTCCATGCTGTCGCCAACGTTCCAGGTATAGGTACCGGTCAGCGAGCCAACGAACTCGGAATTGCCGCGGTCACGACCCGAGAGGTCGTTGTACAGCGCCGTCACGCCGGCCGTATTGGTCCGCTCGGCACCGATTTCACACAGGGCGAAATTCGGATCGCCGGCTTCCCAGACGCCAACACCGTTAAACGCGTCCGGGCAAGGGGCGTATTGGTAGTCGCCATACTTGCTTTCGAACAGGTAGGTGAAGCCGCCGGTGAAGACGAGGCCCGGGGTTGGAGCCCAGGTGCCTTCGAATTCAAGACCGGAGACCTGGATCGAGCCGGCATTCTCGAGAGCAAAGCCATTGCCAACGAAGTTGTTGGTCTGGAAGCCTTCGATTTCCTGATCGAACAGGGCGACGGCATAGACGAAGTGGTTATCCCACAGCGTACCCTTCATGCCGACTTCGAACGAGCTGGAGGTCTCTTCCTCGAACTCGAACACGCCGGTGAAGGCTGCGTTGGTCGAGACGTTGAACCCGCCTGGCTTGAAGCCCGTGGCATAGCTCGCATAGACATTCAGCGTGTCTGACACGTCGTAGGACAGGATGATATTGCCCGAGAAGTTGGTGTCATTACGCGAGGTCGGGAAATCGCTCGCATTGACCGGCTCCCAGTTCTGGAAGGCCGAGAAGCCGAGCAGCGGGTTGTAACCCGTGCCAGCCAGATAGCCTGGCAGCGGCGAGGTCGGGTCGATCGGGATCGGTGCGCCACCCAGTGGGTTCGGGTAATGCGTCACACCCTGACCGAGCAGGACGACCGGCACCAGATAGGCACAGGCATCGCCACCGATGACAGGGTAGAGGCCCGGATCACAGAAGCCCGGCGCCACCAGACGCAGATCCTGCGCCAGGTCGACGAAGCTGAAGGCCGACATTGGATCGGGTTGATCGATGACCGTGGTCATCGACTTGTCTTCGTTGGAATAACGGCCACCGAGGGTGACGGTGAAGTCATCCGTCACATGGAAGTCAAGCTGACCGAAGAAGGACCAGGCCTCGGTGTCGTACTGATAGTCTTCCGAGATCAGACCATGGCTGGTGGCAATGAAGCCCTCGGCCGGGGTCGTCGGCAGGGCAGCACTGCCCGAAGCGAGCGGCACGAAGCCACCAACACCGGCAGCCTGGTTCATGTCGAGGAAGAATTCGAGCAGCGAGATGCCGCCGGTACCGGCTGGCAGGCCCATCGATGCGACCAGAGCGGCAACGCTTGGCGCGGACGCCGCATCAAAGAAGTTCCGGGCATCGGCGCCGTAAGGCGTCGAGTTCCGGAAGCGCAGGTTATTGTCGTAATAGAACCCGCCCATCATCCAGTCGACAGTGTTGTCGCCGGTCGAGGTCAGACGGAATTCCTGGGTGAAGCTGTCATACTGGTTCTGGATATGACGGGCGCTGATCAGGTCGAGATCCGAGAAGTCGGCGTCGAAGTTCTGGTCTTCGTCATAGTTCCGGATCGCGGTGATGGAGGTGAAGGTGATGTTGTCGAAATCATGGTCGAGCTGGAACGAGACGCCCGAGGTATCCAGGACAGTGTTCAGATCGCCATCGATTGCGATGCGGCCGCCATGCGGATTGGCCGGGACAGCCGTACCACCGAGACCGACAAGCGCGCCCTGATCGATCGGATCATAATAGGCGAACGGAGCGGCGCAGCAGTTCTCGTCGATCGTGCCGTAATCACCGATGATGCGGATTTCGGTATTGTCGCCCGGGTTCCACAGCAGCTGGGCCCGATAGCTCTGGCGGTCGCGGTTATTGATGTCGCGGCCGTCTTCGGCGGTGATGTAGCCATCATTGGAGTGCGTGGTGGCGTCGAGACGGAAGGCCATCGAGTCAGACAGAGGACCGGTCACGGTGCCGCGCAGGACGCGCGCGCCGAAATTGCCGATCGTCACTTCACCGGTATAGCCGAAGTCGTATTCCGGCTTCTGGGTGATGATGGAGACAACACCGGCCGGCGTGTTGCGGCCGAACAGGGTCGACTGGGGACCACGGATGACTTCGACACGCTCGACCGACAGCAGGTCATTGATCGCCGAGCCGGAGCGCGGACGATAGACGCCATCGATGAAAATGCCGACCGAAGGCTCAAGGCCCGGGTTGAAGCTCGAAGTACCGATGCCGCGCAGGTTGAACTCGGTGTTCGTCGAGGTCGCGAACTCGGAAACCCGCAGGGACGGCACCAGCATTTGCAGGTCAGCCGCATCGCGAATCTGTGATTGCTCGATTTGCGCGCCCGTGACAACGGCGACCGAAACCGGCGTGTCCTGAAGCGTTTGCTCGCGCTTTTGCGCAGTGACGGTGATGGTCTCAACCTGCGCCAGAGCGCCGGAGACACCAATCAGTCCGCTGAGAATTGCCGTCGTGCCCATGACGACGGCTTTTGAGAACATTTTCATCTGAACTTCTTCTCCCCTTGTGACGCGGTTTTTTTTAACCAACCGATCCGCGTATCTACCGACATTTGAGCATCATGGCTGCAGGCTGTCAGCCCGTTTTTCCCGCTGAGGCAAAAAAGTGTCGCAGCTGATGCAAGCATACCGCACTTAGCAATTTTCAGGCCGGGGCCTGCGAGCCTCTTTCTTCCTGCCCGGACTCTGCTAGGCTGCAAAGTGAACAGCGTTCAATTTTCTGACTCTGGGGAGAGAAATGAAAAGAATTTTCATAGGCTTGGGTGCGATTTTGGCCACCCTTATCCTGGTCGCCGCGGGCTGGTATTTCCGCCCCTGGTCCGAGTATTCACCGGCTGAAATCCAGGCTGCCACCAAACCGGAGCATCTCGCGGAGACATTTCGCGATATGGACGATGTTTTCCCCTACAGGGTGATTTCTGCTCAGGAAAACGCGAATCCCCTGCCCCGCGATGTGCGCAATGATGCCGTCTCCTTCCGGTTCGGCGGCCAGGAACGGACCGTCGATGAGTGGCAGGCCGCCTCGGATTCCACCGGGCTCATCGTGATGCATGATGGTGTCGTGGTGCATGAGACCTATCTGCTCGGCTCCACGCCCGAGACCCGCCACACCAGCTGGTCCGTCGGCAAGAGCTTCGTCGCAACCCTGATCGCAATGGCGATGCAGGACGGCCATATCGCCAATCTCGACCAGACCGCGGAAATGTTCGCCCCGCAATTTGCCGGCACCGATTACGGGGCCACCACGCTGCGTCACCTCCTGATGATGTCCGCCGGCATGGATTTCGAGGAAGACTACAACGCGCCCGGTTCCGATATCCGCCGCCTCTTCCTGGGTGCCAACATCTACGGCCAGAACATCGACGAGCTCGTCGGCTCGGTGGAGCGTGACCGCCCGGCCGGCGAGGACCTGCATTATGTCAGCGCCAATACCCACGTCCTCTCCGCCGTCATTCGCGGCATCTATAACGCTCCGCTCGCGGAAGTGGTCGAGACCAAGATCTGGCGCCCGCTCGGCATGACGGGCGACGCCTCCTGGAACCAGAATATCCAGGGCGATAACGGCATGGCGATCGGCTATTGCTGTCTCAATGCCCGCCTTGAGGACTATGCCCGCATGGGCCAGTTCTACCTGCAGGACGGCGTCTGGGACGGCGAGCGCCTGCTGCCCGAAGGCTGGGTGACCATGGCGACACGCCCCAATGCCCCCTTCCAGGAAGCCGGCCCCGCCTCGGTCTACCCGCATCGTGGCTATGGCCTGCACTTCTGGGTGCCCGAGGATCATGACGGCGAGTACTTCATGGCCGGCGTCTATGGCCAGTATGTCTGGGTCGATGAGCGCCGCAATATCGTGATCGCCCGCACCGCCGCCGACACTGCCTGGACCGGGCGTACCGCGGAATCGATTGCCGCCATGCGTGCCCTTTCGGCACATTATGGCGACCCGGTCATCGAAGCCGCCCTCGATACGCCCCCGGCCGGGGCCGAGACGACGGAGACGGGCGATGAGTGAGACCAGTTACGACTACATCATCTGTGGCGCCGGTTCGGCCGGCTGCACGGTGGCCGAACGCCTGTCGCGCGATCCGTCGGTCTCGGTCTGTGTGCTCGAGGCGGGCGGATCGGACGACAGCCCGATCATCCGCACGCCGATGCTGCTCCAGTTCGCCGTCACCGGCGAGGATTTCAACTGGGGCTACTGGACCGAGGAACAAAAGCACCTCAACGACCGCAAACTGCTCTGGCCGCGCGGCAAGACGCTCGGCGGCTCCTCCTCGATCAATGCCATGCACTACATGCGCGGCGCCCACGAGAATTATGACGAGTGGGAGAGCGCCTATGGCGCCGAGGGCTGGAACTGGAAAAACGCCCTGCCCGCCTTCAAGGAAGTGGAACACCAGACCCGCGGCGCCGATGAATGGCACGGTACGGACGGCCCGCTCTGGGTCCAGGACATCGCGCCGCTCAACCCGCTGACCCAGGCCTATTTCAAGGCTGGCGACGAGCTGCAATACAAGCGCAATCCCGATTTCAACGGCGCCAGCCAGGAAGGGTTCGGGCCCTACCAGGTGACCCAGAAGGGCCGCAAACGCTGTTCCGCCGCCGATGCCTTCCTGCGTCCGGCGCTGGAGCGGGACAATTGCTCCGTCACCACCAAGGCCATGGTGCGCCGCGTGATTATCGAGGACGGCCGCGCCACCGGCGTCGAGGTCGATATCGACGGCGTCACCACCGTGCTGACCGCGCGCAAGGAAGTCATCCTCTCCGGCGGCGCGATCAATTCACCGCAGACCCTGCTGCTCTCGGGCATCGGGCCGGCCGATGAATTGCGCGAGCTGGGCATCAGCGTCGAATCCGACCTGCCCGGCGTCGGCAAGAACCTGCAGGACCATCTCGACATCACGGCCCAGCTCTGGACCAAGTCCTCGACCTCGATCGGCAATTCGCTGCGCTCCATCCCGAACCATATGTATATGGTGGCGCGCTGGGCCCTGGCCGGCGATGGCCCCTTCACCGTCAATCCGGTGCAGGGCGGTGCCTTCATCAAGTCGGCCTATGCCGGCGATCTGCCCGATCTGCAACTGGTCTTCATCCCGGCGATCTCCAATCCGCACGGGGTGGAAAAGGCCTGGGGACATGGCGTCACCCTGCATGCCTGCCAGCTCTATCCCAA
This sequence comes from Maricaulis sp., assembly GCF_048270265.1. Classification (GTDB taxonomy): domain Bacteria; phylum Pseudomonadota; class Alphaproteobacteria; order Caulobacterales; family Maricaulaceae; genus Maricaulis. The sequence goes on along the minus strand of NZ_JBLWTD010000011.1, from coordinate 2,450 downwards.
AAGCCGCGGCTCGATCACGCTCAAATCGACCGACCCTTATGAGCATCCGGCGATCCAGCCAAACTATCTCGAGGAAGAGTTTGATCTCGACGTTCTTGCCGACGCGCTCGGCAAGGTGCGTGACATCCTCGCGGCACCGGCTTTCGACTATGACCGCAAGGAAGAGCGCTATCCCGGAGCGGAGATCACGACCCTGTCGGGCCTCAAGGACGATGTCCGCAATCGCGCCGAAACCCTGTATCATCCCACCTCGACCTGCGCGATGGGATCGGGTGAAATGGCCGTGACCGACAATCGCTGCCGGGTGAAGGGCGTAGCCGGGCTTCGCGTCGTCGATGCCTCTGTGATGCCGCGCCTGGTCGGCGGCAATACCAATGCGCCGACGATCATGATCGCCACACGGGCGGCCGCCATGATCGCCGAGGACAACCACACGGCCTGAACCGGTTTCAGACCTGCCATATCGAAACAAGGAATGCCGCCATGAGCGAAGCCGAAGCCAAACAGATCGAACGCATGAAATCCCTGCTCGCCGCCCAGCAGGAAGCCTTCCGCCATGAACGCCACCGGCCGCTGGACCTGCGCAAGGCCGATCTGGCGCGCATCGCCGATCTGTGCCGCAAGAACAGCGACGCCATCTGCGAGGCCATCAGCCGCGACTTCGGCAACCGGGCCAAGCAGGAAAGCGTAATCGGCGAGATCGCCTTCGTCATCCAGGATGCCGATCACACATCGAAACATCTCGCCAAATGGTCCAAGAGCCGCAAGGTCGGCGTGCCGATGACCATGGCGCCGGGAAAGGCGACCGTGCGCCGCGAACCCAAGGGCGTGGTCGGGATTGTCTCGCCATGGAACTACCCCTTCCAGCTGGCGATGGCGCCGCTGGTTGCCGCGCTGGGCGCCGGCTGCCGGGCCATGATCAAGCCGTCCGAACTCACCCCGGCGACCTCGGAGCTGATGAAACGGCTGATCGAAGAGGCTTTCGAGGAAGACCATGTCTGCGTCATCACCGGCGGTCCAGCGGTTGGCCAGGCCTTCAGCTCGCTGAAATTCGACCATCTCTTCTATACCGGCTCGACCCAGGTCGGACGTCTCGTCGCCATGGCGGCAGCGGAAAACCTGGTGCCGGTGACGCTCGAGCTCGGCGGCAAGTCACCCGCCATCGTCACCCCGGGCTATCCGCAGGTCAGCGCGGCGAAATCAATCGGCTGGGGCAAGTTCTTCAATGCCGGCCAGACCTGCGTCGCGCCCGACTATGTGATGGTGCCCAAGGGCGAGGAGAAATCCATGGGTGAGGCGATCATCAAGATCGCCGAACATGAATTCCCCGAAGCCGCCAGCGATGATGCCTATACGGCCATCGTTTCCGACCGGCATTATGAGCGCCTCACCGGCATGATCGAGGAAGCCCGCGCCGGCGGGGCCGAGATCCTGCAGGCCAGGCACGATGCCCAGGCCGCCCAGGCGGCGCGCAAGATCCCGCCGACGGTGATCCTCAACCCGCCTGCCGATTCGAAACTGATGACCGAAGAGATCTTCGGTCCGCTCCTGCCGGTGGTCGGCTATAGCGAGATCGATGCCGCGACCAATTACGTCGCCGACCGTGATCATCCGCTGGCGCTCTACGTCTATTCGACCGACAAGGAGATGGCGGCGCGCATTCTCGACCAGAGCCAGTCGGGCGGTGTCGGTATCAATACCAACCTCCTCCACCTCTCCATCCCCGACCTGCCCTTTGGCGGTATCGGGTCATCAGGCCAGGGCGCCTATCATGGCGAGGCGGGCTTCCTGACCTTCACCCATGAGCGCTCGGTCTTCGCCACCGGCAAATGGCATCCATCGCGCCTGCTCGCCCCGCCCTACGGGAAGTTCTATGAGACCGTAGCGAAGAAGCAGATGAGCTGAGGCTTCAGTGAGGGACAGGTAGCCGCGCTACCTGTCCCCAGGACAAATGCAGTCTTCCCCGGCACGCGAACCAAGACGACATATCCCTCTCCTGATTGGCGGCACCCGCGATTCCCGGTAACACGGCCGCCTTCCTCACCGCTCTACAGGATCACCCCATGCACCTCCCCCTTTCCGGCAAGCGCGCCCTGATCACCGGCTCCAGCCATGGCGTTGGCCTGGCGGCAGCGAAACTGTTTGCCGAACAGGGCGCGGAAGTGGTGCTGCACGGCAATTCCAATATGAGCGATGCCGACATGGCGGTGCGCGAGATCGGGCCGCGGGCGCTCGGGGCGGTGCAGGCCGACCTGTCGATGCCCGGCGCCGGTCGCGATCTGGTCGAGGCGGCCCAGCATCTCGCCGGCGGCAGGCTCGACACCATTATCAATAATGCCGGCATTCACTGGGCCACGCCCTTCGAGGCGACCGACGCCGAGTGGGAAGCCGGCTGGGCCGGGATCCTCCAGGTCAATCTGATGGCCGTGGCCGATATCTGCCGCGCCGCC
>NZ_JBLWTD010000010.1:0-103763 GCF_048270265.1 Maricaulis sp. | reverse complement strand
GGGGCTGATGAAGAAATCCGTGTCGAACAGGCCGCTCCAGGCATAATCGCCGGTGACGCCGACCGCCTCCTGGCCCTCGGCCGGCGACAGGACTACCGACCCGCCGAAGCCAAAGCCGCGCGCACCCCAGTCATCGCCGAGCTGTTCGGTCGGCACTTGCGGCGAGGTCATTTCACGCACGCTCTCGGGCGAGAGGATTTGCACTTCCCCGAGCGAGCCGCCACTGGCGAGCATCATCGCAAAGCGGATATAGTCCGACGCCGTCGAGACCAGGCCGCCGCCGCCCGAGGCCCAGTCCGGATTGGCCTGCTCGAAGGGCACCATGGCGCCGGTCTCGTCATGGACGTAGAGCGGTGACATGTCGGCCTCGTCGAAATCGACATCCTCATAGAAGAAGCCGGTCGAGCTCATGCCGAGCGGTTCGAACAGGCGGGTCTCCATGAACACCTCGAAGGGCTCGCCCGACGCGACCTCGACCACGCGGCCGAGTACGTCGAGGGAATAGGAGTAGATCCAGCGCGTGCCCGGATCTGTATAGAGGGGCAGGGCGGCGAGCTGCTGCATCCGCGCCTGAAGATCGCCGCTGCCGGAATAGAGCGAGTTTTCCAGATAGAGCCGGCCGAGATCGGTCTGATTGTCGAAGATATAGCCCAGGCCGGCGGTGTGGGTGAGCAAATGGCGGATCGTGATCGGACGCACCGGTGCGCGGGTCTCGATGACGCCCTCGGCATTGGCCATCGGGCTGACGGCAACCTGCACATTGGCAAACTCGGGAATATAGTCGGAGACCGGATCATCAAGCCCGATCTGGCCCGCTTCGACCAGCATCATCACCGCCACCGCCGTCACCGGCTTGGACATCGAGGCGATGCGCACAGGGCTGTCGATGGTGAAGGCTTCGCCGGTTTCCAGATCGATCTGCCCGGCTTCGGAGACAAAGGCGACCCGGGTGCCGCGGGAGATGATGGCGGCATAGCCGGGGCGGGCACCGGCGGCGGTCAGCGCCTCGAGCTGCTGGTCCAGCGCGGCCAGGCCGGCCGGGTCAAAGCCCAGCGCGGCCGGATTGTCGACCGGGGTGAAATCCGGGGCCTGTATGGCCGCTGTTTCAAGCGCTGCCGGAGCTTCGCTGACGGTCTGGGCGGCCGGATCCGGACTGCAGGCCGCCAGGCCCGCAAAAGCGAGCCCGGCAAGGAAGGAACGCAATGCCATGGAATTCCCCTCGGTATTCTTATCGATCAACCGAGGGGAAGCCTAAGACGGGAAAGCTCGCTTGGCGAGACGCCCAGCAGACTATTTTGCGGCGGCCAGATTGGCGGCAGCAAAATCCCAGTTGACCAGATCGCCCAGGAAGGTGGAGATATAGTCCGGACGGCGATTTCGGAAATCGACGTAATAGGCATGCTCCCATACATCCATCGTCAGCAGCGGCGTCACGCCGGCCTCGGTGATCGGGGTTTCGGCATTGGCGGTCTTGCGGATTTCAAGCTTGCCGTCTTTCAGCACAAGCCAGGCCCAGCCGGAGCCGAACTGGGTCGCGCCGGCCGTCGCGAAGGCGGTCTTGAAGGCGTCGAAGGAGCCGAAATCACGGTCGATCATCGTGGCCAGCTCACCGGCAGGTGCGCCGCCGCCATTCGGAGCCATCGAGTTCCAGTAGAAGGTGTGGTTCCAGACCTGGGCCGCATTGTTGAAAATGCCGGCCATGTCGGCCTTGCCGGCGCTGGCCTTGACGACGTCCTCGAGGGACTTGCCGGCCAGCTCATGGCCGTCCAGCAGCTTGTTGAGGTTGGTGACATAGGCGGCGTGGTGCTTGCCATGGTGGAAGTCGAGCGTCTCGGCGGAGATGTGCGGCGCCAGGGCGTCCTTGGCATAGGGCAGGGCGGGAAGGGTGAAGCTCATGGGACGTTCTCCGTCGATTGCGTGTGTGACAAAACAGGTGCGCGGGGGGCGGGCGTCTGCGCCGCTCAATGATATGAATGCATATGGGCCTCTGGCCACCAATGTCCACCGGAGGAGCGCATGAGCGCCGAGGATTTATCGGTTTTACTGCAAAAATCCGACCCGGACCGGCGTCTGGCGGCCTTGTTTGCGCCCGCCGGACTGCGCGCGCGCCTGTTCGCACTCTACGCGCTGAACCATGAGATCGCCCGTATTGCCGATGCCACCAGCGAGAGCCTGATCGGCGAGATGAAACTGACCTGGTGGCGCGAGGCGATCAGCGACCTCTATCTTGAAACCCCCAAGGTGCGCCGTCATGCCGTCACCGAGGCGCTGGCACCGTTGACGGCGATTCTGCCTGAGACCGAGCTGATCGATCTGATCGATGCCCGTTTCGATGATATCAGCGCCGCGCCGCATCCTGATCTCGACGCCCTGATCGATTATGTCGACCGGACTTCGGTGCGCCTGGTGCGTCTGGCGCTCCTGCTTTGCGAGGGTGACTTGCCGGAGCGCCAGATCATCGATGCCGGCCGCGCCTGGGGCCTGACGGGCCTGCTGCGCGCCTTCGCCTGGCGTGCCCGCATCGGCCGCGCCCCGGTCGCCGGCGACTATCTCACCGAGCTGGGGGGCACGCCCGCCATGCTCGCCCAGGGTCTTGGTCCTGATAAGGCGAAGGCCGCAATCCAGCCGGTGCGCGCCATCGCCGAAGATGCGGCGCGCGCCTTCCGCGCCGCCGGTGCGCTGCCGGTCGAGGCCGTGCCGGCGGCTGGCTATGTCGTACTGACGCCGGGCTATCTGGAGCGTCTGCCGAAGAACCCGTTCGAAGTCCCGCCCGAGCGCGCGCTCCTGGCGCGGCAGGCGCGGCTCAGCTGGCTGTCGCTGACGGGGCGTTAGTTCGCGCCGTCGCCGATATGCTCGCCGATGAAGTTTTCCAGCTCGCTCAGGACCCGGGCCCGCATGGCCGCTGATGTGAGCCAGTGGTCGAGATCGGAAATGTGGACATAGGTCACATCCTTGCCCGCGCGGCTCAGCGCGCGGTTCATGACGGCGCTGTGCTCGTCATCGACGACACTGTCCTCGCGGCCATGGATGAGCAGGACCGGAATCTGGACATTTTCGACGTGGTCGACCGGCGAGATCCGGCGGACGGCCGCGCGATCAGGCAGTTGTGTCGTCCCGGTGAACTGCTGGGCGATACGCCGGGAATAGGGAGTTGCGATCCCGCCCCAAGCATCGGCATTGCGAACAATGAGCCAGAGGTCGCTCAATGGCGCGATGGCGGCGGCACACTGGTAGGCATCGGGCGTGAAGGTGGCGCCGGCCAGGGCCGCATAACCGCCATAGCTCGCCCCGACAATGCAGGCGCGGCCCGGCATCGCATACCCGGCCTGGACCATGGCATTGAGGCCGTCAGTGATATCGCTCTGCATGATCCCCGTGCCCCATTCGCCCCAGCCGGCTTCTTCCCAGGCCGCGCCATACCCGCCGGAGCCCCGGAAATTGGGCTGCAGGACGAGATAGCCGCGCGTCGCGAAGAAATGGGCGATATAGTCAAATCCACCCGTATCCCGGGACGCCGGACCGCCATGGGGCAGGACGATGAGCGGATGTGGCCCCTCGCTCTCCGGGAGGGTCAGATAGGCCGGGATGGATGTCCCGTCACTGGCGCGGTAGCGCACCGACAGACGCTGAGGCAGGGCGACAGATGCCAGCTCCGGATAGGCAGGCCCGAGCGCGGCGAGCGACATGCTGGTGGCATCGAACAGGAAGTATTCCGGGGGCCGGTTCTCGCGGAAAGCGGCGACGGTGAATTGCGTCCGGTCGGTTGACCAGGACTGGATGGACACGAAAGCATCGGGAATGGCACCGTCCAGAACGCCCTGGATCGCTACGAAATCCTCATCGAACCAGACGTCGCGCGGCATGTCCTCATCGATGGTGAAGCCGATAATCGTGTTGGTGTAATAGTCGCGCAACAGTTGCTCGAAGTCGAAATCTTCGTTTTCGTACAAGGTGCGCAAGCGCTGCCCTGTTTCGAGCGAAACTGTATAGAGGCGCTGTCCGCCCCGCGCTGGACGTTCCGAGAAAACCAGCTCGTCATCGGTCCCCGCGAGCAGTCCCCACATTCTGGTTGTCAGTTGTTCTTCCTGGCGCTCATCGACCACGCTCCAGAACTCGCCGCTGCGGGTTTCCAGGATGTAGCGCTGACTGACGACCCGGTAGCTGGTTCGTGCGATGGGCGTGCCGGCGGCGTCGAGGGCATAATCGAAAACGGGTTCATTGGTCTGGTCGATGGTCAGGAACAGGCCGGTTGCCGGGTCCATCGTCGACAGGCCTCGTCCTCCGGTTCGCCCCCACACCACAAGATCACCGCTGTCAGGCACCCGGCCGACCGGGTAGCCATCGAGCTCGCGCAGCCGATCAGGCCGGTTGAGGTCGAGCGCATGAATTTGCGTGTAGTCGACAGCGCCCCACTGACCGCGTTCACGGGCGACAGACGCAATGATGATCAGAATATCGTCACTCGCCCAGAGCAGCCGCTGGACCCGGACCGCGGACACGTTGGCGCCGGCCGGTGGCTCACCGTCGCGGGAGATGACGGCAATGATCTGCTGGCCGGCCGCTTCTGAAAGCATGGCAATCCGGCGGCCATTCGGCGAGATGGATGGCAGGGCGATCTGCGGGTTGCGGGCGAAGGCGCTGATGGGCGGCGGCGCGGATTGTGCGTCGACAGCGGGCAGCATGAAAGACAGCGCTGCGAGCGCGTACAGAAAGCGAAACATGGAATCCCCCCGCATCCGCAAGCCCCACGCTTGCTGCTTGATCGCATCACAATCGCGGATTGTACCTTTGTCAATCTGGCCCAATCCGTTCGAACCGCGCCAGCGCGCACTGTTCTGGTCCGTTGCCCGGTGTCTCCGATCGGAGGCTGAGCCCGGCTAATCCCCGATATGCTCGCCCAGAAAGCGCTCCAGCTCTGTGAGCACGCGGGTGCGCGTCCCGGCATTGCTCAGCCAGTGATCGCTGTCGTTCATTTCAATGTATTCCAGATCGGCCCGGTTGCGGCGCAGGGCATCGCGCATGTCGCGGCTCTGCTCGATCGGGACGACGCTGTCATCGCGGCCATGCATCAACAGGATCGGGATGAGTATCTGGTCGGCATGATAGGCGGGCGAGATGGCGCGGAGCCGGGCGCTGCGCCGTGCTTCATCAACCCCATGCATGGCCTCGTTCCAATAGGCCACGCTCCAGTGCAGGCTGCCATGGCGATCGATGTCATAGCGGATCAATCCCGGTAGATCGGTGACAGGGGCGATGGCGGCGGCGCAGCGGTAGAGGTCGGGCGTGAAGGCCGCCCCGGCCAGCGCGGCATAGCCGCCATAGCTGAAGCCGACGATGCAGAGCCGGTCGGGATCGGCGATATTGGCCTGGACCAGGGCGAGGGCGCCGTCGGTGACATCATGCTGCATCAGCCCGGTTCCCCACTCGCCATAACCGGCCACTTCCCACTCCCGGCCATAGCCGTCCGAACCGCGGAAATCCGGCTGCAGCACGGCATAGCCACGCGAGGCGAGGAAGTGCGCGAGATAGTCAAATCCGCCCCTGTCACGGCTGGACGGGCCGCCATGGGGCAGAATGACGGTGGGGAAGGGGCCGTCGCCCTCCGGCGTGGTCAGATAGCCGGGGATCTGGGTGCCATCACGCGCCGGGTAGTGGATGTGCAGGCGCGGACGCAGGCCGCCCAGCGCCAGCGGGCCATAGGCGCTGCCGATGGCTTCGACATTGTTGCTGGCGACATCGTAGAGATAATAGACCCGTGGCCGATCCGCCGCTTCAGTCGAGATCACGAACCGGCCGCGATCACGCGACCAGCTTTCGATCCGCACGGAAACGCCGCCAAAACCGGCCTCCAGCATCGCCTGCCGCGCTGCCAATTCCTCGTCAAACCAGACGTGCTCGTCGAACACGTCGCTATAGGCGACGCCGACAACCAGATTGGTATTGGGGTCGGTCAGCACGGTGCCGATATCGTACTGGTCATTGCGAAACAGCTGCCGGGTGATCTGGCCGGTCTCGAGCGAGACGGCGTAGAGCCCGCTGGTCGATGCCCCCTCGCTGCGATTATATCTCACACGGATCGCCAGCGATCCGTCCTCGACCAGCCCCTGGGCGGAATAGACCGGCCGCTCCGCATCCTCTTCTTCAAGGATGGGGGCCCAGTCATCCCCGCGCTGCACCATGATGCGCTGGGTATTGCGGGCATCGGAATAATCGACCCGCGCGACGGCATTGCCCTGGCGGTCGATGATCCAGTCCCGGGTAATCGTGCTGCCATTGGCCTCGACGCGCTCGCCCCGCCGGGCGGGGTTGGCGGCGAGCAGATCGTAATTTCCGCCCTCGTCCCAGGCCGGGATCAGCGCAAAACCGTCCTCGGCACTGATGCCGAGAATGCGGCCGAGCCGGAGATTGGCCCCGGTCCGCCGCGACCCGCGCAGCAATTGGCGAAATTCAAGCCCATCCTCGACATCGAAGGCCAGAACGGCGGAAAAATCGATGACGCCGTGTACGCGCCGGGAATTGGCCGCCTCGCTTGCCGAGAGCAGCAGCGTGCGGTCACTGGCCCAGAGCATGGATTCGGGCCGGATCTCGCTGACATTGGCGAGCTGTTCTTCGCCTCCGGCCAACTCGCGTACGACCAGGATGCGGCGGCCTTCAAGATTGCTGAGAAAGGCGATCCGCTGCCCGTTCGGGGACAGGGTGACCATGTCCATCTGCGGCATCTGCGCGAACAGTTCGAGCGCGGGTGGTGCCTCGTTCTGCGCCAGGCTGCTGCCACAGGTGAAAAGTGTGGCCGCAAGGCCAGCCAAAACTGATCTGAACATGAAATCCCCCCGATCTGCCGGGAAGTTCACACCGTCTGCGCGGCTATTTCAAGTTGAAATGAGGCGGCTAACTCAGCCAGGCCGCCAGATCATCCAGCGCCCTTGCTGACATCGCTGTCTTGCGCGCCGGTGTCTTGGCCTTGCCGCGGATGCGGTTGCCGTCGGCGTCCTGGGTCGGCTGGGTGATGGGCGGGAAGAGGCCGAAATTGACATTCATCGGCTGGAAACTGCCCTTGCCGGCATCGAGATGCCCGCCGGTGACATGGCGGATCAGGGCGCCCATGGCCGTGGTTTCCGGCGGCGGCGCCAGCGTCTTGCCGAGACGTTCGGCGGCAGCATAGCGACCGGCCAGCAGGCCCATCGAGGCGCTTTCGACATAGCCTTCAACGCCGATCAACTGTCCGGCAAAGCGCAGGCGCGGCTGGGATTTCAGGCGCAGCTGATCGTCGAGCAGGCGCGGCGAGTTGAGGAAGGTATTGCGGTGAATGCCGCCGAGGCGTGCAAACTGCGCCTCTTCCAGGCCGGGGATGAGGCGGAAGATTTCGGTCTGGACGCCGTATTTCAGCTTGGTCTGGAAACCGACCATGTTGAACAGCGTGCCCAGCGCATTGTCCTGGCGCAATTGCACGATGGCATAGGCCTTGACGGTGGGATTGTGGGGATTGGTCAGCCCGACCGGTTTCATCGGCCCGTGACGCAAGGTCTCGCGGCCGCGCTCGGCCATCACTTCGATCGGCAGGCAGCCTTCGAAATAGGGCGTGCCTTCCCATTCCTTGAACTCGGTCTTCTCGCCGGCAATCAGCGCGTCGATGAAGGCGTCGTATTGTTCCTTGTCCATCGGACAATTGAGATAGGCGGTCTGGTCGGCCAGGGTCTCGCCCTTGTCATAGCGCGACTGGAACCAGGCCTTGTCCATATTGACGCTGTCGCGATGGATGACCGGCGCGATGGCGTCGAAGAAGGCCAGTTCGTCTTCGCCGGTCTCCTTGAGGATGGCTTCCGACAGGCTCTCCGACGTCAAGGGCCCGGTGGCGATGATGACGCTGTCCCAGTCTTCCGGCGGCAGACCGGTGATTTCCTCACGCGAGATCGTCACCAGCGGGTGCTCGCTCAGGCGCTTGGTGACGGCGGCGGAAAAGGCGTCGCGATCGACGGCGAGGGCACCGCCGGCCGGCAGACGGTGATTATCGCCCTCGGCCAGGATGATCGAATTGCAGCGCCGCATTTCCTCATGCAACAGCCCGACCGCATTGGTCTGGGCGTCGTCGGAGCGGAAGGAGTTGGAACAGACCAGCTCGGCCAGCCCGTCAGTCTTGTGGGCCTCGGTTTCCTTCACCCCGCGCATCTCGTGCAGGATGACGGGCACGCCTTGCGAGACAAGTTGCCAGGCCGCTTCGGAGCCGGCCATGCCGCCGCCGATGATGTGGACAGGTTTGAGAGCGCTTTGGGTCATGCGCGGCATATCGAGCGGGGGCGGGTGCAAGTCAAGCATTTGGGGGCAGTGGGGCCTTGCCATCTGCGCCCAGCTGCACCCCGTAACTTGCCTTCACGGCCCGGCACGTCCAGATCGGGGGTCTTGAACACAGCCCCCGTCACGGAGCCTGGCATGAACCCGACCCCCACCGCGACACCCGTCCCGATCCTGCGCAGCACGCTGGCTGGCTATGCCTTCCTGATCTCCCACTGGCAGCGCGCCCTGGTCGCGGCGGCGCCCTATACGCTGGCCTATATCGCGCAGCTGGTGCTGATGCAGGCGCTGGGCGATGCGACGGGCAATCCGGCGCTGTCGATGGGCTTCTTCCTGCTGTCGCTGGTCACCGTTGTCGCCAGTCTGGCGCTGTCGGCGGCCTGTCTGCGCATGGCGGTGCTGGGCGATTACAGTGGCTGGCACGGTCTCAAGGCCGGTGCCGATGAGGGGCGTATCTTCATCGTCGGCCTGCTGGTCTCGGCGCTGACCCTGCTCGTCTTCATCATGGCCTTCATGTTCTGGGCCGTGGTCCTTGGTTCAATTGCGGCCGGCGCGATGAGCCGGGCCGGGATCGACCCCGAGGCGGAAGGCCTCGAACTGGCCGATGCGATGGCCTATCTCGGCACTGCCGACTGGGCGGTGGCCGGCGTGGTCGGCCTGGCGGCGGCGGCGCTGCTGATCTGGCTTTCGGCGCGGCTGGTGCTGGCGCTGCCGGCGACCATCGCCAATCGCAAGATCATGGTGCTGAGCGCCTGGTCGCTGAGCAATGGCAATGCCTTGCGGATCGCCGCGGCGCTTCTGCTGACCTCACTGCCCTTGCTGGCGCTGGAGGCCGGATTGTATGAGCTGATCTGCGCCATGCTCGGATCGCGGCCGCTCTATGTGCCGGTGCCGGTCGGGGCCGACCAGATCAATGCTCCGGCCCTGGCCGCGGCCGAGGAATACCTGCGCTGGAACGGCTTGATGGCCTTCATCAATATCCCGGTATTCTCGGGCCTCTATGCCTATATCTATCGCAACCGCACCGCGACGCCCGTGGCAGGGGACGCGTTGGCCTAGCTTCCCTCTGGTGTTTGATTGCCAATTCGTCATGATGTGTGCCTAACATGCGAGCAGTCGCAGAGGGGAACGACATGACAGGCAAGGCTTTCGATATCGGGGAATGCATTTTCTACTTTTTCAAGCGTTTCGGCGAGAATCCGCTGGGCGTGATCTGGATCGCCGTGTGCCAGGCCCTTGTGGCCGCGGCGCTTGCTGCGCTCGCGCTTTCGCTGCTCGGTCCGGCCTATATGGGCCTGTTCGAGATGGCGATGCACGAAGCGCCCGGCGGCCTGACCGAGGCCGAACTTGAACAGGAAATGCTGGCCATGATGGGCCCGTTCATGGCGTCCATTCCGCTGATCGGTCTGCTCGGCATCATTGCGGCGTTGATGTTCCAGGGCGCCTGGCTGCGTCTGCTGACGCGTGGCGAGATCGCCTCCGTGATCCCTTTCCGTTTCGGTGGCGATGAATTGCGCCTGCTCGGCGTCAACCTGCTCTATATCGTCGTCGGTATCGCCGCCTATCTCGGCATCGCGATGGCGGCCGTCGTGGTTGGACTGGTGGCGGCCGGCGTGTTTGCCGGCAGTGATGGTTCGATGACCGGCGGTCTGATGACCGGGCTGATCGCCTTTGTCGGCATTCTGGCCATCGCCGTCATCGTGCTGGTCTTCTGTATCCGGCTCGCTTCGGCTCCGGGCCTGACCATGGTCGACCGCAAGGTCCGTTTCTTCGAGAGCTGGACGGCGAGCAAGGGTGTGTTCTGGCACCTGGCGCTGAGCTATCTCGTCGTCGCCGGCCTGATCCTTGTTCTGACCACCGTGCTCGGCACGCTGATCCAGCTCGTCTTCCTGGGTGCCCTGATGCCGCTGGTGGTGGAGTTCGCACAGATCGCCGAAGGCGGTACTGAACTCATGCCTGAAGAGGTCTTCGCCATGCTGCAGGAGACGCTCGGCAATCCCGGTGTTGTCGTCGGCCTCCTGACCGGTGTGGTGCTGGGCTATGCGATGCAGATCGTGTTCGAGGGCATGTGGCACGGCGTCGGCGCCTACAATGCTGTGCGCTACCGCGCCGGCGGCGATATCGAGGAAACCGATTCCCCGACCCTGACCGCCGACCATCCTGCCGGGGCCTCGCCGACCGAAGGCTAGGTCGCCGCGCCTTGCCAATAACAGGACGGCCCGCCGGTTCCACGGCGGGCCGTTTTGCTTTGGCTTGCCGTGGGAAAGGGTAGCGGCCAACCTGAGGCATCGATTGAGTCGGATTGGGGCGCGAAATGGCTGGACGCGAAATCTACGCACCGAGAGAGGCGCGCCAGCGCCGCACCTGGACACTGGCAGCGATCATTCTGCTCGTGGTTATCATGGGCGCAGGCCAGGTCCTGGGCGTGATCCCGGGCGTGCTGCTTGGCCTGGTCAGCCCCGTGCCGGGCGAAATGGACTGGGCCGGCATGGCCTATTTCCTGTTTGCCGGTTTCGGTGCCTCGGCGATCCTGCTGTTGCTGTGGACGCGTTTCTTCGAGCGCCGCGGCCTTGCGACGCTTGGGCTCAACGGCGCTTTCTCCACACGTTTCCTGCGCGGCTATGGCCTCGGTCTCGGCTTTGTCGTCATCGTCGTCGCGATCATCTGGCTCGCCGGCGGCTATCGCATCGAGGCGGGCGGCAGCCTCGCCCTGGCCAGCCTGATCCCGGTCATGTGGCTGCTGGCAGGATTCATAATCCAGGGCTCGACCGAGGAATTATTCTTTCGCGGCTGGCTGATGGGCCTGATCGCCTCGCGCCATGGCATCTGGCTGGCGATCACGATCAATTCAATCCTGTTCGCCTTCGTTCATGGCGGCAATATCGCCTGGTCGCGGGAATTGATGTTCGGCCTCGCCAATATCCTGCTGGTCGGTGTCTTTCTCAGCCTCTACGCGGCGAAGGAAGGCTCGCTCTGGGGCGTGTGCGGCTGGCATGCGGCGTGGAACTGGCTGCTGGCCTCGGGCGTCGGCCTGCCGGTCAGCGGGCAACACGTGCCGGTCGATCCCGTCATCATTGATCTCGCCGACACAGCCGATGCCGCCTGGTGGCTGACCGGCGGCGTGTTCGGGCCAGAGGCGAGCGTGGTGACGAGCCTGGTGCTGGGGGCGGGGGTGGCTGTGTTGTTGGCGCGCGGACAGTTCGCGAACTTTGCGGTGCCCGTTGCCGCACCGGAAACGGATACGGCGGGCGCCGCAGGAGATTCCACGCCGGGTTGAGTCGGGGCATTGTGCGTTTTCGGCGCGAGGTGCAGACTGCGTCCAGAACCTGGGGGGGAATCATGACCGAACGTTTTCGTTTTTTTGACGCGCTGACCTATGGCATCCGCACGCTGTTTTGGCGGCCGGCACGGGCGCTGTCCTATATCGGCGTCGTCACACTGCTGAGCTTTGGCTATTATTTCTGGGCCCAGTCTGATGCCGGGATCGCCTTCTTCACCGGCTATATGAACGCGACCATGGACATGGCCCAGGGCGATTTCTCCAGTTATGGCGGGTATTTCGCGGCAATTATGGGCGTGTCCATGATTGCCGGCTGTGTGCTGATCGCCGGCGCCTACCGCGTCTATGTCCGCGAGCAGCCCGCGCTCAGCCTGCCGCTCCAGTTCGGTGCGGACGAGTTCCGCACATTCGGCTTCTACCTGATCCTGCTCGGCATGATGGTTGGTGTCATGATCGCGGCTGCCATCGCCATGTTCATTCTCATCCTCGTCTTCACCCTCCTGCTCGCGCCCCTGCTGGGTTCCGGCGGTGGCGATCCGTCCCAGGCGGGCCTGATCGGCGGGCTTGTCGGCATCTTCGTGATGATCCCGATGATGCTCGTGCTGGGCTATATCATGGGCCGCGCCAGTGTCGGTTTCGCCCTGGTTATTCGCGATCGCAAGATCAGCCTTGATGGCTGGACGGCGTCGAAAGGGGCCGGCATGCAGCTCCTCTGGGCGCATGTCGTGATCTACATCGTGATGATGACCAGCCAGTTCCTGCTCGCGCCCGGGCTGATGGAAACGGCGCTTTCCGGGGTCACCCAGCCGGGCGTCATGCCGGACACGGACCAGATGGCGGCCTCGATGATCAATCCCTATGGCCATTGGCTGATCATCGCCGTGCCGCTGCAGACCACGCTGCTTTTCCTGCTCTACGGCCCGACCGCTGCCGTCGCCAACTGGGACGCGCGAAAGCGTGCGGCCGCCGGGACGGACACGGCGCCGCCGCCCGCCGCCGAGGCTGATGCCTGAGCCAGGCACCGCGTCGGGCTAGCCGGGCGCGCGTCCGGACCGGCCGACTTTCTTCTGCTGGCGTTCCGGATCAGGGAGAGGTGGCAGGCAGCGTCCGCCACGACGGGGGAATGGTACAGGTATGGACGCAAGGTTTTGAAAGTCATCAGCGTATTGTCGGGCGTATTTCGCCAGGGTGAGTGGGTCTATGGCGTCCCGGCGACCGCCCGGCGCAGTTGGGGATGGGCCACTCCCCTGCTGCTGATGTTCGGCCTTGGGGGCGTCGTCTTCGTGGCGACGATTGTCTGGCTTGCGGCATTGCCAAATGGGGTGGCCACCATCACCCTGGCTGTCGAAATGATGTGGACGGTCCTGCTCGCCATAACCGCCATCGCAGTCTTCACCGCCTGGGGGCTCCGGTTCGAACGGCGGAGCCTTGCCTCACTGGGGCTGGTCGACCCGCAGTGGCGCCGCCAGGTCGGGCAGGGTCTGCTGGCCGGGATCGGGATTTGTCTGGCGATCGGAGTCCTGGGCGACATGGCCAGCTGGTTCGCCGGAGCGCCCGCCGGCAATGGCGGCGGCTGGTGGATATTTCAGGCCATTGGCAGTCTTGTCAGTCTGGGGCCGGCTGATCTGGTCCGTCTCGCCTGTTTCGTCGCCGCGGTCGCGATCTACGCCGCAGCCGAGGAAGTTGTCTTTCGGGGATGGCTGTTGTCCGCGATTTCCGCGCGCTGGGGAGCGGCGCCGGGCATCCTGCTGAGCAGCGCGCTGTTTGCCTCCTATCATTACCACCTGTTCGGGGGCGGGCTTGCCTATGGCAGTTTCTGGATGATCGCGATGGGCTTTTCCGGCGTCGCCTTTTGCTTGTTGGCGATGGTGCAGAAATCCCTGTTCGGGGCGATAGGGATGCATGCCGGATTCAATTTGTGGCTGATGCTGGGCAGTTCGCTTCCCCGATTGAGTGACCCGGAGGCGGGATCGTTGTCGCAGATCCTGAGTGTAACGCTCGATGTGACCTCCGGCATGCCGGAAGATGGCGGGCTCCCCCTGACGGGGTATGATCTGGCAGACGCGATCGTATTCGCTTTGGTCGGGCTCGGCCTGCTCCAGCTCGTGAGGCGGCAACCCGTCAGGTTTGCCCGGAATCCCTGAAACCCGGGCGCATCGGGAGGGTGACGAAGCTCAGCCTGATTGCGCCGGCCCGCTCCGCCGGGGCAGGAGTTCAGGTTGCGCGTCCATGCTTTGCGCCTGCAGGCGGATGTGCCAGACTTGAGGGCAGAGCCTTGGGGGTTTCGTGACCGATCGCTTCCGTTTTCTCGATGCGCTGATCCATGGCGTCCGCACGCTGGGCAGGCGGCCGGGGCGCACGGTCGCCTATATCGCTGCGGCGTCGCTGCTGACCTACGGCAATTACCTGTGGGTGATGTCCGGGCAAAGCGCGGCATTCCTTTCGAATTTCGGGTCGGCCCATCACGCCGATATCGGCACCTTTCTGGCCATGTTGGCTGGCTCGGCGGTGTTCAACTGCGTCCTGCTCGCCGGTGCCTACCGTGCCTATCTCCGCGATGAGCCGGGCCTGCATGTGCCGCTGCAGCTCGGTCTCGACGAGTTACGCCTGCTCGGACTCTATCTCCTGATCTGGTTGATCGGGCTGGTGAGTGCCGGAATGATCCTGTTGCTGATCGCGCAGCTTGCCAGGGCGAGCGCAGACAGCCTGGTTGGCGCGCTCGCCCCGGAGCTGATCATGATTGGCCTCCTGATCTGTGTCGCCGCCATGCTTTATGTGTTCGGGCGATTCTTCGTCAGCTTTGCCCTCACGATACGGGACCGCAAATTTCGTCTCGGAGGCTGGCGTGCCTCGAAGGGCGCAGGGATGCAGCTGTTCTGGGCGCATCTGGCGCTCTGCAGCGTGTTGCTTGCCGTGCCAATCGCGATGCTGCCTCAGCAGCTGATCGGGCGGGTCATCACGCTCGCCGATGTCTATTCTTGGCAGGATCCGGCATTTGTCGCGGTGCTGACGACCTACCCCGAGGGCAGTGCAGTCTGGCTCTTGATCCCGCTGCAAACCGTGCTGGTTTTCCTGCTGGTCGGTCCGACAGCGGCATTGGCCGGCCGGGATGGGCATAAACGGGAAGCGGCGGTGCCCGCTGCCGCACCCGCCCCGGGCGTTGGCAGGGGTGAAACCGGCGGCTAAACTCGCATCGGCCTGCATCATTGCGCTGCCGTCTCCGGCATCGGTGCCAGAATGCCATGGCATATCGGGGCAGACGGGAGGCATTCCAGATGAGGTCCGGGCATCAGATGTCGAGTACGAAGTTACCGTTTTCGATCCAGACGGCGGTCTTCTACGTCCCGCTCTATTGCCGGGCCCGGCCGCGCCAGGCGGTTCGACTTTTTCTCTGGTCGCTGTTTCCTGTCGTGCTTCTGGCGGCGGCGCTCCAGTCGATCGAGATCGTACAGCCAGTCTCAGATCTCATGCAGCCAAGGTTTCGCCCCACCAGCTGGACTGCCATCCTCGCCGTGTTCTTCCTGCTCAGCCTGCTGGCAGTCTGGACGATGTGGTTGCGGGCATTGGTCCGGGACGAAGTTGCATCGGGAATGCCCTTGCGTCTGGGCCCGGATGAAGGCCGGTTGATCGCTTCGGTGGTGCTGTGGCAGCTCGCATTCTGGTTGATTGCGATCCCGGTCCGCGCGCTGGCGCGGATTCCGGTGCTGGGCCTCTTGCTGGTGCCGCTTTCAACCTGGGTCAGCGTGAGGATCGCGCCGCTCGCCGCCTATTCGGTTTCCGTGCGCCGGGTTGTTGTGTTCGAGGCCTGGCGGGTAACGGAACTTGTCTTTTGGCCCGCACTGACGAGCATGGCGGTCAACTCCGTGATCTCGCTTGCAGCGCTTTTCACGCTTGGCGGCATCCTGTCGATGATTGGAGCGGGCAGTCTTGCTGCAACGTCCGGCGGAATGCTGTCGCTTCCGGCCGTCCTTCTGGCCATCGGGATTGGCGGCCCCGTCCTGACGGCGATTCTCGTCTTCTCGCTCGGGCCCGGCTGTTACATGGTGTGGCGTCATGAACGGCGGCCGCGCAAGGCCGGCCCGGAATTCCATCGGCATTCAGCCGAGCCAGACCACACCGCCCCGCCAGCCCCCTAGACCCGCGCCGCTTTCCGCCGCGCCTTTTCCTTCTCCAGCATTGGCGCCAGATAACGCCCGGTCCAGCTCGCCTCGACCTTGGCCACTGTCTCCGGCGTGCCGACGGCGACGATCTCGCCGCCGCCATCGCCGCCTTCCGGGCCGAGATCGATCAGCCAGTCGGCGGTCTTGATGACGTCGAGATTATGCTCGATCACCACCACGGTATTGCCGGTCTCGACCAGCTCGTGCAGGACTTCGAGCAGCTTGCGGATATCCTCGAAATGCAGACCCGTGGTCGGCTCGTCGAGGATATAGAGCGTCTTGCCGGTGGCGCGCTTGGCCAGCTCCTTGGAGAGTTTGACCCGCTGGGCCTCGCCGCCAGAGAGCTGGGTCGCGGGTTGGCCGATCTTGATATAACCCAGCCCGACGCGCTTGAGCGTTTCCATCTTGTCGCGCACGGCGGGGACGGCCTTGAAGAAGTCGGCGCCTTCCTCGACCGTCATGTCGAGCACGTCGGCGATGGATTTTCCCTTGAATTTGACCTCCAGCGTCTCGCGATTGAAGCGGGCGCCATGGCAGACATCGCAGGGGACATAGACGTCCGGCAGGAAGTGCATCTCGATCTTCACCACGCCATCGCCCTGGCAGGCCTCGCAGCGCCCGCCCTTGACGTTGAAGGAGAAGCGGCCGGGCTTGTAGCCTCGGGTCTTGGAGTCCGGCAGCTGGGCAAACCATTCGCGGATCGGGGTGAAGGCACCGGTATAGGTGGCCGGATTGGAGCGCGGCGTGCGCCCGATCGGCGACTGGTCGATATCGATGATCTTGTCGAGCTGATCCAGCCCCTCAACCCGCTCATGCGGGCCGGGAACGGTCTGGGCCTTGTTGAGCTTGCGGGCGGCGGCCTTGTAGAGCGTTTCGATCGTCAGGGTCGACTTGCCGCCGCCGGACACACCGGTGACGCAGGTCATCACGCCGAGCGGGAAATCGGCGGTGATCTTTTTCAGGTTGTTTCCGGTCGCATCGACGACGCGGATGGTGCGCTTCCGGTCGATCTTGCGCCGCTTGACCGGGATCTCGATCCGGCGCGTGCCGCGCAGATACTGGCCGGTCAGGCTGGCTTCACTGGCGAGGATGTCGTCCGGCGTGCCCTCGGCAATGATCTCCCCGCCATGGACACCCGCCGCAGGTCCCAGATCGACGACATGATCGGCCGTCATGATCGCCTCTTCGTCATGCTCGACAATGATCACCGTATTGCCGAGATCGCGCAGGCCGCGCAGGCTTTCCAAGAGGCGGGTATTGTCGCGCTGGTGCAGGCCGATCGAGGGCTCGTCGAGGACGTAGAGCACGCCGGTCAGGCCGGAGCCGATCTGGCTGGCGAGGCGGATGCGCTGGCTCTCGCCGCCGGACAGGGTGCCCGAGGCGCGGTCCAGCGTGAGATAGTCCAGCCCGACATCGACGAGGAATTTCAGCCGCTCGCGGATTTCCTTGAGAATGCGTTCGGCGATCTGCTGGTCCTTGGCCGAGAGCGTCTTCTCGATGGCGCCGAACCAGTCCCGTGCGACGCGGATCGGCATGGTGCCGGCCTGGGCGATGTCGTGGTCGGCGATCTTGACGCACAGCGCTTCCGGCTTCAGTCGGCGGCCATGACAGGTCTCGCAGGGCTGGGAAGACTGGAAACGCCCCAGATCCTCGCGCACCCAGCTTGAATCGGTCTCGCGCCAGCGCCGCTCAAGATTGGGGATGACGCCCTCGAAGGGTTTCCTGGTCTCGAATTTTCTCAGCCCGTCCTCATAGACGAAGGTGATGTCGTCCTTGGTGCCGAACAGGATGACCTTGCGGAACGCCTCCGGCAGCTCGCGCCAGGGCTTGAACATGTCGCCGCCGAAATGTTCCGCCAGCGCCTGCAGGGTCTGCTGGTAGAGCTTGGAGGTGGCGCGGCTCCAGGGCGCGATGGCGCCGTCGGTGAGGGATTTGTCGCGATCGGGGACGACGAGGTCCTCGTCGAATTTGAGTGACTGGCCAAGCCCGTCACAGGCCGGGCAGGCGCCGAACGGGTTGTTGAAGGAGAAGAGGCGCGGCTCGATCTCGGAAATGGTGAAGCCGGAGACCGGACAGGCGAATTTCTCTGAAAACACCAGGCGTTCCGGATTGCCCTTCTCGTCGCTCTGGTCGGCAAATTCGGCAATGGCGAGACCGTCGGCCAGGCGAAGCGCGGTTTCCAGGCTGTCGGCGAGGCGGTCTTCCAGGCCCGGCTTGATCACCAGCCGGTCGACCACGACATCGATATCGTGCTTGAATTTCTTGTCGAGGGCGGGCGCTTCTTCCAGCGTGTAGAATTCGCCATTCACCTTGACGCGCTGGAAGCCTGCCTTGAGCCAGTCGGCAAACTCCTTGCGGTATTCGCCCTTGCGGCCCCGCACGACCGGCGCCAGCAGATAGAGGCGGGCGCCTTCATCCAGCGCCATCAGCTTGTCGACCATCTGGCTGACGGTCTGGGAGCGGATCGGCAGGCCGGTCGCCGGCGAATAGGGCACGCCGACGCGGGCCCAGAGCAGGCGCATATAGTCGTAAATCTCGGTGACGGTGCCGACCGTGGAGCGCGGATTCTTCGAGGTGGTCTTCTGCTCGATCGAGATCGCCGGCGACAGGCCCTCGATCGCATCCATGTCCGGCTTCGACATCAGCTCGAGGAATTGGCGCGCATAGGCCGAAAGGCTCTCGACATAGCGCCGCTGGCCCTCGGCATAGATGGTGTCAAACGCCAGCGAGGACTTGCCCGAGCCCGAAAGGCCGGTGAACACGATCAGCTTGTCGCGCGGCAGGTCGACAGAGACGTTCTTGAGATTATGTTCGCGCGCACCGCGCACGCGGATGGTGTCGAGGGCCATGGATCGTCTTTCGTCTGCCAATTTGCGGGCGGGTGTTGTTCTGAACATTTAGAGAACAAGGGCCTGCGCGTCCAGCGGCAGAACGGTGGCATGCTGACATAGCGGTGGCGGGAGGGCGGCTGGCGGCTACGCCCTGACGGTTCAAACCGTCAGAGCGGCCGGGTGTCGGCGCCGTCGCAGGCTCCCAGATGGGCGATGTAATCGGCGATCGCCAGCTGGATGGCATAGGTGGATGCGAAGCGGATGGCCGCCTGCTCGCCATGCGGTGCCACACCTTCGCCGCGGGCATGGCCGAGCTCGGCATTGATCGCGGCATTGTTCTGGCTGGCATTGGTGAACTGGTCGACGACAAATGTGCTGGCATCAACGCCGACAAAGGCCAGCCCGATACCGGCGATCACGCCGACCGCGCGCTGGCCACCGCCAGAATGGACCGGGGTCAGGGCGTGGAATTGCGCATTCGATGTGTAGGCGGCGCATTGCAGGGACGGATCGCTGTCGGTCGGCTGGAAGTCGAGCGAGACATGGGCCGTGATCGCTTCGTCCGTGCGGTCGATTTCAATCGGTGACAGGCGGACGTCCAGGTCGACCCGTGCGTCGGACTCGTTGCCGCCATAACCGTAATTGTCGAGCGATTTTCCAATCGCCGCCGTGACGGTCTGGTCGAATTCGATCGCATCGTAATCGAAGGCCTCGAGGCCGTGGGCCAGTTCAACGCCGGAAACCCGCAGGCTGCCGGCAAAGCGGGCTGTATCGGCACGGGGCAGGGCGTAGCGGCCGCTGACCGTGAACAGGTCGGGGTTGAGGGGCCCCGTAGGTGTCGCGGCACAAGCCGCGACACCTGCGAGGGTGAGCCCGAGAACCAGACGTTTCACGCGTCTAGTCCCGATCGAACCGGCGCCGCAGATCGGCGACGAAGGAATTGCTCATGATGCCGACGATATCCGGCTGGATGGCCGCCTGGGCGATGGCGCCGATAATGCCGGCACCGCTGGCGTGGTAGCCGGTGACATCCTCATAGACGCCCAGCACATTGCCGTCCTCATCGATCACGGACACGTCGGCGATGACCATATTGCTGCCGCCGATGATATTGCCGGTCAGTGCGTTGACGCGATTATAGCGCTTGATGTCGATCGAGAAGCTGACCGGCTGCGAGCCGGCGGGTGAATGGGCAAACTCGGTTTCGACAGCGGCTTCCAGCCGTGCCAGCAGGTCTTCCCGGCCGGCTGCGTAATTGCCGTTGTCATCCTGCTCGTCGGCATCGTCGACCGACCAGACCAGATCGGCCCCGGTGACATAGGTGCTGGCCCGGGTTTCTGCGGCGATCGGATTGGGCGTCGATGCGCATGCCGTCATCCCCGCGGCGCAAAGCGCCACGATCAAAAATTTGTACATGGTGGTTCCCCTTTGAAAAGTGCCCCCAAATTAGCCTGTCCATGACGGCGACCACAAGTTGTTTCTCCCACCGGCCTTGCGAGGGGTGGACAGCGAAGGATGGCACCGCCTGTATTCCGTCCACGGTGCGCGGCGTGCCTGACTGGACTCTGTGCCGCCACTCCGTTCAAATCGCCCCGACTCGCGGGCAGAATTGACCTGTGGAACAGAATGTGAACAAATTGGCCCGGCGCACAAGCCGTGCAACAAAAACATGGAGAATGGGCGATGGCGGGATCTGTAAACAAGGTCATTCTGGTTGGTAATCTGGGCAAGGATCCCGAGACCCGGCGTCTGCCGAATGGCGATCCGGTGTGCAATTTGCGCATCGCGACCTCGGAAAGCTGGCGCGACAAGACCTCCGGCGAACGCCGCGAGAAGACCGAATGGCACAGCGTCGTGATTTTCAACGACCAGCTCGCCAAGGTCGCCGACAATTATCTCAAGAAGGGCGCCAAGGTTTATATCGAAGGCGCGCTGCAGACCCGCAAATGGACTGACCAGAACGGCGTCGACAAATACAATACCGAGATCGTGCTTCAGAAATATCGCGGCGAATTGCAAATGCTCGATTCCAAGGGCGAGGGCGGCGGTTCCTATGGCGGCGGTGGCGGCAGCTTCGACTCCAGCGAGCGTTCACCGCAACGTTCGGTCGATGCGCCGAAGGAAGATTTCCGCAGCGCCGACATGGATGACGAAATCCCGTTCTAGGCGGCAACGCTGCGGCCGGGGGGCGAGGAGATGAAAATGCGTCACATGGTCCTGTTTCTGCTTGGCCTCGTGCTGGCCGCGCCCGCCTGGGCGCAGGGCGAGAATGCCAATATGCGCCACCCCGAAATCATGGCGGTGGAGGGGGACGGCACGGAATCCCGCTACGTCATCGGTGATGCGGCTTGGGGCAATGTGCTTGTGACACTGGCGGCGCTGCGTGGTGCGGACCCGGAACAGGCTCCGGCCATCGCGCAGCAATTGTGGGAGCGGCGTGATGTCAATCAGCCGATCTTCCTGTTCGAATACGCGCGCATGATCGTCGATACCGACCCGGACCGGGCGCTGCAGGCCTATTTCCTCGCCCGGGCACGCTCGATCTATGACGCCTCGCGCTGTGTCGATCCGACGGCGCTCGGCGTTGTCGCCGCCGCCTCCGAACAGGCCGGACCGGCGGTTCACCAGTTGATGAGCTCCGATCCGGCCCGGCTCGAGGCCGCGCTTGCCGCGGTGGTCGCGTCGGACGAGATCTTCACCAGCCAGGCATCGCCCTGGTGGGCCTGTTCCTTCGGCAATGCCGCCTATCTGGCGGCGGTCAATTCGGCTGCCATGCCGGGTGAGGAATGGCTCAAGGTCGAGGGTGTCTGGCCGTCGCTGCGCGCGGCGATCAGCAATAATATGAGCGCCAATCTGGCGCGCTTGCGTGAAGGCTCGCAGGCCGCACAGCAATAGGCAGGGCATGGCGGCGGCCCGCAGGCGGCCGAGAGGGATCGCGGGGCGATGAATATCCTGATCACGGGCGCATCCGGGTTTATCGGATCGCATCTCGCCGCGCAGCTTCACGCATCGGGCCATCATGTGCTGGCCGCCGGGCGTGATATCGTGCAAGCGGCCCGCCGCGCCCCCGATTTCGACTGGATCGCCTGCGATTTCCGCCATGACAGCGTTGCCGACTGGCAGCCACGCCTGGACGGTGTGGATGCGGTGATCAATTGCGTCGGCGTGCTGCAGGACGGGCTCGGCGACAATAGCCGCGCCGCCCATGTCGACGGCGCCGCAGCCCTGTTCCAGGCCTGCGAACAGGCCGGGGTGAGGCGGGTGATCCACATCTCCGCCGTCGGCGCCGACGAGGCCTCCGGCTCGGCCTATGCCCGTGACAAGCAGGATGGCGAGGCAGCGCTCGAGGCACTCGATCTCGACTGGGTGATCCTGCGTCCCTCGCTGGTAATCGCGCGTAATGTCTATGGCGGCACCGCCCTGGTGCGGGCGCTGTGCGGTATTCCCTGGCTCACGCCGCTGGTCGGCGGTGAGCAGGTCTTCCGCCCGATCGGTGCCGAGGATCTGGGCGCGGCGGTCAGTGAATTGCTGCAGCCCGGTGCGCCGTCGCGGGTGAGCTGGGATGTCGGCGGCCCGCAACGGGTCAGCATGGACGAGCTGGTGCGCGGCTATCGCCACTGGCTCGGTTTCGGCAAGACGCGGATCTGGCATGTGCCGCGCTGGCTGGCAGCGCCGGCCTTCGCCTTTGGCGACCTGCTCGGCTGGATCGGCGTGCGCACCTCGATGCGCACGACGGCGCTGAAACAACTCGATTTCGATGTCGAGGGCGATCCCTCGGCCTGGCTCGCCGCGACGGGCCACACGCCGCGTGGCTTTGACGAGTATCTCGCCAGCGCGCCGGCCGGCCTGCAGGATCGCTGGCATGCCCGTCTCGGCTTTGCCCGTCCGATCGCGCGCTGGGTGCTGGGGCTCTACTGGCTGGCGACGGGGATCCTTTCCCTGACGATCGCTCATGACCACGCCTATTCCGTGCTGCAGGCCGCCGGCTACAGCCCGGCGATGCAGGCTTTCCTGCTCTGGTTCGGTTCAGCCTTCGACATCGCCATGGGGCTGGCCATGGTGGCCAAATGGCGGGTGCGCTGGATCGCGGCGATCATGATCGCCGGCACCTTCGCCTATATCCTCGCGCTGAGCCTCACCCTGCCGGGCCTGTGGGCCGACGCGCTGGGGCCGATCCTGAAAGTCTTCCCGATGATGGCGCTCGCCCTGATGATCGCGGCCACCGAGGATGAGCGCTGATGGAGCTGTACTGGATCGTCAAGACCACCCACATCCTCTCCTCCGGCGTGTTGTTCGGGTCCGGCGCGGCGATTGCCTTCTTCATGCTGATGGCCTGGCGCTCCGGTGATGTGCCGGGCTTCGCGCTGGCGGCGAAACATGTGGTGCTCGCCGACTGGGTCTTCACCACCACCGCCGTCATCGCCCAGCCCCTGACCGGTATCGCACTGGCGCATCTGGCTGGCTGGCCCCTGACGGCGCCATGGCTCCTGATCAGCTACGGGCTCTACCTTTTCATCGGGGCCTGCTGGCTGCCGGTGGTGTGGATCCAGCTCAAGGTGCGCCGGCTGATGACGGACGCGGTTGCGGCCGGGGAGGCTGTCCCCGACCGCGTTCACCGCCTGATGCGGATCTGGTTCATTCTCGGCTGGCCAGCCTTTATCGCCCTGATCGCGATCTTCGGCCTGATGGTGGCGCGGCCGGGCTGGAACTAGCCGAGCAGCAGGCCGGTGACCGAACCGTCGGCGGCATATTCAATCACCACCGGGATGACATCGCCGGTCAGCGGATCGCGCAGGCCCAGCCGGATCGCGTTTTCGCTCTCGAACACGGCGGCGATCTGAGCGTCCATAAAGTCCTGGTGGATCTGGCGCATCATCTCCAGATGTCCCTCCATCGGTGCGAAGGCCCGCATTTCATCGCTCATCCGGTTGAGGACATAATCGCGCCAGACGCTCTCATCATCGCTGGCGATCATGGCGAGGAATTCCGCAGCGACGCGACCGCCGGCCGTGTCGGGCAGGGCCACGGGATCGGCGCTGATCTCGAGCGGGCGCTGGACCTCGAATTCCTGGCCCGTCAGCGCCGCGACCAGCGCCTCGATGGCCGTATCGGCAGAGACCCCGCGCTGATTGGTGGTGGCGAAGAGCGCATAGCCCTGGTCCGCCAGCACGCGCCAGTGCGAGTTGAAGGACCGGTTGCCGCCATTGTGCCAGTAGATTCGGCCGATCACCGGATCATATTCGACCACAAGGCCGAACCCGTAGAAGGACGGTGCGCCCTCGCCCTCACGGATATAGGGCGCGAAGGCCAGGTCGCGGGCCCGCGGCGAGATGATCGTGGCGTTCTGATAGGCCGTTTCCCAGGCGAGCATGTCGCGCGGGGTCGAGACCAGCCCGCCATTGCCCATCAGGTTCCAGTTGGGGGCATGGCCGCCCCAGGAGGCGTCGATCACCGCTTCGCCATGGCGGTTGCGGGCGGCCAGCGCATCATCATAGACCGACTGGTAGCCGGTGTGCTCGATGCCGGCCGGGACCAGGATCTCGTTGACCAGATAATCCTCATAGGATTGGCCGGTGATGGTCTCGATGATGGCGGCCAGGAAGGTGAAGCCGAGATTGGAATAGCGGTAGGCCGAGCCCGGCGCGTGCAACAGCTCGGCGGCGAAAGTCTTGTCGCGGACGCTCTCCCAGCCCTCATCCGAAAAATCATCACCAACGGCATCGGGCAGGCCCGCCGTATGGGTGAGCATTTGCAACACCGTGATGCCCGCCTTGTCGGCGGGCACGCCGGGGAAGAAATCGGCCAGCGTCGCGTCGGCGGAGAGGCGGCCCTCATCGATCAGCCTGGCGATCGCCATGCCGGTATAGCTCTTGGTGATCGAGCCGATATCGAACTGGGTATCGAGGGTGAAGGGGCGGTTCGTCTCCGGATCGGCGAGGCCGGCGCCGCGGGCGAAGATGATCTCGCCCTCATGGGCGATGGCGGCAAAGCCGGTGAAGCCGGCCTCGGCGAGTTCATCGAAGCGGGCCTCGAGCCGCGCCTGCTGGGCGCGATCGGTCTGGGCGCCGGCAATGGGGGCGACCAGGGGCGACACGATTGTCACCGCGAGGGCGAGCCGCGCAATCGCGAGGGGAGATGAAAAAGCTTTCATGGGCAGGGCCTTCCTGTTTTGTGTTAGGAGGTGAGGCCTAGGAGAGCCCGGCCACACTGTCCTGACGAAAACGTTTTCGAAAGATGATGATGAATATTGCCAGCCCTGTTTCCACCCGTCGCTCCCCGTCCTCCGCGAGTGTGAGGATTGGCGATGCGGTCTGTGATCTGCGCAATTGCGTGCTGGAAATCGGTGGCCGTACTCATCGCCTCGAGCCGCGACTGGCCGGCGTGCTCGACCTCCTGGTGCGGCGCGCCGGGGCGCCGGTGACGCGTGACGAATTTCTCGAAAGCGTGTGGGATGAGGACGGTTCGGATGAGGCGCTCAACCAGGCGATCTCGCGTCTGCGCCGCCTGCTCGGCCGCTCCGACCTGATCCAGACCCTGCCACGCGTCGGCTACCGGCTGGCGATTGATGCGCCGCCGGCCCCGCTGGCCGGACTGCCGGCGCGCGAACGGCCACACGTCTCGATCGGTGACCTCATTGCCAGCCTCGACCGCAGCAGTTTCATCGCCGGCTTCATCGTGGCGGCGCTGATCGCCGCTGCCCTCTATGCGGCGTTTGGAACCCGTATTGTCGAGCGTGAATTCGAGATTCTGAACCTCGATTCGCCGGCGGCGAGCGAGGGCGCGGACCTGTCAGCGACCGATCGCTGACAGGCGCTGGCGTGCCTAATGCCCCTTGGGGCTGGACGGCGCTTGCGGCCCGAAACCATCATAATCGAAACTGTCGTCGATGCGGCCATTCCAGCTTTGCGATGGCGCTTCATAGCAGTACCCGATCTGCGCATCCCACTCGGTCGGGAAGCCAGGCTGCAGGAAGGTGATGTCCACACGGCCCCAGTGATGGGTGGCAGTGCCGAACTCATCAATGATGGCGACCTCGCAGGCGGGACTGTTTGACCCCACATCTTCCTGCTCGCTCCAATAACCGGTGAAATGACCGCGATTATTGAAGTTCCCGGCAAGGCCACGAATGAAGGTGTGGTGCGGAACGGTCCCGTCATAATGGAGGAAAATGGCGTACTCGCCGATTTCGTCGTCATAGATGACCGGGCCCAGATTGGTCGTCCAGGCTTCGTCGGCGAGTGCCGGTGCGGCCGAGGCGGCGAGAAGCGCCAGGGCCGAACACAGTTTCATGTGCATGATCTTGATCCCCCATATTGATCAGGCGGCAAGTGTGCGGTGTTTTTCCGCCGCACGCTAGGGCGCGGTGATGACCGCACAGGCAATGCGCGCACCGGCGCCGCCGATCGGCTGGCTCGACAGGTCATCGCTGGCGGCATGGATCACCAGGGCCGAACCGTCCGAGTCGAGCAGGGCGGGCAGGGTGGCGGAGCCGGCAAGGCTCACACGCGTCGTATAGACTTCGGCCCGGATCGAACCATTCGTATCGACCCAGAGATTGGGCAGATCGGCATTGTCGGGGCCTTCGGGGTTCAAGAGACCGTGCTGGCGGGCGGAGGGGTTGATATGGCCGGCCGAGGAGGTGAAGTTCTCTGCCGAGCAATCGCCGACACTGTGAAGATGCGCGCCATGCCACTGGTTGCGGGCCCCCTCGGGCAGGCCATCGGCCTCGATGCGGATGACAACGCCTTCGGCGCCCTGAAGCAGGCTGACCCTGCCAGCGGTGGAGCGGTCACGGACGATCAGCTCGCCGCTGGCGGTCTCGATGGTCGCGGTTTGTGGTGTCTCGGGCTGGCTACATGCCGTGGCGGGCAGGAGCAACAGGCAAGTGGTTGCGAGCAAGGTGCGCGGGATCATGGGAGCCTCCAGTTTGTCGCGGTCAAATTCTGTCAGGCTTCAGCTCTACGCCGCCAGAGCCTGATCGGCCAGTGCCGGTGCCCGCTGGGTTCGGTTTGCGCCGGGCGAGACGGGATGAAGGCGGGAAATCCAACGTGCCAGGCGCGGCTGATGTCGAAGAGTGATGTAATTATTTCAGCAATTTAATCCTGTCCGGACACGGTTATGCGTGCATCGGGACGTGCGATTTGTTTTCATGACGGCGGATGGGAGTTTGAGTCCGGGTCGGGCCGACGCGCCGGCCAGACAAGTGGAGATGCGTGACCCATGACGACAGGACGACACGAGAAACAATCCGAATCCCTTGAGGTTCGCCTTGGGTTCGACGCCAAGCGCGCCTTCATGGAGGCGTGCCGTGAAAAGGGCATGACCGCCAGCGAGGTGGTCCGGAGATTCGTGGAGACCTATCCCGTGCGTCCCGTCCGGCGCCCCTGGGCCCGTTTGCCAACCCAGCTCACGGAGTACCCCATGAATCTCACACTCGCCGCTCTGCTCGCCGCCGGCCTGGCCGCCAGCACCTTACTGCCGCTCCAGCCGGCGACCGCCAACCGGGAGGATCCGGAAAGCAGTTTCGCCCGGCTCGATTCCGATGGTGACGGCTATTTCAATCGGATTGACCTCTACCACGCGGCCGGCCTGACCGAGGACGGCCTGCTGGGCGAGGGGCTTCGCAGCCAGGCGATGGGGTCGATCACCGAGGCCATGGCTCAATTTGGCCCGTCGGTGCAGGAGGATATGCTCGACCCCGAATTTGTCGAGGGCGTGATGGAAAGTGCGGAAGCCGGCGCGCGCAGCGGAGTCGACCAGGCCTTCACCGACCTGGACACGGATCAGGACGACCGCGTCAGCCTCGCGGAATTCCTCGCCGCCAACCATTAGCGCGTAGCGCCAGTTCTGCTACGCCGGACAGCGGCCGCCGGTGATCTGCTCCACGAGGGCCGGGTCACCGTCGGTCGCGGCCGGCTCCAGTCCGAGCGCACAGGCGATCATCAGATAGACATTGACGTTTTCGAAGGCGTCCGGACGCGTGCCCTCAGGGAAGATCGGGCCGGCGCCGATGAAGGTCGCGCCCATGGTCTCGTCGCGATTGTCATAGCCATGCGTGCCGTGCATGCCCGCGGGCCAGGGGCCGGAAAGGTCGGCATCGCTGCGCGTCAGCAGCCAGCCGGGCTCCGCGAGAATGAACAGGTCGGGGCCGCGATCGGGGTGATCGAAATGCCAGGTGTCCGGCATCTCGCCGCGCCGGTAGACGGAAACATGTTCATTGGCGCCATTGAGCGCGGCATAGGCCCGGTCAACCGCCTCCGGCTCGCCATAGGCCATCACGAAGGGCTCAAGCCCGGGGCCATGGCGGCCGGAAAATTCCGGAATGAAGAGCCCGTCCAGATCGGCCAGCGTGTCGAGCGCGACGGAGCGTTCCATCGAGACCGGCACCATGCCGTGATCGGAGACGATGATGATATTGGTCCGGTCGATCAGGCCGCGCGCGGTGAGTCCGTCAATCAGCTGGCCGACCAGCGCATCGACGCGGGCGACCGCTTCGCCTTCCTCGGGCGTGAAGGGGCCGGCGCCATGGGTGATGGTGTCGACATGGTCGAAATACACCGCGGCGAGGCGCGGCTGCTCGTCGGCTGGTGCATCGAACCAGGACAGGACTTCATCGACACGGTCCTGATAGGGCATTTCGTGGACATAGGGGTGCCAGACCGTGGGGCGGATGCCGTCATGCTCGATCTCGGAGCCGAGCCAGAACATGATGCCCGAGCGCGCGCCCTGCTTTTCGGCTGTGATCCAGATCGGCTCGCCGTCCCACCAGCGCGGATCCTGCGGGCCGCCATCACGGTTCGAGAAAACCTCGTCATAGCCTCGGTCATAGGGGGCGTTGGAGATCATGCCGTGATGTTCCGGATAGAGACCGGTCGCCAGCGAATAGAAATTGGTGAAGGTCTTGGACGGCATCACCGGATACATGCGTTGCGGCCGCACGCCACGTGCCGCGAGGGCACGCAGATTGGGCGCATCCCAGCGGTCGATCGCGTCATGGCGCAGACCGTCGAGACCGATCATCAGCACGATCGGCTCCTCGCTCGCCGCCGGCGGGGCCGGCGTGTGGATGCAGGCGGTGAGGGCGAGCAGCGCGAAGCCGGCGAGTGCCCGAAGGAGCAGGCGAGGGTTTGTCATGATCGTCGTCCCGTCTGGCCTGGCGAATCCCGCCGGGCTGATATGTTCGAGGCGCAGGTTTCGACACCGCGCGGGCATTGGCAAGCCACCCCCGGTTAGCACCCGTCCAAGACAGTTTCTTGTCAGCCTCGGGGCCGCTCCCGGGCAGCCGGCGCTACCGCCGAGCGCATTTGCCCTTCGGGCCTGCGATTGTTAAGTGTTGGTGACAGGAAAGCCGCCTGATTCACACACCGATTCTGTGTGCGCGATACAAGGCGGCGTTTTGCATTGCGCAGCGGGGTTTTCGCCCGGCAGCGACGCGAATGAGAGAGGGCCGCCTTGAGCGATCACGACGACGTTTTGACCCCGCCGCCCGGCCTGCCGGAAGGCGTTGGCAATATTGCCATCGAAGACGAGATGCGCACCTCCTATCTCGATTACGCGATGAGCGTGATCGTGAGCCGTGCCATCCCGGATTCGCGTGATGGCCTCAAGCCGGTGCACCGGCGCATTCTCTGGTCGATGCACGAAAACGGCTACACGCCTGACAAGCCTTATCGCAAGTCGGCGCGGGTCGTCGGTGATGTGATCGGTAAGTATCACCCGCATGGCGACCAGGCCGTCTACGACTCGCTGGTGCGCATGGCCCAGCCCTGGTCGATGCGCCTGCCGCTGCTCGACGGGCAGGGCAATTTCGGCTCGGTCGATGGCGATCCGCCAGCCGCCATGCGTTATACCGAAGTTCGCATGGACAAGCCGGCCAGCGCACTGCTCGCCGATATCGACAAGTCCACAGTCGATTTCCGGGACAATTATGACGGCCAGGAACATGAGCCTGCGGTTTTGCCGGCGCGTTTCCCCAACCTTCTGGTCAATGGCGCTGGCGGTATCGCTGTCGGCATGGCGACCAATATCCCGCCGCACAATCTGGTCGAAGTGATCAATGGCACGCTCGCCCTGCTCGACAATCCGCTGCTCGGCGAAAACGAACTGCTCGAATACATTCCCGGTCCAGACTTCCCGACTGGCGGGCAGATTCTCGGCCGCGCCGGGGCGCGCAGCGCCGTGGCGACTGGGCGTGGCTCGATCATCATGCGCGCGCTCACCACGATCGAGGAAGTGCGCAAGGATCGCATGGCGATCATCGTTCACGAGATCCCGTTCCAGGTGAACAAGGCGACGATGATCGAAAAGATCGCGGAACTGGTTCGCGACAAGAAGATCGAAGGCATTGCCGATCTGCGCGACGAGTCTGATCGCACCGGCATGCGTGTCGTGATCGAGCTCAAGCGTGATGCCAATGCCGATGTCATCCTCAACCAGCTCTATCGCTGGTCGCCGATGCAGACGAGCTTTGGCGCCAATATGCTCTCGCTGGTGCGTGGCCGTCCGCAATTGCTCGGCGTCATGGATATCCTCAAGGAATTCCTGCGCTTCCGCGAAGAAGTCGTTGCCCGCCGCGCCAAGCATGATCTCGCCAAGGCGCGTGACCGTGCGCATGTCATCGTCGGCCTGGCGCTGGCCGTGGCCAATATCGATGAAGTCATCGCCCTGATCCGTGCCGCCCCGAATCCGGCCGCGGCCCGCGAAGGCCTGATGGCCCGCGCCTGGCCGGCCCATGATGTGGCGCCGCTGGTCACCCTGGTTGC
Source organism: Maricaulis sp. (assembly GCF_048270265.1). Classification (GTDB taxonomy): domain Bacteria; phylum Pseudomonadota; class Alphaproteobacteria; order Caulobacterales; family Maricaulaceae; genus Maricaulis. The sequence goes on along the minus strand of NZ_JBLWTD010000010.1, from coordinate 73,441 downwards.
CGACCCGCGCTCGGTGCTGCAGCCGGACGGCACGCTGAAACTGACCGAGGAACAGGCCCGCGCCATCCTCGAACTGCGCCTCAACCGCCTGACCGGTCTGGGCCGCGACGAGCTCGGCAATGAAGCCGGCACGCTGGCCGAACAGATCGCCGACCTGCTTGATATCCTGCGTTCGCGTGAACGTGTGCTCGAAATCATCCGTGAGGAACTGGTCGAGGTGCGCGAGAATTTCGGCACGCCGCGCCGCTCCATCTTCATCGATGGCGAGTTCGATTTCGAGGACGAGGATCTCATCCCGCGCGAAGAGATGGTCGTCACCGTCACCCATGGCGGCTATGCCAAGCGTACGGCCCTGTCCGACTACCGGGCCCAGCGCCGCGGCGGCAAGGGCCGTTCGGGCATGGCGACCAAGGACGAGGACTTCATCACGACCCTGTTCGTGACCTCGACCCATGCACCGCTGCTCTTCTTCTCCAATCGCGGCATGGTCTACAAGACCAAGGCCTGGCGTCTGCCACTGGGCGCACCGAATACGCGCGGCAAGGCGATGATCAATCTCCTGCCGCTCGATCAGGGTGAGACGATCACCTCGATCATGGCGCTGCCGGAAGACGAGGACAGCTGGAGCGAACTGAATGTGATGTTCGCGACCGGTCGCGGCACGGTTCGCCGCAACCGCCTGTCCGACTTCGTCCAGGTCAATCGCAACGGCAAGATCGCGATGAAGCTGGAAGAGGATGACAGTATTGTCGCCGTGCGTCTGTGCACCGAGGACAATGATGTCTTCCTGGTCTCCGACAAGGGTCGCGCCATCCGCTTCCCGGTCAATGATGTCCGCATCTTTGCCGGCCGGTCCTCGGTCGGTGTGCGCGGTATCCGTCTGGCCGAGGGCGACAGCCTGATCTCGATGGCCATCCTCAACCATGTCGACGTCACCTCACCGGAGGCGCGCGCCTATCTCAAACACGCCACCGCGATGCGGCTGGCGCTGGGCGATGAGGGCGATGACGCGGTCACGGCCGATGCCGGCGATGGCGAGGAGGACGGCGAAATCGCTGCCCTGTCGCCAGAACGGATCGCCGAACTCGGCGCTGCGGAGGAATTCCTCCTCACCGTTGGTGTCGATGGCATGGGCAAGCGCTCCAGCGCCTATGATTACCGCGTCATGGGGCGTGGCAATCAGGGCGTCGCCGCGACCGATCTCAAGCGCGGTGTCGAACTGGCGGCGAGCTTCGCCGTCGAGGACAGCGACCAGATCATGGCTGTCACCGATGGCGGTCAATTGATCCGCTTCCCGGTCAAGACCGTGCGCATCGCCGGGCGTTCGACCCGCGGTGTGCGCCTGATACGGCTCAATGAAGGCGAGAATGTTGTCGCCGTCGTGCGCATCCAGGATGCCGGCGATGAGGACGAGCATGACGAGGCGGATGGCCTGGCGCCTGACGTCGATAATGGCAGTGAGGGACCAGGCGACGGGACGGAAAGCTGATCATGGAAACGCGCACCGCACTCTATCCCGGCACGTTTGACCCTCTCACCAATGGTCATCTCGATATTATCGGGCGTGCGGTGAAACTGGTTGACCGACTGATCATCGGCGTCGCGATCAATGCGGCCAAGCAGCCGCTGTTCTCGCTCGATGAGCGGGTCGAGATGCTTCAGTCCCAGGTGGCTGATCTCGCTGGCGATACCATCGTCGAGGTGCGGCCGTTCGAAGGCCTGTTGATGCATTTCGCCGAGCAGGTCGGGGCACAGTCGATCGTGCGCGGACTGCGGGCCGTGTCCGATTTCGAGTACGAATTCCAGATGGTGGCGATGAATCAGCAGCTCAATGATGATATCGAGACCGTCTTCCTGATGGCGGATCCGCGCCACCAGGCCATTTCGTCCCGGCTGGTGAAGGAAATCGCTTCGCTGGGCGGTGAAATCTCGGCTTTCGTGCCGCCGGCGATCGAACGCCGTTTGAAGGAGCGTCTCGCGTGATCAAACATCTCTCACTCTCCCTTGTGCTCTCACTCGGGCTGGCGACCGCCGCCTGCGCGCGCGAGGCCGATACCGGCCAGACCGCCGATGCAGATATTGTCACTCTCGTTCAGGAAGATGCCGCGCCCGCTGCCGCCGCTGGCGCTGCGGCCTTCGAATTTCCGGATGACGCCTGGCGCGATCTCGATCCGGAAAACACCCTCTATATCGAGACGCCGCATGGCCGCGTGATTGTCGAAATGGCCCCGGAATTTGCGCCCAACCATGTCGAGCGGATGAAGACCCTGGCGCGGGAACAATTCTATGATTTCCTCGTCTGGCACCGTGTCCTCGACGGCTTCATGGCCCAGGGTGGCGGTGCGCGCGGCAACCCCAATCACCGTGCTGAATTGCCACCGGTGAACGCCGAATTCACCGTGCGCCGCGGTGCCGAACTTCCGATCAGCGAATTGCAGGACCGTGTGATCAACCCGTCCAGCGTTCCGCAATCGGCCAAGGCCGGTTTCTGGCATGGTTATCCGGCCGGCACCCAGACGCTCGCCGCCGCCGCCCTGACCGGCGATGGCCGCGTCAATAGCTGGCTGCTGCACTGCACCGGTGCTGCGGCGATGGCGCGGACCAATGATCCCAACAGCGCCGGCAGCCAGTTCTACATCACGCGCGGCAATGCCGAGCATCTCAACGCTACCTACACCGTCTGGGGCCGCGTCCGCGCAGGCCAGGACGCCGTCAACGCGCTGCGCACCGGCACGCTGGGGCAGGATCCCGGCTTCGTACCGGACACGATCGATTCCATGCGCGTCGCTGCTGATCTGCCCGAGGCCGAACGCACCCGGGTCCAGGTTGTCGACACCGAGTCGGCCGCTTTCACCGCCTATCTCGATTCACTGCGCAATGCCGCCGGCGCCCTGCCGGATGTTTGCGAAATTCCCGTGCCGACACGAATTCTGGAGTAAATTCAATGGCTGAAGAACAACTCGTATTCACCCTCGAAACGGGTGATGTGACGATCAAACTGCGTCCCGACCTGGCGCCCAAACACGTCGCCCGCATCACCGAACTGGTGAAGGAGGGCTTTTATGACGGGCTCAACTTCCACCGCGTGATCGACGGTTTCGTCGCCCAGGGCGGTTGCCCGAATGGCAATGGCATGGGCGGATCGGGCACCAAGATCCCGGCCGAATTCAATGCCGAGAAACACGTGCGCGGCACGATGTCGATGGCCCGTTCATCCGACCCGAACAGCGGCGACAGCCAGTTCTTCATCTGCCTGGATGCCGTGCCCTATCTCGACAACCAGTACACCGTCTGGGGCGAAGTCATTGACGGCATGGAACATGTAGACAAACTGCCCAAGGGCGAGCCACCGGCAAAGCCCGGCAAGATCGTCAAGGCGAGCATCGTCGAGGTCTGATCCCCGGCGCATGTGCTGAATTGAAGAGCCGCGATGCCTTTGGGCGTCGCGGCTTTTTGTTGGCTGGGGTGTGGCCCGGCGCGGGGCCATTTACCACCAAACTTGCAATGCACTAATCCATCGGGAGTCGCGACGCCCCTCCGGGGGAGCGCGTTGGACAGTTATCTCCCGGGAGCCCAACAAATATCGTCACCCTGACCATCGTCAGGATGACGTTTTTTGGGGCGTTTGCGCGAGCAGGGACGTGTCCCTCTGGTGCGCGCCAGGGGAGAGCCGGCGTCTCCCCCACTTGCTGAAGCGCGCTGCGGTTCAGCCCGCCCCATCGCGCAGGATCAGCCGGGCCTGGACCGGGCGGTGATCCGATCCCGTATCGGGCAGGACGCGCACGCTCTGCGTCTGCCACGCGCTGCCGGCATAGACGTGGTCGATCCCGGCCAGCATGGTCGGGACGGGCAGGCGGGGCAGGCCGAAGGCGCGGGTGAAGCTCTGGCTGGGCCAGCTTGCCAGTCCGAGCGTGCGGCGCTGCAGCCGCCACCTCCGCGCCATGCGCTCGTGGATGAGCGCGGGCGGGGCGGCGTTGAAATCTCCCAGCACGATCAGCCGGTCGGTCTCGAAGCCCTGGAACAGGGCTGCCAGTGCCTCGATCGCACCGGCCTGGTCGTTGAGCGGTTCCGGCCAGGGCAGGTGGACTGCCACGACCACCACGCGCTGCCCGTCCGGCATCGCGATTTCGCCCCAGGCCGCGGGCATCACCCGCAGCCAGGGCAGGCGATGCGCCGGTTTCCAGCCATCGAGGCAGCCCGTGCGCACAAAGGGGTGACGTGACAGGAGCCGGGTCGGGCCGTCGCCGCAATCGGCGGCATGGGGGTAGTCCGCGGCCAGCGCTGCCGCGACCGCGAGGCCGCCGCCGCGCACTTCCTGCAGCGCAATCAGGTCCGGCGTGCCGGCGGTGAGGATTTGGGCAATGTCTTCGGCGCGTTCATCGCCCTTGCCCCACAGATTATGGGTGACGAGGGTGAGCTGGTCGCCGTCCGGCAGCGTGGAGTCCGCACGCAGCGAGGCGGCAATCTCGCCGCGCGCCGGCAGGATGATCGCCACCAGCAGGAGCGCGCACAGCGAGGCCTCGCGCCAATGCCCTGTGCCAGCCGTCACGACCAGCACGGCCAGGGCCGCGATCACCCAGAGCGGCCAGGCATGCCGGAACAGATCAAACGCCGGGCCCAGCGGCGCCAGCCAGAGGCACAGCGCCAACAGGCCAAGCACGGCCAGTGCAGTGTGGATCAACACCGCCCAATTCAACTCGATCACACCCACGCTCCCTGTCCCTCAATGCCGAGGAGTTTTTCCGCCCCCTGCGGCGAAACTGCGGCGCTGGCGTGCTGGTTTTCTGGCCGTGCAGTCGGGGGAGGGGGGAGCTCGCTTTCCTCCAATTCAACAAACCTTGTCATCCCTGACGGATGCCCGGACGCGTCAGCGATCCGGGCGTAGATCAGGGACCCAGACGCCCGACGGCTGGCGGCCTGCGTGATTGGCCGAAACCATCAAGCTGGAGCGGCGACGGAGGTTCTGGGTCCCTGATCTGCGCCCCGCCTTCGCGGGGCATCCGTCAGGGATGACATGGGTTTGTGTTGTCGGGAGATAGAGCTCGTGGCGCTTGGCGGCTGAGCGCCGCCACCGGCGCAAGGGCATCCACCGATTTCCCGCTCCCAAACCGCAAATCTTCCGCTAGACTGAGCTGACCATGCCATAGCCGAAAGCCCTGACATGCCACGCCATACACTTCCCGCTCTCATCCTCGCCGCCGCGCTATGCCATCCCGCTGCAGCCCTCGCGCAATCCGCCAGCGAGGCCCGCGAGACGGTCGAATCCGTCTGCTCTGCCTGCCACTCAATCCGCACGGTCCAGAGCACATCGGGCTATTCGCGCGAGGACTGGCAATCGCTCACCTCGACGATGATCGACCTGTCGGGCGCGCCCGAGATGCAGGCCGAAATCCTCGACTATCTCGCCGAACATTTCCCGCCGAACGATAATCGCGCCGCGACACCGGTCGACGGGCCGCTCACCATCCGCTTCGAGGAATGGCAGGTGCCGACCCTGGGGCAGCGTTCGCGCGATCCGGTGGAAGGCCCCGATGGCCGTATCTGGTGGGTGGGGCAATGGCTGGATATTCTCGGCCGGCTCGATCCGGAAACGGGGGCGATGGAGGAATTCGATCTGCCCGCCGGCGCGCGGCCGCATTCGGTGACGATCGGCCCGGACGGCGATGCCTGGTATACCGGAAATCGCAACGCCACCATTGGCCGCTTCGATCCGGCGACCGGCGAGATCACCGAATATCCGATGCCCGATGACGCCGCGCGCGATCCGCACACGGCCGAGTTCGACGCCGATGGCATCCTCTGGTTCTCCCTCCAGGGCAGCAATATGATCGGCCGTCTCGACCCGCAAAGCGGCGAGGTCCGCCTGGTCACCAGCCCGCGTGAGCGCTCGCGGCCCTATGGGGTGAAGATCGCCGCCGATGGCACGGTCTGGGTCGCCTGTAATGGCGCCAATTGCCTGCTGCGCGTCGATCCGCAGACGATGGCCGTCGAGGAGATCGCCCTGCCGGATGCCGGCACGACCGTGCGCCGCCTTGATATCGATAGCGATGGCATCATCTGGTGGGTCAATTCCGCGCTGGGACGGCTCGGCCGCTACGACCCTGCCACCGGCGATATCCGCGAATGGGCCTCGCCCAGCGGCCCCAGCTCGCACCCCTATGCCATCGCCGTCTTCGACGGCGCGATCTGGTATAATGAAAGCGGCGTGAGGCCCGACATGCTGGTGCGCTTCGACCCGGAAACAGAGAGCTTCCAGAGCTGGCCCATCCCCTCCGGCCAGGTCCATGCCGGGATTCTGCGCCACATGCGCACCACTCGCGATGGCGAGGCTCTGCTGATCCATCAGAGCGGGACCAATCATATTGCCCGGGTAACTGTGGAGGGGCGGTGAGGAGGGGGTATCCGTTTCCGGGCGTTAACCGCCTGACGATAACAGGCTCCGTCAAAATTCGCCCGCGCCGGGCGAAGCTATCCCTGAAGTCCTTGCCAAGCAGGGCGCCAGACTGGACTTGTCTCGGCATGGTTTTCAGGGCGTGGTGGGGCCCCGCGCGGGGCCATGTATTCCAACACTGACAATGTTCGCCGCATTCCTTCGGGAAGAGGCCCGCGAACAATTCCCTCAAAAGCCCCACAAATATCGTCACCCTGACGCAGGTCAGGGCCCAGTTCATAGAGCGGCGACGCCTCGAAATCTGGCGCTTGACCAATTCCCGTCGTGTCTGAAACTGGGTCCTGACCTGCGTCAGGATGACGTTTGGTAGGGCGGTTCAGCCGGGAGGGCTGACTCGATCATGGCCAGCACCGGGATTCCCGCCGCGCCCCTCAATCGCCGGGGACTCACGGCTGCGCGTCAGGCGCCCTCAGCCGCAGCGTCGCCAGCAAGGGCCGATGATCAGACCCCGTATTCGGTCCGGCCTCGATCGAAACCGTCTCCCAGTCGTCCCCCGCAAAGATATGATCAATCCCCAGCAGCATTGGCGGGACGGGCGGGATGCCCAGGCCGGCCTGCTGGAAGCGGCCCTCGGCGGGGAAGGTGGCGATGCCGATGGAGCGGCGTGTCAGGCCGAGGTCGCGGTCCAGACGGGCGAGGGCGAAGGCGGGGGCTGCGGCGTTGAAATCACCCATCACCACCAGCCTCTCCTGCGGCCATTGCGCCAGGGCGCGTGACAGGCCGCGGCGCTGACAGTCCTGGGTGGCGCCGGGGAAGGGCCAGGTGAGATGCACCGAGACGAAGACGGCCTCGCTGCCGTCGGGCAGCTGGATGCGTGCCCATACGGCCGGTGGCATTTCCCAGTCGCAGGGGATCGTCGCCGCCGCCAGCACGGCCGGGGGCAGTTCGACACAGCCGGAGTCGAGAATGGGCAGACTGCTCAGCAGGCGGTTGGAGCGGCACCGGGCACCAAAGGCATATTGCGCCGCCAGGGCCTCACCGGTCTCGCGCGCCTTGCCGAAGCTCTCCTGCAGTGCCAGCACATCCGGTGCGCGTGGCGGCAACAGCGTGGCGGCCTGCATCGGCGAGGCATTGCGGCCCCACAGATTATGCGTGCCGATGGCAATCTCATAGGCGCCGGGGGCGGGATCGGCCGGCGTGCCGCGCCAGGCATGCAAGGTCTCGCCTACGCCCGGCAGCAGGACCACGGCAAAGGCGGCGAGGCTGAGCAGGCGGGCGCCGCGATGCCGGTTGGCCTGGACGCTGAGCGCGGCGAGGGCCGCGATGACCAGCAGGATGGGCCAGATCTCGCGCAGGGCGTCGAATCCGCGCCAGAGCGGTGCCAGCATCAACAGGAAGGCCAGTCCACACAGAAGGCCGGTGGCGAGAATAGCGGTAATCGTGTGACGCAAGGCGAATATCCGTTTGGCAGTCTGCAGCCTCTCATACACAGCAAAGATTGCGAAGCGGTGTGTCCGAATAATCCGGGGGCCGCGTTTTCAGCAAAACCGGTTCCCACTTTGGCTGAAAATGCTCTAGACCCTCGCCATGCGAGTAGATGATTTCGATTTCGACCTCCCCGAGGCCAGCATTGCCCTGCGCCCGGCACGGCCGCGTGATAGTGCCCGGCTGCTGCATGTCGATGCCGCCGGCGCCCTCGCCGACCGCACGGTGCTCGACCTGCCCGACCTGCTGCGGGCCGGCGATCTGCTGGTGTTCAACGACACCAAGGTCATCCCGGCAGCCCTGACCGGCACCCGCGCCGCGCGCGAGATCGGTGGCGGCGGGGCGGTGAGTGCCGAGATCAATCTGCACAAGCGCATCGCAGCTGATCGCTGGCGCGCCTTTGTGCGCCCGGCCAAGCGGCTCAAGATTGGCGACCGCATCGAGTTTGGCAGCTTCTCCGCCGAAGTGATTGAAAAGGCTGAAGGTGGCGACACGCTTCTCGCCTTTGACCGCTCGGGCGCCGCGCTCGATGAAGCCATTGCCGCCACCGGCGTGCCGCCCTTGCCGCCCTATATCGCGCGCAAGCGTGAGGTCGATGCCGCCGATGTCGAGGACTACCAGACCCTGTTTGCCCGCGAGGAAGGCAGCGTCGCCGCGCCGACCGCCGGCCTGCATTTCACACCGCGCCTGTTCGAGGCCCTGGCGGCGCGCGGCGTCGAGCGCTGTGATGTGACGCTGCATGTCGGAGCGGGCACCTTCCTGCCGGTCAAGGCGGATGATACCGATGATCATCTCATGCATGGCGAGTGGTGCACCGTCTCGCAGGACGCCGCCGATGCGATCAATCGGGCGAAGGCCGAGGGCCGCCGCGTCATCGCTGTCGGCACCACGGCGCTGCGCACCCTGGAGAGCCTGGCGCCGGAAGTCGGCCGGATCGAAGCGGGCAGCCGCGACACCGAGATCTTCATCACGCCGGGCTATGATTTCCGCATCACCGACGCGCTCTTGACCAATTTCCACCTGCCACGCTCGACGCTCTTCATGCTGGTCAGTGCCCTGTCCGGGCTGGAGACCATGCAGCGCGCCTATGCCCATGCGATTGCGGATGGCTATCGCTTCTATTCCTACGGGGATACCAGCCTGTTGGAGCGCGCCCGATGAGCGTCTTTTCCTATGAGATCCACGCCACAGACGGCAAGGCCCGAACCGGCACGCTGAAAACCCCGCGCGGCGATATCCGCACCCCGGCCTTCATGCCGGTCGGCACGGCGGGCACCGTCAAGGCGCTCTATATGGACCAGGTCAGGGATACCGGCGCCGACATCATTCTGGGCAATACCTATCACCTCATGCTCCGCCCCGGTGCCGAACGGGTCAAACGCCTGGGCGGACTGCACAAATTCTCGACCTGGAAAGGCCCGATCCTGACCGATAGCGGTGGCTTCCAGGTCTGGTCGCTGTCCAAATTGCGCAAGATGACCGAAGAGGGCGTGACCTTTCAAAGCCATATCGATGGCTCGAAACATCATCTCACGCCGGAACGCTCCATCGAAATCCAGGCCGATCTGCTCGGCGCCGATATCTCGATGCAGCTCGATGAATGCACCGCCTTCGGCTGCACGCCCGCCGAGGCCAAGGCCTCGCTGGAACTCTCCCTGCGCTGGGGCCAACGTTCGAAAGATGCGTTCGGCACCCGCGATGATCAGGTCCTGTTTGGCATTGTTCAAGGCTCGGTGTTTGAAGATCTGCGCCGCCAATCAGCTGAAGGGCTCAAGGAAATCGGCTTTGACGGTTATGCAATCGGCGGCCTCGCCGTCGGTGAGGGCTTCGAGCAGATGTGCGAAGTGCTCGATTTCACCACGCCGCATCTGCCGGTGGAACGCCCGCGCTATCTGATGGGTGTCGGCAAGCCGATCGATCTGGTCGAGGCGGTGGCGCGCGGGGTCGACATGTTTGATTGCGTCCTGCCCACCCGCTCCGGCCGTCATGGCCAGGCCTGGTCGGATTATGGCCCGATCAATATCAAGCGTGCCGAATTCATCGAGGATGACACGCCGCTGGCACCGGAAATCGATTGCCCCGCCAGCCGCGACTATTCCAAGGCCTATCTCAATCACCTGTTCAAATCCGGCGAATACCTCTCGGCCATGCTGATGAGTTGGCATAACATCGCTTACTTCGAGCATTTGATGGCCCGCATCCGCGCCGCCATCGCGGCGGGCGAGTATGAGGCTTTCCGCAGGGAGTTTCGGGCGAAATGGGATGAGGGGCAGCGGCGCAAGGATGAAGTTTCGAGCGATTAGTCTGCTGTTTGCAGGCGCTTCGGCCGCTTGCCAGAGCCTTCCGGACGGGCCGCCCGTGGTCGAGACGGTGCGATTCGAGCGTGCGGTCCATTTCGAGACTGGCGAGCCGCTTATCGGTGCCAAGCTTGAGCTCGTGAATCAGTCTTCCGAGGCCCTGTGCGTGACGCTGCCGGCGGTGAATGAACGTAGCCGGGCCGCGCGGATGATGCGTTCTGCCGACCCTGAAATTGCGGATGCGATGCCTTTGCGGACCGGTACTGTTCTGGGCGGACCATCCTTCATCGTGCTCACCGAATCTGCCCGTCCCAACAGGACGATCCGGCTGTTGCCAGGCGAACATTTCCCGGCGCTTCACTCGGAGACTCTCGTGCCGGGTGCTCACTATCGGGTGGACATGGCCTGGGCTGCTGTCGCCTGCCCGGACGAGTTGATCGCCACCCCATTGAGCGAGTCGGATCGAATTGCGCCGATTGTCGCATCGGGCCCGAGCGGGCGTGTTTTTCAAGTGCCAGAGCGATAGGCTCGGCTCGGCGAGAGAAAGAGACGCGAGCATGCCACCACCACACATCGTTCGAAAAGTGTCGGCATCGGAGGTCACCGCCCGGCTGGACGAGTTCTGTGACCTGCTCATCGATATCGTCGAAGGCGGCGCTTCGGTCGGTTTCATGGCGCCGCTCTCGCGTCAGCGGGCGATTGAGTTCTGGCAGGGCATCATCGCCAGCGTCGAGGGCGGCGAGCGCATCCTGCTCGCAGCGACAGACGGGCCGGGCGGCCGCGTCATCGGCTCGGTCCAGCTGGTGCTCGCCCAGCCCGACAACCAGCCGCATCGCGGCGATGTCTCCAAGATGCTGGTGCATTCCAGCGCCCGGCGGCAAGGCCTGGGTGCGAGCTTGCTGGCCGCGGTCGAAGCGGCGGCCGTCGAGGCCGGCAAGAGCCTGCTCGTCCTCGACACGGTGCCGGGTACACCGGCTGACCGGCTCTACCATCGTGCCGGCTGGACACCTGTTGGTGTCATTCCCGGCTTTGCCCTGATGCCCGATGGCGCGCCTTGCGATACGCGGCTGTTCTGGAAGCAGCCGGGGGCGGAGCCTTACTCCGCCTCTTCCACCAGACCGTAAGTCTCGAACGCGCGCCGCATCTGTGCCGGCGGACAGCCGAAACCGTCATAGATGCCTCGCAGATAGGCGCGGCGGCGCTGGGCCATGTCGCGGCGTTCGCGGGCATCGTCTTCGATACGTCCCGCGCCGCCGATGAAGCGAATGACCGGGCGCGCCGGATTGAGACCGACAATGGTGGAGTGATACAGGCTGCGCGCGCCGTCAGAGGCGAGCTCCGGGGCCTGGGACGCGAAATGCGCGCCCTGGCCGATCCAGCCTTCGTGGTCATGTTCCGCCTCGGCCTCGGCGTCGCGGCGTTCCACCTCTTCGATATCGGGGCCGAGTACAACGGTCAGACGCGCGATGTCGCGGGCCACCGTCGAGCAGCGCCGCGGCGAGCCTTCGCCGCCATAGGGCGTCGGCACGGTATCATCACCCTCATCGACCATGATCGGACCGGGCCGATCGCGCGGCAATCCGATCGCATCTTCCACAGCAACGCTGGTCTGGTCGCGCGCAAAAACCCCGGCGCCTTGCCGGGTCGAGGAGCATGCACTGACCGCTAACGCCGCCAGCACGCATGTCAGGAGACTGATCTTTCCACTCATGGATTCGATATTACCGCCAATTATGGCAAAACCGTATCGCAATTGCTGAAATCCATAGGCAAGGCGCGATTGACCGGCAGAAATCATCCCTATAGGTAGGGCCCTCCTCAAATGAGGAGCCTGTAGCTCAGCTGGTAGAGCAACTGACTTTTAATCAGTAGGTCCCGGGTTCGAGCCCCGGCGGGCTCACCATTCCTCTTCAGACATTCAGACCATTGCCGCACCGGCGAGCCCCTGCTTGCCGGCCGGGCGGTGACGGACGGTGTTCGCGCCGTCTTCAGTGCGTCTTCAGCGCTTCGGCGAGGAAATCAAACACGCGCCTGACCCGGCGGCTGGTCTTGAGTTCGGAATGTGCGGTAAGCCAGATCGGCAGGGCGGGCATGGGCGTATCGGTTACGATTCGTTGCACGGCCGGTTCTGCGAGCCCGATTTCAAGCTGATTGAAGCCGATCCCGAAGCCGGCGATGACCATTTGCCAGCCCACGACCTGGCTGTCGCACCGGAAGCCGAAGAAATGCCGGTCGACCTGGAGGCCGGCTTCGGCGAAGCCGCGCAGCATTATTTCGCTGCGGTCATAGCCGATCACTTCGTGATTGCGGAATTCCTCCAGTGTCGTCGGTGCACCGCGTCGGGCGATATAGTCATGCGCCGCGAACATGGCGAGTTGCAGATCACCCACCTTTTTCGTGAACACGTCAGCCTGGGTCGGACGGTACATGCGGATCGCGATATCGGCCTCGCGCTGCAGCAGGTTTTCGCTGCGATCGGATGACACAAGCTCGATCTCGATTTCCGGTTCGGCCCGGTGAAGCGCGGTCAGGATGGCGGGCAGGGTATAGGTCGATACGATCTCGCTGGCCGTGATCCGGATGGTGCCGCCGATGCGCTCGCTGCGGCCGCTGGCGGTCAGCGATAGCTGGTTGGCGGCGTTGGCCATGGAGCGGGCATGTTCGACGAGATCCGCGCCGGTGGGTGTCAGCGTCAGACCGTGCGCGGCGCGGTCGAACAGACGCACGCCGAGCTGTTCTTCCAGCGCCGCGATATGCCGGCCCATGGTCGGCTGGCTGCCGCCCGAGGCGCGTGCTGCGCCGGACAGGGTGCCGTGCTCGGCGACAGAGAGAAAGGTTTGCAGGTGGGACCAGTCGAAGTCGCGCGTCATCGCATATCCAAAAATGATTAGCCGATAACGAAATCGGTATATTGATCAATCAAAAATGAATTAACGCAGTGCGCCTGTCAATCAGAATTCAAGCCGGGCGGAGCGCCCCCTCCCGCAGGCAAAAGAGCACACTCAACGGAAGGGGCTGCCCTGCTTGACGGCCGCCCCGGTGCTGCCGCGGTGCTACTCGCCGCTCACCAGTCCCGCCTCGGCCAGCGCGACCAGCAGCGCCATCTGGATCGCCTCGTGCGAGTTTTCATCCTGCCAGCTTTCATTGGGCGCGTGGGCATTGCGGGAGATGCCGCCGCGGCTCATCGTCACCGACGGGATGCCGCGTGAGATCGGGATATTGGCGTCGGTGGAGGAGGCGGTCAGTTCCGGCTCCTCGCCCATGGCCCGGATGGCCGCCATCGCGTGCAGCACGATGGGGGCGCCCAGATCACCTTCGCCCGGTGGCCGCGAGCCGACGGGATCGAGATCCACCGTCAGGGCGTCACCCAGACGGCGGCGCGCATTGGCCGCTTCCAGTGCCGCATCGACCGAGCTGAGGAAGGCCCGGTGCAGGGCGTCGAGCTTTTCCGGATTGGCCGAGCGCATATCGACTTCCATCCAGCTCTCGAAGGGAATGGAATTGACCGAGGTGCCGCCGCCGACACGGCCGAAGGAGAAGGTCGCCTTGGTGCCGTCCAGGGTGATCGGTGTCGCGGCTTCGGTGAAACGCAGGATCGCTTCGGCCAGGGCCTGGTGCGGCTGGGCGCGGCCGAAATGCCCGTAGGAATGGCCGCCGGGGCCCCGGAAGGTGACCCGGTAGCGGATCGAGCCAACGGCGGTGACGACCAGGCGCGCGGCATCGCCGCCATCAATCGCTATGAAGCTGGCAAAGGGGGAGGCGTCATTCTCATAGAGATGACGCACGCCGCGCAGATCACCCAGACCTTCCTCGCCGACCGAGGCGATGAAGACGAGGTCATCGCGGGTTTCGATCCCGGCGCGTTGCATGGCGTCGATCAGGCTGAGCAGGACCACAAGCCCGCGCGAATTATCGCCAATGCCCGGTGCCGTAAACAGATCGCCCTCGCGGTGCACGGTGACGTCTGTGCCCTCCGGGAAGACGGTGTCGAGATGGGCGACAATGGCGATGCTGCGCGCCTCGCTGCCGGCCGTGCCGGGACGGCGGGCGATGACATTGCCGACCGCGTCGATGGTCACATCGGTCAGGCCAAGGGCCCGCATCCGTGCCGCCATGTCAGCACCGCGCGCCTGTTCGGCGAAGGGCGGGGCGGGGATTTCCGTCAGTTCGACCAGGCGCTCATTATTGAGCGTGCGCATCGCCTCGATCTCGCCAAAAGCCGTCTGGACCCGGCTGTCGGCCAGCAGGCCGGCGACGATGCCGTCATCGGCTGGCTCCGCCATCTCGACCGGTGCCGCCTGGGGTGCCATCCAGCCGGTGCTGGCACAGCCGCCCAGCAGGGCGAGGGCGGTAAGGCTGGTGAGGATCGTTCTGGCAGACATGATAACTCCTGACGCGGCGGATTTGCGGTCAAATATAACGGGAATGGCGGGGCAGGCCAGCGCCCGCCACCGGTCTCAGGCGCCCAGCCAGACCGCGATCGCGAGCAGCAGGCCGGCGATCACGATAAAGCCGGCCCAGAGCGGGGCGATGAATTTCGCCCAGTCGAGCCAGTCAATGCGGCCGGCGGCGAGATAGGCGAGCAATGTGCCCGAGGTCGGGGTCAGCATATTGGTGATGCCATTGCCGAACAGGAAGGCGATGACGGTGGTTTGCGGTCCGACATCGGCCAATTGCGCCAGCGGCGCCAGGATCGGCATGGTGACGGCCGCCTGGCCTGAGGTCGAGGGGATCAGGAAGTCGAGCAGGAGCTGCGAGCCGAACATCGAGAGCGCGGTGACATAGGAGCCATGCTCGCCGACAGCGCCATTGAGGGCATGGACGATGGTGTCGAGGATGCGGCCATCCTCCAGCACCACTGTGACGGCCATGGCGACGCCGATCAGGGCGCTGGCAAGCAGAACCTTCTTCATGCCGGAGATGAAGGCGTCGGCGCTGTCATTGGGCGACAGGCCACTGGCGACGGCCAGCCCGAGGCTCATGGCGATATAGCAGGCTGAAAGCTCGTGATGCGACCATTCCCAGCGGGTCGATCCGGTGAGGATAATGCCGATCCCGGCGACCAGGATGGCCAGCATGGTGCCTTCGCGCCAGCTCATGTCGGGGACAGGATGATCGCTGACGGTGATGGCCTGGCCATTGGTCATGCCGCGCACGCGGTAGAGCAGAAAGCCGATCCCGGCGGCGAGGAAGACGGCATAGAAGGCGAGGCGCAAGCCGGCACCGGAAAAGATCGGCACCCCGACCAGCGGCTGGGCGATGGTCAGGGGGATCGGATTGGTGACCGAGGCGAGATAGCCGACCTTGACCGCGATGGTGACGATGGCGAAGCCGATGATGGGCGAGAGGCCGATGCGCATGGCCAGCGCTGTCATCACCGGGATGACGATCAGATATTCCGAGGCGAGACCGAGAAAGGCACTGCCGGCCGAGAAGATCGTCATCAGGGCTGCGACCAGCACCATGACATTGCCTTTCACGGCATGGAGCAGCCGGTTGATGCCGTTCTCCACCACGCCGGCGCGGTCGAGAATGCCGAACAGTCCGCCAATGATCAGCACCATGAAGATGAGATTGGCGGCGCGCTGCAGGCCTTCGGGAATCGCACGCAGGGTTTCGGTCAGGCTGACCGGCGTGGCCATGCCCTCGCGGGCATCAACGGGAACGAAAACCCCGGCCAGCGACCAGTCCTTGTCCATCGGCGCATAGCTGTCAGGCACGATCAGCCGTCCGGCGCGCTCATAGCTGCCCGAGCTGACCAGCCAGGTCATCAGGGTCGCCAGCAACAGGATGCCCAGCAGGATGACGACGGGATTCATCGGGCGGGCCGGTTTGGCGGTGCTTGTCATCGAATCTGTCCTGGCTGGATCCGCGCGCGCAGATCAGTGGCGATCGCCTGGGCGACGCGGGTGAGATTGCGTTGGAGTTTGTCAAAGCCGGGCGAGGGCTCGAAGCGGGCCTCGTCGAGATAGAGGGCGCGATTGATCTCGATCTGCAGGCTGTGGCGCCCGCGCGCCGGATCGCCATGGCGCCGCACGATATCGCCGCCCTTATAGGGCTGGTTGCGCGCCACCGAATAGCCGCAGGCGCGCAATTCGCGCTCGACCAGATCGGTGAATTCCGGGGCGGCGCTGCTTCCGTCGAGATCGCCGAGCACCATGTCGGGACGTGCCTGACCGAGATCGATATTCATCGCATTGGCCTGCGATTTCATCGAGTGACAATCGATATGCCAGACCGCGCCGAAACGGGCGTGCAGAGCATCGAGCCGGTTGGCGAGGGCGCAGTGATAGGGGGTGTAGAGCTTGTCGATCCGCTGGTGGATTTCCTGCGGGTTGAGCGGGCCGGCATACATGGGCAGGCCCGGCAGGATCAGCTTGCGGATCAGCCCCATGCCGCGCGCGCTGTAGCGGGTCGGTGCCAGTTTGCCCCAGGGGGCCGGCCATGCCCCGTCGACCATATCCGGATCGATGTCATCGACCGCGCGATTGGGGTCGATCACGATGCGGGCGAAATTCGCTTCGACCAGGCTGGCGCCGGCTGCGACCGCACCGCTCCAGAGATCGGGAATGAAGGCGTCCCAGGCGGTGAGTTGCTGCTCACGTGTCGCCAGTGTCTCGAAGCCGGGTGGCAGCGCCGTGCCGCTATGCGGCGAATCCAGCACCAGCGGAATGGTCGCGGCCTCCTCCGGCAGGGAGAGGCGGAAAGCGGGCGCGCTGTGCGGGCGTGAAACGACCACTTGGAACTCCGGTCGCCGAGGATTCGGCATTGCCGGTCAGTGTTCCTGTAATTGCCGCGGGCTGACCAGCAAAATCTGCCAGAGCGACGCCGATCAGCCCGTCTGGCCGGCGCGTTCTACACGCTGACCGGCGGCATCGATGATGATCTCGCCATCCTCCTTGGCGAACGGCCCTTCAGGCCATTGCTCGAGCAGGTCGAGCACGGTTTCGCTGGGGCGGCAGAGCGCTACGCCTTTGGGCGAGCAGACGATGGGCCGGTTCACCAGTACCGGGTGCTCCAGCATGGCGTCGAGTATGCGCTCATCACTGACGCCGGCCTCGAGCAGACCAAGCTCGGCGGCGGGCGATTTGGTCTCGCGCAGGGCGGTGCGCGGGGTCAGACCGGCGGCGGCGAACAGGCCGAGCAATTGCGGCCGTGTCCAACCCTGTTCGAGATAGTTGATCACCACGGGCGCATAGCCCGCGGCCTCGATCGTGTGCAGCACATTGCGCGAGGTGGCGCAGGCCGGATTGTGGTGGATGAGGATCACGATGTTGCTCCCGGAAAACGGCCACGGGTCGCATTGGCGATGGCGACCAGGGACAGCATCACCGGAACTTCGACCAGCACACCGACCACGGTGGCCAGCGCCGCGCCGGAATTAAGTCCGAACAGGCTGATCGAGACGGCGACGGCGAGCTCGAAGAAGTTGGAGGTCGAGATCATCGCACAGGGGGCGGCCACGGCATGGGGCAGTTTCCAGGCCCAGGCGGCACCATAGGCCAGCGCGAAAATGGCGTAGGATTGCAGGATGATCGGCACCGCGATCAGGGCGATGATCAGCGGCCGCGCGAGGATGACCTGCCCCTGGAAGCCGAACAGCAGCACGACCGTCGCCAGCAGGGCGATGACCGAGACCGGTTTGATGCGGTCGGTGAAGGCGGTCACGGCTGCCGGACCGCCGCGGCGGATCAGGACTCGCCGCGTCAGCATGCCGGCGATCAGCGGGATGACGACATAGAGGCCGACCGAGATCAGCAGGGTCTCCCACGGCACGGCGATATCGGTGACGCCGAGCAGAAGCGCGACGATGGGTGCGAAGGCGAAGACCATAATGGCGTCATTGACGCTGACCTGGACCAGCGTATAGGCGGCATCGCCGCGCGTGAGCTGGGACCAGACGAAGACCATGGCGGTACAGGGCGCGGCGCCGAGCAGGATCAGGCCGGCGAGATAGCCCTGCGCATCGGCCGGCGGGATCAGGCCGGCGAAGACATGCTTGAAGAAGAGCACGCCCAGCGCAGCCATGGTGAAGGGCTTGATCAGCCAGTTGACCACCAGGGTGATGACCAGGCCCTTGGGCTGTTTGCCGACCTGTTTCACACTGGCCAGATCAATGCCGATCATCATCGGCCAGACCATGGCCCAGATCAGCAGGGCGACGGGCAGATTGACGTGCGCGACTTCCAGCCCTGCCAGGGCGCCCAGCAGGCCCGGCATGAGCTGGCCGAGACCGATCCCCACCCCGATCGCCAGCGCGACCCAGGCGGAGAGATAGCGTTCGAACGTGCCCATCAGCAGCAGGCGCCGTCGCGCTTGACGGTCGGGGTGCAGCAGGCCTGCGGCTCGGTGCCGGCCCGGGCGGAGGGTGGCAGGTCTGTGGCGGCAGCAGCGCCCCCATAATTCACGGACTCGCCGGTGGTGTGGAAGACCT
Source organism: Maricaulis sp. (assembly GCF_048270265.1). Taxonomy (GTDB): domain Bacteria; phylum Pseudomonadota; class Alphaproteobacteria; order Caulobacterales; family Maricaulaceae; genus Maricaulis. The sequence goes on along the minus strand of NZ_JBLWTD010000010.1, from coordinate 54,834 downwards.
CCCAGGCGATGCCGCTGGGGTCATGCACCCAGCTCTTTTCGGATTTGGCGTAGCAGCAGGTCGTCTCGCCCTCTTCGAGCACGGCGGCATCAGCGCTGGCGAGACGTTGATAGACCTCGGCCAGTTCCTCGCCATCTTCGGCCTGGATGCCGAGATGTTCGATCCCGGTCTTGGCGCCGCGGGCGCTGATGGCGAAATTGACGCGCGGATCCTCAAGCATCCATTTGGCATAGTCGGATTTCTCGACGGTTGGCGCGCTGGCGAACAGGGTCGAATAGAAATTGATCGAGCCGGGCAGGTCGTCGACGGCGACGTGGATGTGCAGGCGTTTCATGAGCAGGCTCCTTTGGATGAGGGTGAGCAGGCGATGCGCTGGGCCGCATCCATCACCGGCGTGCAGACGCCGGCATCGCCCTGGCAGCAATCCTCGACCAGATAGACGAGCAGATCGCCCATCTGTTCGAAGGCGGCGGTGTAGATGATCGAGCGGCCCTCGCGCCGGCTGTCGACCAGACCGGCATTGGCCAGGACAGTCAGCTGGGCCGAGAGCGTATTGGGGGCGATGTCGAGCTGGCGCGCGATCTCGCCGGCCGCGAGGCCGGACTGGCCGGCCCTGACGAGCAGGCGAAACACCGACAGGCGATTGGCCTGGGCCAGGGCAGAGAGACGAAGGACGGCGAGTGAAGTTTCCATATTTCAACGATTATAGAAATATGATCGGCCGTCAAGCGGGATTTTCGCGCCGGGTCAGCGTCGGCCCATATTCCACAATACCGCTATAAACACGCCCTTCACCCGTGGCAGCGCCACCAGCACGATCCCGATTGCGCCGAGCAGCATCAGTGGCAGGGTCAGCCAGATCGGCGCGCCGCTCATCGAGACCATGAAGGCAATCGGGACCAGGAATGGACCGAGACCGAGAATGGTCCAGGCGGCGGGACCATCCTCGGCGCGGATCAGGCCGATCGGCTCGCCGCAGCACGCGCAGACCTCGACCGGTTTGAGGTAGCGGCGGTAGAGCTTGCCCTTGCCGCAGGCCGGACAGCGCAGATTGAAGGCGCGCCAGACCGGCAGGAGCTTATTCATGATGCGCGTCGATCCAGCTCCGCGCCGCGACCATCGCTTGCGCCAGCTCCGGCTCATAGCTGGCCAGCGGCGGCGCCACCTCGTGGGCAACCAGCGCCTGCTTCACTGCCTTGGAGGCGCCGGAAATGATCACCGGCAGACCGCGATGGCCGGCCCGGTGGGCCAGACCCTCGATCATGTGGGCGGCGGTGGAGTCGACAAAGGGCACGGCGGCAAAGTCGATGATCAGCACGCGGTGGGTATCGGCAATACGCTCCAGCACCGAGCCGATCGAGGCCGCCGCGCCGAAGAAGAAGGCCCCGCTGATGCGGTAGACGAGGATATCCGCATCCTGCTCGGTCGGGCCGGCCTTGGCATCAGCCGGGGCTGTGACCCGGTCGGGCTGGTCTTCATCGACAAAGGGCGTCAGGCTCTCGATCGCGGTTGTTTGCGACATGCGGTGGATGAAGACGACCGAGCCGATGGCGAAGCCGACAATGATGGCTTCGGTCAGGTCGCGGAAGATCGTCAGGCCGAAGGTCGCCAGCAGGATCAGCGCATCGGCGCGCGAGGCCCGCAGCAGGATCATGAAGGCGTGTTTCTCCACCATGTTCCAGGCTACCAGCGCCAGGACACCGGCCAGGCAGGCGAGCGGGATGAAGCTGGCGAGCGGCGCCGCGATCAGGATGAAGAGCAGCAGGAAACCCGCATGCATCATGCCGGCAACGGGCCCGTGGGCCCCGGCGCGGACATTGGTCGCGGTGCGCGCAATCGTGCCGGTGACGCAGATACCGCCAAACAGCGCCGAGCCGATATTGGCAACGCCCTGGGCGACCAGCTCGCTGTTGGAGCGGTGATGCCGCCCGGTCATGCCATCGGCGACGACGGCCGAGAGCAGGGATTCAATCGAGCCCAGCAGGGCAAAGGCAATCGCGCTCGGGAGCAAGGCCATCAGGCGCGGCCCCGACATGTCGGGCAGGGCAGGCCAGGGCAGGCTGGAGGGGATGCCGCCAAAGCGCGAGCCGATGGTCTCCAGCGGCAGGTTGAAGGCGGCGGTCGCGCCGGCCGCCAGTGCGACGGCAATCAGCATGCCCGGCCAGTGCGGCCTGAAATGGCGGATGCCGAGGATGACCAGCACCGTCGCCGCCGAAACCGCGATGGTCAGCGCATCCGTTGTTGGCAGGGCATTCCACAGCACCGGGAGTTTTTCCAGCAACGGGCCGGGTTCGGGCTCGGCGAGCTGCAGGCCGAGCAATTCCTTGACCTGGCTCGCGAAAATGATGACGGCGATGCCCGCCGTGAAGCCGACCGTGACCGGGTAGGGGATGAATTTGATATAGGTGCCGAGCTTGAAGAAGCCGATCGCCATCAGGATCGCGCCGGACATCAGCGTCGCCAGGATCAGCCCGTCCATGCCGAAGGTTTGCGCGGTCGTTGCCATCAACACGATGAAGGCGCCGGCCGGACCGCCGATCTGGAAGCGGCTGCCACCGAGCAGGGAGACGAAGAAGCCACCGACAATCGCCGTGATAATGCCCTGGGCCGGAGAGGCGCCGGCGGCAATGGCGATCGCCATCGAAAGCGGCAGGGCGACGATCGCCACGGTGAGGCCGGCTACGGCATCGCTGCGCAAATGCGCCAGCGTATAGCCCTCGCGCAATACGGTGATCAGCTTGGGCAGGAAGAGTTCGCCCAGGACGGGCGGCTCCTGCGGCGTGGTTTCCCGGGTCTGCTTCTTGGTCGTCTTGGTCATGTCCACCTGCCTTCAAGAGGGGCGGGATCGTCGGCATCAGTCGGCGGTCGCCGTCGCGAAATTCAAATCAGTCTGTTGTCGAACCTTCATCGGCCGGAATGTCGGGCGGCGCTTTCAGGCGCACGCCGCGCCCGGTGCCCTGGCTTGGGGCCTGTTCGGCGATCAGCTCGACGCCGAGGCCTTCAAGGGCCTCGACCACACGTACCAGTGAGCCGACCACGCCGCGCACATTGCCATCGCTGGCCTCCATGCGCTGGATGGTTGGCACCGAGACGCCGGCTTTCGCCGCCAGGGTTTTCTGGTCGATTCCGAGCAGGGCGCGTGCCGCGCGCATCTGGGCCGAGGTGATCATGATCGCATTTTCCGGTTCGAGGAATGATCATACATATCAATGATGATATATGAAACATCATTATTGCGGCTTGAGCTGCAATTTTCTCTCTGGAGCCCGTCCCCGCTTGAACAATCGGCCGCTCTCGCCCAATCTCGTCGGAAGATTGAGGTTTTTCAGGCAAATGGGGGAATGCCATGACCAGTCATATCCGGATCGCAAAGAGTCTGCCGGCAAGCGGCCTTTTGCTCGCTGCGGCACTGCTCGTCTCATGTGGCGGCGAAGACGGCGCTGACGCTGCCACGGTCGCTGAGACCGCAATGTCCGCCGACACTGTGGCGGATATCACGCAAGCCGCCGCGCCCGCGGCCGACCAAGCCACCGCGCCTGCGGTCGACATGGACAATTCGCAGGCGGCCGAGCCCGCCTATGTCGGCACCTGGGGCGTTGATCTGGCACAATGCGCTGTCGGGCAGGAATACGAACAACCGCCGATGATCCTGCGCGCCGATGGCTATGACCAGCACGAGGCCCATTGCGATTTCGACAGCGTCAGCGAGACCGGGCCGGCGCAATGGCACATCTCCGGCCATTGCAGTGTCGAGGGCGACAAGCAAACGGTCGAATACAATCTCGCGATTGTCGATGGCCAGCTTGAGCAATGGTCCGGCGATGACCGCGAATATGTCTGGACGCTGGTGCGCTGCCCCGGATAGGGGGCGCCGCGCATCCGCCTGAACCCTGTTGCGTGAAGCCGATTTACCGCTAGGGTTGCATGGGCAATGGGGAATCCGGTCTTGGCGTGCAGATTGAAACTCGCAGGCAGGTCCGAGCCCGCCCGCCGCCATGATGGCGGGGCGGTTTGAACCCGCTCACCCAGCTTCCCGCTCCGCTCGGCGCCGGCTTTGCCGGTCTGCTGGTGCTGTTGCTCGCCGGCAGTCTCGCGGCGATCATCCTGCCGCGGGTGCAGCCGGGCCGCTGGAGCGATCTGGGGCCGCGCATGCGCAGCTGGTGGCTGATTTGCGGCGTGATCGGCGGCGCCCTTCTGGCCGGCTGGCAGGCCTTCACCATTGTCTTCGCCTTCGTAAGCTTCGTTGCCCTGCGCGAATTCCTCACCCTGGCGCCGACGCGGCGCGAGGACCGGCTGGTGGTGCTGGTCGTCTATGCCTCGGTCCTGATCAGCTATTGGGCGATCTGGATCGACAATTACGCCTATTTCCTGGTGATCGTGCCGATCTATGTCTTCGTTGCCACGGCGGTGATGATGACCCTGCTCGGCCGCACTGACGGCTTTCTGGCGACGATCGGGGTGATGCATTGGGGCGTGATTGTCTGCGTCTACAATCTCGGCCATGTCGCCTTCCTGATGCGCACACCGGCGGCGGAGGTGCCGCAGGCGGGCGCGGCCGGGCTGGTCTTCTTCCTGATCTTCATCACCCAGTTCAATGATGTCGCCCAATATGTCTGGGGCAAGGCCTTCGGCCGTCACAAGATCATCCCCACCGTCAGCCCCAACAAGACCTGGGAAGGCGCGATCGGCGGCTTCGCGACGACGGCGATTGTCTTCATCGTGCTGGCGCCCTTCTTCACGCCGCTGGCCTTCTGGCCGAGCGTGCTGATCGGCACGGTTTTGCCGGTGCTCGGATTTTTCGGCGATATCACCATGTCGGCGATCAAGCGCGACCTCGGCGTCAAGGATACCAGCCTCTTCCTGCCCGGCCATGGCGGCGTGCTCGACCGGCTCGACAGTCTGATGTTCACCGCGCCCTGGTATTTCCACATGCTGGCGATCTTCGCACTGGAGCGCTTCTAGATGCTGCAGCTGGTGCGCCGACTGATCCTGGTCCTGCTCGTGAAGCCCTTCGCCTGGCTGATCATCGGGCTCGATGTCCGCGGGCGCGACAATCTCCCCGTCACCGGACCGGCGATGATCGCCGCCAATCACAACAGCCATATCGACACCCTGCTGCTGATCTGCCTCTTCCCCTCCGCCAGCCTGGCGAAAATCCGGCCGGTCGCGGCGGCGGATCATTTCCTCAAGACGCCATTCTCCAGCTGGTTCTATCAGCGCGTCGTCGGCATTCTGCCCATCACGCGCACCGGTGCCGGCCGCAGCGATGTCCTGGCCGGCTGCAAGGCGGCGCTGGCGCGCGGCGAGATATTGCTGATCTTCCCGGAGGGCACGCGCGGCAAGGCCGAGGAGATGGGGGATTTCAAGGCCGGCATCGCCCGCCTCGCCGAGGAATTCCCGCACGCCCCGATCACGCCGGTCTATCTGCAGGGGGCCGGGCGGGTCCTGCCGCGCGGTGCGCGCATTCTCGTACCCTTCAATTGCAGCGCCATTATCGGCGCCCCCTTCACCTGGTCCGGCAATCGCGCCGCCTTCATGGATCAGCTCAAGACGACGATCGAAACCCTGCGCAAGGATGCGCCGCCCCTGCGCTGGCTGTGAGCGCGTCCCGACCCGATTTCAAACGGAGACTCCGATGATTTCCAATGCCGTCACCCTGTTCCGGATGAGCCTGGTGCTGCCGCTCTTCATCCTGCTCGCGATGGGCGGTCCGGGATGGATCGCGCTGGCGCTCTATCTCGGGTCGGGTCTGCTCGATGTCGTCGATGGCAAGCTGGCCCGCGGGCTCGGCGAAAGCTCGCCGCTGGGTGCCATGCTCGATCTTGTCGCCGACCGCCTGCTCACACTGGCGGCTGTTGCCGGTCTGCTGGTGCATGGCGATCTCGGACTGGCCGCCGCCTGCGCCGCCGTCATCCTGGTCGCACGCTGCAATGTCGTGGCATCCTTTGGCGAGGCGCTGGCCACCCGCCCGGCGCTGGTCTCGTCGCGCTTCGAATACCCCAAGATCGTGCTCAGCTTTGCCGGCCTGGGCCTGGCGATGATGCCGCTGGACCAGGTTCCGGGCACACAGATCGAACTCGCCCCGATTGCCGAAACGCTGATTGTACTGGCGGCGGCGCTGACCCTGGTGACGCTGACGGGCTATGCGCGCCAGACCGTACGGGCGCTGGCGGGGCAGGGCGGGTGAAGGCTGGCGCGATTGCGCTCCCGCTTATCCCCCACGTTTGACAACTAGCCCACGTCATCCTGACGCAAGTCAGGACCCAGACGTGACAAGTGCGGAGCCTGCAATATCGCGGTCCTGACTTTCGTCGGGATGACGATAAATTGCTGATGTTATCCCCACCCCCAGAACCCTGGCGCATAATCCCTCCGTTCCGATCACACGGGAGGCGTGAGCTCAGTCACTTGCGGCGATCGGGAGCGTGGAGCCCATCCGCACGGAGGCGTGACAGCCCGAGTTCCGGTGGGGCCATGATCGGGGAAGTGAGGCATTAGGGCTCGACCAATCTTCCACGGTCATTTCGAGGCAGGACCCGTGAGGGGCCTGAGTAAATCTCCACGTGCGGGACGTCTCGAATGTCTCAACTATTTATTGCGCTAACCGGCATTCGCCGGCGTCCCGCACACCTCCCATCCCGGGAGGCCCCCTCAAACCTCCAGCGGCAGGCCGCGTGGAGATTTTCGTGCAGGGGCACCGCACCCGGGCTCACGGCGACGGCAAGGCAGACAGCGTGAGCCCCGGGGCCCGGTTACTGCGCCGCGATTACATTCGGCGCTTCGGTAAAGGGACGGATGCCGAATTCCGGATAGATCTCGCTGGGGTAATAGATCACCCCGTTGGCGGCGACCATGGAGATGGTCTTGATCTCGCGCAGGTCCTGGGTCGGATCGCCGGGGACGAGGTAGAAATCGGCCAGCATGCCCGGCGCGATGGTGCCCAGCTCGTCATCGACGCCGAGATAGGAAGCCATGCCCTGGCTGGCCCAGGCGAGGATTTCCGGGGCTGTCATGCCGGTGCGCTGATACAGTTCCAGCTCGCGGTGATAGGTGAAGGAACCACCCAGATCCGTGCCCGGAACCAGGAAGATACCGGCTTCGCGCATCATCGTGATGGTGGTGAGGATCTGGTCGAAGGCGCCGCGATAATTGGCGTCATCCTCGGCATTGGCGATATCGGCCCAGGCGCTGCGGGCGCTGCGCTGGCTCTCGACCGGCATGTGGTCGATATAATCGACAGCGCCGGGGGTGAGTTCGCCATTGCGCGACAGCAGCAGGGCTTCATGGATCGCCAGTGTCGGATCGATCGCGACGCCGCGCGCGGCCATGGCATTAATCGTGTTCTGGACCGGCTCACTGTGCAGATCCAGGGCCGGCAGGCGGCGCAGGGCGGTCAGGCGCAACAGCTCGCGCGTGTCCTCGCCCTCCTCGAGCACCCAGCCGAGCATGACCTGGTTGATATGGGTCATCTCGTCATAACCGGCCGCGATCATGGTGTCGGCATTGGAGAAGGCGGGCACATGGCCGGTCACGCGCAAGCCGCGCTCATGGGCGCGTTCGACCATGGCGGGCACCCAGTCGGGATTCATCGAGTTGTAGATCTTGATCTGGATGAAATCGCCGGCATCGGCATAGGTATCGACGGCTGCGAGGGCGGCTTCCTGGCTGTCGACGACGATGCCCATATTGGCACTGAACGGGCTTTGCCCCTCGATGAAGCCGCTGCGGAAGACGCGTGGGCCGGCCAGTTCTCCGGACTCGATGCGATCGATCAGCGCGCCGAGAACCTCGTTATTATTGCCCATATCGCGCACACTGGTGACGCCGGCGGCGATGTTGAGGATGGCGTCAGCCTCGCCCATATGGCCATGCATTTCGAACATGCCGGGCAGGAGGGAGCCGCCGGCACCGTCGATCTCGACCTCGCCGGCGCGGGTGGCGACATCAAGGGCATCGATCGCGGCGATGCGGTCCCCCTGGATCACGACCGAGACCGGTGCGCCGAGCGCCTGGCTGGCCGGGTCGAAGACGCGGACATTGCGGATACGGACCGGGGCGCCGTAATCATGGGCCGTGCGCGTCTGGATGTTCTCGAGACGTGCGGCGCCATAGGCGGCGGCGATGCCGCGCAGGCGCTCGTCCTCGGCTTCAAACCCGGATTCCAGGATCGCGAAGCCGGGCGTGATCAGGCCGAAGAAGGCGCGGTCATGCATCAGGATATAGGTCGGATCCAGGCTGGTGCCGGTGAGGGCGTAGCTGGTGACCGTCCGCTCATGTGTGCCGTCGGAGACGCTGAGCTGTTCGATCTCGTTGAGGTGCAGCGCACCGCCGGGAATGGCATTGACGGTGCCGTCCGCGCTGTCCATCAGGGCGCGCGCGGCGATGGCCAGCCAGTAGGGGCTGCCATCCTGGGGGACGTAGAAGGCCTCGCCCTCGATCACGGCTTCATCGCTGCCGGTGGCATCGCTCCAGCTGGCCTGGTCATCTTCGAACTCGAAGCTCTCGGCGATCGGATTGCCAAAGGTCGAGGCACCGTCGATCGTCCAGCTGGTCGGCAAGCCGGCGGCATTGAGTGTCACGGTTTCGGAAATCGTCGGGCCGCGGCCGTTATTGCGGTATTCGAACTCGACACCATAGCCGCTGTCGGACGGGGTGATGTCGAGGGCGCCGATCTCGGTGCCGCCGACCAGGACCGTGAAATGCGTGGCCTCGGCCGCGCTGGTTTCGGGCGCGTCGGTCGCCGGCCCGGATGTGGATGGTTCGCTGCAAGCCGCAAGGCTCGCGGCCAGCACCAGGGCCAGGCCGATCTTGGTCGATACATGCATGAGATTTTCCCCGCTCAGACAAATTCGGGCCAAGGACTAGCATCGATCCCGGCGGCTGTCAGCGGGATGGAGGGGGCGGTGGGAAAACATGGAGCGTCCGGCATCGAAAAGGCTGGCAAAAATGTGATTTTTATCAGGATTTCACGCCCGTCCGCGATTGAGGTTTTGCTGCCGGGCGTGCATTGTAACGGACATGGAGACATTTCTGCTGCAGGCGGCCATCTATCTCGGGGCCGGCGTCATTGCTGTGCTGATTGCGCATCGGCTCGGGCTCGGCTCCGTGTTGGGCTATCTGCTGGCCGGGATCGCGATCGCGCCGCTGCTGGACATGGTCGGCTCGCACACCGAAGACGTGCAGCATTTCGCTGAATTCGGTGTCGTCATCATGCTGTTCCTGGTCGGTCTGGAATTGCAGCCACGCCTGCTCTGGGACATGCGGGTGCGCCTGCTCGGGCTGGGCGGTCTGCAGGTCGTGGTGACGGCGCTGGCGCTGGGCGGCGGTCTCGCGGTCGGCATGGACTGGCGCGTCGCGGTCGCGCTCGGCCTGATCCTGTCGCTCTCCTCGACGGCGATCGTGTTGCAGACGCTGGGTGAAAAGGGCTGGCTGCGGAGCGAGGGCGGGCAATCGGCCTTCTCGGTCCTGTTGTTCCAGGACGTGGCCGTCATTCCCATGCTGGCCCTGATGCCCTTGCTGGCGTTGAGCACGGGGACGGGGGAAGTGCCGGTGGCGGGCAGCCTGGCGCTCGAGGCCGGCGGCGAGGCGCCGGTCGGCGCCGAGAACCTGATCCAGCATTTGCCGGCCTGGGGGCAGGCCCTGGTCACACTCGCGGCCGTCGCCCTGGTCATCCTCGTCGGGCGCTATCTCACCCGGCCGGCATTTCGCGCCATCGGCCGTACGGGCCTGCACGAAATCTTCTTCGCCGCCGCGCTACTGCTGGTGATTTCGATCTCTTTGCTGATGGGCTGGGTCGGGCTCTCGGCGGCGCTGGGAACCTTTCTGGCCGGGGTGGTTCTGGCCGACAGCGAATACCGCCACGAGCTGGTCAGCGTGCTCGAACCCTTCAAGGGCCTGTTGCTGGGCGTCTTCTTTATTACGGTCGGGGCCGGGATGCAGTTCAGGCTGCTGGCACAGGAACCGGTCCTGATCCTTGGCCTGCTGCTGGCGCTGATCCTGGTGAAGGGCGTGATCCTGTGGGGCCTCGCGGTCGCCTTCCGGATCCATGGCCATGCGCGCTGGCTGTTCACCTTCTCCCTGGCGCAAAGCGGCGAGTTCGGCTTCGTGCTGCTGACCTATGCCGTCGGCGTGCGCGTCCTGCCCGACCATGTCGCCAATATCACCGGCCTGGTGGTGGCGCTGAGCATGATGGCCACACCGCTGATCATGATCGTGTTCGAGAGATGGGTCTCGCCGCATGTCACCCGCAGCCGGGGCGCGCCGCGTGAGGCGGACCAGATCGAGGAAGAGGCGCCGGTCATCATCGCCGGCATGGGGCGCTTCGGGCAGATCGTCCAGCGTCTGCTGGTGATGGACGGCCAGCGGCCGGTCGTGCTGGATAATTCACCGGCGCATATCGAGAGCCTGCGCAAATTCGGCATCCGGGTCTATTACGGCGATGCCCTGCGTCCGGGCCTGCTCGAGGCAGCCGGGATCAGCCATGCCCGCCTGCTGATTGTCGCCACCGACAACCAGGACCGCGCCATCGAACTCGTGCGGCACGTCAAGCAACGCTATCCGCAGGTTCGCGTCATCGCGCGCGCTGCCAGCCGGGAACATGTCTACCGCCTGCGCGCCGCCGGTGCCGACAGTGCGGTTCGCGAGCTGTTCGGCTCCTCGCTCGAAGTCGGCCGCCAGGCGCTGGAGTTTCTGGGCCGGTCATCGGAACAGGCGGAACGCAAGATCAAGGCTTTCGCCGCGCATGATGAAGAAAGCCTGCAGCAATTGTTCGAGGTCTGGGATGCCGATACAGACCTGTTCGATAACGAGGCCTATATGGAACGCGCCCGGTCGCGGGTTGTCTCGCTCGGCGAGCTGATGGCCGATGATGCCGAGGAACAGCTCGAGCACTGAGCCGGTTGGTGCCTTCCGGCCGGGCTGACAGGCCGGAGCCGATTCGGCTTTCGGCGATGGACGAATATCGTTAACCTGCGCGAAAGGTTCTGGGAGGGGCCGTTCGTGTTTCGGGTTTTAGGCTTTCTGACACTGCTCTGGCTGAGTGCGGCCGGCCGCCTGGAGGCGGCGGGTGATGATGCGCGCGAGGTCGCCGCGACGCCGGCGCCGGCGAGTATGTCTGTTCGCGCCCGCAGCCAGGCCGGGTGGAGCGAAACAGCTATCGAGCAGCTCGCGATCACCCTGTTCGACGCGCCCAGCCACGGCCTGCCCAGTCTTGATGATACCGCCGGGCTCCTGCTCGACCGGACCGTGCCGCTTGAGCGACGCGCCGGATTGGCGACCGAGGCGTTTTTCCGTTTCGGCGGCTGGCTGCGCTACGGACTGACCGATGCCGAGACGCACGAACTCAATGTGCTCGATGAGACCGAGCGGGCCGAGCTGGGCGCGGCGCTGAACCGGGCCCTGGCCTCGGACCGGGTCGGTGAGGCGCTGAACGCGCTGGCGCCCGATATCGGCGGGTATCAGATCCTGCGCGCCGAAATGTTGCGCCTGATGGCTTTGCAGCCGATCTGGCCGGGGATCGACCCCGGGCCGTCGCTGGCGATTGGCGACCAGGGCGAGCGGGTCGACCAGCTCCGGGCCCGTCTGGCCGCTGTCGGCCTCTATCGCGAAACCTGGCAGGCAGGAGATGCCTTTGACGTGCGGCTCGAGACGGCGGTCCGGCGGTATCAGGGGCGGGCCAATCTGTCGCCCTCGGGTCAGATGGACCAGGCGACCCTGCGCCACCTCAATATCACGCCGCGCCAGAGGTTGGCCCAGTTGCGGGTCAATCTCGAGCAGCGCCGCTGGCAGTCCCGCGATCCGGGGCAGCGTCATATCCGGGTCAATCTGGCGGATTTCACCCTCGAGGCCTGGGAAGACGGGCAGGTGGCGCGGCGACATGAGGTCATGATCGGGCGCCAGGTCAGTTCGACTCCGGAGTTTTCCGAGGACATGCAGTATGTTGTCCTTAATCCCTGGTGGGGCATTCCGGGTGGGCTGGCCCGCACCCGGTTCCAGTCCTTCCGGCGCAATCCCGGCCTGGCTGCCCAGCTCGGCTTCCGGATCTATGACGCCCAGGGCCAGCAGATTTCCGTTTACGAGATCGACTGGAGCCGTTGGGGGCGGGACTGGCCCTATCGCATGTCGCAACCGCCCGGCAGCAGCAATCCCATGGGGGAGGTGAAGTTCATCTTCCCAAACAGCCACAACGTCTACATCCACGACACCACCGAACGAGACCGTTTCTCCGAGACGCGGCGCGATTTCTCGGCGGCCTGTGTCCGGGTGCGCGATCCGCTGGTGCTGGCCGAGTGGGTGTTGAGCCGGCAGGAGGGCTGGGATGGTGACGAGATCGAGCGGGTGGCCGCGGGCAATACGCCGACAGTGGTCTGGCTCGATGACCGGATCCCGGTCCACATCAATTACTGGACGGTTGTCGGCGATGCCGATGGGGAGGTGCGCTACCTCAACGACCTCTATCATCGTGACGGTGCGGTCATCCGCCAGTTCGAGCTGGCCTGGTCGCAAGTGACCGGATCGGGCAGCGAGCGATTCGCCGGCCGCAGCGGCGCGGCGGCCTCGCTGCGCTGACGATTCCGGGGCTGGACGGGCGGTGTGTGGCGTCTGGAGTGACGTCCTCACGCCATTACACGCTCTGGATGTTGATGCGCTGCAGCATCCGACGCGAGCGGGCCTGGGCCGCCACCGAGCCGGTGCGAGAGAGGCTGAAGCCAAGCTGTGACAGGCCGGGGACCGAGCCCTCGCGCGGCTTTCCCCTGGTTGTCATGCCCAGCTTTCGCCGCAAAGGTGTAGCGTCTCTGCAACGGCGTCAGAAATTTGCACCGATTGCGTGTTTTTTCGGACTTCGCGGTGGCGAAGCGAGACGGTTTGTTATATTGAATTGAATGGGAAATATCCGGAGTGGGTGTTTTCGAGTTTTCCGGAACGATTCCGGAAATACACTTTCACACCAAGGAGGCGAAAGCCTCCGGAGGGGGTATGATGAAAAAACGGCTTTTTACGGCGGTTGCCGTCGGAGCCTTCCTGGCAGCGGCTCCTGCGTCGTTCGCTGACGAAGGCTGGTATGGTCGTGGCGCTGTCGGTTACGGCGGCCCAGGCGACACCGATGTTTCTGGTTCGCTGAACGGCGAAATCAATGGTGAAGGCAATTGGCGCGAAGCCGTTGCTCTCGGCTATGAGTGGGCTGACGGCTTCCGTTTCGAAGGCGAGCTGGCTCACCGGTTCAATGATACCGGCGCTGTTGGTTCCTTTGAGAACAGCGACAGCAAGTTTCAGATCTGGTCGCTGATGGCGAACGCCATTTTCGATTTTAATCCGAATGGCTCCTACCATCCTTACGTGGGTGTCGGTGTCGGCGTTGCCGAAACCAATGGTACGCTCGCTGGCTGGTCTGCGGGCACGATGCCTGTTGCTCCGACTGCGGCTGACTATGTCGTGTCGACGGACAGCGACAACCCATTCGCCTGGCAGGTTATGGCCGGTGTTGGTTGGGACCTGACCGAGCGTCTGACCCTGGATACCGAATACCGGTATTTCTCGGCCGGCGGTTCGGATTATGACCCAGGCGTAAGCGTTGATGCGCTCGCCGGTCATGAGGCCTGGATCGGTCTGCGCTATGCTTTCGCAGCGCCACCGCCACCACCGCCACCACCACCGCCACCACCGCCACCACCACCACCGCCACCGCCACCGCCACCACCACCGCCACCAGCGGTCGTGTGTAACGATGTGCAGTTCCCGGTCTACTTCGAGTGGGATCGTGCGGACCTGACGGATCAAGCACGTGCAGTTATCGCACAAGCTTCGAACCAACGTGGTTCCTGTGGCGTGACGCGCGTTTCGGTTGCCGGCTTTACGGACCGTTCCGGTGCAGCATCCTACAATGTGGGTCTGTCCGAGCGCCGTGCCCGCGTTGTTCGTGATGAACTGGTTCGCCTCGGCGTCCCGGCCAGCACGATCTCGCTGGAAGCCTTTGGCGAAACCCGCAATGCGGTTCAAACGCCAGACGGTGTGCGCGAGCCGCTCAACCGTCGTGCAGAAGTGATCATCGTCCTCAACTAATCCTGAGGCTGATGTGAAAAATCGGGCGGTCCGGCATATTGCCGGGCCGCCCTTTTTTTTGGAAAAATCATGCCGCAAAACCGCGAAACCGGGGCTGGACGGCAGGCATTTTTCGGGGGTGCGAGGGCAGACTTGACCCGGGCGAGAAGCTGGTTCTAATCGCCCGCATACGCAGCGGGGCGGCCCCGCCACGCGCGATTTCGAGGACCTTCCGATGAGCAAACCTGACAAGCCCTACCGCAAACATTCCGTGGCCGGCCACACGCTGAGCCCCGAGACCCAGATGATGAGCTATGGCTATGATCCCAAGCTCTCGGAAATGTCGATCAAGCCGCCGGTCTTCCTGACCTCGACCTTTGCGTTCGAGTCGGCTGAAGCGGGCGCGTCCTTCTTCCGCGTTGCCCTGGGGCAGGCGCAGGCGGGTGACCCGGAATCGGGCGGCCTGATGTATTCCCGCTTCAACAATCCCAACATGGAAGTGCTTGAAGACCGTCTGGCGCTCTATGACGGAGCCGAGGAGGCCGCCGTCTTCTCGTCAGGCATGGCCGCAATCTCGACGACGCTGATGGGGTTGGCCCATGCCGGTTCGGTCATCCTGCAGTCGACGCCACTCTACGGCGGGACTGAAAGCCTGTTGCGCAAATTCCTGCCCAATTACGGCATCAAGACGGTCGATTTCTTCGCGGCCGCGACGGAAGCGGAAATCCGCGAGGCCGCCGAGGCCGCCATGGCGCTCGGTCCGGTCTCCGTGATCTATACCGAGACCCCGACCAATCCGACCAATGATCTCGTGGATCTGGCGGCCTGTAACCGCATTGCCGACATGATTGCCGAGAAGCAGGGCACGCGCCCCTGGATCGTGGTCGACAATACCTTCCTCGGCCCGGTCGGCCAGGCGCCGCTGAAACTCGGCGCTGACGTGCTGGTCTATTCGCTGACCAAATATGTCGGCGGCCATAGCGATCTGATCGCCGGTTCGGCGCTGGGCAAGTCCGAGCCGATGGCGCTGGTGCGGGGCCTGCGCGGCTATCTGGGAACCAATCTCGATCCGCACACCTGCTGGATGCTGCTGCGCTCGCTCGAGACCGTGAAGATCCGCATGGATGCCGCCGCCCTCGGTGCTGCGAAGGTCGCTGCCTTCCTGCGCGATCATCCCAAGGTCGAGCGGGTCCGCTATCTCGGCTTCCTCGGTGAAGGCAATCGCGATGCTGACGTCTTCAAGGCGCAATGCACCTCGGCCGGCTCGACATTCGCCTTCGATCTCGCTGACGAGGCCAGCGCCTTCCGCATGCTCAATGCCTTGCAGGTGATGAAGCTCGCCGTCAGCCTGGGTGGCACCGAGACGCTGATCTGCCATCCCGGTTCGACCACGCACCGCGGTGTCGATCCGGAATTGCGCAAGCGACAGGGCTTCTCCGAAGGTCTGGTCCGGGTTTCGGTCGGGATCGAAAACCCTGACGACCTTATCGCCGATCTGAAACAGGCCCTCGACAAGGTCTGAGGTCCGGAATTGGCCTGGCCCCGGCGGATATGTCCGCCGGGGCTAGACCGCCCGTTTTAAACAAGTATCACTGGGCCATGCAAAATCCACTGGAGCTCAATGCCGACGAGCGTGCCGTCCTCGATTGGGTCGATACGCGCAGTGATGCCATGATCGAGACCGTCAAGGCCTGGTCGGCGATCAATTCGGGCAGCCGCAATCCGGAGGGGCTTGAGCGCATGCGCTCCTGCCTCGAAACGGCGTTTGGCGAGCTTGATGATGCCCGTATCGAGGCAGTCGAGCTGAAGCCCTCGACGGTTGTCGAACCGGATGGCCGCGTTCACGAACAGCCCTACACGCCGTCCTTCCGTTGCCGCATCCGGCCGGAGGCACCGATTCGCATCGCCATGACCGGGCATCACGATACGGTCTTTCCCCTCTCGAGCGCTTTCCAATCCACGACCTTGTGGGACGAAGACACGCTGAACGGCCCCGGTGTCGCCGACATGAAGGGCGGGATACTGGTGATGCTGCATGGCCTGCTCGGTCTGCAGCGTTCGCCCTGGAAGGACCAGATCGGCGTCGATGTCCTGATCAGTCCCGATGAGGAAATCGGCTCGCTCGGCTCGGCCCCGGTCTTGGCGGAGATCGGCGCACGCGCCGATATCGGCATGACCTATGAGCCGGCCCTCGCCGATGGCTCCCTGGCCGGTGCGCGTAAAGGGTCTGGGAACTGGTCGCTCAAGCTTTCCGGTCGCGCCGCCCATGCCGGCCGCGAACACCATCTCGGCCGCAATGCGCTTGCCGCCGCCTGTGCCTTCGGCCTCGAGCTGGACAGCCTCAATGGCCGCCGCGAGGACGTGACCTTCAATCTCGCCCGTATCGATGGCGGCGGTCCGCCGAATGTCGTGCCCGACAACGCCGTTGTGCGTTTCAATATCCGGGTCAAGACCGATAATGACCGCATCTGGGTGCTGGCCGAACTCGAACGCCTGCTGGACATGGTGCGCATCCGCGACGGCATCGCCGCCGAGCTGCACGGCGGTTTCACCCGCCCGCCCAAGCCGATGAGCGCCGCCAATGCGAAGATGTTCGACTGGACCCGCGCGGCCGGGTCGAGCCTGGGGCTCGATATTCGCTGGCAGGATACGGGTGGTGTCTGCGAGGGCAATAATCTGTGGGCGGCGGGCTGTCCGAATGTGGATACGCTCGGTGTGCGCGGGGCCGATATCCATTCGGACCGCGAGATCGTGAAGCTTTCGAGCTTTGCCGAACGGGCCAAGCTTTCCGCCGTGATGCTGATGAAATTCGCACGCGGTGAATTCGATGCGCGCGAGGCCCGCGCGCTCGTTCAACAACAAGACTGACTATTCGGGGAAAACAATGCTGATCGTACGTGCCGCCAAGGCATCTGACATTGATGCCATGAGCCGTCTGGCTGAAGAAGCCGGGACCGGTTTCACCAGCCTGGCCGTCACGCGCGATGTGCTGGCTGAACGGCTGGAGAAGTCGGAAGCGGCTTACCTCTCCACGCCGAAGGGCCAGACCGAGGACACCTATCAGCTGATGCTGGAGGATACCGAGAGTGGCCAGATCGTGGGCTGTTCCGCCATCAAGGCGATGGTTGGTGTCTCCAAACCCTATTGGGACTTCAAGATCATTACCATTGCCCAGCATTCGGTCGACGCCCAGCGCCGCTTCGACATGGACGCGATGCTGCTGGTCAATGACTTCGCCGGTTCCACCGAAGTCGGAACACTCTTCGTCTCCGAGGCCGGCCGTGGCGGCGGGGCCGGGCGCCTGGTCGCCCAGTCGCGCTATCTGCTGATGGCCGCCGCGCCGGAGCGCTTCGGCGAGAAAGTGCTGGCGGAATTGCGCGGCGTGGTGCTCGATGATGGCTCCTCGCCGTTCTTCGATTATGTCTCGCGGCCCTTCTTCCGGATGGATTTCGACGAGGCTGATCGCCTGAGTGCCTCGACCGACAACCAGTTCATTCTCGATCTCGGTCCGCAGCATCTGATCTATGTCGATCTCTTGCCGCAATCGGTGCGCGATGTGATCGGCAAGACCCACCGCGATGGCGCCGGGGCGATGAATCTGTTGCGCTGGGAAGGCTTCCACTACGACAAATATGTCGACATTTTCGATGGTGGTCCGCTGGTCTCGAACTGGACGGAGAATATCCGAACCCTGCGCGAGAGCCGCGAAGTGACGGTGCGGGCCGCGACCACGGCCGGTGGTGTTGAAGGTATCCTGTCGACCGACCGGCTGGAGGATTTTCGCACCTGTGCGGTCGAGGCGGTCGATGATGGTGACGTGCTGGGCATCTCCTATGAGGTGATGCAGGCGATGGATTTGCGAGACGGAGAGCGCGCCCGGTTCTGGCGCCGGCAGAGGTAAGATCATGAACTTCATCAATGGAAACTGGCGCGACGGCCAAGGCGCTACCTTCACCTCGACCAATCCGGCTGACGATAGTCTGGTCTGGCAGGGCGGTGCGGCCAGTGCCGCTGAGGTCGCCGAGGCCTTTGCTGCCGCGCGCGCAGCCTTCCCGGCCTGGGGCCGGACATCGCTGGCCGAGCGGATTGAAGCGGTTCAGCGCTACAAGGCCGAGCTGGAGAGCCGGCGCGACGAGTTCGCCGATCTGATCGCCCGCGAAACCGGCAAGCCGCTGTGGGAAACCGCAGGTGAAGTCGGAGCGATGATCGGCAAGGTCGATATCTCGATTGCCGCCCATGCTGCGCGCACCGGCGGCTATGAATCCGACACCGCGTTCGGCTTTGCCCGCATGGCGCACAAGCCGCTCGGCGTGATGTTCGTGCTCGGGCCGTATAACTTCCCGGGGCATCTGCCCAATGGCCATATCATCCCGGCCCTGATTGCCGGCAATACGATCGTCTTCAAACCCTCGGAAATCACGCCCGGAGTCGGTGAGGCCATGGTCCGCGCCTGGGATGCGGCCGGTCTGCCGGCCGGGGTGATGAACATGGTCCAGGGTGCGCGCGAAACCGGCGCCGCCGCGCTGGATAATCCGGAGCTCGACGGTGTCCTGTTCACCGGCTCCTGGGGCACGGGCAAATTCATCCATGAGAAATTCGCCGGCCGCACCGGTATCCAGCTCGCGCTCGAGATGGGCGGCAATAATCCGCTGGTGATCTGGGATGCGGCCGATGCCCGCGCTGCCGCCAGCATCGCCGTGCATTCCGCCTTCATCACCGCCGGACAGCGCTGCTCCTGTGCCCGACGCCTGATCGTGCCGCGCGGCGAGCAGGGTGATGCGATCATCGCCGCCATCGTCGATTTCGCCGACCGGCTGACGATCGGCAAATGGAATGACGAGGTTCAGCCCTTTATCGGCCCGCTGGTCTCGGCGCGTGCCGCCCAGGGTGTGCTTGATGCCCAGGAAGCGCTGATTGCCCTCGGCGCCACGCCGCTGCGCAAGGTCGAGCGCGTCGCGCCCGGTGATGCCTTCCTGCGGCCTGGCCTGCTGGATGTCACAGGCATCGAGGTGCCCGACGAGGAAGTGTTCGGCCCCATGCTCCAGGTCACCCGCGTTGCGAGCTTTGAAGACGCGATGCAGGCGGCCAACAATACCGCCTACGGCCTCGCCGCGGGACTGGTGTCCGACAGCCGCGATCTGTGGGAACGTTTCTGGGTCGAGAGCCGCGCGGGCATCGTCAACTGGAACCGGCCGACCTGCGGTGCCGCCTCCAACATGCCGTTCGGCGGTCCGGGCCAGTCCGGCAATCTGCGCCCGAGCGCCTACTACGCCGCCGACTATTGCGCCTTCCCTGTGGCCACCCAGGCCGCTCCGGAACCGGAATTCATGGCGATCAAGGGCGTCGACTGATGCTGGAAGAGGGCCGGGCCATGACTGCGATTGAAGCCAATTTCGACGGTCTGGTCGGGCCGACGCACAATTATGGCGGCCTCTCCGAGGGCAATCTTGCCAGTGCGCGCAGCGAAGGCCTGGCGTCCTCGCCGCGCGAGGCGGTGCTGGAGGGTATCGCCAAGATGAAATCCCTGGCCGATATCGGTCTGGTCCAGGGCGTGATGCCGCCGCATGAGCGGCCCTTCCTGCCGCTACTCAAGGCGCTCGGCTTTTCCGGCAGCGATAGCGCGATCATCGAAAAGGTCGGACGCGAGGCACCGCACCTCCTGCGGCGCGCCAGTTCGGCCTCGGCCATGTGGGCCGCCAATGCCGCCATGGTCTCGCCCTCGGCCGACAGCGCTGACGGGCGTGTGCATTTCTCGCCGGCCAATCTCATGACCACCGGGCACCGCGCCATCGAGGCGCCGCAGACCCGCCGTGCCCTGGCACGGATCTTCGCTGACACCGGGCGCTTCTGCGTCCACGAGCCCTTGCCCTACCAGTCGGACTTCGCCGACGAGGGCGCTGCCAATCATGTCCGCCTGTGCGAGAGCCATGGCGCGGCCGGCGTTGAATTGCTGGTCTGGGGCCGCGATGCCGCAACCAGTTATGAGGGGCGTTTCCCGGCTCGCCAGACACGCCAGTCCTGCGAGGCGATCGCCCGGCGTCATCGCCTCGATCCGGCCCGCACCGTGCTGGTGCAACAGTCACGCAAGGCGATCGAGGCCGGAGCCTTCCATAACGATGTGGTCTGTGTCGGGACCGGCACCTGCCTGTTCTATCATGAGCAGGCCTTCGAGGACCGCGACGGTGCCGTTGCGGCGATCCGTAAGGCCGCCGACGGGTTGTTCGAGCCGGCGTTCGTGGAAGTGCCGGCCAGCGAGGTCTCCCTCGACGACGCCATCACGTCCTACCTGTTCAACTCGCAACTGCTGCAGATCCCCGGTGAGGACCGTCTGGTCCTGCTGGCCCCGGAGGAGACCCGCGAAAACCCGGCCACCCGGGCCTATTGCGACCGGCTGGTGGCGGGCAATGGTCCGATCGGCGCCGTCCGTTTTGCCTCAGTGCGCCAGTCCATGCGCAATGGCGGCGGCCCTGCCTGTCTGCGGCTGCGCGTAGTGCTGACCGAAGCCGAGCGCAACGCGCTTTCGGGCAATGTGCTGATGACGCCGGCCCTGTTCGAGGCGCTCAATGCCTGGGGCAACAGGCATTATCGCGAGACCCTGCTGCCGGCCGATCTGGCCGATCCGAACCTCCTGGTGGAGAGCCGGGAAGCGCTTGATGCGCTGACGGATTTGCTCGATCTGGGTACGGATTTCTATCCGTTCCAGCGTGGCTGACCCATCCTTGGTAAAGATATCGGCACACTCACCCCGAATCAGGTTGTCATCCCGCCGTGCCAGTCACGGTCGCAATGGGGAAGATGCTTGAGCCAGATCGTTCCGTTCATATTGCTTGATGATGATCCGGACGAACACTTCCTGTTCCGGACCGATCTCGAGGATGCCGGTTTCGATCTGGACATCCATTGCTTCATCCGGCCGGACGATGCCCTTGGACACCTGTCGGCCCATCCGGGCGGTCCGGTGGTCGTGCTCACCGATATCGGCCTGTCGGGGGCTGATGCCATCGACTTCATCTGCCAGGTGGTGGTGAGTGCCCCGGACGCGGTGATCGGAGTCTATTCCGGTGCGCAGAACCCGGACACGGAAGCCGCCTGCCGCGCGGCCGGGGCGAGTTTCTATATCGTCAAACCGATCTCGGACGCCAAGCTTGAGAGCGTGGTTGCGGCGAGTGGGGTGCTCACCGTCGAAACCCTGTCCGACGGCCGGCGCCGTCTGGTTTCCGCCTAGAGCGCTTCTGCCTTGGCCAGCAGGCCGCCGGCGAGGGCATATTCCTGGCTGCCGCGGCTATAGACCTTGTCGCCCTCGAGGAGTTCGGTCGGCTTGAGTTCCGGCTGGCCGCGCAGGCGCTTGTAGATCGACTCGAAGTCCTGATAGGTCGCTTCCATCAATTCCTCGAAACTGTCGATCACGAAATAGCTCTGCTGGAAGTCATCATAGCGATAGTCCGTGCGCATGATCCGCTCGATGTCGAAATGGATGCGGTTGGGCGAACGCGCCTCCAGGCTGAAGATCGATTCGGCGCGCGAGGAGACGATACCGGCCCCATAGATCCGCCGGCCTTCGGATGTGTTGATCAGGCCGAACTCGACCGTGTACCAGTAGAGCCGCGTGATTTGCTGGATGGCGTCGAAGCCGATCGAACGCAGTCCGCCGCGGCCATAGGCGGCCATATAGTCGGCAAAGACCGGCAGGCTGAGCAGGGGGACATGGCCGAAGACATCATGGAAAATGTCAGGCTCGGGCAGATAGTCGAGCTTTTCACCATCCCGGATGAAACGGCCGGACACGAAGCGCCGGTTGGCGAGGTGTTCGAAAAACTCCTTCTCCGGGATCAGGCCGGGCACGGTGACCACGGTCCAGCCGGTCAGGGCCTCCAGCTTCTCGTTGACGCGCCGGAAATCGGGAATGCCGCCCTCATTCAGGTTCAGTAATTCCAGTCCCTTGAAAAACTCCGGCACCGCCCGCCCGCCGAGGACTTTCATCTGGCGCTCGTACAGCGTCGTCCAGATGGCGTGTTCCTCGCTGGTATAGCGATCCCATTTTTGCTCGATCGTGAAGTCTGCGGCCGGGGTCTGTTCGGCGACGACCGGGTCATTGACGGGCATGGCGGTTTTCCTGATCGCGATTTAGTTTCGTTTGTAACCAAATATACGCCGCATCGGCCGCTGGTGAAATGATTGATTTGCATTGCGCAGCAGATCGCAAAACGCCGCCCCCGGTGGCGGGGACGGCGTTGTCGCAATGCAGGTCTGCCGGCTCTGGATCAGTTAGAGCACAGCAGGTCCACGAGTGGGGCGCACTGGCCGTCACGGCATTCCTGGTTGGCACCGATATACCAGGTGCGGCTGCGGGAATAATTCTCAACCGAGAAGTGGACGGCGCGGCTATAGCCGGCAGCGCGGCAGACCCGCCGGGCCACTTCCTCGTCGCAGAACCGTCCGCCGGCACCGAGGCAATGATCGACACCCATGCCGTTCACTTCGGGACGCGCGAAGAAGGTTGTGTCGACACCACGAACACCGCCGCGCACATTCATGCCGCGATCTCCGCCCGGTCCGGGATAGCCGGCACCGCCGCCAGGGCCAGGATAACCGTTGCCCGGCTGGCCATAGGTGCCATCGACCCGGCGCAGAGAGGAGATCGTGTTGCGCAGGTAATAGCGCGTCAGATCCTCGACGCTGTCGCCCTCGAAATACTCGCAACGGCCACGATAGTCGGCATGCTCACAAGCCTGCCAGGTCTCGCCTCGGGCAACAGCGAGGCTGTCGGCACGGTCATTGAAGCCGATACGGTCGAGATCGGGATTGCTCTGCTGGATGTCGACGCGCTGACCGGTGAAGTTCTGGCCGTCAAACAGCCAGACCCCGTTGCGGGGTTGTGGCCCGTTATTGCCGCCAGGGCGGCCGGGGCCTCCGGGGTAGCCGTTATAGTCGGGCGCAGCCGAGCTGATCCGGCCGGCAAGGCCGCCCCGGATCGTTGGAAGGTCACCATCGACCTGCATGCACGGGGCGCCGTAATTGGCATCGTCACAGACGCGCCAGCTGCTGCGGCCGCTGTGGCGGATCGATTGAGTGGCGTCGTTGAAACCAAGACGCGAAAGGTCGGCCTGGGCTTCGTTGAGAACGACAGCGCGGCCGGTGAAGTTGGGGCCCGAATAGAGCGTCAGCGATTCCCCGCCAGGCCGGCCGCCAGAACCGGCTTGCGGCAGGATCGGGCGCAAGGCGGTGTAGATATTGTCGTAACGGCCAAGATTGGCTTCATTGCCCGTATAGGTGAAGCACCCGCCATCGTAATTGGCATCGACGCACAATTGCCACTGGCCCGAAACGATCCGGATGGAGCTGGTGCGGTCATTGAACCGCATTGCGGACAGGTCGCTGACCGCGCGATTGATCGTCAGGCTCTGGCCCTGAAAATTCGGCTGGTCGTAGAGAATGATCTCCTGGGCGTTTGCGGCGCCCGCCGTGCCTGCGAGCACGAGGGCAGCCATGGCAGCCAGTCGGTAGCGTAACGTCATCGGTGATCTCCGTGGGATAGGAATGACAAGTGTACTGCGAGTAACCTGCCGCAGGGAAGCTGAACCCGCCTTCACCGGGCAATTCATTTATCGTTCAGGCTCGGCCAGCCGCACGCTCCGGGGTCGCGGGCAGCGCCGAAGGGCTGCCCGCGCCAGGGGCTAACGTCCGCCATTTCCGTCATCGGCTCCGTCATCCGGCTCCGGGTCCTGTGTCTGGCGACCGCGATTGAACAGGCCCCGCAGCAATTGTTGCGCCGGGTCCTCATCGGTTGCCGGGGCATCGGAGTCGGTGCTGGAGCCGGTATCGACGCCCAGCGCGTTCAGCAATGTATTGCGAACCGCTTCTTCCGGTGTCGTGGCCTGGCCAGACGAGCCGCCCAGCGCATTGGAGATCGCGCCGGTCAGAAGGGCCTGGCCCACCGCTTCGGTATCGACGCCCACCGAGACATCATTGAAGGTGCCGCGGATACGTACCGGCACCGTGATGCCCTGCAGGTCGCGATCACCGCCCTGGCCCTGGATCGAGGCAACAGCGCGGGGTTGCAGGCGGTAGTCCAGGGTCTGGTCGGGCAGATTGGCCCAGCCGGCCCCGGTGACACGCAGCAGGGGGCTGAGCAGCAACAGGTCCTGGTTGGTCAGCCGTCCGGCCGAGGCGCTGAACGTGCCGGTCAGGGCCGAGAAATCGGTTTGGGCATTGTCGCCCGTCGCCGCCGGCGTTTCCGAATCGCTGGAGCTGGCATTGCCATTGCCCGAGACGAAGCTGCTCACATTGCGAATGGTCTGGGCGATATTGATGCCGGTGATCGCGCCATTGGCGAAGCTGAACTCCCCGTTGCCGGCGAGGCTTCGCATGATCGCAGCCTGGCTCTGGCCCGAGGTGCTGAAGGCAAAGTCGACCGCGCCGGTCCCGCTCAGGCGGTCAAAGCCGGCAACGGCATCGAGGAAGGGCTGGGCGTCCAGCCCGCTCAGATCTGCGCGCAACGAGTAGCTCGGAGTGGCGCTGCGGGCATTGACCACGAGCGATGCCGAGCCACTGCCCTCATAGAGCGAAATCTGCGTCAGATTGGCTTCCATCCGGCGGTTGGTCAGCTGCAGGCGCAGGCTCGCATCGCTGACCTCGATCTCGCGGAATTTGAGCAGGCCGACGGTCAGGCGCAGATCGGCGTCGACGAGGCCGAGGCCTGCGAAATCGATCGGGGCCTCACTCCAGGGCTGGAGGTCGGCCGTATTGGCCGGCGCCTCGGCAGGGGCGTCTGGCAGGAAGGGCGTCACATCAACGGTGGCGAGCGTGAGTGCGCCGCTCAGCGCCGGGCGCGCTGCGTCCAGATTGACCGTCACATTGCCCGAGCCGGACACGTCATCCAGCTGGATGGAATTGGCGGTGAGGGCGATGTGCCGCGGATCTCCGGCAATCCGGCCCGAGGCGCTGAAGCGCCGCAGGCTGTCGCCCGCGGGCATCTCCACGCCGGCAAAGGTGGCCAGATTGCGGATCGAAGGTATGACGGTGCTGAAGGCGCCGTCCATCGACAGGTCGGATGATTCGAGGAAATTGCCATCGAAATGGGCGGTGATCAGATTGCCGCTGAGGTCGACCAGGAGCCCGGTCTGCCGGCCTTCGAAGAAGTCGCGCAGCGAAGCGACCCGGGTGCTGAACGTGATGCGTTGGCCATCGGCATTGAGCGAACCGTCGAGCTGGATGGGCCCATCCAGCGACGGCATGCTCGTCACGAGGTTGAGGCCCGAAATGTCGTGGCTGTCGGTGCCGTCGCTATAGCTGATATACCCATTCTCGATCCGGACATCGCCGAAGCTGGCCTCCAGGGGCAGGGCGCCGGGGCGGCGGAAGCCGTCCGAACTGGCGGGCGCGGGTGGCGGCGCGGCGGCATCGGTCAGCGTCCAGTTATTGCGCGTGCCGCGTTGCTGCAGGCGAATTGTCGGGTCGATCAGCACGAATTCGGCGATTTCGATCCGCCGGGAGAGCAGGGGCTGCAATTTCACCGCGACCCGCATCTCGCCCATTTCCGCCAGCGGGGCGTCGCCGAATCCCTCTGCATTGGCGATCGACACGGTGCTGGCCCGGATCTCGATCCGCGGCAGCAGGCTCAGATGCAGTTCACCGCCCAGGGTGATGTCGCGGTGCAGGGCTTCGCTCGCCGCCAGCTGGACGCGCTCGCGATACATCGAGGCGGGGATAACGAAGGGGAGAATGATCGCTGCGCCAATGACGAGAACGATCAGTACGAAAATGACTTGCAGCAGGCGTGTCATGGGACGGTACTCCGGATCGGGTTGTACTGGACGCTGCTCCCCCGGCCCGAAAAGAGATTTCGGGCGAGACGGTGGCGCGCGGCTGCGATAGTCTTACGGTCAATTGGCAAAAAACCGAAGAGGGAGTCGGGGGCGATGACCGGAAATTCCATGACATTGATGCGACGTCGCGAGATTCTGATCGGACTGGCGGCCGGGACCATGATCCCGTTCGTCTCCGGTTGCGCTGAAAATGCGGCATTGGGGCGGACTCAACTGATGCTGGTCTCTGATGCCCAGCTTTCGCAATTGTCTGCCCAGGCCTGGCAGGAAAGCCTGCAGCGCGAACGTGTCTCGCGCGATCCGGCCTATACCCGGCGGCTGGACCGCGTCGGTCAACGCATCGTCAGTGCGTCGGGACAGACCCATCTCGACTGGGAGTTCGTGGTGTTCGACAGCGACATCGTCAACGCCTGGGTTCTGCCGAACGGCAAGGTCGGGTTCTACAAGGGGATTCTCGACCTGATGGAAACCGACGACCACGTCGCAACCGTGATGGGTCATGAGATCGGGCACATTGCCGGGCGCCACTCCGCCGAGCGTGCCAGCCAGCAGATGGCGGCACAGATCGGACTCAGCCTCGTCACTTCGGCGCTCAACAGCAATGCCGACATCGCCTATAGTGACCAGCTCGGGGCGGCACTGGGCATGGGGGTCAGCCTCGGCATTATCCTGCCCTATTCGCGCCAGCATGAGTACGAGGCCGACCGGCTGGGAATCGATTACATGGTCGCAGCCGGTTATGATCCGCGCCAGGCGATCGACTTCTGGCTCGCCATGTCGACCACCCATGAGGGCGGTCAGCTGGAGTTTGCATCGACCCACCCTTCGGACGAGCATCGCATCGCAGCGATGCGCGAACACATGGCCGCGAGAGGCTATGTCTGAGGATGGCTGAAGTCCGCCTGTAAATGGGCTGATTGCATGGTTGCCACCGCCGGGCGGTGGCGCTAGTTTCCCGCGCCTTACGCCCTGTCGAACAGGTGCGTACCCGGTGCCGCCTTAGCTCAGTTGGTTAGAGCGCTAGAATGTGGATCTAGAGGTCCCCCGTTCAATTCGGGGAGGCGGTACCATTCCTCTTTCTTCTTCAGCCGCGGGTAGAACCCGTCGCAGGTGGAAAACCTGTCTGGCGCCAGGCTTCCTCGGTGATCTCGGGTGAGACAACCGTATCGGCATTGGCGTCGAGGAAGTCGATCAGTGCGGGCAGGGGCATCGCCTTGGCGAGCACATATCCCTGGGCCCAGTCGCAACCCATCAGTTTCAACAAGGCCAGGGATTCGTGCGTCTCGACGCCCTCGGCGGTCATCTCCAGACCCAGCCCGTGGGCGAGGTCCGAGGTCGACTTGACCAGCATCCGGTCGCGTTGCGATGAGGCCATGTCGGTGACGAAGGCGCGATCAAGCTTCAGCTCATGGCTGGGCAGGGTCTTGAGATAGGCCAGGGAAGACAGGCCGGAGCCATAGTCGTCGATCGCCAGCTTGATTCCCGCCGCGGCCCATTTCTCGAGATTTTCCAGCGCCCGTTCCGGATTCTGCATCGCTGCGGTTTCCGTCACCTCGAAGGAAATGCGGCCAGCGCCCCGGCTGGCAATGCGCAGGGCCAGGGTCGCGAAATCGGGATCGGAGATCAGGGAGCCGGAGATGTTGACCGCCAGGCTGACATTGTGGCCGGCCTTCCGGAGAATTTCCTGGTCACGGACAACCTGTTCGATCGACCACAAGGTGAATTCGCGGATATGCCCGGTCTCTTCGGCAAGGGGGATGAAGCTGTCCGGTGTGCGCGGACCATGATCGGAATCCGTCCAGCGGCACAGTGCTTCGGCCGCGTGGTAGCGTCCCGAGGCGAGGTGCAGTTTTGGCTGGTACTGCATTGCCATATCGCCATTGCGCGTCGCCGCGATCATGCGGCTCATCAGTGTCAGGTTCTGGTCCGGATCACCAAAGCGGACGGCATCGAAGATCGCCGAGGTGCTTGAGGTTTCGCGCGCCTGGTCGACGGCGATAATGGCATTCTTGACGCATTCCTCGCCAACCGTGCCCGCATACAGGCCGGCGGTGACGGCGACGTCGATATCGACGCCGTCAAGGGTCACCGGGCTGTTGAAGCAAAGGCGGATCTGCTCCGCCGCCGGCAGGACCGCGTCGGCGTCGGGCACAGCGATAACGACACCGAGCATGTCGGGGCCCAGCGCTGCGACCATTTCAGCACCCAGATGGGCGCGGATCCGCTCCGCCATGGCCAGTTTCAGCTGGGCCGAGCGGGCAAAGCCCAGGGCGATCTTGAGATGCTTGAAACGCTCGATGCCCAGGGCGATCAAGGTCACCGGATGGCCGGTCTTGAGGGCCTGTCCGGCGATGGCGCGTTCGACGGCCGGGCGCGATGGCAGACCGGTCTCGATGTCTTCATAGAGCGCCTTTTCGAGCACCAGCTGGCGCTCGCGCGATGTGCGGTGGCGGACATAGATCAGCAGCAGGACAACGAGGGCGAGCACCAGCATGGCGCTGACGCCGATCAGCCGCTGCCTGGCGTGGGAATTCGCCAGTTGCAGGTCTTGCTGTGAGCCTTCCAGGCGCAGCTGCTCGATGCGCATATTCTGTTCGGCATAGTCGAACTGGGCGGCCAGCAGGCTGGTATTGGCAGAGGCTGCGACTTCGCGCGCCTCGTCATCAAGCCGCTTGAAGGCGCGCAGGTGTGGCACGGCTTCATTCCACAGCGTCAGCGCCTGGTAGATATCGGCGGCTGTCGCATGGAATTCGGTGAAGCTCTGCGTCGTGTCGCCGAGGGAAACCCCGTCGAATGTGTGGGCGATCTCGCCGCGAGCGCGCTGCAGGTCGCCGCGCTCATAGGAAATCTGCGCGCGCGTTCCCCAGAGGAAACGGCTCCACTCATTGCTGGCTGAATTGTCGATGATGGCGAAGGCCTCATCAATCGTCCCGCTCGCCGCATCAAGCTCTCCGAAGGCGACCTGGAGCGAAGCGATATTGTTCAGGATCCGGGCCTGCAGAGTCGGGCTGCCCATGTCCTGCGCGAGCTGGCGCGCCCGCTGGAAGTGTTCGAGAGAGACCTGGTACTGGCCCAGTTCACGATAGGTATTGCCGAGATTGTTGTTGGCCGCGAGATCGAGCGCCGGATCGCCGGGATGGCGATTCATCGCGTCGACATAATAGCTCTCGGCGCGCCGGTAGCGGTGGGCGTCATTGTAGATCGAGCCGATGGACTGCAGCACGATCGACTCGCTGCGCGTCTCGCCGATCGCGCGGTAAACCTCGTAGGCACGCTGATAGTTTTCGAACGCCCGGCCGTATTCGCTGGTCACCTTGTCGATGCGGCCCAGGGAAACGAGAATGTCGGCAAACAGTTTGGTTGGCGCCGGATTCGGCCCCAGGCGTTCCAGTGCTTGCTGCGCGATCGGCCTGGCTTCGACCGGCCGTCCGAGCCGGGTCAGCGCCTCGGATTTCAGCCATCCGATGGTTGCAAAATCCAGATTGGCCTCGCTCGAGTCCTGATGGGCTGCGAGCAGCGCTTCGGCGGTGGCAATATGGGCCAGCGCCAAATTCGGATTGGCCATCATATTGGCGCGTGCGGCGGCAATCTCGGAATCAAAGGTGATCAGCTCGACGCTTGCCGTCTCGATATCGGGTTCGAGTGCCTGCACCGCCGCAGCCGGGCTGGCCAGGAGGAGGAGGGCTGTAAGCGCGCTTGCGGGGATACGCCAGATGCTCATGACGTGACATCCCGGATCGCGGTGATGATGGGACAGCTATTTTCGTTGACGCGGGGCATTTCTAATCCTGACAACGGCTGGTTCGACCTCGTATCGCTATCAAGTTGCAGGAAAAAGATTAAATTCGCGCGAACAGGCGCGTCGCGTCCCGAGCTGGCAGGCGTGGACGGCCCGGCGGCCGGTTTGGGGGAGCGGTTGTTGCAGACGAGTTCCGCCGTCCCGGCTGTCGGGACGGCGGCAGTCTTTCACCGTGAGGCCGCGCTGGCAGCCATCAGAATTCCAGGCGGAACCGGGCTCCGGTGGCCATGCCGGCCACGTCCTGGGTGGAGGTTTCACCCGCCAGTTCGGCGCGGGTGAAGAGGCTCATATCGGCCCGGCCGTCAAGGAGCGGCCTGGCGTAGAGGAGCTCGGCATAGATCGGACGCTGGCCGCCGAGTTCCCAGTACTGCAGGTCGGTCCCCAGCTCGCCGGTCGTGCGATCGACCACCATGGTCGAGCTGTATTCGAGCGCACCGGATTCCACGTGCAGCGGCTGGATCAGGCTGAAACGGATCGCATCCCGGGCCCCGAGCACGCCATCACGCCGTGCGGTGAGCTGGAAGGCGCTGGAAACGGTGCCATCGGGCAGGCTCAGCAGGGAATCGTCGAAGCTGGCGGCGCGGGTGCGGGCCAGTGTGGCGGAACTGCTCAATGTCACTGCGAGCGGCAGACGCGCTTCAGCGCCGATCGTCAGGGCGTCGGTGGTCGCGCCGCCCTCCAGGCCGAGGCCGTCGCTGCCCTGGGCACCGAGCAGGCCCGTGGCTTCCTGCAGACCGGTATAGCTGACCTGCACCGTCAGGTCGCGATGAACGTCATGGCTGAGGCTGGCGAGGACTGCGGTGGCTTGGTAGCCGGATATGCCTTCGACCAGGGCTTGCTCTTCGCCGCTGAACGGATTCACGAACAGGTGCTCGTCCCGGGATGTCGTGACCCCGATGGCGAGGCGCGTGTGTGTACCCAGCGGGAGGGTCGACAGGGCGTAGGCGCCGCCGGAGGCGAAGCCGAGCACAGGATTGACGCCGCCGGTTTCCGGACGGTGATCAGAGAACAGCCCGAAGCCGTTCTGCGCGTTCAGCGCCATGGCACCTTCGCCGGAACCGATGCGCAGTTCGCGCCCGGTTTCGGTGTCGCGGAAGCTGAGGCTGGTCTGGAAGGGCAGGCCGTTGGTTGTGACCGGTGCCCGCGGATCAGACGCTGCAGCAATGCTGGTGATCTGGAAGCGGCCATCGGCCGAGAGCTGATGCACCGTATCGCCTGTATCATTGAACTGCCGTCCATTGACGAGCCACCAGGTGCGTTCGCGCAGATAGGTCTCGGCATTGGCCCGCCGGTTCCGGTCGCGGCTGGAATTGTCGAACATCAGGTCGGCGACCGAGATTTCGAAATCGCGATAGGTGTCACCGATCGGCTCGAAAACGGTCACGGTATTGTCGTGCGGCGAGCGGAAGGACAGCCGGCCGGTGGCCAGTGACAGCACGTCGATCGAGCGTTCGCGGTAATGCCGGCTGCGGCCCCTGCCGCGATTCGAGCGTTCCAGGTGTACCAGGTTCGTCATGTCGAGCGGTGACATGGCGGCGTCGATATCGAGCAGGCCCCAGCCATAGACTTCATCAACGCCGGGCGCACCGAGATCCTCGGCCGAGAACAGCAGCAGATCTGCCACGTTTTCCGCCTCGAGCCAGCTCCAGCGGCCCAGAACGAGCGCGGCCGCGCCGGTCACCAGCGGTGCCGAGAAAGACGTGCCCGTGACCCGGGTGACATCTCCGTCGCCATCAAAGGCCAGCAGCAATTCACCCGGGGCGACCAGGAAGCGGTCCATCAGGCGAGAGCCGGTCCGGCATTGGCCGCGCACGGTCAGACAGGCCGTGCCTGGGCGGTTGGAGAAGGCGGAAATCCGTCCATTGGGGTCGACCGAGCCGACGATCAGAAGATTGTCCAGCGTCCGGACCCCGGTCCAGTCGAGGTCGGTGGTCTGGCTGAGCCCGTCATTGCCGGCGGCGACGACGAGCAGGCTGTCACCGGTGGCGCGAGCGACCTGCCAGTCGCTGAAAACGCGGCCCCATTCCTGGTGCAGGGTCCAGCCGGGAATGCCCAGTGACAGATTGATGATGTCGGGGCGGGACTGGGCGAGGCTCAGGAGGCCGGTGCGCACTTCGTCCCAGTTTGTACTCATCGTCTCGTCAAAGGGATCATATGTGCTGAAGTCTGCATCGGGTGCGACACCCATGATCCCCTGGCCATCATGAGGAGCGCCGATCAGGCTGGCGACTGCGGCGCCATGATTGAAGACAGGATTGCGGACCGCCAACGAGCGGGCACCCAAGACTTCGTCATGCTGGAAGCTGAAGTCGAGCAGGCCGACCATGACGCCTTCGCCACCGCCGGTCGCCTGGGACAGGGCCGGAGACCAGTTGATCGCCGGCATCCAGTGGTCGACACGATCAGTGCCGGTGAAGTTCATCAGGCCATCATAGAAGGCCAGGAAGAAGGCCGAGCGCTGGTCGGCGGAAACCTGTTCGAGTGAATCCGGATTGGACGGGTCAATGCCGTAGCGGGCGAGCAGTGTCTGCAGGAACTCCCGGCGGAAGGATTGCCCGGTTTGCGATTCCACGGCTGTTCCGAAGATGGCTTCGGCCTGGCCGAACAGGTCTTCCAGCTGGGCGGCCAGGGCGGCGGCATCACCGGTGAAGGGGTCGATATCACCCCAGAAGGCATTGATGTCGCCCCACAGCGGTCCGACTTCGCCCCAGAAGGCGCTGATATCGCCGTTGAAGGGATCGATGTCGCCGTGGAAGGGATCGATATCTCCATGGAAGGGATCGATATCGCCCCAGAAGGCGCTGATATCGCCATTGAAAGGATCAATGTCGCCCCAGAAGGGGCTGATATCGCCCCAGAATGGCGAAATATCCCCGTAGAAGGGGTTGATGTCCCCGTGGAAGGGATTGATGTCGCCATGGAAGGGATCGATATCGCCGTGGAAAGGGTCGATGTCGCCATGAAACGGGTCGATATCCCCGTGGAAGGGATTGATGTCGCCACTATAGGGCAGGATGAATTCCGAGCCCGTGCTCGCCGGCGCACCGTCCTGGTTGTCCGTCGCCAGTGCAGCGGGGGCGAGGAATGAGCCCACGGACGTGGTCAGCAGCAGCGTCGCAGATGTGCGCAGCAGGAATTTTTTCATGTCGGCCCCGTTCAATAAATTGCCCCGTACCGGAACGACCATGCCGGTTTATGTGTAACGTTCGCCTAACGAGGATGGTTAATGGATGCTCAATCCGCAAAGTGGTTTACGGGCACTTGAATCGTGCGGGCAAATGCGCGGCTTTGCGAAGGGTGCCGTCGGGCCGGGGCTGTCGCGATTGCCGACCGCAACCCGGCCCTGACGGTGATTGTCAGTCCTGCGTGTCCGGTGATGCGGCTTCATCGCCATCGTCTTCGGCAGCGCGCTCTTCGACCAGGGCTTCTGCGGCCTCCTTGCTGTCGACGGGCTCGATCGTTTCGATGAAGCACCGGCCATCGTCTCGCGTGTAAACATATTCGAGGAATGGCGTGTACAGGGTCGTGGTCGAGGGGAAGCTGAGGCCGACCTCGACGCCGGAGCGCAGCCCGTGGCAAGGATTGCGCAGGGTCACGAGGTAGTGGTCACTTGGTCCGCCATTGAGCACCATGTGCTGGTTGTCGATGACGCTATAGCCATTGATATTGACCAGGCGAATCCGTTCGGCTGCCGACGGAGCACTGAACGCCAGCATCCCGGCCAGGGCGGCCATCGCTGCGAAGTAGAAACGGTTCATCTGGAACTCCTGTATTAGTTGACCCCTCAATCCAGAGTAGCACACAATTTCGAGTCGGCGATAGTATTATCGTTAACGCGCGGTTAGGCGTGCAGCCCCGATGCTGGGGATTGATTCGATTCAGCAAAATTGCGGAGGTCTGACGTGGTCAGCCCGATTGAAATAAGCCAGCAGGACTCCACGACGCGGTTGATCCGCCAGGCGGCGCAGGAGACCGGCACCGATTTCAATTTCCTGCTGCGCACTGCGGCGCGGGAGAGCAATTTCGACGCCACGGCGCAGGCCTCGACGTCCAGCGCGGCCGGCATGTACCAGTTCATCGAGCAGACCTGGCTCGGGGTCATGCAGCGGCATGGTGCCGAGCACGGCCATGGCGATGCGGCGCAGGCGATTGTCCAGGGCGAGAATGGCCGCCTGACCGTCGCCGACCCTGCGGAGCGCGAGCGTATTCTCGATTTGCGATTCGAACCGGAAACCGCTGCGCGCATGGCCGGTGAGCTGGCCGCGGAAAACGCCCAGGTCATCCAGTCACGTCTTGGCCGTCCGGCCTCGGGCGGGGAGCTTTACGCGGCGCACTTCCTTGGCGCCCATGGCGCGGCAGGCCTGATCGCGGCGGCGGAGCAGTCGCCCGATATCCGTGCCGATGACCTCTTCCCGCAAGCCGCCCAGGCCAATCGGCCCATTTTTTATGACGGTAGCCGCGCCCGGTCGGCCAGCGAAGTGCTCGCCTCGCTCACCGGCGAGCGTCCGGTGGTCAATCTTCCGGCGGCCGTTTCCGACGCGTCGATGGTCTCGCGGCCCGCGTCCGGCTTGCCGTCCGGCCGTTATTCCGGCCCGCTCAATCCGGGCAGCTACCGGGTCGGGGACGGCGAATTGTCTCCGGCGCTGGTCGAGATCCTCGCCTCGCTCGATGCGCCCGCGGGCGCCAGGACGCGCGAATCCTGAACCGTCAGGCGCGACGGCAAGCTTTCATTAAGCATGTCGGCGTTAGATTTCATTAAGGTCTGAAAGAATTCGGGAAAATCATGAGTGTTGTCGCGCTGCGAAATCGCCTGACAGAAACCGATGTCCGCCGCCTGGTGCGCGGAGAGACGGCCGAAGATCGCGCCCTGGCTGCGCGCAAGATATGCCATCGCATCGACGCTGCCAG
Source organism: Maricaulis sp. (assembly GCF_048270265.1). GTDB lineage: Bacteria > Pseudomonadota > Alphaproteobacteria > Caulobacterales > Maricaulaceae > Maricaulis. The sequence goes on along the minus strand of NZ_JBLWTD010000010.1, from coordinate 20,265 downwards.
CCTCACCGATGTTGAGCGCGCCGCGGCCCGTGACATTCTTGACGTGATCGCGCGCGACGCCGCCGAACTGGTTCGCCGCGCCATGGCGGTCACGCTGCGCCAGTCCCCGAATCTGCCACACGAGATCGCCCTGAAACTGGCCGATGATGTCGACTCGGTGGCGGCGCCCATCCTGTTGTCATCGCCTGTCCTGACGGATGAGGATCTGATCGAGATCCTTCACTCGGCAAGCTCGGCCAAGCTCTGCGCCGTTGCCGCACGCGATCAGGTCTCGGCCATTGTCGTCCATGAAATCCTGGATTCCATGGACGAGCGAGCCGTCGGGATTGCCGCCTCCAATGATGGTGCGGATTTCGATGACGCCGCCTATCAGCGCGCGTTCAGCGAATTTTGCGAGTGCCAGCCGGTGATGGACGCCTTCGTGGCACGCTCCCACCTGCCGCTGGACATCACCGAACGCCTGATCTCCCATGTCAGCGACCAGGCCCTTAACCGTCTGGTCAAGAGCCATGCCCTGCCACCGCAACTGGCTGTCGAGATCGCCGAGGGCGCGCGCGAACGCGCGACCATCGATCTCGTCGACCAGGCCGGTCTTGCGCATGATCCGAAGCAATTCGTGCAGCAATTGCGGTTGAATAGCCGGCTGACGCCGTCGCTCATCCTGCGCGCGCTGTTTCGCGGGCATGTGGCGTTTGTCGAGCATGCCTTCGCCGAACTCTCCGGCTTGCCGCATGCGAAGGCCTGGCTACTGGTCCATGATGCCGGACCGCTGGGCCTGCGTGCGATCTATGACCGGACCGGCATGCCGCCACGGCTCTATCCGGCAATCCGGGCGGGGCTGGATGTCTATCATTCCACGGAAATGCCCCATGATGGCGAAAGCCGCGAGCATTTCCGCCGTGTCCTGGCCGAGCGGGCTATCACGCGGTTCCAGGGCATTCCGGAAGAAGATCTGGATTACATGCTGCGGCGTTTCGCCGAGGACGCTCAGCCCCTGGCTGCTGCCGGCTGAGCCTCGTCCTTCCAGGGCGCCGCGAAGGCGGTCGCCATCACTTCAAGTTCGTCAGCCAGTTCAGCCGCGACCGGGTCTGTCGTGTCGCGGATATTCTGCACCAGCGCGGCGCGGATGGCATTCACATGCGCCAGCACCAGCGCGACCGGCGCGACCTTGCGCTTCTCCGGCATGTCGATGATCTTGGTCATCGATGAGGCCAGGCGCGTGATGATCGGGAAGTCATAGGTTGATCCGAGCCCGCGCAGGTCATGCGCGCGAATGAAGAGGTCTTCCCCCTCCTGGCCCTTGAGCCCGGCCTTGCGGACGATCGCAGCCGATTCCTCGAGCTTAACGACTTCATCCTCAAGCCAGAGCGCGAAATCGGAGCGCATGTCGTTGAGGGCATTTTCTGCCTTTTCAATCAGGTGCAGGTCGGTCGCACCAATCGGACCGCCGACCTTGATCTGCAGCATGTTGGGGACTGCGATCATCTCGACGTCGGGATTGAGTTTGGCCATGGGTGAAGTCCTCTTAATGGGAAGCTGTGAGTTGCGCGGCCTGATTGGGCTGGTCCGCGCGGTCGGCCATGCGGCGTTCGGGACCGACATAGGTGTCGCATTCCACGATATTGTGCTCTCCGGTCAGCACATCGCGCAGGCATCCGGCGAGCGCTGATGCGGTGACAGGTTTGATCAGGAAGGCATTGACGCCGGCCCGGCGGGCCTGGCGAATGCGGTCGGTATCGGCGTAGGCGGTCAGCATGATCACCGGCAGGCCGGGGCAGGGGCTGGTCAGCGGCGAACGAATGCTGCTCACCAGATCAATGCCGTCACGCGGCTTCATCTTCCAGTCGGTGATGACCAGGTCGACCGGTTGCGATTTGAGGAGTTCGAGCGCCTGCGCCACCGTGCCGGTTTCGGTGACCCTGGCACAGCCAAAGGCCTGCAGCGAAACCCGTAGCACGCCGCGCAGCGCCGCGTTGTCATCCACGACGAGGACGCGGGTTTGGGACAGGATGTCTTCGAGCGCCATTGTCATCGTCTCGCGGATAGTGGGCCGAACTCGGTTACCGTGCGTCACTCTATCGCGGGGTGCTTAACGGCCCCCTAAGCAGGCCTAACTTTCGAATTGTTCCGTAAGAATGCGCTCCGCCAGATCGCGGCCGCGATCGAACAGGATTGTCAGGGTCACATCGCTGGCCTCCATGACATCGACCCGGACTACCTCGCGGAATTCCTGGTTGTCGGCCACGGCGTGGACGGGCCTCAGGCGTGGCTCGACGATTTCAAAACCGACCTTGGCGGTGTGTGGCAGCAGGGCGCCGCGCCAGCGGCGTGGCCGGAAGGCGCTGATCGGTGTCAGTGCCAGAACCTTGGAGTCGAGCGGCAGGATCGGACCGTGTGCCGAAAGATTGTAGGCGGTGGAGCCGGCCGGGGTGGCGACGAGGACGCCGTCGGCCTGCAATTCGCCCATCCGGTCGCGGCCATCGATCTTGATCCGGATCTTTGCTGTCTGGCGTGTGCCGCGCAGCAGGGAGACTTCATTGATCGCCAGGGCCTGGAAGGGGTGGCCATAGACGTCCTCGCCCGTGGCGCGCAGCGGGTGCAGCTGGGCCTGTTCCGCATCGGCCAGGCGGGCCAGCAGCTCGTCCTGCCGGAACTCGTTCATCAGGAAGCCGACCGAGCCGAAATTCATGCCGTAGACGCGGGCGCCGGTACGCATGGCGGCGTGCAGGGCATCCAGCATCAGGCCATCACCGCCGAGGGCGACGATAATCTCCGCCTCGTCTAGCGGGACATGACCGTATTGCTCTTCAAGCAGCGCCTTGGCGGCCTTGGCGTCGGGTCTGGGGCTGGCGAGAAATGCAAGGGAAGGGGGCAAGGGAGCGTCCGTTGTGACCGGCGCCCATTCAAGACCTGCTTCCGAGCTGACGCAAGACTGTGGCAGCTTTATCCGGACCATACATCCGGAACACATTGGCGGCGGCGTTCATGGCCTCGCCTTCCAGCTGCTGATGCATGCGTCCGGTCCGCTGCAAGGCGCGGTGGACGGTCGGATAATCGGTCCGGTCCAGGCCGCTGGCCTGGCAGGCCATGGCCGCAGCGCGGACACCGCCCATCGTCAGGGCGACGCGCCATTGCGCCGGGGTCAGGCCGCACAGACGGGCGACCGCATGGTCGAAGACGGCTTCCTTGCCGGCGCGCAGCGCGGTCAGGGCAAAGTTTCCCGTGAGAGACCCCGCCTTTTCTGCGGCATCCACGGCGCGGGAGGCCTCACTGTCTACACCGACCGGAGTAGCGTTGAGAGCGGCCTCGACGGCCAGCCCCTCGACATGGTCCTTGTCGAGACCGAAGCGGCGATACAGGTCTTCGCGCCAGTTCTCCGGCAGCATGATGCACAATTGGGTCGCGTAGTCGGCTGAAAGGTCGTGCCGGCGCGCGAGGGCCTCGCGCAGCTTCATGTGCTCCCGGGCGACGGAGAGGCAGATGTCGAGCGCGGATTCGCTGATCTGGGCGGTGCAGTTGTTGGCCAGTGCCCGCAGGATGACGGCCTCGGCCGGCTTGGCGAGCGCATCGGTGATGGCCGGGCCGAGATTGGCGCGGCTGGCCAGATGGCGCCGGTGGTCGATGGAACCGGTTTCCGCGAGGGTGATCATGTCCTGCTGGGTCAGTCGCGGACTTTTGCGGATGACGATGCAGGCGACCTCGATCTGGTCGAAGGCGAAATGCCGGATCGCCGGGTAGGGTGCCCATTCGGACGCCGAAAGTTTTTCAACCATGGCGATTTTGGTCGGCAGGTCGAGCGTGTCCGAGAGGGTCACCAGCAACTCGCCGGCAACCGGCTCGGCCGTCGGCGAAAGCTGTTGGGCAAGGCACATGTCCGTGACGCCCAGCGCAAGCTGACTGCGCTTGGTGGGGTCTCGCAATTGCGCGAGTTGGGCTATAGCTTGTGCTGGGTTGCTGACCATGGACCTGGCATGAGTTGGTTTATTGTTGTGACCCATTAAGGCTGGTTCGCCTTGAAAACTTGTTAATGGGGCTGAGGCCGGAGGTTGCTGGTAGTGAAGGATGTTTCTGGGGCAATACTCACGGTTGAATATTCAAGGGTCCGGCAAAATACACAAGCAATGGTAGAGTTGCTTGGGTGCGAGGACATGCTCGTCCAGACCATGGATGATGTGAGCCCTACCAAATGGCATCTGGCGCATACCAGCTGGTTCTGGGAGACATTCCTCTTGCTGGAGATGCTCGACGGTTATCGCGAGTTTGATCCGACCTACAACTACCTCTTCAACTCCTATTACAACGCCATCGGCGATCGGCATCCGCGCGGGCAGCGCGGGTTTCTGTCGCGGCCGGGCCTGGACGATGTGCTGGCCTATCGCCGCCATGTCGATGCCGCGATGATGAGCCTGCTGGGCGGGCTTGATGAGGCAGAACAGGCGCGCCTGGAACCGCTTGTGCGGCTGGGGCTCGCGCATGAGGAGCAACACCAGGAACTCATTCTCACCGACATCAAGCACGTGCTTTCGCACCATCCCTTCGCTCCGGCCGCCTGGCCGGCGCTGACCGGTGACGCCATGGCTGACGGGGAGGCGGGGGCCTCCTGGCTTGCCTTCGATGGCGGCGTGTTCGAGTTCGGGGCCGAGGAGCTGCCCTTCCAGTTCGACAATGAGGGGCCGCGGCACCAGGCGGTCCTGACGCCCTTCGCGCTGGCTGACCGGCCGGTGACCAATGGCGAATATGCGGCCTTCATCCAGGATGATGGCTATCGCACGCCGTCTCTCTGGTTGTCGGATGGCTGGGCGCGATTGAATGCCGAAGGTTGGCAGGCGCCGCTCTATTGGCGCCGGGGCGAGGCCGGGTGGGGCGAGTTCACCCTGCACGGCGAAGCCGCGCCGCAGCCCGATGCGCCGGTGGTGCATCTCAGTTTCTACGAGGCGGCGGCCTATGCGGAATGGGCCGGCGCCCGCCTGCCCGAGGAGCGCGAGTGGGAACATGCCGCCCGGCAATCTGCCGGTGCGGACGGACGGTTTGCTGTGCCGGGCCGTGCTGCGCACCCCGGTGCCTGCGGGCCGCAGGATGGCCGGTTGCGGCAGATGTTTGGCGGCGTCTGGGAATGGACCCGTTCCGACTACGCACCCTATCCACGATACCGTCCGGCGCCCGGCGCGGTAGGCGAGTACAATGGCAAGTTCATGAGCGGCCAATACGTGCTGCGCGGAGGATCCTGCGCCACGCCGCCGGGACATATCCGGCCGACCTACCGGAATTTCTTCCCGCCGCAGGCGCGATGGCAGTTTTCCGGCCTTCGTCTGGCAAAGGACATTTGACCGCGCAGCCCTGGCGGCGGATGATTGAAACCATAAAATCGAAAGACCTTGCGGGAGGTAAGAATGGACGACCAAGCGACAATCTCGGTTCAGGACCAGGTATCGGCCGAGGAATGGAAGGCGCGTTGCGATCTCGCGGCGCTGTACCGTCTGGTACGCATGCACGGGTGGGACGATCTGTTCTTCACCCACATCTCGATGCGTGTGCCCGGCCCGGACGAGCATTTCCTGCTCAATCCCTTCGGCCTGCTCTATGAGGATGTCACCGCCTCAAATCTGGTGAAGGTCGATCTCGAGGGCAATGTGCTGCCGCCGTCACGCTACGGCATCAATCCGGCCGGCTTTACCATCCACTCGGCCATCCATGCCGCGCGCGAGGACGTCCAGGTCGCGCTTCACCTTCATTCCGATGCCGGCGTCGCCGTGGCGGCACAGAAGGGCGGGCTGCGGCCGATTTCCCAGCTGGCGATGAATGTTTTCAATGATGTGGCCTATCATGGCTATGAAGGCATCGCGCTGGAAGCGGATGAAAAACAACGCCTCGTCGCCGATCTCGGCACCAAGAATCTCATGATTCTGTCCAGCCACGGCACCTTGTCGGTTGGCGATCACCCGTTTAGCGCGTATATTCGTATATACCTACTTGAACGTGCGTGCCGGATTCAGGTCATGGCACAGGCCGGCGGAGAGCTGATCGAATGGGATCAGAAGATGCAGGATCGGGTATTCGGGCAATCCTCGGAGATCTCCAGCAACGAGTTCTTCAAGGAAATTGCCTGGGCTGCCTTGCTCGACCGCGTCCGCCGCGAAAGCCCTGGCTTCGATACCTGATAGCATCGCTTGCGCTGGCTGCAGTCACGGTTCCGGCCGATGCCGGAGCCTGGCCGCAGCCGCGCGGCGAGGGGCTTCTGATCTCCACCACTCTGCTTGATCGCGCCGAGACCAGCTTTGATGCCGAGGGTGAGCGGCGCGATGACGGGTATTTCTATAAGGACGAGCTCGCGCTGTATCTCGAATACGGGCTGAGTGAGCGCCTCACCCTGGTCTCGCGTCTGGCCTGGCAGACCGTCGAGCGCCGCAGTGGTCCTGACTTCGACAGCGCGGAGGGCTTCGCGGCCAGCGAGCTGGGCCTGCGCCGCGTGTTGAGGGCCGGTGATCGCCAGGTGCTGTCGGTGCAGGCGATGGCCATCCTGCCCGGAGAGGGCGAGAACATTTCCGATCAACCGCTGGGTGATGGTGGCAATGCCTGGGAGGGGCGTTTGCTCTGGGGCAGCAATCTGGCGCGTGATGTCTTCGCCGATGCCCAGCTCGCCTATCGGTCGCGCGAAGATGAATACTCCGATGAAGCGCGGCTGGACCTGACCGTCGGCTGGCAGCCGCGCGACCGCTGGCACGTGATCGCCCAGTCTTTCTCGGTCTGGAGCCTGGACGCGCCGCGCCCGGGCGTACGCGAATTCGAGCAGCACAAGCTGCAGCTCTCGATCGGGCGTGATATCGGCGGGCTGGAATACCATCTGGGCGCCGCCCTGACGCCAGCCGGCCGCAACTCGATTGCGGAGCGTTCGGTTTTCCTGTCCGTCTGGCGGCGCTTCTAGTCGTCGTCGCCGTGCCCGTCCCGATCCCCGTGCTCGCCGCGCTCATGGTGTTCGTCATGCTCCGGATGCCCACCGGTTTCCGAGGCGATATAGGCGATGACGTCGCGGCGATCCTCGGCATTGCGCAAGCCGACAAAACTCATCCGGTTGCCCGGCACGAGGAGACGCGGGTTTTCGATCCAGGCGTCGAGCGTCTCCCGGTCCCAGTTCAGGCCCGATTCGCGCAGCGCGCGGGAATAGCTGAAGCCTGGCGCGCTGGCCGCCGGGCGTGAAAGCACGCCGTAGAGATTCGGCCCCACCGTGTGACGCCCGCCCTCGGTCATGGTGTGGCAGGACTGGCAACGCCGGAACTGGCGCTGGCCATTGGCGAGATCGGGGCCACTGGGCAAGGCGGCCAGCTGGACGGGCGCCGAGCCTGTCCCGGGGGCTGGAGCTGGGGGCTGGCTTGCGGGAGATTGCGCGCCGGCACTCGGCGTGACCTGCGGGTCAGACCCGTCGCCGCAGGCGCTCAGGGTCAAGGCGGCGAGAATGGGCAGCAGGTAACGGGTCATGCAGAGTCTCCACTTGGCACGCGAGAGTCTTCCATACCGCACCCGGCTGGCAAGGCCATGTGGCAGGATGCCACCCTCGGCCTTGAGGTGCGGGCACTGAGGGATATGCAATTCCGCTTGCAGTATGCCAGAATTTGGAGTTCCACATCGCTCGTTCGGGCCATGGGGCTTGGACGAGGCTGATTTGGCCCATCAAGGTGATACGATGACGGAGCCGGGCGATCTGAAGGCAGCCTTGATGTGCGGTGCCGGTCATTCCGGATCGACGCTCCTGGGCATGATTCTGGGCAGCCACTCACAGGCATTCTATGTCGGGGAGGGTGCCAAGATCCGTAATCTCGGTGACGAGAACAAACCCCTGCGCAAGCGTGTCTGCAAGATATGCGGCGAGGATTGCGAGGTCTGGGCCGGGTTTCGCTGGGATCGCGACCGCCCGCTTTATGAACAGGTTGCGGCGCACGTTCATCGCCCAGTCATCATCGACTCGACAAAAGATGAAGCCTGGATCGAGGCGCGGGCCGCCGAAATGAACGCGTCGGGGCGGCAGGCTTGCCTGATCTTCCTGACCCGGGACGGACGTGCGGTGGTCAATTCCCGGATCAGGAAATACCCGGAACGCGGTGCCGAGGCACAGATCCGGCAGTGGATGGGAAAGATGGCGCTGAGCCAGGCCCTGTTCGACGCGTTTGAGGGGCCAAAATTGCAGATCAGCTATGAGTTGCTGTCGACGCAGACCGAGACGGAAGTGCGCCGGGTCTGTGACCTGATGCAGATTGAATTCGAGCCGTCGATGCTGCGCTTTGCCGAGCAGTCGCATCACGTGCTGGGCGGCAATAGCGGTACACAGTTCATTGCCGCCAAAACGCGGTTCGACGATCCGGACGAGGCCTTCGTCAGCCTGACCGACCGGACAAGTGGTTATTACGAGAATCATTCCGGCGGGATTGAGCTCGATTTGCGATGGAAGCAGGAACTCGACCCGGCCCACCTGGCCTTGTTCGAACAGCTTGCCGGAGCCTTGAACGCACAGTTCAGTGTTGGAGTCTGAGCAGATTATGGCAAAAGTTGACCTTGTTTTCCGGCAGATTGACGAGCGCACGCGCGACGTCGCCCTGGCCCTGGCGCAGGAGCATATCCGGCCCGAAAACACCTTCATTCTCGATGACGTCCGGCCCTTCACCGAATGCGTCAACCAGATGCTCGCCATCAATCATGACTGCGATTACGTCGTCTATGTCGATGCCGACTGCCTGATCCTCGAGGATATGCGCGCCTTCATCGATGCCTGCGATGCGCCCTATGTCGATTCCTATGTCAGCGACCGTTTCCGCGGCCGGCTGCATTGCGGTGTCCATATCACCCGTATCGATGTGGTGCGGGCGATGGCGGCGACGAAAGTGCCCGAGAACGACCTCAAATACGTGCTGCGTCCGGAATCGCGCCTGCGCAATCTGGCGATGAAGCCGATGGGATCGAGCAAGCAGTTCCGCAATTTCGACATCCTGCACGATCACTTTCAGTCCTATCACCACGTCTTCATGAAATACGCCCTGCGCCAGCTGCGCAGCCGGACCAAGGTCCAGCGCCAGCGGCTGGAGCGCGCGATGCGCAGCTGGAAGACCGAAGAGGGCGTGATGTGCGATCTGACGATTGCCCGTCATGCCGTGTCCTTCGCGGAAACATCCGTGCCCGCGAGCGCGTCGCCGCAGGAAGTGCATGATTTCATCGAGGCGCTGCCCCGGCATGCGACGGCCGAGCTGGCGCGGATGGGGATTGCCGAGAAGCCGGATTTCAGCCGCGAGGAACTCGACGCCTGGTTGGCAAGCAATCGCAATCGCATCGCCTATGGCCAGAACGCTGCCAAACCGAAAGTCTTCGGTCTCGGTCTCAGCCGGACCGGTACGCGCAGCCTGACCAGCGCTCTGCAAATGCTCGGCTTCGACTGCTCGCACTATCCGATTGACGAGGACACCTATGTTGAACTGGCCAATGCCCAGTATGACCTGACCCTGCTCCGCGATCTCGACGGGCTGACAGACATCACCACCATTCCCTTCTACCCGCATTTCGACAAGCTCTATCCGGGCAGCAAATTCATCCTCACCGTCCGCGACAAGGATGACTGGCTCGCCTCCTGTGCGCGCCATTGGTACAACCGCCCGGCCTTCAAGGATTTCGACGATCCTGACGAGGAAGTGCATCTGCGCATGCGCCAGTTCCTGCGCGCCGCGGTCTATGGTTGCTACAATTTCGACCCGGAGCGCTTCTCCCACGTCTATGACCAGCACGTCCGTTCGGTGATGGAATATTTCAAGGACCGGCCCGATGACCTTCTGGTCATCGATATCTGTTCCGGAGAGGGTTTCAGCAAGCTGTCGAGCTTCCTGGAACGTCCGATTCCGGCGGCTCCCTTTCCGCATAATGGCGCCGTGCTTTCGGCGACCATGACCGGCAAGAGCGAGGCGGAGTCGCAATCGGTCCGCGTGGCCTAGATTTCAATGGCGCAAACCGGTGACCCAGACGCTGCCGTGCCGCCGCCGGGGCCCGGCTTTGCCCTTGCGCTGGGCCATGCCTGGCGCACATTCGGCATTACCTGGTCGACAAGCCGCTCGCTGACATTGCTGATCGCGGCGCTGACCGTGTTCGTCGCGCTGCTGCCGGCGCTGGCGCTCTACCTGTCCAAACTGGTGATCGACGGGGTCGTGACCGCCATGGACAGCGCCGCCGCCGGGGATCGCGATCTGGCGCTGATCTGGGTCACGGCTGAAGCCGCTGCCCTGGCGCTGCTGCTCGCTGCGCGCCGCTTGCTGGTCTTCTACAAGACCCGCCTGCACGCCGAGCTGGGTTTCGCCGTCACCTCGATCATCCTGCGCAAATCGGCGGCGCTGTCGCTGGCGCAGGTCGAGGACGCGGCGATCCAGCAGCAATTGCTGCTGGCGCGGCAATATGCGGCCAGCCGCCCCTACAATCTCGTCAACCGCCTGTTCGATGGTGCCCAGCAATTCCTGACCCTGATCTCGGTGGCGGCCTTGCTCTGGGGTTTTTCGGCCTGGTTGTTCCTGCTGGTCGTTGCCGGCGGTCTGCCGCTCTTCATCGGCAATCTGCGCTTTGCCGGCACCGCCTACCGTTTCTATACCGGCCGCTCGCCGCAAATGCGCGAGCGCAGCTATCTGGAGAGCCTGATCACCACCGAGGCCGCCGCGCGCGAGCGGCTGCATTTCGGCTTCGGTGATGAATTGCTGCGCCGCTATGGCGATCTGTTTGAAAGCCTGCACGGCGCCGACACGGCCCTGCATGCCCGCCAGGCCTGGATCGCGGCGGCGCTCGGTGTGCTCAGTTCGGCCGTGTTTCTTGGCGGCAAGGTCTGGATTGTCTGGGTGACGATCGGCGGTGCGATCAGTCTCGGCCAGATGACCATGCTGGTCGGCCTGCTCAAACAGGGCCAGGCCAATGTGTCCTCCCTGCTGGCGGCCTTCAATGGTGTCGTCGAGGACCTGCTCTATGTCGCCAATCTGTTTGCGGTGATGGAATTGCCCGAGGAGGACCGCACCGGCGGTGCCACCGAGGGCCCCGATCCGGCCGACGGGCTGCGCTTCGAGAATGTCAGTTTCAGCTATCCCGGCCGCAAGCGCCCGGCTTTGGACTCGGTCAGTTTCCATCTGCCCCACGGCGCCCGGCTTGGCATTGTCGGGGCCAACGGGTCGGGCAAGACGACCCTGGTCAAGCTTGTCACCGGCCTCTACGCGCCCGATAGCGGCCGCGTTACCCTCGACGGTCTCGATCTGCGGCAGTGGCAGCACGCGGCGTTGCACAGGCGGCTGGGCGTGATGTTCCAGCCCTTTATGAACTACAAGCTGAGCGCGCGCGACAATATTGCCGCCGGCCTGGCCCTGGCCAAGATTGATGAGGCCGATATTCGCAAGGCCGCGCGGCTCGGCCTCGCCGAGGAGCTGATCGGCGAATTGCCGGACGGGCTTGATACCCGCCTCTCGCGCCATTTCATTGATGGCCATGATCTCTCCGGCGGGCAGTGGCAGCGCCTCGCGATGGCCCGTGCCTATCTCAATGAACAGGCCGACATCCTGATTCTCGATGAACCCACGGCCGCCATGGACCCGGCGGCTGAAGCCGAATTCATGCAGCGCCCGCTCGACGGCAAATCCGTGATCCTGATTTCGCACCGCCTGTCCAATCTGCGCGGTGCCGACCAGATTATCGTGCTCGACAAGGGCAGGCTGATCGAGGCGGGCACCCATGATGCGCTTGTCGCGATGGGCGGGCTCTATGCAGAGCTGTTCGAAAGCCAGGCCGATCCCTACCGCGAAGGCTGAGGCGGTCTCAAATCCGGTCTTCAGCGGGCATTGCCGCACCAGTCCGGCTTCGGCGTCTGGGCCCGTCCATTGCGATGAGGCCAGGCCTGCAGATACCCGGCGGTGATGCCGGTGCGGGCCAGATCCTCGCCGTCGACCGAGAGCCGCAAGACGCGCCGGCCATAGCGGTCCGCGCCATGATCGCCGGTGATGGTGACAACGGCGCTGCGGGTGAGACTGACCATCCAGGCCTTGGCCTCGCGGCCCCGTTGACGCTCAAGTTCGCATCGTGCCCCGCTCCTTGAGCCGACCGTTCCTGTTTCCGGTGCATCGATATCGGCGAGACGAAAGCGTTCCCCGTCGATATGGCCGCTATCGCCATCGGACCAGGAGATTTCCCGGACCTGCCCGGGCGGCGCGTGTTCCGGCTGAATGGCTTCGCATGCCTGCAGCGCCAGAAGACCGGCGAGGCCGGCAAGCAGAACCAGGTGACGCGTCATGATTGGATGTCCCATTCGTTGTCGGGATGCCCGAACGCGCCGCGCCGCCAGCAGCAGCGCAAACCCGGACACGGTCCGCAACGGACCGGTGCCTTCGGAAACATCGAGGGGTAAGGTTTGCGGGGAGAGCCCTGTCAAAAACCGGGCGCCGCCGCGAGCCCGCCAAGATCAAAATGGTGCCGGCTGAGGGACTCGAACCCCCGACCCCCTGATTACAAATCAGGTGCTCTACCAGCTGAGCTAAGCCGGCCCGATTTCGATCGTCTGGCGCTCTGATAGCCGCAGCCGGAGCATCCCACAAGGTTTCGCTGCAATGCGTGCAGTGCTAAGCGCTTGGCATGAGCCAGCTCAAGCGCGTGATCGGACTGCCCGGCCTTTGTCTGTACGGAATCGGCGTCACGCTGGGGGCGGGAATTTATGCGCTGGTCGGCGAGATTGCGGGCCTGGCGGGACTGTATGCGCCCCTGGCCTTTCTCCTCGCGGGCACGCTGGCGGCCTTCACCGGCCTGTCCTATGCCGAGCTCGGCTCGCGCTATCCGGAAAGTGCCGGCGAGGCGGCCTATGTCGATTACGGTTTCCGGCGACGCTGGCTGACGGCGGCGGCAGGCTATGGGGTTGCCCTGTCGGGCTCGATTTCCTCGGCCGTCGTCCTGCACGGCTTTGCCGGCTATCTCGGCGCGCTGGCGCCGGTGCCCGGCTGGATCGCCATTTCCGGCGCCCTGATCGTGCTGGTCGCGGTGGCGAGCTGGGGCGTTCGGGCCTCAGTCTGGATTGCCGGGGCGATTACCCTGGTCGAGGCTGGCGGACTGATCCTGATCATCGCGGTCGCCGCGCCCGGCGCCATCGCGGCACCGGCGCCGGCCGATTTCGGCCCGGTGCCCTGGGCAGGCCTGTTTGGTGCCAGTGTGATGGCCTTCTTCGCCTTTATCGGTTTCGAGGACATCGCCAACATGGCCGAGGAGGTCAAACGCCCGCGCCGGACCTTGCCGCTGGCGATCCTGATCACGCTCTCGGTCTCGGCGGTGATCTATCTGGCGGTGGCCTGGGTCTCGGTGCGGGCGCTGCCGCCGGAGGTGCTGGCGAGCGAGGGCGGGCCGCTGGCCGCCGTGTTCGAACAGGCGACGGGGCTCGATGGCCGCGGCATTGCCCTGATCGCCCTGCTGGCCATGGTCAATGGCGCCCTGGTCCAGATCGTGATGGTGGCGCGGGTGCTCTACGGCCTGGCCGGCCGCGCCCTGGCTCCGGCTGTGCTGGGCATGGTGCATCCGGGGCGCCGCACGCCGGTGGTCGCGACGCTGGTGGCGGGCGGCATTGTCGCCCTGCTGGCCCTTTCCGGAGCCCTGGGCCCGCTGGCCATTGCTGCCTCGACTGTGACCCTTCTGGTCTTCTCGCTGGTCAACGGGGCGCTGCTGGCCCTGCGCCTGCGCCAGGTGCCGGGCGCGCCGGGAAGCTTTCGCGTACCGCTCTGGGTGCCGGCTGTCGGGCTGGCGGCGAGCCTGGCCGTGGTCGCGGGCACGATCGTGACGGGGCTTTAGCGACCACCGCCCGGCGGGGCTGGGGGCCGGTCATTCTGGTGGCCTGCGCGCGCAGCCGGCTCGACTGCGCGCGCCAGGTATCAGGCGTATTCGGATTTGACGGCGACGCCATCGAGCGCTGTCTGCACGATGGCGACGACGATGAAGCCGACCAGAAGGTGCGAGGCGTCGAGCACGAACAGCATGAAGGGCTGCATCGCATAGACGAAGCCATAGGCCAGCGTTGTTGCGGCGAAACCGGCCCAGAGGAGGACGGCGCTCTTGATCGCGGACATCATGCCATCGCCGCCGAAGCGCTCCAGCGCCAGGCCGATGAAGATGGCGGTGACCAGCGAGAGCAGGAAGCCGTGCAGCATGCCGGCGGCCATGTTCTCGTCTGCGGCGAGCATCTGGGCATCGGTGAAGTCGTGCAGGCCGACCCAGAGATCGGTGAAGAGCACGCCGTAAAACAGGAAGCCGACGAAAAAGAGTGCGATGGCTGAAACCAGCACGGCGATGATGTTGAGACCGAATATGCGCGGCATTGGGTATTTCCTCCCCTTGTAAGGACGGCTATGTCTGCGCGTCCTGCGCGCGGGTTTTGATCCTCGCGCTTCAGGCGAATAGACATACACGAATTCCGCCGCAAAGAAGAAGCACCAACCATGGCCCGTATCCTGATCACCAGCGCCTTGCCCTATATCAACGGGGTCAAACATCTCGGCAATCTGGCGGGCTCGATGCTGCCGGCCGATGTCTATGCGCGCTTCCAACGGCTGGCCGGCCATGAGGTCCTGTATATCTGCGCCACCGACGAGCACGGTACGCCGGCCGAACTGGCCGCGAGCGAGGCGGGCATGGATGTGCGCACCTATTGCGACGAACAGCACGAGATCCAGAAACGCTCCGGCGAGGGTTTCTCGCTGAGCTATGATTATTTCGGCCGCACCTCCAATCCGGAAACCGCCCGGCTGACGCAGCATTTCGCCGATGTGCTCGAGGACAAGGGGCTGATCGAGGAAGTGCTCGAACACCAGATCTTCTCGATCGATGATGACCGCTTCCTGCCCGATCGCTATGTCGAGGGCACCTGTCCGCATTGCGGTTTCGAGCGCGCCCGTGGCGACCAGTGTGACAGCTGCGGCCGCCTGCTGGAGCCGACCGATCTGATCGAGCCCTATTCCAAGGTTTCCGGCTCGAAGAATCTCGAAGTGCGCGGCACCAAGCATCTTCACCTGATGCAGACCAAGATGGCGGATCGCATTCGCGCTTGGGTCGACGCCGCCACCGGCTGGCCCTCCCTGGCCAAGTCCATCGCCTATAAATGGCTTGATGAAGGCCTGAGAGACCGGGCGATCACCCGCGACCTGAAATGGGGCGTGCCGGTCACCCGCCATGGCGCGCCGCGCGAGGGCTTCGAAAACAAGGTCTTCTATGTCTGGTTCGACGCGCCGATCGGCTATCTCGGTGCGACGGCCGAATGGGCCGCGCTCAACCAGGCCGACTGGGAGAGCTGGTGGCGCACCGACAAGGGCGCTGATGACGTCACCTATGTCCAGTTCATGGGCAAGGATAATGTCGCCTTCCATACGGTGAGTTTCCCGGCGACCATTCTCGGTTCGGAAGAGCCCTGGAAGACGGTCGACAAGCTCAAGGCCTTCAACTGGCTGACCTGGTATGGCGGCAAGTTCTCGACCTCGGAAAAGCGCGGCGTCTTCATGGACAAGGCGCTCGAGATCATGCCCGGCGACTACTGGCGCTGGTATCTCACGGCGAATGCGCCGGAAGGCTCGGACTCAGCCTTCACCTGGGAGCATTTCCAGTCGGTGATCAACAAGGACCTGGCCGATGTGCTGGGCAATTACGTCAATCGCGTCCTGCGCTTCAACAAGTCGCGCTTCGAGGCCGTGGTGCCTGCCGGCGGGACATGGGGCGAAAACGAGGACTGGCTGGCGGCCGAAATGAACGTCCGGCTGGAAGCGGCTGCGGCCAATTTCGAGGCGATGGAGTTCCGCAAGGCAGCGGCCGAAGTGCGCGGCCTGTGGGCACTCGGCAATGAATACCTCACCCGCGCCGAGCCCTGGACCAAGTTCAAGACCGACCCGGAAGGCGCCGCAATCGGCGTGCGCACGGCGCTCAATTTCATGGGCATCATGGCCATCGTCGCCCAGCCGATCATCCCGGTTTCCGCCAAGGTCATTCTCGATGCGCTGAGCATTCCGGACGAGCACCGCAGCTGGCCGAAGGGCGATGCCAAGGCGATGCTGACGGCGATGCCGGTCGGGCTTTCGGTCGAGCCGCCCGAGGTCTTGTTCAAGAAGATCGAGGAAGACGATATCGCCGAATGGACGCAGCGCTTCGGCGGGGCCGAGGACTGATGCTGCAGCGGGAGATTGTGATGCGTGGTCTGGTTCTGGGATTGTCGATGCTGGCGCTGGCGGCGTGTTCGCCGCAGGGGGATCGCACCGCGCTTGATGAGGCGCAATTCGGTCCTGACGAAGCCGATCAGGCGATGGCCGAGATCGAAATGCCAGATTTCACCGGCATCCCCGACTGGCGGCTGGCGGATCCGGAAGACCTGCTTCTGATCGAGACGCGCCATGGCATGATCACGGTTGAACTCTCCGACGAGTTCGCACCCAATCACGCAGCGCGCATGCGCCAGGCCGTCCGCGACGGATTTTTCGATGGGCGTGACTTCTATCGCGTGATCGATGGCTTCGTTGCCCAGGGCGGACGCGGCGAGGAGGCGGATTCGGTGGAGCTGCCGCAATATCCCGTGCTCGCGGGCGAGTTCTACCGTCCCAGCGCCGGTATCGTTTTCACGCCGATGATTGACGACGATCTCTACGCGCCCGTGGTCGGGCATGTGAACGGTTTTCCGGCGGCGCAGACAGCCGATGGCAGCGAAACCTGGCTGATCCATTGCCCGGGAACCGTGGCGATGGCCCGCGATAATGGTCCCGATACCGGCGATGTCGAATTCTACATCGTGATCGGGCAGGGGCCGCGCCATCTCGACCGCATCATGAGCGTGTTCGGACGCGTGATCGACGGCATGGATCATGTCCAGGCGCTCACGCGCGGTGACCCGATGGCCAATTCCGGCGTCATCGCCGATCCGGCGCAGCGCGATCCGATCCTGTCGATGCGCATCGCTGCCGACCTGCCCGAGGCGGAGCGCCCGGCCTACGAGATCATGCGCACTGATGGCCAGGCCTTTTTCGACCTCAAGACGGCGCGGCGCAATCGCACGGCCGACTTCTTTTTCGAGACGCCGCCAGCGGTGATCGAGGCCTGCCATATTCCGGCACGGGCGCGGCGTGTGAACTGATGTCCGGCGCGCTGGCAGAGGCTGAGGTCGAGCGCCTGTCGCGCGCGGCCTGGCTGTTGCTTGAGGCCGAAGACCGTTTGCCCGTCCTCAGGACCATCGCCTGGGACCGCTCCCATGCCGACGCCTTCTTTGCGGCCGGCGCGCGCGAATTGCCGAAACCTGTCTATCCGCGCATCGACCCGGCGCCCTCTCTGGAGCGCGTGGCGGCGGCGCGGGCGCTGATCGCTGGTGACAGTCCGGTGCATGACTGGTTGCGGCGGCTTGCGGACACGACGGCGGAAACTGCGGCCCTGCTGGCCAATACGGGCACCAGAGCCTTCCATGAGCATTCGCGCGCCCTGTATGGCGATCCCCGGACCCCGATCGCCGATGGCAAGCGCAATGCCCTCGATCTCGCCCACCGGCTCGACACGCTGCTGGCCGATTTCGAGGAGGGCAGTATCCGGCTGGAACCGCCGGAAAGGCTGACCGCCGGTGAGCTGAAAGCCCGGCTCGATGCCGAATTGCCGCGCCATTTCGGCATCTATGCGCCGCAGGTCGAGGTGACGCTGAATGTATCGGCCAAGGCGGCGGCCGGGCGTGACTATATCAAGCTGCGCGCTGATGCGGCCTTCTCCGATCTCGACGTGATCCAGCTGCTGCAGCATGAGGCGTTGATCCATATCGCCACCAATATGAATGGCGCCGCCCAGAACCGCTTCCCGATCCTGGGCGAGGCGCATCCCGGCAATGCCCGCACCCAGGAAGGTCTGGCGGTCTTTGCCGAATTCATCTCCGGGGCGCTCGATCCGCGCCGCTTCCGCCGTCTGGCCGACCGCACCATCGCCATCGACATGGCGGCCGAAGGTGCCGATTTCATCGAGCTGTTCAATTTCTTCCGCGAGCGCGGTGTCCATGACGCGCCAATCGAGGCCTTCGAGAATGCGCGCCGGGTCGTGCGCGGCGGCCTGGTGGGCGGCGGTGCGCCTTGCACCAAGGACTCGATCTATCTCGGCGGCCTGCTGGAGGTGCACAACTATCTGCGCACCGCGGTGAGGGCCGGGGATCCGGCCTTCATCCGCCTGCTCTTTGTCGGCAAGATCGACCTGGCTGATCTGGAGGCGATGAAAATGCTGCGTGAGCAGGGGCTGGTCGCGGAACCCGCCTTCATGCCGCCCTGGGCGACGGATCTGCGCTACCTCCTCTCCTATCTGGCCTATTCCACCTTCCTCAACGAGATCGACCTCAGCCATGTCGCGGCACGTTATGAGCGCTTGCTGGGTGTGGCACAGCCGCGCAAATCCCCGATGAGTGATTGACCTCATCGCGAGTCGCGGGTCGAATAGGGGCAACTGAAGATCATGGGGACTGGACCGATATGAAACGCCAATTTTTGAGTGCCGTCGCGGCTCTGGCCCTGATGGGCTGCACCCAGCCGTCCTCCGAGACGGCCAATGATGCTGCAACACCATCCGATGCCGCCGCCGTGGACACCGTCGCGCCTGTGGTGGTTGCGCCCGGCGATGACGCCCTGCGTGCCTCCATCGCTGCGGACTACACCGCCAATCTGCAATCCCTCTACGAGCACTTCCACGCCAATCCCGAATTGTCGCTGATGGAAGTGGAGACGGCGGCCCGGCTCGCCAGTGAATTGCGGGCCCTGGGCTATGAAGTCACCGAAGGGGTCGGCGGCACCGGGCTTGTTGCCGTGCTGGTCAATGGCGAAGGGCCGACCGTGATGATGCGCGCCGATATGGATGGCCTGCCGCTCGAGGAGCAGACGGACGTTCCCTATGCCTCCACCGTGACCGGCATCGACCGGCGCGGGCTGGAAAGCCATGTCATGCATGCCTGTGCCCACGACACCCATATGACGGCGCTGGTCGGCACGGCGCGCCAGATGATGGATCGGCGCGATGACTGGTCGGGAACACTGGTCCTGGTCGGCCAACCGGCCGAAGAGATCGGTCTCGGTGCCGGCATGATGATCGAGGATGGTCTGTTCGAGCGCTTCCCGCAGCCTGACTTCAACCTCTCCTTCCACACTTTCTCCGGCATTCCCTCCGGGCACATCACCTACGCCCCCGGCTATGCCATGGCGAATGTCGACTCGGTCGATATCACCGTCCACGGCCGCGGCGGGCACGGCGCCTATCCCCAGGCGACGAAGGATCCGGTCTATCTGTCGGCCCAGATCATTGTCGCGCTGCAGTCGCTGATCTCGCGCGAGCTTTCGCCGCTTGATCCCGGCGTCATCACCGTTGGCGCGATCCATGGCGGAACCAAGCACAACATCATCAGCGACGAGGTTCACCTCCAGCTGACCGTGCGTTCCTATACCGACGAGGTCCGTGACCATCTGCTGACCGGCATCGAGCGTATCGCCCATGCCCAGGCGGCTTCCTATGGCCTGACACCGGACGAGTATCCCGATGTCGAGGTCGAGGAACCCTATACGCCGGCCATGTACAACGATCCGGCCCTGACGGCGCGCGCTGTCTCGGCCATGCGGGCGCGTTTCGGCAGTGACTCGGTGACCGAGGCCGACCCGGTGATGGGGGGCGAGGATTTCGCCCAATATCACCGCACCGAGGCAGCGATTCCGAGCTTCATGTTCTGGGTTGGCGGCACCACGCGGGAACAGCTGGCGGCCTATGCGCAGCAGGGCATCGCGGCGCCATCCAATCACTCGCCGCTCTTCGCCCCCGATGATCCACAGACCAGCATCACCATGGCGATCGAGGCCAGCACGGCCGTTGCGATGGACCTTCTGCCCAAACCGACCGAGGGCTAGGCGGTCTGACCGGCCCGCCACTGTTACGGGACTACCGGCACGGCACCTCGTCCATGCCTGTGGTGCCGGCAAGACTGGTGGCGGCTTGGGCGGCAGGCCCGGCAAGGTGTTCCGGGCATTGCCGCCCTGGCTCGGGCCGGGGTCAAGACACTCTTTGGGGGAATGCGCATGTCCTTGATTCCGGCTGATAATGCCGTCGCCGCCATTGCAGGCCTGTTCGTCATCGCGGCCGCCGGCTTCCTGATGGAAAAGACCCGGATCGGCGCCCTGCTGACCGGGGCCGTCTGGGCGATCCTGTTCGCGATCATCGCCTCGAATATCGGACTGATCCCGCAGGATTCGCCGGGCTATGGCTTCGTCT
>NZ_JBLWTD010000009.1:84127-106979 GCF_048270265.1 Maricaulis sp. | reverse complement strand
CCAGCAGGGCCGAGACCTTGAAATCCGGCCCCAGCGCTTCGGCATGGCGGTGCAGGCCATCAAGCACGGTCTTGAGCCCGATCGTGTCGGCCCAGAACATCGGCCCGCCGGTAAAGGCCGGCCAGCCATAGCCATTGAGCCAGACGATATCGATGTCGGAAGCGCGCTGCGCCATCCCCTCCTCGAGGATTTTCGCGCCCTCATTGATCATCGGATAGAGCAGGCGCTCACGGATTTCATCGCCGGAGAACTTTCTCTGAGGCACTCCGCTCTTCGCGGCGAAAGCCGCAATGATGGCCTCGGTCTCTGGCGAGGGCGAACCGCGACGGTTCTCGTCGTAATCGTAAAAACCCTTTGAGGTCTTCTGTCCGCGGCGGCCGCGCTCGCACAGGACTTCGCGAATGGTCGAGCTGGATGAGCCTTCCACCGTCCAGCCCAGATCCAGACCGGCCAGATCGGCCATCTGGAAGGGACCCATCGGGAAGCCGAATTCGGTCAGGGCGGCATCAACCTCCCAGGGGCTGGCGCCCTCGAGCAGGAGCTTTTGCGCCTCGGCCTGGCGCGGGCTGAGCATGCGATTGCCGATAAAGCCGGGACAGACACCGGAGACCACAGCGATCTTGCCGATCTTCTTGGCCAGCCCCATCACCGTCTTGAGGACGGACGGCGAAGTCCTGGTGCCACGCACCACTTCAAGCAGGCGCATGATATTGGCCGGCGAGAAGAAGTGCAGCCCGACCACGGCTTCGGGCCGCTTCGTCTCGGCCGCCATCTCGTCGATATTGAGATAGCTGGTATTGGAGGCGAGGATCGCGCCGGGCTTCACGATGCCGTCGAGCCGGCGGAAGACATCCTTCTTGATCTCCATCAGTTCGAACACGGCCTCGATCACCAGATCGCAATCGGCGAGATCGTCATAATCCAGCGTCGGGGTGAGCAAGCCCATGGCCGCCTCGACCTGCTCGCCCGTCATGCGGCCACGCGCGGCGGTGCGTTCGTAATTCTTGCGGATGGTGGCCACGCCGCGATCCAGCGCCGCCTGTTCGCGCTCGACCAGGGTGACCGGAAGGCCGGCGGAGAGGAAATTCATCGCAATCCCCCCGCCCATCGTGCCGGCACCGAGAATCCCGACCTTGGCGATCGGGATGAGGGGCGTGTCAGCGGGGATGCCGTCGATCTTGGCGGCCTGGCGTTCGGCGAAGAAAAGATGCCGCATCGCCTTCGACTGGGTGCCCGAGACCAGTTTCATGAACAGTTCGCGTTCCAGCTTGATCCCCTCGTCAAACGGCCGGTCGACGGCAGCCCGGACGGCTTCGACACAGGCCTTGGGCGCATCGAAACCTTGCAGGCGGCGCGAGTTTTCAGCGATGAACTTGTCGAACACCTGCGGGTGATTGGCCGCCGCCGCGATCCGGTCCGTACGCAGGCTCGACACGGGGTGACCCGCACGGCTGGCGACATCCTGGGCAAAGGCGATGGCGTCCTCGGCGAGACTGTCGGCCCCGGCAAGCCGGTCGACCAGGCCGATCTCCATGGCCCGCGCGGCGGCAACCGGCTCGCCGGTCACGATCATCGACAGGGCATCGGCCACGCCGGCAACGCGCGGCAGGCGCTGGGTACCGCCGGCGCCGGGCAGCAGGCCCAGCTTTACTTCCGGCAGGCCAAGCCGGGCTGATGGCACGGCAATCCGGTAGTGGCAGCCCAGCGCGACTTCCAGCCCGCCGCCGAGCGCCGTACCGTGAATGGCAGCAACGACCGGTTTGGGGCATTGCTCGATCGCATTGACCACGTCCGGCAATGAGGGCGCGACCGGCGGCTTGCCGAATTCGGTGATATCGGCGCCGGCGAAGAAGGTGCGTCCGTCACAGCGAATGACAACCGCCTTGATGCCATCATCGCCGGCCGCCTCGGTGATCGCCGCCGCCAGCCCGGCGCGAACGGCCTGGCCGAGCGCATTGACGGGCGGGTTGTCGGAAATGATGACGAGGATATCCCCGACGCGTTGGGTGGTGATCACAGACATGTGACGCTCCTGTCGTTGCCGGTTGAATGCGCACGCCCTTCGCCGCAGGGGCAGGACGGGCCGATTTGACCCCAAGCCCGAACGCCCCGCAAGGCATGAAAACCGGATTTGCGCCACCTGTTGCCCTCGGTGACGCTCGCAGGAAACTCTGCTAAGGCGATGATATGGATGCCCGACCGGAGCCAGGCGATGACGCCACCACGCAGCGCTTTCAACAGAAGCGTGAGCGCATCCTTGATGCGGCGACGCGGCTGATCAACCGGCATGGCGTCAAGGGCATGACCTTTGTCGATGTCGCCGAACTGGTCGAACTCAATACCACCAGCGTCACCTATTATTTCAAGCGCAAGGAATTGCTCGCCGCCGCGGTGCTCGACCGCACGATCGACCGGCTCGAGGCGCTGATCCGCGATGCCGCCGCCCAGCCGACGCCGCGCGCGCGCATGGCGCGCTATGTCGAGGCGCATCTGGAGCTGCACGCCCGGATCGAACTCAATCAGGCGCGCCCGATCACCGTACTCTCGGATATCCGGGCCCTGGGCGAGCCGTTCCGCAGCGAACTGACCGCCCGCTATGTGAGCGCCCTGCGCAAGGTGCGCGACTTCTTCGATCCGCCGCGCAGCGACCGTGACAAGATCCTGCGCACCATCCGCGCCCATATCCTGGTGCAGAACATGTTCTGGCTGCCCGGCTGGCTGGCGCTGTATTCGGTCAGCGACTATCCGCGCATCAGCCGCCGCATGATCGAGGTACTCGAACACGGCATCGCCCCGGACGGCGCCCGCTGGACGCCGCAACTGCTCTCGGTCACGCCCCAGGCCCAGACGCCTGAGAGCGAGGGCATGCCGGAGAATTTCGCCCGCGCCGCCACCTGCCTGATCAATGAAAAGGGCTATCGCGGCGCCTCGGTCGAGCAGATCGCCTCGGAACTCAATGTCACCAAGGGCAGTTTCTACCATCATCTCGAGGCCAAGGACGAGCTGGTGCTGGAATGCTTCCGGCGCAGTCATGAGCGGATCTGGCTGATCCAGTGCGCCGCGATCGAGGCTGGCGGCAGTCAGCTCGATCAGCTGGCCGCAGCCATCGGCACCTTGCTGGACGTGCAATTGTGCAGCGAGTTCCCGCTGCTGCGCACCACGGCCCTGCAGGTCCTCCCGAGCGAGTGGCGCACCGACATGCTGGAGCGCTCGACCCGTCTGGCGCGGCGCTTTGCGGGCATGATGATTGACGGGATTTCCGAAGGCACGGTGCGCACGATCGATCCGCTGATCGCCAGCCAGATCGTCATGGGCGCCCTCAATTCAGCCTATGATCTGCGCGGCTGGATCGCGCCGCTGCCGCAAGGCACCGCCATCGACCTGTATGGCTCGACGGTCGCACACGGCCTGTTCGCCGATAGCTAGCTACGCCGCTGGCGGATCAGGCCTTCCTGTGCCGTGCTGGCAATCAGGCGTCCCTCACGGGTGAAGATACTCCCGCGATTGAAACCGCGCCCGCCACCGGCCCAGGGGCTGTCCGTGACGTAAAGCATCCACTCATCGGCGCGCACATCGCCATGCAGCCACAGGGCATGATCGAGGCTGGCCGACTGCATGCCCGGACTGATCCAGCTGACCCCGTGGGGCTGCATGCTGGTGCTGAGCAAGGCCATGTCGGAAGCATAGGCCAGGATGGCGCGATGCATGACCTGGTCGCCGGCGACCGGCGCTGCGGCGCGCATCCAGACCTGGCGGGCCGGTTCGCGTTTTTCCGGGCGCACCAGTGACCAGGGCTGAACCGCCCGCATCTCGATCGGGCGCGGCCGCGTCATCGCCGTCACAAAGGCTTCCGGCAGTTCGTCGCGCTGGCTCTCGATCAGCTCCGCTTCGCTGAGCAGGTCTTCCGGCTGCGGCACGTCGGGCATTTCGGCCTGGTGGGCAAACCCCTCTTCGGGGACCTGGAAAGAGGCCGCCAGATTGAGGATGGGCTTGCCGCGCTGCATCGCCACGACCCGGCGGGTGGAAAAGCTGCGGCCATCGAAATCGCGCTCGACGCGGCAGATGATCGGCAAATTCTCGTCGCCCGGCCGCATGAAATAGGCGTGCAGCGAATGCACCACCCGCTGGGGATCAACCGAGGCAGCGGCCGACATCAAGGCCTGGGCGATGACCTGGCCGCCGAAGACACGGCCCTGGCCGCCCGGATTGCGCATGCCGCGATAGAGATCGGTATCGAGCTCCTCGACGCGCAGCAATCGCTCCAGCCCCTCGATCAGTTCGGCGGGCGTCTTGCGGGTCGGGGAGGTCTCGTTTGCGGGCATTGCCAGGTCCTTCTTGTCGGGGCGATGGGCCGGAAGGAAATTCGCGGTCCAGGCGCCCGCCGTCAACGCCTATTGTGCAGCGCAACAAATGCGTATGGATCAGGCGATAACCTGCTTCATCGATACCGAAATGTCGGCAAGCCGTCCGGGATCGACCGGCGTGCCCTGACCGATCAGCTTGCGGCCGAACATGAATTCCGGCGGCGCATTGACCGCCTCGACGGAGCGCACGGCATCGCCCTTCATGTGGAACACGGCGAATTTTCCGGTCGCGGGGTCACCGCGCACGATCTGGCTGGTGGCATCGAGCGGCAGTCCGGCGAGCTGGATTTTCAGGTCATACTGGTCCGACCAGAACCAGGGCACTTCCGGTGCCGGCACCGGCGTGCCGGTCAGCACATGGGCGACACAGCGCGCCTGTTCCAGCGCGTTCGGCACGCTCTCGAGGCGGAACCGGGTGTTGTAGAGCTCCAGCGGACGGAAGGAGACATCGCCAATGGCGAAGATGGACGGATCGCTGGTGCGGGCGTCGGCATCGACGATGATGCCATTGCCGCATTCCAGCCCGGCCTCGCGGGCCAGCTCGTCATTGGGCACCACGCCGGCGCCGACCAGAACCAGATCGCAGGCCAGCGACCGGCCATCGGCGAGTTCGACCGCCGTCACGCCATCGCTGCCGGCAAACCCCTTAACCCCGGCATTGAAGACAAATTCGACACCGTGATCGCCATGATATTTTTCCAGAAAGGCGGACATGGTCGCGCTGGCAACGCGGGCGGCGCTGCGCGCTTCGCGCTCCACGACAATCGCCTTCATCCCCGCCTTGCGGGCCGAGGCTGCGACTTCCAGGCCAATATAGCCGGCGCCAACAAGAATGATCGTCTTGCCGGCGACCATGCCGGACTTCAGCGCCTCGGCATCGGCCAGGGTGCGCAGGGCCATCACACCATCGAGATCCTCGCCGGACAGACCGAGATGGCGCGGACGGGCACCGGTGGCGATCACCAGGGCCTCATAGCCGATCGTGCCGCCACCCTCGAGACTGACGCGGCGCGCAGCGCGGTCGATCCCGGCCACCCGCGTGCCGATACGCAGATCGACATCATTGTCACGATACCAGTCCGCCGGACGCAGGATGACGTGGTCAAGTGTACTGGTGCCCGCCAGCCAGGCCTTGGAAAGCGGCGGCCGCTGATAGGGCACCACCGGCTCTTCACCGATCAGACTGATCGCGCCGGAAAATCCGCTCTGGCGCAGCTGCGCCGCCGCAGCGCCGCCTGCATGGCCGGCGCCGATGATGACGACATGGGGTGGCAGGCTGGAGGTCTGGCTCATGATCGGTCGGCTTTCGGCAGGCATTGGCGGGATCTTTATCCCGCCAATCAGACCGCATGAAGACACGGGCGGGCAAGCGGGAAATCAGGCGGATGCCAGCTTTTCCCGCTTCCCGCACCGGCTGCGATCACTTTCAGTCCTTCAGGCCGAGCTTGCGAAAGATGATGCTGGGCGGGCAGAAACCGGTGAAGCTGGACTGGACCAGGTTGAAGCCGACGAAGATGGCCAGCGCGATCCAGTAGGGATGGACCCAGATCGACAGGGCGATGGAGATCAGGACCATGCTGCCCGCAAGCAGCCGGACGGCACTATTGATGGTCATGGGGCATTTCCTTCTTTGACCGGTTCAGCATCAGGCTGATTGCCGGATTGGGGGAGATAGGGTTGGTCGGGATCCTTGAAGATCACATAGATCGCCGGGATCACCAGCACCGTCAGAAGGGTCGAGGAGGCCAGGCCGAACAGAAGCGAGATCGCCAGTCCCTGGAAGATCGGATCGCCCAGGATGACAACCGCGCCGATCATCGCCGCAATCGCGGTCAGCAGGATCGGCTTGAAGCGGATCGCGCCGGCCCGCAGCAGGGTCTCACGCAGCGTTTCGTCGGCCTCGGCTCCATGACGGATGAAGTCGACCAGCAGGATCGAGTTGCGCACGATAATCCCCGCCAGGGCGATGAAGCCGATCATCGAGGTCGCGGTGAAGGCGGCGCCGAAAATCCAGTGGCCGAACATGATGCCGATAAAGGTCAGCGGCACCGGGGTGAGGACGATCAGCGGCACCCGGAAGGAACCGAACTGGGCTACCACGAGCACATAGACCCCGAGCAGGGCGACCATGAAGGCCGCGCCCATATCGCGGAAGGTGACATAGGTGATCTCCCATTCGCCATCCCAGAGCAGGGTCGGCTCGGCATCGCTGGCCGGCTGGCCATGCAGGCGGATCACCGGCTGTGGCACGGCCTCGGTCCAGGGGCGATCATCGAGCGCCTCGGCGACAGCGCCCATGCCATAGATCGGCGCTTCATAGGCCCCGGCCAGCTCGGCCATCACCATTTCGGCATAGCGGCCATCGCGGCGATAGATCGGATAGGAGCCGGGCTCTTCGGTCACCGAGACGACATCGCCGAGTTCAACGACGCCGCGCGCGCCCGGCAGGGCGTTGGCCGGCACCGGTGTCGAGGCGAGGCGTTCGTTCCAGCTGTGCTCACCGCGCGGCAGGGCAACCGAAATATCGATCGGATTGCGGCCCTCGCCGCGGTGCGAATAGCCCACGGATGTACCACCGATCAGGGCCTGGATGGTGTCATAGACATCGCTTTGCTGGACCTGGAAGAATTCGAGGCTGTCCTGGTCGATCGCAATGCGCAGGCGGGGGCGCGGCACGCCGAAACTGTCGTCGATATCGACAATATAGGGCACCGAAGCGAAGGCCGCGCGGACCTCGGTCGCCACGGCGCGGCGGGTCTCGGCATCAGGCCCGTAGATCTCGGCCAGCAATGTCGCCATCACCGGCGGTCCCGGCGGGATTTCCGCAACGCGGACGACCGTGCCCTCGGGCATGTCGAGCCCGGCGAGCAATTCACGCGCTTCGAGTGCAATCTCGTGCGAGGAGCGGTCACGCTCGGTTTTCGGCGCCAGATTGACCTGGAGATCGCCCAGTTCCGGCCGGTTGCGCAGATAGTAGTGACGCACCAGGCCGTTGAAATTGAACGGGGCCGACGTGCCGCTATAGAGCTGGATCGAGGTCGCTTCCGGCAGGGCCGCCAGACGATCGGCAGCCTCGCTCAGCACGCGTTCGGTACGCTCAACGGTCGCACCTTCCGGCAGGTCGATGACGACCTGGAATTCGGATTTATTGTCGAAGGGCAGGAGCTTGACCGTCACCGTCCGGGTGAAGAAGAGCGACATCGAACCCAGGGTGAAGACCCCGACAATGAGCAGAACCGTCCAGGCATTGGTGCGGCTGGCGATCACCGGCGTCGCGACACGGCGATAAAGCCGCCCGAGCACGCCTTCGCTCTCATGGGCATGTGCCTCGGCATCACCCGGCTTGTCGGGCTTGCCGCCGGCGATGACTTTCATCAGCCAGGGCGTGAGCACCATGGCGACGAAGAAGGAGAAGATCATCGCCGCCGAGGCATTGACCGGAATCGGCGCCATATAGGGGCCCATCAGACCGGACACGAACAGCATCGGCAGGAGGGCGGCGACCACGGTCAGGGTGGCGACAATGGTCGGATTGCCGACCTCGGCCACGGCCTCGATGGCTGCCTGGACACGGGTTCGCCCGTCGCGCATCGCCCAGTGACGGGCGATATTCTCGATCACGACAATGGCGTCATCGACGAGAATCCCGATCGAGAAGATCAGCGCAAACAGCGAGACGCGGTTGATGGTGTAGCCCATCAGATTGGAGGCAAACAGGGTCAGAAGAATGGTCGTCGGGATGACGACAAACACCACCACACCCTCACGCCAGCCGATCACGAAGGTGACGAGCAGCACGATGGAGACGGTGGCCAGGGCGAGGTGGAAGAGGAGCTCATTGGCCTTCTCATTCGCGGTCTCGCCGTAATTGCGGGTGATGGTGACCTCGAGCCCGTGCGGGATCAGCGTGCCTTCGAGCGATTCAATACGCTCGATGATATGTTCCGAGACGACCACCGCATTGGCACCCTCACGCTTGGCAATCGCCAGGGTGACGGCGGGCAGGCGATTCCATTCAGTCTCGCCTTCCTCGCGATTGAGCATCCAGGCGCGGGCATCGGTCGGCATCGAGCCAACCACAACGGTAGCGACATCGCGGACATAGACCGGGCGGCCATCGCGCGAGGTGACCAGCAGGAGGCCGATATCCGGGATCCCCTGCAGCGTCTGGCCGGCGGTGACCGACCAGGTCTGGTCGGTGGCGGAAAGATTCCCGACAGGGAAAGAGCGGTTGGCTTCGGCAATGCGGCCGGCAAGCTGCTGCAGCGTGATGCCGTATTGCGACAGGCGCTCCGGATCGGGCTCGATGCGGATCTGGTCGGCGCGGCCGCCGACGATATAGGTCAGGCCGACATCCTCGACCGAGAGCAGGGCTGCGCGCAATTCCTCGACGATATTGTAGAGCGCATTATCGTCCCAATGCCCGGCTTCGTCGGCGCGCGGCGAGAGGGTGAGCGAGACAATCGCGACATCATCAATTCCGCGCCCGACCACGAGGGGTTCGGGAATACCGTTGGGGATGCGGTCCATATTGGCGCGGATGCGTTCATGCACGCGCAGGATTGCCGCATCGGGATCTGTGCCGACATCGAAACGCGCCGTCACCATCACCTGGTCGTCTGTGGTCTGGGAATAGACATGCTCGACCGCGTCGATCGAACGTATGATCGCCTCAAGAGGCTCGGTGACCAGCTCGACGCCATCGGCGGCGCGCAAACCGTCGGTGCTGACCATCACATCGACCATCGGGACCGAGATCTGCGGCTCTTCCTCGCGTGGGATGACCATCAGGGCCAGCAGGCCCACCGCCAGCGAGGCGAGCAGGATGAGCGGGGTCAGCGGTGACCGGATGAAGGCCTTGGTCAGGCTGCCTGAGATACCCAGCTTCATGGTTGCACCAACAGGTCGCCGGCGGCGAGGCCGCCCAGGATTTCAACCCCGTCATCGCTATCCAGACCGCGCTGGACAACGATGTCGGAATGCGTGCCATCGGCGTGCTGCAGGCGGACATAGTCAACGCCATAGCGGTTCACCAGATAGGTTTCGGGCACGAGAATGGCGGCACGCTCATCAACAGCGACGTAGACACGCACGCGCTCGCCGACAAAATAGCTTCCCAGCCCCTCGACCACCGCATCGGCAATCACGCGGCCATCCTGGACCTGGGGATAGACCTGCCGGATATAGCCCGAAGGCGAGACGTCGCCGGTCAGTTCTGAGACATCGACCATCACCGCATCGCCTTCGCGAATGCTGCGCGCATGCCGCTCGGGCAGGCGCAGGCGCAGAAGATAGAGTTCGGAGGCAATCATCGCCACGGCTTCGCCTGGCAGGACCACGCTGCCGGAGGTGACGGGCACCTGCAGCACACGGCCGGACGCCGGTGCGAGCACATCACCCTGCCGCGATTGTTGCACCAGGACATTGCGGTTCTGGCGCGCGGCGGCGAGCTGACCTTCCAGCACATCGGCAGCGGTCCGCGCCTCGTCGAGCCGGGCTTGTGGGAAGATACCGCGGTCAAACAGGTCCTGGGCGCGAGTCAGATCAATCCGGGCCTGGGCCAATTGCGATTCCAGCGCAGAGACCTGGCCGTTGGCGGCACCGATCTGCGGTGCAATCCGGTCGTCGACGACGACGGCGAGAATATCACCGGCGGTGACAGCATCGCCCTCATCGACCCGCAATTCGCCAATCGTGCCACCAATCCGGGCGCGGGCGCTGACGACATCGATACTCTCGACCGTCGCGAAGACAGCCTTGCGGTCGACGATTTGCTGTTCGACGACCGTATACGTCCCGCCGCTCTGGGCGCTGGCCGTCGCAGGCAGGATGAAGGCCGCGAGGGCCAGCGGGAGAATGAGTCCGGTCAATCGCATTGGGGGCCTCATACGGCTTGTGGGTCGAAAACGGCGCCCGTCGCCGGGTCGATGGCGATGGTCGCCAGGCCGGCCTGCTTCCAGGCCATCAGCCCGCCACGGACATGCGTGGTGATCGGCACGCCTGCCGCCTCGCAACGCGCTACCGCATCGGCGGAACGCTTGCCGGAACCGCAGTGAAAGATCACCTCGCGGGTCTTGTCGACAGGCAGGGCGGCGGGGTCAAAGGTCGAGAGGGGAAACAGCAAGGCACCGTGAATCCGCTCGGAGGCGTATTCGCGCGGCTCGCGCACATCGATCAGGATGGCCTTGTTTGATTGCATCGCCTCAACGGCGGTCTTCGGGTCCAACTCACGCAGGCTCATCGGGGCATCTCCCTGGGGATGAAGAAAACATAATTGACAACTAATGTAGTGAAAGATATTTTAGTGTCAACTAATGTTTGGAAAACCGATGACCGCAAACCCGATCCAGCCCACAGCCGATAGCCATTTCGCCGAACTGCAACATCAGGCTGGCGACGCCGCCGTCTTCCTCAAGCAGCTCGCGAATGAAAAGCGCCTGCTGATCCTGTGCCGCCTGGCACTGGGGGAAGCGACGGTTTCGGAATTGTGTGAGATGGCGGGCCTGTCGCAATCAGCGATGTCGCAACACCTCGCCAAGATGCGCAGCGAGGGCCTGGTCGCCGGCCGCAAGGCGGGCCTGCAGGTTCACTATTCGATCGCGGATGACCGCTGCCACGGGATTCTCAAACATCTCAAGGAAGATTTCTGCATCGCCGCCGACAGCCTGCAAGGCTGATCAGCGACCCTCTCAACCCTGAAGGAGCGTGACATGGCACATATTGTTGTACTGGGAGCCGGACTGGGCGGCGTACCGATGGCGCTCGAGGCGCGCAAGCACGCCCGCAAGACCGATACGATTACCGTCATCAGTGACAGCGCGACCTTCCACTTCACCCCCTCCAATCCCTGGGTGGCTGTCGACTGGCGCAGGCCCGACCAGATCAAGGTCGAGCTGGAGCCGATGTTTGCCAAGAAGAAGATCGATTTCATCCATTCCGCCGCAACCAAGCTGCGCCCGGAAGACAATTCGATCGAACTCGCCAATGGCGAGACCGTCACCTACGACTATCTCGCCATCTGTACCGGCCCCGAGCTCGCCTTTGATGAAATCGAGGGGCTTGGCCCTCATAATGGCTTCACCCAGTCGGTCTGCCATGTCGATCATGCCGAAGCCGCGAAGCCCGTCTGGGACGAGTTCGTCAAGGACCCTGGCCCCGTTATTGTCGGCGCCGTCCAGGGCGCGTCCTGCTTTGGCCCGGCCTATGAATTCGCCATGATCCTGGAAACCGATCTGCGCCGCCGCAAGATCCGCGACCAGGTACCGATGACCTTCGTCACCTCCGAGCCCTATATCGGCCATCTCGGCCTCGATGGCGTCGGTGACACCAAGGGCCTGCTGGAAAGCGAAATGCGCAACCGGCACATCAAATGGATCACCAGCGCCCGCGTCACCAAGGTTGAAGACGGGCTGATGCATGTCGAGGAAGTCGCCGAAGACGGCACCGTCGCCAAGACCCATGAATTGCCTTTCAAATACTCGATGATGCTGCCGCCCTTCCGCGGCATCCCGACGCTTCGCGGCATTGAGGGCCTGGTCAATCCGCGCGGTTTTGTCATTGTCGACGAGAACCAGCGCAACCCGGCCTATCCCAATATCTACGGGATCGGTGTCTGCATCGCGATCCCGCCGGTCGGCAATTACGCCGTCCCGGTTGGCGTGCCCAAGACCGGCTTCATGATCGAATCCATGGTTGTCGCGGCAGCGCGAAACCTGCGGGCCGTCATGGATGGCGAGGCGCCCACCAATGTCGCGACATGGAATGCCGTCTGCATCGCCGATTTCGGCGATGGCGGCGTCGCCTTCGTCGCCATGCCGCAAATTCCGCCCCGCAATGTCAATTGGGCCGCGGAAGGCAAATGGGTCCACATCGCCAAGGAAGCCTTCGAGAGCTATTTCATGAGCAAGGTCCGCCACGGCACCGGCGAGCCCTTCTACGAGAAAGCCGCCTTCGACATGCTCGGCATCCACAAGGTCAAACCCAAGGCATCGGACCAGTAAGCGCGGCAGACTGTGTGAGGTTTCAGTGACAGCCAGGCAAAACTGGCGATCAGGCTTGTGAGCGGGTTTCGGCCCGCTAAGCTGGCCTGATCGCGGCTTTGCCCCGGAGGCCGCGCGACCAGGATGCGTTGCCATGAAATTCTTTATCGATACCGCCGAAATCTCCGAAATCCGCGAACTGGCCGAAACCGGTCTTGTCGATGGCATCACCACCAACCCGTCCCTGATCAAGCAATCCGGGCGGGACTTCATTGAGGTGATCACCGAGATCTGTGGCGTGATTTCCGGCCCGGTATCCGCCGAGGTGATCGCGACCGATACCGCCGGCATGCTCAGCGAAGGCCGCCGCCTCGCCGCAATTGCCAGCAATGTCACCGTCAAACTGCCGCTGACCTGGGACGGGCTGAAAGCCTGCCGCACCTTCGCCGACGAAGGCATTGCGACCAATGTCACCCTGTGTTTCTCGGCCAACCAGGCGCTGCTGGCCGCCAAGGCCGGTGCGAGCTTCATCTCGCCCTTCATCGGCCGGCTCGATGATCTCGGTGTCGACGGATTGGAACTGATCCACAAGATCCGCACGATTTACGACAATTACGGCTTCGAGACCGAAATTCTCGCCGCCTCGATCCGCTCGTCCGCCCATGTCGAGGCCTGCGCCCTGGCCGGTGCCGATGTCGCGACGATTCCGCCGCAAGTGCTCAAATCCCTGTCCCGGCACACGCTGACCGACAAGGGCCTGGCCAGCTTCCTCACCGACTGGGAAACCACCGGGCAATCGATCTGAACCGCCACGCACTCTGCTGCACTGCAATATAAAAATGTGCATAAGCCGGCAGGCCGTGCTAAGTGGCACCGACGCGTCACCCGAATATCGGACCAGTCGGCCGAGCCAGTTAGCTGGCATCATGAGGCATGATCTGGAGCAAACACGCGCCCGGATTGGAAGAATACCTCATGACACTGAATGCCCGAATTGCGCCGGCATTGGCCCGCGCGCTTGAAAAGAAGGGTTTTGCCACCCTCACAGAAGTCCAGGAATCGGTGCTCGCACCGGAAGCCGACGGCGCCGACCTTCTGGTCTCGGCCCAGACCGGCTCTGGCAAGACCGCCGCTTTCGGCATGGCCATCGCGCCAACCCTGCTCGGCGAAAATGAACGCTTCGAGCGCGGCGCCGAACCGATGGCGCTCGTCGTCGCCCCGACCCGCGAACTGGCCCTGCAGGTGCAGCGCGAACTGGTCTGGCTCTATGCCGAGACCGGTGCCCGCATCGTCACCTGCGTTGGCGGCATGGACACGCGCACCGAGCGCCGCGCGCTGGAAGCCGGCTGTCACATCGTCGTCGGCACGCCCGGCCGCCTGCGCGACCATATCGAACGCGGCGCGCTCGATCTGTCCTCCTTGCGCGCTGTCGTGCTCGACGAAGCCGATGAAATGCTCGATTTCGGCTTCCGCGAAGACCTCGAATACATTCTCGACGCCGCGCCGGCGAGCCGCCGCACCCTGATGTTCTCGGCGACGGTTCCCCGCTCGATCGCCGACATGGCCAAGCGCTATCAGCGCAATGCCGTGCGCATCTCCACCGTTTCAGAGCGCGCCCAGCACAGCGATATCGAATACAAGGCCCTCTCGGTCGCCCCGAGCGATCGCGAACACGCCATCATCAATGTGCTGCGCTATTATGATGCCCCCAGCGCCATCGTCTTCTGCGCCACGCGTGAAGCGGTCAACCGGCTCTCCAGCCGCTTCGGCAATCGCGGCTTTGCCGTCGTCGCCCTGTCCGGCGAGCTGAGCCAGAAGGACCGCACCTCGGCCCTGCAGGCAATGCGCGATGGCCGCGCCCGCGTCTGCGTCGCCACCGATGTCGCCGCGCGCGGCATCGACCTGCCAGGCCTCGAACTCGTCATCCACGCCGACCTGCCAACCAATAGCGACACGCTGCTGCACCGCTCCGGCCGTACCGGTCGGGCCGGCCAGAAGGGCACCTGCGTCCTGATCGTGCCGCACACCCGCCGTGGCCGCGCCCAGCGCCTCTTGCGCGACGGCAAGATCCAGGCGGAATGGGGCAATGCGCCGAGCCTGGACGATATCAAACTCAAGGACCGCGAACGCGTCATGTCCGATCCCGCGCTCAGCGAGACCTATGACGAGGATGCCCTCGCCATGGCGCAGGAACTGCTCAGCCGCTACTCGGCCGAACAGATTGCCGCCGCCTTCCTCAACCGCCGCCAGGCGGACATGCCTTCAGCCGAGGAATTGATCGAAAATCCCGGCACCTATTCCAATGACGGCCCGGGCGCGCCGGAAAAGCGCCGCGAGCCGTTTGGCGACAGCGTCTGGTACCGTCTCACCGCCGGCCGCAAGCACCGCGCCGAGCCGCGCTGGATCCTGCCGCTGATCTGCCGTCTCGGTCATATCACCAAGCGCGAGATCGGTGCGATCCAGATCGGCGAGGAAGAAAGCCGGTTCGAAATCCTCGCCTCGGAGTCCGACCGTTTCATGGACGCGGTGCAGAAAGCCGGTGGCGGCGAAAAATCGATCCGCATCACCCGCGACGAAGGTGGCGCCGATGCGCCGCTCGACCGCCCGCGCAAACCGCGCCAGCCAGCCGCCTATACCGGCCGGCCGAAACCGGGCCGCGATGGCGAGAGCGGCGGCGATTTCACGCCGCGGCCCAAGCCCTATGCCGGCAAGTCCGACAAGCCTTACAAGGCGAAGTCACGCGATGATGACGCTTTCACAGCCCCTTATGTCCCCAAGGACAAGCCGCGCGGCAAGGATGGCGATACGCCCTATACGCCCAAGCCCCGCAAGGCCGATGGCGACAAGCCGTTCGCGCCCAAGGGCAAGCCACGCGGAAAGCCGTTCAGCGCCGATCGCAAACCTGGCGCCAAGGCCGGCGCACCGCGTCCGAGCAAGCCCTGGGATCCGGCCGTGGTCGCCTCGGCCCCGGTCAAGCGCCGCTCGCCAACCGAGAGCCCGGCTCCGGGTGGACCGGACCACGCGCTGAAAAAGGCGAAGAAGAAAACCAAGCCGACAGAAGACTGATCCGGCTGTCCGGCCGGCGATGACGGGCCACCCGTCATCGCCGCCGCAGCTCTAGTCCTCGTCGGCGGGTTTGAGTTCGTCGGCGTTCGAGAGTTCCGGAAACAGCTTGAACCAGCTGGCCGCCGTAATCAGCGCCAGCACACCCCCCATCAGCACAGCACCGACCGGGCCGAGGAATCGGGCTGCGACGCCGGACTCGAATTCGCCCAGCTCGTTCGAGGCCGAGATGAACATGAACTCGACCGAGGACACCCGTCCGCGCATGCTTTGTGGCGTCGAGAGCTGGATGATCGACTGGCGGATATAGACCGAGATCATGTCGGCCGCGCCGGTGATCGCGAGCATCAGCATCGATACCAGCAGCACGGTCGAGACGGCGAAGCCGATCATCGCCACGCCATAGACGGCGATCGCCACCAGCATCCACATCCCGACCCGGCGGGTCAGCGGCTTGCTGGCCAGAATGAAGGCGATGATCGCCGCGCCGATCGCCGGCGCCGTGCGCAACAGGCCCAGCCCGACGGTGTCCGTGTGCAGGATATCACGCGCGAACACCGGCAAGAGCGCCGTCACGCCGCCGAACAGGACCACGATCAGATCGAGCGAGATCGCTCCGAGCACGATCCGGTTATTGCGCACATAGCGCAGCCCTTCCAGAATCAAGGCCGCCCCGTGGACGCCGTGCACATGCTCGTGCTTCGGCGTGCGGGCGCTCCAGATCGCGTAGATCGAGATCAGGGTCAGAACGAAGCTGACCGCATAGACGGTTGTCGGCCCCGCGATATAGAGCAGGCCGGCGATCGCCGGGCCGGAAATGGCGGCAGCCTCGAAGCCGAGCGAATTCCAGGCGATCGCCTGGCGCAGCTCGTCACGGGGCACCAGGCGGGCAAACAGCGCGCTCGAGGCAGCCGGCGCGAAGGCGTGCAGCACGCCCAGCCCGACCGAGGTCGAGAAGATCATCCACAGCGCTGTCGGTCCGGCAAAGAAGGGGCTGGCGGCGAGCACCAGGGTGAGCAGACCGCGGCCGACATTGCTGATCACCAGGATCATCTTGCGGTCGAGCCGGTCGGCCGCCTGCCCGCCGAGCAGCGAGAGCAGCAGAACCGGTGCAAACTGCGCCAGACCGACCATGCCCAGCAGCAGGGCCGATTCCTCGACCGAGCGGGTCTGGCGGGCAATGTCATAGACCTGCCAGCCAATCGCCACCGCCATCATCTGGCGCGCTGCGGAATTGGCCTGGCGCATGATCCAGTAGCGCAGGAAAGCATCGTGCCGGAAGACGGAAAGGGATGGCATCAACACGGCAATTCCAGTCCCGGACAAGCTGGTGGTGTGGCGGCCGGCCGGGCTTGCCCTGCCCCGCCTTGCCAAGGATCAGTCGGATACACAGACGCGCCCGAAAACCAAAGCCGAAACTGCAATCCCTCAAGGATGACCTTCACCGGGCCCCGGCCAGCGGCCGGAAGCGGCGAAAGAACCAGAGCGGCAAGAGCCCGGCCGCCAGGACGGCAAACCCGCCCAGGCCCAATATCCCGTTCCAGGGCCAGACCGGCGCGGTCATCAGCATCAGCGACAGACCGGCAAAGGCATTGACCGAGCCGTGCATCGCCGCCGCCGCAATCACCCCGCCGCGTTCGCGGGCCAGCGCGTGATAGGGCGTCAGCAGGATAGTGAACACGGTCATCGCCGCCACCCCGCTCCAGCCCATGCCGGGATAGTTATGGCCCATCAGGATCAGCGGCGCGTGCCAGACACCCCAGATGACACCGATCAGCAGACACATGGGCCAGAAGCCGAGCCCGGCCAGTCGCGGCTGCAACCAGCCACGCCAGCCCAGCTCCTCGCTGAGCGTCAGGAAAACCGTATTGAACACCATGGCAAGCGGCAGGCCGACCGCCAGCTGGATCAGGAGAAGGTCGCGCACCGGCATGGGCAGGGTTTGTCCGCTGGCCTCGAACTGGGCCGTGGCGATGGCGACCGGATCTGCGGGCGCTTCACCGAGCGCCAGCAGGCTGACGGCGATGGCCACGACGACCAGGAGGAGGGGTATCAGCCAGCCGGCCAGTATCCAGACCAGGATGCGGCCGGGCCGGAAGCCTCTGAACCCAAGCGCCTCGCCGAGCCGTCCCCGGTCGAAAACCAGCGCTGTGACCAGGGCGGCGATTGACGGCCCGACCATGTAAGCGCTCATCAGGGCGAGCGCCGGCATCGCCCCCATCACCTCGAAACCGCCCGCCCGATGGGCGCCAAAGGCAAGAGCCCAGCTGATACCGAAAGCCAGAAACAGAAACAGACCGATCGCGCGCATGACGTCCCCCGATAGCGCCCAAGGTTTAGGCAGCAAAGAAGACCCGGATCGCCCGCCGGTGTCGAGCCCCGGGTCGGCGCTTTTCTCCCTCACTCAGCTCCACCGCCTCACAATCGCGCCATCGGGGCATCTCCGCATTCGCGCCCCGCCACGCTTCGCGCTAGACTGCGACCTCTCGCCGCTTCGCCAGGCGGCGTTTTTTGATGTTTATCAAGCCGGTGAGTTTGCCGCGACAGGGGTTTTTGTGGACGGTTCGATTTCAAACGCTACCGGCACCGCCGCAGGACAGCGCCCGCTGATCGATCATTTCGGGCGGCACATCACCTATCTGCGCCTGTCAGTGACCGATCGCTGCGACCTGCGCTGCGTCTATTGCATGAAGGCACGGCCGGACTTTCTGCCGAAGTCGGAACTGCTCACCCTCGAGGAACTCACCCAGCTGGGCGATGCCTTCATCCGCCGCGGCGTGACCAAGATCCGCGTCACCGGCGGCGAACCGTTGGTGCGGCGCGATGTGATGACGCTGATCGAGAATCTCGGCGCCCGCATCGGCACCACCGGTCTGGAAGAAGTCTGCCTCACCACCAACGCAACCCAATTGCCGCGCTTTGCCGGCCAGCTGGCCGCGGCGGGCGTCAAGCGGATCAATGTCTCGCTCGACACGCTGGATGAGGCGACCTTCGCCCGTCTGACACGCGGCGGAAAACTGGCCGATACGCTGGCCGGAATTGATGCCGCCGATGCGGCCGGGCTCAAGGTCAAGATCAATACCGTCGCCCTCAAGGATGATAACGAACATTCCCTGCGCGAACTGATCACCTGGGCCCATGGCCGCGGTTTCGATCTGACCCTGATCGAGATCATGCCGCTGGGCGAGGTCGACGCGGCGCGCTCGGATCAATTCCTGTCTCTCGCCCAGGTCAAGGCTGAACTGGAACAGGACTGGACCCTGACCCCGCTGACCGACAAGACCGGCGGACCGGCCCGCTATTGGCGCGTCGGGGAGACGGGCGGACGGCTTGGCCTGATCACGCCCCTGACCGAGAATTTCTGTGCCGGCTGCAACCGCGTCCGCCTGACCTGTACCGGCCAGCTGTATATGTGCCTGGGCCGCAATGGCCGGCTCGATCTGCGCGCCGCCCTGCGCGAGGGCGGGCTTGAGGCCGTTGATGCCCTGCTCGACGAGGCCATGGCGCTCAAACCGCAGGCGCATGATTTTGACGTCTCCGCCGGCGCCGCGACCGAAGTCGGGCGCACCATGGCCCATACCGGAGGCTGAACATGGCCCTGACGATCCGATATTTCGCCGCCCTGCGCGACAGGATGGGCACTGCCGAATCTGTCGTCGACTACATGCCGGGCATTGATGGCGGCGGCCTCGCCGAATGGCTGATCGCCCGCGATCCGGCAGCCGAGGCGCTCGCCCATCCTTCGGTGCGCCTGATCATCAATGACGAGATCGCACCGCGCAGCCAATCCCTCCAGGATGGCGACACCATCGCCTTCTGCCCGCCTTTTTCAGGGGGCTAGACGGTGGCAGTGACGGTCAAGGTCCAGACGGAAAGCTTCGATCCCGGCGCCCTGCTCAATGCGCTGACGGGCCAGGATTCCAGCTGCGGCGCTGTCGCCAGCTTTACCGGACAGGTGCGCGGCGGCGATGATCTGGTGGCGCTGGAGCTGGAGCATTATCCCGGCGTCACCGAACAGGCCCTCGGCCGCATCGCCGGGGAAGCCGTGCGGCGCTGGTCGCTGGGCGAGGCGATGATCATTCACCGGGTCGGCAGGATGGCGATTGGCGAGCCCATCGTCTTCGTCGGCGCCTCGGCCCCTCACCGGAAAGCGGCGCTTGAGGCGACCGGTTTCATGATCGATATTCTCAAGACCCAGGCCCCGTTCTGGAAACGCGCATACACTACCAGCGGCTCGCACTGGGTCGAGCCCCGCCCCGGCGACGATGAAGCCGCAGCCGCATGGCTGACCGGAAGCAAGGAATTCACCGCATGAACGCCATTCCCGACACGATCGGCTTCGCCGTCATGACCGTCTCCGACAGCCGGGATGCCAAGACCGACAAGACCGGCCCCTGGCTGCGCGAACAGATCAGCGCCGAGGGCCATGCCGTCATCGATCATGCCATCGTCGCCGACGATA
Organism: Maricaulis sp.; assembly: GCF_048270265.1. GTDB lineage: Bacteria > Pseudomonadota > Alphaproteobacteria > Caulobacterales > Maricaulaceae > Maricaulis. The sequence continues at coordinate 87,111 of NZ_JBLWTD010000009.1, read as the reverse complement.
TCGGCGCCATCCAGGCGCAGTTGCAAACCTGGATCGCCAACCCCGCCATCCACGCCGTGATCGCCACCGGCGGCACCGGCCTGACGGGGCGCGATGTGACACCGGAAGCCTTCAAGCCGCTCTATGAGAAAGAGATGGAGGGCTTCTCCGCCGTCTATCACCAGGTCAGCTTCCGCTCGGTCGGCGTCTCGACCATCCAGTCACGCGCCACCGCCGGGATTGCCGGCGGCACCTATCTGTTTGCCATTCCCGGCTCGATGGGCGGCTGCAAGGATGTCTGGAACCATATCCTCAAGGATGAATTCGACCGCACGCACCGCCCGTGCAATCTCGTCGACCTCATTCCCCGCCTGATGGAGCGCTGAGCATGAGCGCCAAACTCACCCATCAGGACAGCGATGGCCGCATCCGCATGGTCGATGTCGGCGGCAAGGACGAGACCGAGCGGCGCGCCATCGCCAGCGGGCGCATCACCATGAGCCAGGCCGCCTTCGAAGCCGTCCGTGACGGCCAGGGTCCGAAGGGCGATGCGCTCAAGACCGCTGAACTGGCCGGCATCATGGCCGCCAAGAAAACCTCCGACCTGATCCCGCTCTGCCACCCGCTGCCCATCACCAAGGCAAAGGTGGTCATCAATGCCAGCACCACAGCGCCGGACTTCATCATCCGCGCCGAAGTCAGCACCCGTGGCCGGACCGGCGTCGAGATGGAAGCCCTGACCGCCGTCTCCGTGGCCGCGCTGACGCTCTACGACATGGCCAAGGCGCTCGATAAGTCGATGCGGATTTCCGACATCGTGCTGGACGAGAAGACGGGCGGGAAGTCGGGAGATTATCGCCGCAATGACTGACATCATGATCCCGGTCACCGCCGCCCGCGCCCGCATCACCGCCGCCTTGCTGCCGCTGGAGGCCGAGCCCTGCAGCCTGACCGAAGCCTTTGGCCGCACGCTCGCCGCGCCCCTGGTCGCGCAACTCACCCAGCCGCCCTTTGCGGCCTCGGCAATGGATGGCTATGCGGTTCATTCGCGCGATCTCGGCGATCTGCCCGCACGTCTCGCGCTGCAGGGTGAATCGGCGGCCGGCCATGGTTTCGACCTGAAGCTGAAACCCGGCCATGCGATCCGCATCTCGACCGGCGCGCCGATGCCGCAGGGCGCCGACCAGGTGGTGATGCAGGAGCGCGTCACCCGCGATGGCAACCATATCACGCTCGATGACACACCGCGCCCCAACTCGAATGTCCGTGCCGCCGGGATTGATTTCAACGCCGGTGACGCGCTGCTGCCGGCCGGCGCCGTGCTCGGCCCCGATGCTGTCGCCCTCGCCGCCGGTGCCGGCCTGTCGGAACTGACCGTGCATCGCCGCCCGCGCGTCGGGATTCTGTCCACCGGCGACGAACTGGTCGAGCCGGGCCAGACACCCGGCCCCCACCAGATCATCAATTCCATCGCCTGGGGGCTGGACGGTCTGGTGCGGCAATGGGGCGGCGAACCGGTCTATCTCGGCATTGCCCGCGACAGCCAGGCCGATGTCCGTGCGAAACTCGAGGCCACACAGGGCCTCGATATCGTCGTCACCATTGGCGGCGCCTCGGTCGGCGATCATGACCATCTGCGCCAGGTCTTCACGGCCATGGGCGGCGTGCTCGACTTCGGCAAGATCGCCGTCAAACCGGGCAAGCCGAGCTGGTTCGGCCGGCTGGGCGATGTGGCCTTTCTCGGCCTGCCGGGCAATCCGGTCTCGTCCCTGGTCATGGCGCGCCTGTTGCTGCGGCCGGCACTGGCCGTGCTGTGCGGCCGGCCCGAGACGCTGGAGTTCAAGACGGCGCGGCTCGGCGAAGACATGGCGGCGAACGGGATGCGCGAGAATTTCGTCCGCGCCCGCATCGATCCGCAGACCGGCCGGGTTCACCCGCTCGGCAACCAGGATTCCTCGGCCCTGTCCGCTCTCGTCCGCGCCGATGCGCTGATCCGGCGCGAGATCGAGGCACCGGCCGCGAAGGCCGGCGAGGAAACGCAAATCCTGCCGCTTTAGGCCCGGTCTCAGACTAGGTTGATGCCCGGCTTTCCGGCCTCGATCTTCCCGATCACTGTCGCCGCCTCATGGCCGTGGCGCGCGAACACGGCCAGCACGTCCGCGACGCAATCCGGTGCGCAGGAAACCAGCAGGCCGCCACTCGTCTGCGGATCGCACAACAGGTCACGCTCATGATCAGGCCAGTCGTCCGGCGCCGTCACGAAATCGCCCACCGAGGCCCAGACCCGCACCGAAGCACCGGTGCGCACACCCGTCTCGGCCAGACGCCGCGCGCCCGGGAAGACCGGAATGGCATCGCGTTTCAGCGTGGCGGCCACGCCGCTGCCCTCACACACCTCGCGCAAATGCCCGAGCAGGCCAAAGCCGGTGACATCGGTGACGGCATGCACGCCATCAAGCGCCGCGAGATCCGTACCGGGGCGGTTGAGCAATGTGGTCGAAGCGATCATCTCGGCTTGGTCTTCCGGCGTTATGATGCCGCGCTTCATCGCAGCGCTGTAGATGCCGATGCCCAGCGGCTTGCCGAGGATCAACACATCACCGGGCTTGGCACCGGCATTGGTCAGCATGCGGTCAGGATGGACAATCCCCAGCGCCACCAGACCATAAAACGGTTCCGCCGCATCGATCGAATGCCCGCCGGCAATCGGGGCACCGGCAGCTTCGGCAACGGTGCGGCCGCCATTGAGAATCTCGCGGATCGTGTCCAGCGGCAGCTTGCCCAGCGGCATGCCGACAATGGCGAGGCAGAAGATCGGCCGCGCGCCCATGGCGTAGAGATCGGACAGGGCATTGGTCGCTGCGATACGCCCGAAATCGAACGGGTCGTCGACGATCGGGGTGAAGAAATCGGTCGTCGCCACGATGGCGAGATCATCGCCGAGGCGATAGACCGCGGCGTCATCGCGGGTCGAGGCATCGACGACCAGTTCGGCCGGCATGGCA
>NZ_JBLWTD010000009.1:0-84117 GCF_048270265.1 Maricaulis sp. | reverse complement strand
CCAGACTTGTCAGCAGGGGCGGCGTTGTGAGATCGGTCATGGGATTTCCTGGCAAATGGCATGACGCTCGCCATGCCCGGTGGGATTGATCGACAGGAGTATACTGCGCCCATGCCCGATTATGCGATGCTCGATGACACGGACGCGGCCAGCCTGGCCGGTTTCGATCTGATCGTCGATGTCCGCTCGCCATCGGAATTTGCCGAGGACCATCTGCCCGGCGCGATCAATCTGCCTGTCCTGAACGATGATGAGCGCGTGCGCGTCGGCACGATTTACAAACAGGTCTCCACCTTCGATGCCCGCCGTGAGGGCGCCGCCCTGGTGACCCGCAATATCGGCCATCATCTCGAGACCGCCCTGGCCGGGCTGCCGCGCAAATCGCGCGTATTGCTCTATTGCTGGCGCGGCGGCATGCGCTCGCGCTCGATGGCGCTGGTGCTGTCTGCGGTGGGCTGGAAGATATCCCTGCTGCGCGGCGGTTATCGCACCTGGCGCCGCGAAGTCGTGGCACAGCTGGAGCATTCGGAAGCCCCGCTGCCCTTCATCCTGATCGATGGCCAGACCGGCACCGCCAAGACCGCCATCCTGCACCAGCTCGCCGCCAGGGGCGCGCAAGTGCTCGACCTGGAAGGCCTGGCCGTGCATCGCGGCTCAGCCTTTGGCGATTTTTCTGCCACGCCGCAACCGAGCCAGAAACGGTTCGAGACTCTCATCTGGCAGGAATTGCGGGCGATGGATCTGTCGCGGCCGGTCTATGTCGAGGCGGAATCCAACATGGTCGGCCGGCGACAGCTGCCATCGCGGATCTGGGCGGCCATGAAAGCCGCGCCCCGGATCGCGATCTCGGCGCCGGTCGCCGCACGCGCCGCCTATCTGGTCGAGGCCTATCCCGATCTGGTTGCGGACACCGCCAAGCTCAACGCCTCGCTCGACCAGCTCGCCAGCCGTCACGCCAAGACTCTGATCGCCAGCTGGCGCGAACTTCATGCGGCCGGTGAATACCGCCAATTGGCGGCCGAACTGATCTCGGCGCACTACGATGTCGCCTATAACCGGGCCCGCAAGCATCGCGAGGACGAGCCGGTTCTCACCCTGCGCAGCGACAGCCTCGATACCGGGGCGATTGCCCGCCTGGCCGAAGCGATTCTCGAGGCCGGCGTGAAAGCCTGACGGCGAGGATCAGCCGTCGGCGGACTGTTTCAGCGCGGCGGCCAGCATCCAGCGATACAGCCTGTCCATCAAACCCGAAGGCCGGTCGAGCGCCATGCGGGCCAGGGCCTCGTCATCGGTCCGGCCTTTCAGCGACAACAGCGCGCCGGCCAGGGCGAGACGCAGCGTCGAGACCGCCGAGGCGGAGGCATTGCTCATCAATTCCAGCGCCGGCATCAGGCGTTGCTCGACCGGGGTGAAATCGGTGCCGAAGGGGAAGTCGGGCAGATGGCCGGCCTTGCGGGCCCCGTCCAGGGTCGCGCGAATCCGTTCCGGGGTGTTGTTGCGGTAGCAGGCGGGGATTTCGTAATCCGCGGCGATCTTGCCGGCCTGTTTGGCGGTCGCGAGCAAGTCGTCCTGGAAGCGGGAATCGGCGATGTTGAGCAGGCTGGCGACCACATCCGCATCGGATTTGCCGCGCAGGTCGGCGATGCCGTACTCGGTGACGACAATATCGCGCCGATGCCGCGGGATCGTGGTGTGGGGATAGGACCAGACAATATTCGAGACCGTCTTGCCGCGCTTGGTGCGCACCGCATCAATGGTGATGATGAAACGCGCGCCGTCGAGGGCGAAGGCCTGTTCGGCAAAGTCGAACTGGCCGCCGACCCCGCTGACCACCTGGCCGTCACCGGTCGCATCCGAGACCACCGCACCGAGCAGGGTCACCATCATGGCGCTGTTGATGAAGCGCGCATCGACCCGCGCCCGCCGGCGCTCCTCCACGCCGCCATAGAGCGAATTGGTGAAGCTGACCGGTGACATCGCAAAGCGCCGCCGCCGTGCCTCGGGCAGGGTGCGCAGGGCGGTATAGAAATCGCGGCATTCCACGAAGAAGGCCGCATGGGCCACCGCGCCATCGACCTCGCGCTTGAGCACGCCGGCCTTTTCCAGCTGCAGGAAACCGTCAGTCAACATCTCGCTGGCGCCATAGAGTCCCGCCTCGAACGGCTGGTCCTCACAGGCCAGGGCTTCGCAATCGCCGGTGTGCAGGGCCGCGGAGAGCGGTCTGAAGGCATCGTTTTGGGCATGGCGCATAATCAGGCCCTGGGCGACGGCATCGCCGACAGCACCGATGCCGATCTGCAATGTGCCGCCATCGGGGACGAGACGCGCCACCTGCAGGCCGACCGCCTGCTGCGCCATGCTCACGGGCCGTTTGGGCGCGGAATAGAGCTCGAAATCCGTCGCGTCGCTCTCGAGTATATGGGCGAATTCCGACTCCGCGACCTCGGCCGCCGCGCCGCCCATGAAGGGCATCTGGGAATTGACCTGGCCGACAAACATGAAGTCCGCCCGCCCCTCGGCGCGTGCCTGGAGCAGGTCGGGCGTGATGTCGGGATTGCTGCCCAGGCTGTAGAGCGGCCCCGCCTCGCCGGTCTGTTTCGCGACCAGCTGGCCGACCACATTGACGCCGCGGTCGAGGATATAGCGCTGCGCGTCCGTATAATTGGCGCAGATATAGTTCTGCTGCGCCCGCGCGACGCCGCGCCAGCGTCCGGCGAGAAAGAAGAACTCGTCGACGCGGATATTGTCCGGCAGGGAGCCATCGCGCAGGGCCGCCGCATAGGTCAGCGGCGGATAGGCCCCGAACAGACGTTCCATCGCCGGCTCGAGAAAACGCCGCTCCAGCTCGCTGCCGAGCGCCGGGGTTTCCAGAGTCAGGGCCGTGAAGATCGTCAAATCGATTCCCGGATCGGCGATGGCCCGCGCCACCAGCGCGTTGACGATGTGGTTGGGCTTGCCGAGTCCGAGTGGCAGGGCGAGCACGATCTTGCGGCCAACCGTGGCGATGATCGCATCGGCGACGGCGTCCGGCTCGTCATGAAAACGGGGGGCGGATGGCATGGCAGGTCCTCGAACAAGGGATCAGACCAAACCTAGCGCAGCGCGCAGGCACACGCCATGCGGCGATTGCGGCAGGGCTGTGGGCGGGTCGGGCGATCATGTCTTGGAAGACAATGGCGGAGAGGGAGGGATTCGAACCCCCGGAACCTTGCGGTTCAACGGTTTTCGAGACCGCCCCAATCGACCACTCTGGCACCTCTCCGCGGGGAGGCGCTTTCTGTACCAGCCCGATGACAAAATCAAGAGGCGGAAACTGCCAATGCCAGCAGGCTTGTTGCTGTTGCCAGCGTTGACTCTGCCTGTGGCGTGCGTATAACGCCCGCTCCTGTCTGTGCAGCCCGCTGCGCGGACCGGTAATTGTTGAAACAACGCTCCGGGGATACGGGGTGAAGAAAAAGAGCCGCGCCATTGCCGGAAAAACCGGTGAAGGACGTTGCTGAACAAAGGAAACCGAGATCATGTTTGCAGTGATCAAGACCGGCGGTAAGCAGTACCGCGTTGCAGCCGGCGACGAAATTCGTATCGAGAAGCTCGAAGGCCAGCCTGGTGACACCCTGTCGCTTGGTGATGTGCTGATGCTGGGCAGTGATGAAGGCGTGACCGTCGGTTCGCCGGTGGTTGATGGTGCCCAGGTGATCGGCGAACTGCTCGACACCAACCGCGCCCGCAAGATCATTGTCTTCAAGAAGCGCCGCCGCAAGAATTACCGCCGTACCCAGGGCCACCGCCAGTGGGGCACGGTTGTGCGCATCGCCGAAATCGTGATGCCAGGCGCCAAGGCCAAGACAGCCCTGAAGACCACGACTGCGGCCCCGGCCGAAGCCGAGGCTCCAAAGGCTGCTCCGAAAGCCAAGGCTGCAGCGCCGAAGAAGGCCGCTGCGCCGAAGGCCGAAGCCAAGCCTGCTGCTGCCAAGAAGGCCGCTGCACCAAAGAAAGCCGCCGCGGATGACCTCAAGGTCCTCTCCGGCGTTGGCCCTGCCCTGGAAAAGAAGCTGCACGCTGAAGGCATCACCACCTTCGCACAGATCGCAGCCTGGACCCCGGCTGATGTTGAAGAGTTCGGCGAAAAGCTGAGCTTCAAAGGCCGGATCGAACGTGAAGGTTGGATCGAGCAAGCCAAGACGCTCGCTCAAGGAACGGAGGGCTAATCAATGGCTCACAAAAAAGCAGGCGGTTCATCCCGTAACGGTCGCGACTCCGCTGGTCGCCGCCTTGGCGTCAAGAAGTTCGGTGGCCAGGTCGTCATTCCGGGCAACATCATTATGCGTCAGCGCGGCACCAAGGTGAATCCGGGTGCCAATGTCGGCATGGGCAAGGATCATACCCTCTTTGCACTTACCGAAGGCCGTGTGGTTTTCGCCAAGAAAGCCAACAACAAGGCCTATGTATCGGTTCAGCCGATGGCAGACGCCGCTGAATAAACGGTTCGCACATATCGAGCCGTTCGCTGTTACCAGCGGGGCTCGACAGCGCAATCGCGCATCAGGGGAGACGGGTCACCGTCTCCCCTTTTGTTTGCCTCCCCGCAACCCAATGGAGACCATGATGGGTCCGCGGATCGAAACGACGAGATTGCTGCTGCGCCCGCCAGAGATGAGCGATGCGCCGGACATCGCCCGCTATGCCGGCGATTACGATATTGCGAAAATGACGATGCTGATCCCGCATCCCTATCCGGAGCCGGCAGCGGAAATGTGGGTGCTGATGCGCCTGGCCGGCTGGGACAAGACCGCCAACCGCCACCTGATCCTCCAGACGCGCGACGTGGATGGCGGCGAAATGTGCGGCATGGCGGGGGTTTTCAAGCGCTCGCCCGAGGCGGATTGGGAAATCGGCTACTGGATCGCCAAGCCTTTCTGGGGGCGCGGCCTGGCCACCGAGGCCGGGCAGGCCCTGATCGATTATGCCCGCGACGAACTGGCGGCACAGGCCGTCACAGCCGGCCATTATGACGACAATCCGGCGTCCGGCCGGGTACTGGAAAAGCTCGGCTTTCGCTATACGGGCGAGGCCTGCGAGCAATTCTGTCTCGGTCGGCTGGCTCGCGCCAATTGCCTGGATATGAAACTGGATCTGGCGGCGGCCTGAGGCCGGGCGCGGCAATGACGAGAAACGCTTATTTATACCGGGGAAACCGGTATAAGGGGCGCACACAATAGAGATTGTCCGATGAAATTCCTCGACCAGGCTAAAGTTTATGTCCGTTCCGGCAATGGCGGGGCGGGGTGTATGTCCTTCCGGCGCGAAGCCTTTGTCGAATTCGGTGGCCCCGATGGCGGCGATGGTGGCAAGGGCGGGGATGTCTGGGCCGAAGCCGTGGAGGGTCTCAACACCCTGATCGACTATCGCTACCGGCAGCACTTCAAGGGCGATACCGGGGGTCATGGCCATGGCCGCGACCGTTCGGGCAAGGGCGGCGAAGACGTCATCCTGCAGGTTCCGGTCGGGACGCAAATCCTCGATGAGGACAAGGAAGAAGTCCTCGCCGACATGACCGAGCTGGGCCAGCGCGTCTTGCTGGCGCGTGGCGGCGATGGCGGCCAGGGCAATGCCCGCTTCAAGTCGGCGACCAATCGCGCCCCGCGCAAATCCACCCCCGGCTGGCCGGGCGAGGAACGCTGGGTCTGGCTGCGCCTGAAACTGATCGCCGATGTCGGCCTGGTCGGTCTGCCCAATGCCGGCAAGTCGACCTTCCTCAGTGTCGTCTCCAAGGCGAATCCGAAGATCGCCGCCTATCCCTTCACCACGCTCTATCCCAATCTCGGCGTCGTCGATCTGGGCCCGGGCTCGCGCTTTATCGTGGCCGACATTCCCGGCCTGATCGAAGGCGCGCATGAGGGTGCCGGCATTGGCGACCGTTTCCTCGGCCATATCGAACGCTGCGCCTCGATCATCCATCTGATCGACGGCACGCAGGACGATCCGGTCGTGGCCTATCATACGGTGCGCAACGAGCTGGCGGCCTATGGCGGCGGCATTACTGAAAAGCGCGAAATCCTCGCGCTGAACAAGATCGACGCCATTCCCGAAGAGGAAGTCGAGGCCAAGGCGAAACTGCTCGAGGAGGCGACCGGCAAGAAGGTCATGCGCCTGTCCGGCGTCTCCGGTGACGGCGTGAAGCGGCTGTGTTCGGAAGCCTGGCGTATCGTCCAGCAGGTCCGTGCCGGCGTTGCCGAACCCGACGAGGAAGGCTGGACCCCGTGACACGCCCCGGCTTCGACGCGGCCCGCTGCATCGTGGTCAAGGTCGGATCGAGCCTGCTGCAGTCAGGACCGTCCGTCATTGACGCGATCGCAGACGATATCGCGTCGCTGGCCGGGCAGAACAGGCGTGTCGTGCTGGTCTCCTCCGGTGCCGTCGCCCTCGGCCGCCCGCGGCTGGGCCTCGGCGCCGGCTCGCTGACCCTGGAACAGAAGCAGGCCGCCGCCGCGGCCGGACAGCCCGTGCTGATCGGTGAGTGGGAGCGCGCCTTTGCCCGCCATGGCCGCCCCACGGCGCAGGCCCTGCTCACCCTCGACGTCACCGAATCGCGCCGCCACTGGCTCAATGCCCGCGCGACGCTGAACACCCTGCTCGATCTCGGCGCCGTGCCGGTGGTCAATGAGAATGACACCATCGCCACGGATGAAATCCGCTATGGCGATAATGACCGGCTCGCAGCCCGGGTCGCGCAATTGATCGGGGCGGACCTTCTCGTCCTGCTCTCGGATATCGACGGTCTGTTCGACCATGATCCGCGCACCCATCCCGGTGCGCGCCGGATCGGCGAGATCGAACGCATAGACGCCGCGATCCATGCCATGGCCGGCGGTGCCAATACCGAGACCGGTGTCGGCACGGGCGGTATGCGCTCGAAGATCCTGGCCGCCGAGATCGCCACCGCCTCGGGCTGCGCGACAGCCATCGGGCCCGGCGCCGCCGCCCGGCCCGTCCTGGGACTGGCGCAGCAGGAATGTGGCAGCTGGTTCCACCCGACCGGATCAGCCGTCAGCGCCCGTGCCGCCTGGATCGCAGGCGCTCACAGCCCGAATGGTGAAATCCGCATCGATGCCGGCGCCGCGTCAGCGCTGCAGGCTGGCAAATCGCTGCTGCCCGTCGGCACCATCGCCATCGAGGGTCATTTCGAACGCGGCGACGCAGTGCGCATTACCGGGCCGGACGGCGCGGCGATCGCGCGCGGGGTCAGCGGTTATAACGCCAGCGAGGCACGCCGGATTTGCGGCTGCAAGAGCAGCGAAGTCGAAGCGCTGCTGGGCTATCGCCGCGCTGCAGCGCTGGTCCATGCCGACGATATCGTGCTCGCCACTCCAGGCGGCGGCGCCCGTGGCTGAGCGCCGGTCCAGCCCCATGGCACACGGCCGCCTGATCAGCGCGCCGAGGGCCGGCCGGCCCTTGCGCAGTGAGGCGCTGGCCCGCGGAATGAAAATCGGCCTGTTTGGCGGCAGTTTCGATCCGCCACACAAGGGACACCTCCATGTCGCCGAGGCCGCCAAACGGCGGCTGGGGCTCGACCGGGTCTGGTGGCTGGTCTCGCCGCAGAACCCGCTCAAGCAACGCCAGGCTGACGATCTGGAGACCCGCATGGCTGCCGTATCGGCCCTGGCCGACCGGCCCGGCATGGTGATCAGCGATTTCGAGTCGCGGCTGGGCTGCAATCGCACGATTGATCTGGTACGCGCCCTCAACCGGCTCTATCCCGGCGTTCACTTTGTCTGGCTGATGGGCGCCGACAATCTCAAGAGCTTTCATCGCTGGGGCCAGTGGCGCGAGATATTCGAATCGATTCCGATCGCGGTGGTCTCGCGCCCGCACGACGCGGTCCGCGCCCGCCTCGCTCCGGTCGTGCGGATGTATGCGCACTCAAGGATTCGTGAACAGGGTCTCGCCCAGCTGCCCCTGAAAAAGGCGCCGGCGTGGACCTATCTGATAGAACCGTTAGACTGGCATTCCTCGACGGCGCTGCGCGCGCGAAGCTGAAACCTCCAATTCGAAGCAGGCAGGACCTCATCATGACCGATCTCACCCTCGGCCAATCTCCGGTTCATGCCGCGCTGGATTTCTTCGACGACCAGCACCCGCCCGCCGGGGATTTTCTGCGCGATGTCCTGACGGGCCTGGCTGCGACACCCAAATCCATCCCGCCGGTCTATTTCTATGATGCCGCCGGCTCGGCCCTGTTCGACCAGATCACCGGGCTTCCGGAATATTATGTGACGCGGACCGAGCTGGCCCTGCTCGACCGGATCGGGCCCGAACTGGCCGACCTCGCCGGGCCCGGCGCCGTTGTCATCGAACCAGGCTCGGGTTCAAGCGTGAAGATCCGCAAGCTTCTCGACGCGCTCGACAGTCCGGCCGGCTATGTCGGGCTGGATATTTCCGGCGAGCATCTCATCGCGGCCTGCGAGGAGCTGGCGCGCGATTATCCCGATCTGCATACGGGTGCCATATGTGCCGACTTCACCACCGGACTGTCGCTGGACCATCTGCCACTGCCGCAGGGCCGGCGGATCCTGTTCTTTCCCGGCTCGACGATCGGCAATTTCGAGCCCGATGCCGCGCGAGACGTGCTGGCCGGCTTCCGGCAGGGCATGCGCGCGGGCGATGCCATCCTGATCGGTGCCGACCGCGTGAAATCACCGGCTACCCTGGAAGCGGCCTATGACGACGCCCAGGGCGTCACCGCCGCCTTCAACCTCAACCTGGTCGACCGCATCAATGCCGAGCTCAAGGGCACGCTAGACCCGTCACAGCTGAAGCATGTGTCGGTCTGGAATGCGGACAAGTCCCGCATCGAAATGCATCTCGAAGCATTGGAACCGCAGAAGTTCGAAGTGGGTGGACAGGCCTTCTCGCTGGCCAGGGGGGAGCGGATCCACACCGAGAATTCGCACAAGTTCACGCCTGAGAGTTTTCAGACGCTGGCGCGCTCGGCAGGTTTTGACGTTCTCAGGAGCTGGTCCGACCCAGCTGAACTCTTCTCGCTGCATTGGCTCGAACCAAACGCGAAAGCGTGATATAGGCACAAAATTGTATTGGTTGTCAGAAAGGACACCCGCCCTGTCTACGGAAACATCGCGCCGGACCAAGGAAGAAACGGCAGCTGCCGTCCGGGTCATCGGAGAAGACGGTCCCCTCGAGGAAATGGAAGCGCTCATCCTCGAGACTCTCGATGACGACAAGGCTGAAGACGTTGTTGCGATCGATCTTCGCGGCAAGTCCTCGGTTACCGACATCATGATCATCGCCTCGGGTCGGTCTTCGCGCCACGTCAGCGCCATCGCCAATCATCTGATTGATACCCTGAAGGAAACCGGACGCGTCAAGACACGCATCGAGGGATTGCAGACCTGTGACTGGGTGCTGATCGATGCGGGCGATATCGTCATCCATCTGTTCCGCCCGGAAGTCCGCAGCTTCTACAATCTGGAAAAAATGTGGTCCGTCGATCCGGAAACCCCGACATCACCGGACCAGCCGGCCGTCTAGGTGAAGCTCCGCATCGCAGCCATCGGGCGTGTACGCTCCGGCCCGGAGCGCGAGCTCGTCGATGACTACACCAACCGGTGCTCAATCGCGGGCCGGGCCATCGGTCTGGGCCCGCTCACCGAAACCCAGATCGACAATCGCAGCCTCAAGACACAGGCGGATGAGAGCCGCGCCCTCGCGGAAAGCCTGGGCGGGGACGTCAAATTCGTGCTGCTCGACGAGCGCGGCAAGGCCTTCAAATCGCCCGATCTCGCCCGCAAGCTGGGCGAATGGCGTGATGCTGGCTGCCGCGAGGTCGTGTTTGCGATCGGCGGGGCAGACGGGCATGACCATGAGGTCCTGCCCCGGCCCGACCTGATGCTGGCCTTCGGTCCGGCGGTATGGCCGCACAAGCTTGTGCGGGTCATGCTGGCAGAGCAAATCTACCGTGCCGTCTCGATTCTCGCCGGCACGCCCTATCATCGTGAGTAAGCCTTAACCGGGAAGCAGCTAGCGTCAGCGCATGTATCTCCTCGCCCTCACCCTCGTGCTGACCCAGGCTCAGCCGGCTGGCGCCCCGCCAGCCGATGCGGCCACGGCCGAACAGCTCGAGCAGGAGGCCCGCGAAGCGGCCGCGCGCGCCGAAGCGGCCCGTGAACAGGCCGAAGAAGTCGCCGCGGAAATCGCCTTGATGCAACGCCAATTGGTGGAACTGGGCCAACGCGTCGGCAATAGCGAACAGGCCGCCCTGGCCGCCACGGGCGAGCTGGCCCGGCTGGGCAGCGAAGAGGCTGACATCCTGGCGCGGCTCGCCGCTGAACGCGAAACCCTCACCGATATTCTCGCCGCGATCCAGAGAATCGAGACCCAGACCCCTCCGGCTATCCTGGCAGCACCGGACGATGCCGCGCAGGCCGCCCGGGCCGCGACCCTGATGGCGCAGGTTGCTCCCGAACTCCAGGCGCGCGCCCAGACATTGTCCGAGGAGCTGGCGCGGCTGCGCGCGATTCGCAGCGACATCGAGACCCAGAGCACTGTCCTGGCCAGCGCGGAAGACGCGCTGTCGGCCCAGCGGCTGGAGCTGCAGGCGCTGATCGCCGAGCGCCGGGCACTGGAAGCCCGCCGCCGCGATGAGGCGGTGGCCTTCCTCGAAGCCTCCAGCTCGGCCGGTGAACGGGCCCGCTCGATCCGCTCGCTCCTGAGCGAGCTGACGCAGATGGCCGCCGTCATGCCCAGCCTCAATCCGCGCCGAATCGAACTGCCGGACAGCATTCCCGCGCCGCATATGCGCCCGATGCGGGACCTGGTTGCGGCCCGCGCACCCGATGCGCCCCTGGAAACCCTGCGATTTGCCGATGCGCGCGGCCGGCTGAGACCCCCGGCAACGGGGGACGTGGTGCGCCGTTATGCCGAACTGGCTGAAGATGGCACAGCATCTGAAGGAATATTCATTCGGACTCGCAGCCAGGCGCAGGTAGTGTCTCCCTTCGACGGACGCGTCGAGTTCGCCGGACCGTTCAGCACGTATGGTGGACTCTTGATACTCAATGTCGGGGAGGGCTACTATATGGTCCTGTCCGGCATGGCCGTAACTTACGCCAGCGCCGGGCAGAGCGTTCTGGCTGGCGAACCGGTTGGTGCCATGCCCGATGGCGGGCAAACGGCCCCAGAATTGTATCTGGAGCTGCGTAGAGACGGTCATGCAATGGATCCCGGGCCCTGGCTCAGATCCGGCGCACAATCGGAATAGGACTTTCGCGCACAAAGGACGCGAGTTGGTATGCGCATCAATGTCTTCGCTTCAATCCTGGCCTTTGCGCTCGGGGCGGTTGCCATCACCGTGGCTGCCGAGGGGCGGCAGGAGGACCATTCGGAGACGTTCCGTCAGCTTGAGCTGTTCGGTGACGTGCTGAGCCGTATTGAGTCCGACTACGTCACCGATACCGACCAGACCCAGCTGATCGAAGCAGCCATTGAAGGCATGCTGACCTCGCTCGACCCCCATTCCGCCTATCACAATCCCGACAGCTATGAAGACCTGCGCGTGACCACGCGCGGCGAATATGGCGGTCTGGGCATGGAAGTGACCAAGCGCGACGAATTCATCACCATCGTGTCACCAATCAGCGATACCCCGGCCGAACGTGCCGGTCTGCGCACCAATGACCGCATCATCGCCGTCGATGGCGACAGCATTATCGGCATTACGGTCGACAGCGCAGTCGAGATGATGCGCGGTGCCGTCGGCGATCCGGTGACGATCACCATTTCCCGCTCTGGCGAGGACCCGTTCGACGTCACCCTGGTGCGCGACACCATCCCGCTGCGCACGGTTGCCACGCGCATCGAGGAGGATGGCACCCCCTATCTGCGCATTGCCGGCTTCAATGAGCGCACCACGGAAATGGTGCTCGAAGGCATTGCCGAGCTGGAAGCCGAGAATGGCGGACCACTGCCGGGCCTGATCCTCGACGTCCGCTATAATCCGGGCGGTCTGCTCGACCAGGCGATCGGGGTGACGGATGTCTTCCTCGATGGCGGTGAGGTCGTTTCAACCCGCAATCGCGATCCGCGCGACACCCAGCGCTATAACGCCCGCCCGGGCGACCGCCTCAATGGTGCGCCGATCGTGATCCTGATCAATGAAGGCTCGGCCAGCGCCGCCGAAATTGTCGCCGGTGCCCTGCAGGACCGCGAACGCGCCGAACTGGTCGGTATGACCAGTTTCGGCAAGGGTTCGGTCCAGACCATCATCCCGCTGCGCGGCGGCCGTGACGGCGCCCTGCGCCTGACCACCGGACGCTATTACACGCCGGCGGGCCGCTCGATCCAGGGCACGGGTATTGTTCCGGACCTTCAGATCAGCTCCTTCCCGATTTCCGCGGATGAAGAGGACGCCGGTCCTTCGGTGCGGCTTGAGGCCGACCTCCCCGGCGCGCTCGAGAATGAAAACGGCGAAGGCCGAGCGGAAGCCGATATCGCGGCCATCGAACAGCCGCCGGCGGACTGGCCGGAAGACGAGGATTTCCAACTCTCCCGTGCCCGCGAAGTCCTGCGCACTGCAATGGAAAGCCAGCAGGCCGCGCTGCACTAGCTCAACGACAACAACACCCTGCCCGCACACCGTTGTGCGGGCAGGGTTGTGTCACCGGGCGTTAACCGTTTCTTTTCCGGGACAGGGCAGTTTTGACAGTGAATTGGTGCGTCTGATCGGACGCACAACCGGTTAATTCGCTTGTCGAAGATTGCTCCGATGCCCAGTGCTGTCCTGCGTCATGTCGAACCTCTCCTGACCATCAAGGCACCGCTGTTTGCCGGGCTGGGTGCCGCTGTCCTGTTTGGCGGCGTCATCCTGAGCGTCGCCGTATTCGGCGAGGCCGACCTGCAGCCACCGCTCGCCCGGGGCGGAGTTGCACCGGCACCGGCGGAGACCGTCTATCCAGCGGCAGAATTGCGGATTGCCCCGGCAGAGGATGACCCGCTTCCGATCCGTTTCATCGAGCCGGAAGGTGTCGAGGAAGCACATCTGCCCGGCGTCGATGACCGGTTCGAGACGGCTCGCGCTGCCACGACAACGGGCTCGGATCCCGCCGATGCCGAGGCCCGCCATGCCGCCAGCGCCAACAGCGCGGAGGCTCTGGCGCCCGCGCCCTTGCCGGGACTGACAGAAAACACTCCCAATGGGCCCTTGCCGGTGATTCCGCCGAATGGCCTGCGCGCCTCGCGGGCCTATGCCCGCCCCTTCCATGGCGATCCGACCGCGCCAACGATTGCCGTGGTGATCGGCGGTCTCGGTCTCAACCGGACCGTGACCCAGGCGGCGATCGATGAATTGCCACCGGAAATCGCCCTCAGTTTCGCGCCCTATACCCGCGACCTGCAGACTTGGGTCGATCGGGCCCGCGCAGCCGGACATGAAGTCCTGATCGAAGCGCCGATGGAGCCTTTCGACTATCCCAATAATGATCCCGGCCCGCAGACCCTTCTGGCCGACGCTCCTGCAGCGGACAATCTTGCCCGTCTGGAATGGATATTGAGCCGGACAACCGGGTATTTCGCGGTCTCCAACTATCTCGGCGCCCGTTTCTCGGCGTCGGAACCGGCGATGACCCAGCTGCTGCAAGGGCTTGAGTCGCGGGGCGTCGCCTTCCTGCATGACGGTGCCGGACGCCGGACCGTGATCGATTCCGCGGCGCGGGCCACCAATGTCCAGTACGCCATTGCCGACCGGGTGCTCGACGAGGACCCCAGCCCGACGGCGATCGACAATCACTTGCTGACGCTTGAAGCGCTGGCGCTGCAGAATGGCGCCGCGCTCGGGGCCGGCTTCTCCTATCCGACGACCGTGGATCATGTGCGCGACTGGGCCCGCACCCTCGATACGCGCGGTTATCAGCTCGCACCGCCGTCGGCGGTCATGGCCCGCCGGCGCCTGCAGGCCCGCATGGAAGCCGAGGCCCGGGCGCTCCAGCCCGAGCCGGAACAGGTCATCGACAATCGCTGGTCGCGACCTCCGGCTGAAGCATCGAGTGCGGCCGAGCACGCACCGGCGCCTGCCGCATCGGGGCATTGATGCCTGCGTCCGCCGATCCCTGGCCCCATCACCGCGCCAATGTCGGGATCGCGTTGTTCAATGCCGCGGGCCAGGTCTGGCTGGGTCGCCGGGATGACACGCCGCCGCCCTGGAACTGGCAATTGCCGCAAGGCGGGGTCGATGCCGGGGAGGTGCTTGAAACCGCTGCCCTGCGCGAGCTGGAAGAGGAAACCGGCATACGCCCCGACCGCGTGACGCCGCTCGGCAATATTCCTGGCTGGATCGCCTATGACTACCCGCCCGAGGTGCGCGAGGATCCGCGCTTTCACAAGAAGCGCCATCTTGGACAGAAGCAGCGCTGGTTTGCCTTCCGCTTTCACGGCAGCGATGCCGATATCGACCTCCAGCGTCATGCCGAGGTTGAATTCGATGCCTGGCGCTGGGGCGAGCTGGCCGAGATTCCGGACCTGATCATTCCCTGGAAACGGGATGTCTATCTGCAGGTGGCCGAGGCATTCCGCGCTTTCGCCCGCTAGCCTCACCACCGCGAGATCCTTGCCGGCAACCAGCCAACCCCTCACTCCATGGTCACCATTCGCCGTGCGGACAGCTCCGCGCGGTCGATCACCTCGCCGGCGAGAATAACGGTCTCGATCCGGTCATAGGCGTTGACATCAGCGAGTGGATTGCCGCGCAGGATCAGCAAGTCAGCGCGCTTGCCCGGCTCGATCGTACCGATCTCGCCGTCCAGTCCGAAGGCCAGGGCATTGTCGATCGTCATCGCGCGGAACAGGACCGGCAGCGGGATGCCGGCATCGGCCCAGTTCTGCATCTCCCAATATCCGGCCAGGCCCGGCGGCGAGGCCCAGCCAAATCCGCCAACGGCGGTATCGCTGCCGAAAAGGAAGTGTGCGCCCTCGGCCGACATGCTCCAGATCAGGCCCTGATACCGACGCAAGAATGCCGACTGGGCCGCCCCCATATCGGCGGCATCGCCGCCCGGCGCGATCATCTCGCCGAACATGGCGATGAATTGCTCACGCTGGACCTGGGCTTCACTGTGCAGATAGCCCAGATAATCCCGCGGGACCGCATCGGCCCAGGCGGGATCTGCGAGCACGGCAGGATCGAACAGGCTGGCGGTATTGCGGATGGTCTGGATGGTCGGCTGAACGGCGATCGGCGAGCGCGCGACTTCGCGGGCAATCGCCGCCGTTGGCGGCGCCGGCCGGGGGTCGGTGAAGGACTGACCGGTCCACTCCCACATTCCGTGCGCGAGAATATCGATTCCGGACTGAAGCGCGAATTCATGTCCGGCCGGAGTGGTCGCATGCAGCAGGACCGGCAGGTTGGCCGCATGGGCAGCCTCGACTACATCGCGGGCGATCCCGACCGAGGGCAGACGGAAGTCTGGCGCCCCTCCAGGCCACCACAGGGCCTCTTCGTAGTAGAGCTTGATGCATTGACCACCCTGACCAAGAACGGACGCCACAGCGGCCTCAGGCGTGTGCGCCGCCGGATTTTCTCCGGCCGGCACGAGACCGCCAGCATGGCTGTCGATCAGATAGCCTGGATAGGTCTCTCCCACCGGCGCCCCCTCAAGCTCGAGCGCCATGAAGCCGTCCGACAGCACAACGCCCTGGCCGCAATGGACCAGATGGGGGTGCAGCGGTGCGGCTTCGAACCGCGCATTCGTCGGCGCGTCGGCATTGAGCTCGATCACCGTCGTGAATCCATGGAACAGAAAGCTGCGCGGTTGCTGCTGCATGTAATCATCATAAAGCGCGGCGTAATTGTCGGTGTAGCGCGCCCGCAATCCTGTGGCGTGGTAGAGATGGACATGGCTGTCGATCAGGCCGGGGATGAGATAGCCGCGTTCGGCGTCGATCACCCGTGCGCCGCCGGGATCGACGGCGCCGCTGCCAATCTCCACGATCCGGTCACCGCTGACCCTCACCCAGGCATCCTGCAAAGGGGCGGCCCGCTCGGGGCTGAGCAGGGTGGCATGCATGATGACGAGGTCGTCTGCGGGTTCAGACTGGCAGAGCGCTGGCTGGGTTATGACAAGGCCCAGCAACAGGGCAGCGGCGAACGGGGTGCGGGTCTTTGAGCGTTTCATGGCGGGCCTCCTTTGGCGACGCCGCAGACAACACGCTTTCATGCCGGGCCGCGCCCTCAAGCGCGATCGAGGACAGGCCCGAGCGCGATCTTGGACAAGACAGCAAGACGCCGTATCAAGTCAGGATGACGTCAATCCTGCACATCTCGACCGCGCTGTCGGCAATCATCGCCCTCTATCTGGCCAACCTGCGCCCCGGGCCCAGGCTCGCGCACCGGCTGCTGGCCCTGGTGTTTGCCCTGTTTGCGATCCAGCACACGCTCACCAGCCTGGCCCTGCTGGGTCTGATGCCGTCCCTGGTCTGGTGGCGACCGGTCCTTGCCATGGCCATGCCGCCGGCGATTTTCCTGCACCTGCGCACGGCCGCCCGGCCCGATCAGGGCCTGGCCCTGCCCGACCTCGCCCACCTGCTCGGACCGGCCGGACTGATTCTGGCGCGGCTCGTCCTGCCGGATGGCCCCTATCTCGATGCCGCCATCATCGCGGCGCTGGTCTTCTACGGCGTCCATGCGATGATCACGGTCCGGGCCCCGACGCCGGCCGGGCAGCGCTGGAAATACATGGTGTGCGGCTGGCTGTACGCGATGGCCCTGACCGACCTTCTGGTGATGATCGAACTGGTAGGAAATGAGGATCTCGGGCACTCGCTGACCCTGGCGATCACCATCGCCGGCTTCTTTGTCTTCCTCGTCTATTTTCTGCTCACCAGCCTGCACCAGAACGGACCGATCAGCTGGATCATGACCCGAATACGCCGTGGCGGTGCCGGTGGCGAGACGATCCGCGCCCGCCTGGACGCGCACATGACCGAGGCGCGCCCCTGGCTGGACCCGGAATTGACCGTGGCCCGTCTGGCACGCCAGCTCGCCCTGCCACAACGCAGCGTCTCGGAAGCGGTCAATGACCTGCACGGCACCAGCGTCAGCCGCTGGATCAATGGCTGGCGCATTGCCGAGGCCCAGCGCCTCATGAGGGCAGCGCCGGAGCGCCCGCTGGTCGAGCTGATGCTCGATTGCGGCTTCCAGACCCGCTCCAATTTCAACAAGGCGTTCAAGGATGTCACCGGCGAGACCCCGAGCGAGTGGCGCAAGCGGGCCCGCGCGGAGCCCCCCGCTAGCCAAGGAAAAGGGCCGCTCCATCCGGAACGGCCCTGATCATGTTTCAATCGGTGCGCGAAATCAGTTTGCCGCGACCGCCTGCATCGCTTCCAGCTTGCTCACCAGGGCTTCGGCGCTCTCGCGAGCTTCCTCGGTCTTGGCGAAGCCGACATCTTCACGGGCATCAACCAGTTCCCGCTCGACCTTGGCGACATCAATCTCGGAAACCGGGATCGCTTCCTCGGCCAGGATGGTCAGGCCTTCCGGCGTCACCTCGGCGAAACCGCCATGGATGAAGGTCCGCTCGTTCACGCCGTCCCGCGTAATGATGATCGCACCGGATCGGATCACCGACATGAAGGGCGCATGCTTCGGCAGGACGCCGAAATCGCCGTCTTCACCGGGAACCACAACCATATCGACTTCACCCGCAAACAGGCGGCGCTCAGGCGATACGAGGTCAAAATGCAGCTTGTCAGCCATCAGGTTACTCTCCGGCTAGTGCCGGAGACCGCTTATGCGGCCTCCGCAGCCATTTTCTCGGCTTTTTTCACCGCGTCTTCGATCGTGCCGACCATGTAGAAGGCCTGCTCGGGAAGGTGATCATATTCGCCGTCACAGATCGCCTTGAAGCCCTTGACCGTATCAGCCACAGGCACCTGGATGCCCGGGAAGCCGGTGAAGATTTCGGCCACGTCGAATGGCTGCGACAGGAAGCGCTCGATCTTGCGGGCGCGGGTCACCAGCATCTTGTCCTCTTCGGACAGCTCGTCCATGCCGAGGATGGCGATGATGTCCTGCAGGGCCTTGTAACGCTGAAGCGTTTCCTGGACCCGGCGGGCAGTGTTGTAGTGATCGTCGCCCACGATGCGTGGCTCGAGAATACGCGAGCTCGAATCGAGCGGATCCACAGCCGGATAGATACCCTTTTCCGAAATCGCACGGTTGAGAACCGTGGTCGCATCGAGGTGGGCGAAGGTTGTGGCAGGCGCCGGGTCGGTCAGGTCATCGGCGGGCACGTAAACGGCCTGCACCGAGGTGATCGAACCCTTGTTGGTCGAGGTGATGCGTTCCTGCAGCGCGCCCATGTCCGTCGACAGGGTTGGCTGATAGCCCACCGCGGACGGGATACGGCCGAGCAGGGCGGACACTTCGGAGCCGGCCTGGGTGAAGCGGAAGATATTGTCGACGAAGAAGAGAACGTCCTTGCCCTCTTCATCGCGGAAATACTCAGCCTGGGCGAGACCCGACAGGGCGACGCGGGCACGGGCTCCCGGAGGCTCGTTCATCTGGCCGAAGACCAGCGAACAACGCGAACCTTCGGTCGAGCCTTCATGCTCTTTCGGGTCCTTGTTGACGCCTGATTCGATCATTTCCCAGTAGAGGTCATTACCTTCACGGGTCCGCTCGCCAACACCGGCGAAGACCGAGTAACCACCGAACATCTTGGCGATGTTGTTGATCAGCTCCTGGATGAGAACCGTCTTGCCAACGCCGGCGCCGCCGAACAGGCCGATCTTGCCGCCCTTTGCGTAGGGGCAGAGCAGATCGACGACCTTGATGCCGGTCGGCAGGATTTCAGCTTCCGTTGCCTGTTCGGCAAAGGATGGAGCCGCACGGTGAATCGGGGCCGTCATCGTGTGCGGGATATCGCCCGCTTCATCGATCGGCGCGCCGGTCACGTTCATGATGCGGCCGAGCGTACCCGGACCAACCGGAACCATGATCGGTGCGCCGGTGTCGACAACTTCGACGCCGCGTTGCAGGCCCTCGGTCGCGTCCATGGCGATGGTGCGAACCGTGTTCTCGCCGAGATGCTGCGAGACCTCGAGGGTCAGCGGCTTGCCGTCATTGGTCGACAGCAAGGCGTTGAGGATGTTGGGCAGTTCACCATCGAATTCAACGTCGACGACGGCGCCAGTGATCTGGACAATACGGCCTTTAGAAGTGCTCATGATTGGTCTTCCCCTCGTCTAGAGAGCTTCGGCGCCGGAGATGATTTCGGTCAACTCCGTCGTGATTTGCGCCTGACGGGTGCGGTTATAAAGAAGGTTCAGCTTGTCGATCAGTTCGCCGGCATTGCGGGTGGCATTATCCATGGCGGCCATGCGGGCCCCCATTTCGCCAGCCGAATTCTCCAGCAGGGTCGACAGAATTACGGTCGTGACATAACGCGGCAGCAGGACGTTGAGGATGCTCTCCTCGTCCGGCTCGGCTTCATAGATGGCGCCCGCGGTATCGGGCCGCTCGACGCCTTCATCGATGGCATCGAGCGCCGGGATCAGCACTTTCGAGTATGGCTTCTGCGAGATCACCGAAACGAATTCCGAGGCAATGATTTCACAGACGTCAAACTCGCCAGCCTCGAACATATAGGTGATCTTGTCACCGATACGTCCGGCGACAGCGCCGTTGAGGGTTTTCTCGCCCTTGAAATCGACCATCTCGACGATCAGGGAGGCAAACTGGCGCTTCAACTGATCGAAGCCCTTCTTGCCAACGCAGACAATCTTCACAGTCTTGCCGGCGCGCTGCAGCTCATTGATCCGCGTTCGCGCCAGACGGGCGATATTGGTGTTGAAGCCGCCACACAGGCCACGATCGGCCGTCATGACGAGCAGCAGACGTGTGTCGTCCTTGCCGGTGCCAACCAGGAGCGGCGACGCCCCCGGAGTTCCGGCCATGGAATTCGACAGGTTCGCCATCACGGCAGCCATGCGCCCGGCATAGGGACGCGCGGCTTCCGCGGCTTCCTGGGCCCGGCGCAGCTTGGCTGCTGACACCATCTGCATCGCCTTGGTGATCTTCTGCGTGGATTTCACGCTGGCGATACGATTTCGAAGGTCCTTAAGGCTCGCCATTCGGCACTCCTAGCGGTCGTTACGGTTCAAATTCACGCGAAATGTTCGGTGAACTTGTCCAGAACGCCCTTCAGCTTGGCCTCAGATTGGTCGCTCACCTTCTTCTCATCACGGATCGTCGTCAGGAGAGCGGCGTGTTCGGCGTGCAGGTGACGGAGGAAGTCCGCCTCAAAACGCTGAATGTCGCCAATGGCGATACCGTCGAGATAGCCACGCGTACCAGCATAGATCACCGCAACCTGTTCTTCCATCGACAGCGGCGAGAATTGCGGCTGTTTCAGAAGCTCGGTCAGGCGCTGACCACGGTTCAGAAGCTTTTGCGTCGCGGCGTCGAGATCGGAACCGAACTGGGCAAAGGCCGCCATTTCGCGGTACTGGGCCAGTTCGCCCTTCATCTTGCCGGCAACCTGCTTCATCGCCTTGGTCTGGGCAGCCGAACCAACGCGCGACACGGACAGGCCGACGTTCACAGCCGGGCGGATGCCCTGGTAGAACAGGTCGGTTTCCAGGAAGATCTGGCCGTCAGTGATCGAGATCACATTGGTCGGGATGTAGGCCGAAACGTCATTGGCCTGGGTTTCAATGATCGGCAGAGCCGTCATCGAGCCGGAGCCATTCGCTTCGTTCAGCTTGGCCGAACGCTCGAGCAGACGAGAGTGGAGATAGAAGACATCGCCCGGATAGGCTTCGCGGCCTGGTGGGCGGCGCAGCAACAGGGACATCTGGCGATAGGCAACAGCCTGCTTGGACAGATCATCATAGACGATCAGTGCATGCATGCCGTTATCGCGGAAATACTCACCCATGGCAGAGGCGGTAAACGGTGCCAGGAACTGCATGGGAGCAGGATCCGATGCCGTTGCGGCCACGACGATGGTGTAATCCATCGCGCCGTTTTCCTCGAGCGTTTTCACGATCTGGGCGACCGTTGAACGCTTCTGACCAACAGCGACATAGATGCAGTAGAGCTTGGCGCTCTCATCCGTGCCCTGGTTGATCGCCTTCTGGTTCAGAATGGTGTCGAGCGCGATCGCGGTCTTGCCGGTCTGACGGTCACCAATGATCAGCTCGCGCTGGCCACGGCCGACCGGGATCATGGCGTCGATCGCCTTGATGCCCGTTGCCATCGGTTCGTGAACCGATTTGCGGGGAATAATACCCGGCGCCTTGACGTCAACGCGGCGGCGTTCGGCGACATCGGCCAGAGGGCCCTTGCCGTCGATCGGCTCACCGAGACCATCCATGACGCGGCCGAGAAGGCCCTTGCCAACAGCGGTATCGACGATGGAGCCGAGACGTTTGACGGTGTCGCCTTCCTTGATGCCCCGGTCTTCACCGAAGATCACGCAACCGACATTGTCGCGTTCCAGATTGAGGGCCATGCCCTTAATCCCGCCCGGGAACTCGACGAGCTCACCGGCCGCGACCTCATCGAGGCCGTAAACGCGGGCAATACCGTCACCGACGGAAAGCACACGACCGACATCCGAAACCTTAGCTTCGGTGCCGTAATTTTTGATCTGATCCTTCAGGATCGCAGAAATCTCTGCAGCCCGGATGTCCATGGCCTACGCCTCTTTCATCGCATTCTTCATCCCGTCCAGCTTGGTGCGGAGAGATGAATCGAACATACGGGAACCGATCTTGACGATCAGCCCGCCCATTAATTCAGGACGCACTTCCGTGCGAACTTCGATTTCGCGCCCGAAGGCACTTTTCAGAGAAGCCGCAAGGGCTTCAGTCTGTTTCTTGGTCAGCGCTGCGGCCGATGTCACATCAGCCCGGACAATGCCGCGATCGGCATCGAGCAAGGCTGCGAAGATCGTCGCAATATCGCCGAGTTCGGCAGCGCGGCGATTATCCGCGACGACGCCGAAAGCGTTCTTTGTCAGCTCGTTGAAGCCGGCCTTGTCGGCCAGGGCATTCAACACGCCGGTCTTCTGCTCAGCCGAATACAGCGGCGAGGTCAAAAGGTCGGACAATTCGTCCGACGTTTCGAGCGCTGCGCGCAGGGCTGACAGGTCCGCGGCAACCGCATCGAGGCTGCCGGCGGTCTTGGCCAGCTCGAATACTGCTGTCGCATAGCGACCTGCAGCATTGGCTGTGATGGCGTCTTCGCCGGTGCTCACCGTGACGTCACTCTCTGGCTGGGGAAGTGCCTGTAAATCACCGGAAGGTGCAAACACTTGAAAATCAACGATTTGTACGAATGAACGAGTCAACTTGCGCGACCCGTTCCCGGGGTTCGGCGCTGCGATAGCACAGGGCGATCAGCGCAGCAAGCCGGAGCAGGTATCGATTCAGCAGGCGAACCGCTGCCGGGGTGCGACTCACCGGGGGGAAATCGCCGCGGCACGGGGGCCTGGCAGCAGGAAGCGGGTGCTGTTTCGTGAGCGTCAGGGGCCGGTTTATCCTGCCTGCACTGAGGTTTCGGCCCGCGCGCCGGCCCGGCACCGGCGGCAGGCAAACGGGAAACCGGCCGGTCCCGGGCCCGGCCGGGTTTATTTTGAAGCATTCGCGCCTGCCA
The DNA here is from genome assembly GCF_048270265.1 of Maricaulis sp. Lineage (GTDB taxonomy): Bacteria > Pseudomonadota > Alphaproteobacteria > Caulobacterales > Maricaulaceae > Maricaulis. The sequence goes on along the minus strand of NZ_JBLWTD010000009.1, from coordinate 61,454 downwards.
GCGCACGATGCGGGAGCCGGCTGCAAGGCCGTACCGGAGACCGCTCCGCCGGCGCTAGTGCGCGGCATTGCCCTTCCCGGCACCTGACACGCCCGCCCGGTTCTTCTGGGCGAAAATGTTCAGCACTTCGACGAAGAGCGAGAAGGCGATGGCGAAATAGAGGTAGGCGCGCGGAATATGGAAGCCGACACCATCGGCAATCAGCGACATGCCGATCAGCAGCAGGAAGGCCAGGGCGAGCATTTTCGTGGTCGGGTGCGATTCGATGAAGCGGGAGACGGTGCCCGCGGCAAACAGCATCACGCCCATGGCGATCACCACGGCGGTGACCATGATGATGATCTGGTCGGTCATGCCGACGGCGGTGATGACGGAGTCGAGCGAGAAGACGACATCGATCACCATGATCTGCAGCACGATCATGGCGAAGCTGGCCGAGGCGGTGTTTGTCTTGACCTCGGTTACGCCTTCGACCGTGTGGTGGATTTCCAGCGTGCCCTTGGCCAGCAGGAAGAGACCGCCGCCGAGCAGGATCAGGTCGCGCACCGAGACATCATGCTCGAACAGGGTGAAGAGCGGTGTTTCCAGATGCGCCATCCACACCAGGCTGATCAGCATGAGCACACGCAGGACCAGAGCCATGGTGAGGCCGATGAAACGGGCGCGGGGCCGTTTCTCGACGGGCAGTTGCGCCGCCATCACGGCGACGAAAATCACATTGTCGACCCCGAGAACGATCTCGAGAAAGGTCAGTGTCGCCAGCGACATCCAGATTTCGGGCGAAGTCAGTAATTCGAGCATCGGAGGCATTCCTGTTGGGGATCACATGAAACTATAGGGATCGACATCAATCGTCACGCGGATCGAGGGGGGAATTTTCACCCGCTCCTTCCAGGCCCGCAGATAGGCGGAAATATCGATTGTCTTGTCGGCGCGCACCAGTATGCGCCGCCTGTGCCAGCCGCGGACGAGCGCGCGTGGCGGTTCGGCCGGCCCCCAGATCTCGACACCATCGGTCAGCGGCGCGGCTGCGGCATAACGTCCGGCGGCGGCCTCGACCGCCTGGACATCGCGCGCCTGGAAGCTGATCGCCGCCATGCGTCCGAAGGGCGGCAGGCCAAGCGCCTCGCGGGCCATGATCTCGGTTTCGAGGAAGGCATCACGATCCCCGGCGATCAGCGCCTGGATCGCCTCGTGCTCGGGCTGGTGGGTCTGCAACAGGGCGCGGCCCGGCCGTTCGGCGCGACCGGCACGGCCGGCGACCTGGACTAGGGTCTGGAAGGTTCGTTCGCCGGCGCGCGGATCACCGCCGGCCAGGCCAAGATCGGCATCGATCACCCCGACGAGGGTGAGATTGGGGAAATTGTGCCCCTTGGCGGCAATCTGGGTGCCGACAAGGATATCGATCTCGCCGCGCTCCATGCGGTCAACCAGATCGGCACCGGATGAACTGTCGGAGGAATAGATCTCGATCCTCGCATCGGGGAAGAGATGTTTCGCTTCCTCGGCGACACGCTCCACTCCCGGCCCGACACTGGTGAGACTGTCCTCGGCATTGCACTCGGGGCAGAATCTCGGCCGCGGCATGGAAAACCCGGTGACATGGCAGACCAACCGCCCGGTATAGCGATGCTCGACCAGATAGGACTGGGTGTCCGGCGAGGTCATGCGATGCCCACAGGCGCGGCACAGCACCAGCGGGGCATAGCCGCGGCGGTTGAGATAGAGCAAGACCTGCTCGCCGGCCTGCAGGGTCTCGACCATGGCCGAAATCAGCGGCGGCGAAATCCAGCGCCCGGCCTCGGGCGGATGGTCGCGCAGATCAATCGTATCGACCTGTGGCAGCACGGCGGCACCGGGCCGCGCCGGCAGGCGCACATGCACATAGCGGCCGGCCTGGGCATTGGTCAGGCTTTCCAGCGACGGCGTGGCCGAGGCGAGCACGATCATCGCGCCCTCGATCTTGGCGCGCAGCACCGCCAGGTCGCGGCCCTGATAGGGCAGGCCCTCATCCTGTTTATAGGTCGGGTCATGCTCCTCATCGACAATGATGAGTTTGAGATTGGTGAAGGGCAAAAACAGCGCCGAACGCGCACCGACTACGATCCGCGCCCGCCCCTCGGCGACCTCGCGCCAGCAGCGCCGCCGCGCCTTCGGTCCGGCCGCCGAATGCCAGATCGCCGGGGCGCAGCCAAAGCGCGCCTCGAAGCGCGACAGGACAGCGGCCGTCAGGGCGATCTCCGGCAGCATGATCAGGATCTGGCCCTCGGGGTCGCGGCGCAGGACTTCTGCGATCGCCTCGAAATAGACCTCGGTCTTGCCCGAGCCGGTGACGCCGTCGAGCAAGGCGGCCTGGAATCCGCCGGCCCGCACCAGACGCCGTAGCACGCCGCCGGCCTCGGCTTGCAGCATGGTCAGTGACAGGCCCTCGGCTTCGGGATCGGGAATGCCATAAGGCGGATCGATCGGGCGTGTGACGGCGGTCAGGGCGCCGGCTGTCGCCAGCCCCTTCACGACACCGGCCCCCACGCCAGCCTCGCGCGCGATATCGGCCGCCGAAGCCTCCCCCAGCGCCAGCGCCGCATCGAGCACGGCCGTCCGTGCCGCAGTCATGCGCGGCGGCTCTTCGCCACTGACCGTGTAGAGGGTTTCGGTGGGTGAAGGTTTCAGCGCCTCGGCACTGCGCAACACCGACCGCAGGATCACACCGGGCGGCTGCACGAGATAGCGCGCCAGCCAGTCAACGAATTTGCGTGTCCCCTCCGGCAGCGGCGCACCACCCATCGGCGCCTCGACAGATTTCAGCGCCCGGCCCCCGGCCCCCGGTTTCAGAGCCCAGACGACACCGTGCACCATCCGCTTGCCCAGCGGCGCCAGAACATGATCACCCAGCCCCAGCTCAAGCCCGTCCGGCACGAGATAGTCGAAGGCCTCCGGCAGTGGCAGCGGAAACAGGATCGAGGCGCGGGATGACGATTCGGAGGACACGGCCGCAAGTGTGCCCCTTTGCGCGGGGGAGTTCAAAAGGGAATAGCGTTGCCAGGAGCACCGCGGTCCGGCGCGACAGGGCCCGGGACCGGCCCTGCTGCATTTTCCCTGGCCGGTTTCCTTTTCGGAAACCGAATACGGCAAGTCTGGGCTCTGATCGCTATGGAGCCGAATCATCATGACGGAAAATGCCGAGGGCATGCTTGCCGACCCGCTGGATACCGACCGGGTCCGCAACTTCCTGCTCTCCAATCCGGATTTCGTACGTGAGGATGCCGAGCTCTTCGCCCTGCTGGCGCAGCGCGATGCCGGCGACGGCGTGATTGATCTGGGCGCGGCGGCGCGCGGCAAGCTGCTGGCCGAACTGCGCCAGCTCAAATCGCTCAATTCCAGCATTGTCGAGACCGCCCGCGCCAATCTGGCGACCCAGTCGCAAATCCACATGGCCGTTCTGGCCCTGCTGGAGACGGATTCGCTGGCGGCGCTTGATCGCAAGATGTCCAGCCGGCTGACCGGTGCGCTCGGCGTCGATGTCTGCCGTGTCCTGATCGAGGGGCATGCACCATTGCCGGCCGGCGAATCAATTCTGGGTGCCGCTGAAGGCTTTGTCGGCGAGGTTCTCGGCAACAAGGTGGAACGGCTCGGGCCCGTCAATCCGGCAATCGCGCACGCGCTTTATGGCCAGCAGGGCGCACGCGTGAAATCCGAGGCGATCGTGCGGCTCGATTTCAACGGGCATGACGGCCTGATGGCACTGGCTGCACGCGACCCGGCCATGTTCGAGGCGGGCCAGGGTACCGAATTGCTCAACTTCCTCGCCCGCAGCGTCGAACGGATGGTCACCCGATGGCTGCACGCGAGCTGAACCTCCCCCTCGCCAATGCGCGCCTGGTCTTCGGCCAGCATCTCGCCGGCGAACGCCGGTTGAGCCCGAAAACCGTCGAGGCCTATGGCCGCGATCTCGACCAGTTCGCTGAATTTCTGGGCCAGCATCTCGGCCGCACCATCAGCCTGGATGACCTCGCCGGTCTGAAGGCGACCGATTTTCGCGCCTTCATGGCGGCACGCCGCCGCGACGGGCTGTCGGCGCGCTCGCTGGCACGCTCACTCTCGGCGATCCGCACCTTCTACAGCTATGCCGAGCGGCGTTGGGGCGTCGAGAATGCGGCCCTGACCCTGATTGAGGGCCCGAAACTGGGCCGGTCCAAGCCCAAACCCGTCAGCGAGACCGGTGCCCGGGCACTGATTGATGAAGCCGGCCGGGCCCAGGGGACCGACTGGATCGAGGCGCGCGATGTCGCTGTCCTGTCGCTGCTCTATGGCTGCGGGCTGCGGATATCCGAGGCGCTCGGCCTGACCGGACAGGATCGGGAATTGCGTGACAGCATGCAGATCACCGGCAAGGGCGGAAAGACGCGCCTGGTGCCCATCCTGCCCGTGGTCCGCGAGGCGGTGGCGCATTATGCAGCGCTGTGCCCGTTCGAACTGGCCGCCGACGGGGCCCTGTTTCGCGGCACCCGTGGCGGCGCACTGGGTGCGCGCTCGGTCCAGAAACGTATGGAGACCCTGCGGCAACGCCTCGGCCTGGGGCCAACTGCGACCCCGCACGCCCTGCGGCATTCCTTCGCAACGCATCTGCTGGCCCATGGCGGTGATCTGCGGGCGATCCAGGAATTGCTCGGCCATGCCAGCCTGTCGACCACACAGATTTATGCCGATGTCGAAAGCTCGCGCCTGATGGCGATCTATGACGGCGCGCATCCGCGGGCCCGTCAGCGCTGAGGCTGGCCTCAGGCCGCGAGCTGGGCCCGGTCATGCGACCAGAGCGTCACCTCGAAACCTTCTTCCGGATCCATATGGGTCGGCCCCTGGGTGAAGCCCGCCTTTTCAAGCACCCGGTGGGACGGATTGCGGTCACTTCGGGTGCGGGCAATGACGCGCTTGACCTCGTCATGGGCATAGGCCCAGCCCAGCAGGGCATTGACCGCCTCGGTCGCCAGACCGCGTTCGCGGTAGGAGACCAGCATGGAATAGCCGATTTCCACTTCGCCCTCTTCGGTCGGAGCGCCCTGAAAGCCGCCAATACCCAACAGTCGGTTCATGATCGGCGAAATATAGACCCAGGAATACCAACCGACATGCTCGGGGTGTTCCGCGAGCCGGTCCCGATTCCACTCGATCTGCGGCGTATCCATCAGTTCCGGCGGCCATGACGGCTCGGGTTCCACGCCCAGCGCGGCGAAGAAGGCCTTGCGGTCCGTCAGCTGCAATTCCGCCAATTCCCGGTCGAGAGCGACCAGCCGGAGGCGTTGTGAGACGATTTCGGTTCTCTCAGGCATGGGACTGCATTCCATCTACTCGACCCGCGCACCATTCCACGAGCACGGACGCGCCGTCATCAGGGTGCGTTCACGGCAGTCATGCCGCATTGTTCAAGGCTTGTCGTCACAAGTTTTTGCGAAGTGGCCCTTGCCGCGACGGGCGCGATATTGTCAATCCGGCGCGTCGGAGACAAGCCTGACCCGAACAGAAATCATAGCCGATTCCCGGCGGGCTGTCAGGCCTGCATGCTCCAGCCCTCGACGCCCATCGCCGCCTGGCGCACGGCCTCGGTCAGCGTCGGGTGAGGATGGCAGGTGCGGGCAACGTCCTCGGAAGAGGCGCGGAATTCCATCGCCAGACAGATCTCGGCGATCATTTCCCCGACATTGGCGCCGATCATGTGGGCACCGAGAATCTCGTCGGTTTCCGCATCGGCCAGGATTTTGACAAAGCCGTCCGTGGCGTTGTTGGCCCGGGCGCGGGAATTGGCCTGGAAGGGGAATTTGCCCTTCTTGTATTTACGGCCTTCCTGCTTGAGCTCGTCCTCGGTTTTGCCGACGGATGCCAGTTCGGGATAGGTGTAGACGACGCCGGGAATGACATCGTAATTCACATGCCCCGCCTTGCCGGCAATGCGTTCGGCGCAGGCCACGCCTTCATCCTCGGCTTTGTGGGCCAGCATCGGGCCGGTGGTGCAATCGCCGACCACCCAGACATTTTCCGCCGAGGTGCGGAAATGATCATTGGCGATGACGCCGCGGGCATCGGGCTCGATGCCGACATTCTCCAGGCCCAGACCGGCCGTGAAGGGCCGGCGGCCGATGCAGACCAGAACCGTATCAGCCTCGATCGTCTCGGCCTCACCGCCCTTGGCCGGCTCCAGCGTCACCTTCAGCGTGTCGGGATCGGAACTATCGACGCCGGTCACCTTGGTGCCCAGACGGAAGTCCATGCCCTGTTTGGCAAAAATGCGCTGCGCGGCCTTGGCCAGCTCATTGTCCATGCCCGGCAGGATGCGGTCGAGATATTCGACCACAACGACCTCGGCGCCCAGACGGCGCCACACCGAACCGAGCTCGAGCCCGATCACGCCGGCACCGATCAGGACCAGGCGGCCGGGAACCTTTTTCAGGTCCAGGGCACCGGTCGAGGAGACGATGCGCGCCTCGTCGATCGTTACGCCCGGCAATGGCGTCACTTCGGAGCCGGTAGCGATGACGATGTGCTTGGTATCCAGCACCGAGGTGCCGCTCTCGGTTTCAACCTGGACCTTGCCCTGGCCGAGAATCTTGCCCTTGCCGCGGATATATTCGGCGCCGTTCTTCTTGAACAGGAATTCAATGCCCTTGGTGAGCCCGTCAACGGTCTCGTCCTTGTGGGCGAGCATGGCCGGCAGATCGAGTTCGACTTCACCTGTCACAATGCCCAGCCCGGCAAATTCGGTCGAGGCGGCCTCGAAGAGTTCCGAGGCGTGCAGCATTGCCTTGGAGGGAATGCAGCCGACATTGAGGCAGGTACCGCCCAGCGTGCCGCGCATCTCGACGCAAGCCACTTTCAGGCCAAGCTGGCCGGCGCGAATGGCGCAATTATAACCGCCAGGGCCGCCGCCGATAATGACGAGATCATAGGGTTCGGACATTTTGGGCCTCACAGCTCGGAATGAAAGTCGAAATCGGACACGCTCACTATATGCAGTTTTCTTGCCGCGAACGTAAGACCCGGCCCTGCTGTCCGGACCGGGCGTCGCAAGCGGTCATCCCGACCGTCGCGGCCCATAGCGCAAGGCGGCGGCGCCGAGAAGGGTGGCAAAACTGGCGAGATTCATGATCACATCGTGAAGGAGGAAGGCCGGCCGGTCGACAGCGACGTACAGGGGTTCGGCGATGATCCAGACCCAGTATCCCAAATCCAGGGCAACGGCGGTGGCGGCGGTCAGGAAAGCCAGATTGATGCCTTTCGGCCAGGCCGCGATCAACAGGACAGCGGTCGCCAGAAAACCTCCGATATAAAGGGTCCAGATAATGCGCAACCAGGCGGGCACTTCCTGCAAGGCCGTCAGGATGGCCGGTTCATGCGCACCCAGTGGCAGGAACAGCCAGTCACCGACCCAGGCGGCCAGCAAATAGGGCAGGCTGTAAGTGACCCGGCCCAGCGCAAGTATCACGATTGTCCAGCGTACGATCTGCATTCCAACCACACCAATCCGTCGCTGGTTCTGTCATTCCCCCGGCCAGCTTCTCTCCACCATCTCTGTGTCTTAGAGGTCGAACAGCATGCGCTGCGGATCCTCGAGATTTTCCTTCACGCGCACCAGCCAGGTGACGGCTTCCTTGCCGTCGACAATGCGGTGATCATAGGACAGGGCCAGATACATCATCGGCCGGATCACGACCTGCCCGTTCTCCGCCACCGGGCGCTCCTGGATCTTGTGCATGCCGAGAATGCCCGATTGCGGTGCGTTCAGGATCGGCATCGACATCAGCGAGCCATAGACGCCGCCATTCGAGATGGTGAAGCTGGCGCCCTGCATTTCGTCGATCGTCAGCTTGCCGTCGCGGGCGCGCTTGCCCAGGCGGATGATCTCTTTTTCGATCTCGGCCAGCGACATCTGGTCGGCATTGCGCACCACCGGCACGACAAGGCCGCGATCCGTGCCGACAGCGACGCCGATATCGTAGAAATTCTTGAAGATGATGTCGGTGCCGTCGATCTCGGCATTGACCGAAGGAATATCCTTCAGGGCTGCGACACAGGCCTTCACGAAGAAACTCATGAAGCCCAGCTTCACGCCATGCTTGGCGACGAAGGCTTCCTGGTGGGCTTTGCGCGCATCCATGATGGCGCCCATATCGGCCTCGTTATAGGTCGTCAGGATGGCGGCGGCGTTCTGGGCATCCTTGAGGCGTTTGGCGATTGTCTGGCGCAGGCGCGTCATGCGAACACGCTCTTCGCGTGGACCGGTCTCGCGTGGCGCAGCCGGTGCGGCAGGAGCGGATGGCGCAGCAGGCGCGGCCGGGGCTGCCGGCCTTGCGGCGGGTGCTGCCGGTGCGGCAGCGGCCTGGAGCGCGTCGCCCTTGGTGATGCGGCCATCACGGCCGGTGCCGGCAATGGCGCCGGCATCGAGCTTGTTCTCTTCGATGATGCGGGCAGCCGACGGCATGGCGACGGCATCGCTGCTCGCGGCAGGAGCTGCGGTGGCAGCCGGGCTTGCCGCAGGTGCGGCAGCTGCGCCTTCGGTGATTTTCGCCACGGCATCGCCTGGCGCGACGGTGTCACCCTCACCCACCAGCAGCTCGGCGATCACGCCCGCGGCCGGCGATGGCACCTCGACAGCGACCTTGTCGGTCTCGATCTCGACCAGGGCCTGATCAACGGTGACCACATCGCCAACCTTAACCAGCCAGGCACCGATCGTGCCCTCGGTCACCGATTCGCCCATTTGCGGCACGGTGGCCTCAATCGTCTTGCCGGCAGAGCTGGCCGCCGGTGCAGCAGCCGGCGCTGGCGCTTCGGCCGCAGGCGCGGCTGCGGCGGCGTCACCACCGGAATTCATCGTGGCCAGGCGGGCGCCGATCTCGACGGTCTCGCCTTCCGGGACCAGGATTTCACCGATCGTGCCATCGCTTTCGGCACGGACCTCGATGGCGACCTTGTCGGTCTCGAGCTCGACGAGGACATCGTCTTTCCTGACCGCGTCGCCGGCCTTGACCGACCAGCTGCCGACGGTGGCTTCAGTGACGGATTCGCCCAGTTGTGGAACGGTGATATCGGTCATGATCGTGTCTTTCCTGTTCGCGGCGAGGCCGGGCGTCAGCCCAGGGCCTCGTCAACCAGCGTTTCTTGTTGATGCTTGTGCTTGGCGGCAATACCGGTCGCCGTCGAGGCCGATGGCGGCCGCCCGACATAGACCGGGCGAAGGGCCGAGCCCTCCAGCTTGGCCAGCACGAATTCGAGATTGGGCTCGACGAAAGTCCAGTAGCCCATATTGCGCGGCTCTTCCTGGCACCAGACGATCTCGGCCTGCGGGAAGCGGGCGAGTTCGGCGAGCAGGGCCTTGAAGGGGAAGGGGTAGAGCTGCTCGACACGCATCAGATAGACGTCATCAATGCCCTTGGCTTCGCGCGCCTCGAGCAGGTCGTAATAGACCTTGCCGGTACACAGCACGACGCGGCGGATCGCGGCATCAGGCTTCAGCTCGGTGGTCGACTGGGAAACCTCGCCCTCCGGCCGTGAGGTCTTGTCGGCATCATCCCACAGCACGCGGTGGAAGGAAGAACCAGGCCCCATCGCCTCGAGCGTCGAGACGCAGCGCTTGTGCCGCAACAGGCTCTTCGGCGTCATCATGATGAGCGGCTTGCGGAAACCACGATGGATCTGGCGCCGCAGGATGTGGAAATAGTTCGCCGGGGTCGAGCAATTGGCGACCTGCATATTGTCCTGGGCACACATCTGCAAAAAGCGCTCGGGACGGGCCGAGGAATGTTCGGGACCCTGGCCCTCATAGCCATGCGGCAACAGCATCACCAGGCCGGACATACGCAGCCACTTGCGCTCACCCGAGGAGATGAACTGGTCGATGATGACCTGGGCACCATTGGTGAAATCGCCGAACTGGGCTTCCCACATCACCAGCGTATTCGGTGCGGCGAGCGAATAGCCGTATTCGAAACCAAGCACCGCCTCTTCCGACAGCATGGAATCGATGACTTCGTATTTCTTCTGGTCATCGCCGAGATGATTGAGCGGCGTGTAACGCTCGCCCGTTTCCTGGTCGATGATGTGTGAATGGCGCTGGGAGAAGGTGCCACGGCCGCAATCCTGGCCGGACAGGCGCACCGGGAAACCTTCGGTCAGCAGCGTGCCGAAAGCGAGATGCTCGGCCGTCGACCAGTCGAGTCCCTCGCCGGTCTCGATCGCGGTGCGGCGTGCGCCGATCACCCGGTCCAGCGTGCGATGGATATTGATCCCTTCGGGCACAGTGGTCATCGCCATGCCGACCGCGCGCAAACTCTCCATCGTCGCGCTGGTCTCACCCTTGCGGTCATCGCTCTCGGGCAGGCCGAGACCTGACCAGCGGCCATCGAGCCAGTCGGCCTTCTCGCGCGAGAAGGTCCTGCCGGCATCAAATTCGGTCTCGAGAAAACGGTCGAACTCGTTTTCCATCGCCTCGGCTTCGGCCGCGGTGAGCGTGCCCTCGGCGATCAGCCGGTCCTGGTATTTCTTGCGGACCGGCGGCAGATCCTTGATCACCCGATACATGATCGGCTGGGTGAATGTCGGATCATCGCCCTCATTATGGCCGTAACGGCGGTAGCAGAACATGTCGATCACGACATCCTTGCCGAAGAGCTGCCGGTATTCGGTGGCGATGCGCGTGGCATGCACGACAGCTTCGGGGTCGTCGCCATTGACGTGGAAAATCGGCGCCTGGACCATCAGCGCCACATCGGAAGGATAGGGGCTGGAACGGCTGTCCTTCGGGTCGGTGGTGAAACCGATCTGGTTATTGACGATGAAATGGATCGCGCCGCCGGTGCGGTGACCACGAAGACCCGACAGGCCGAGACATTCCGTCACGATGCCCTGTCCGGCAAAGGCGGCATCGCCGTGCAGCAACAGCGGCAGGACCTTCGAGCGCGGCGTGCCGGCGAGTTCGCGGCAATTCTGCTCCTGCTTCGCGCGCGCCTTGCCGAGCACGACCGGGTCGACCGCCTCGAGATGCGACGGGTTGGCGGTCAGCGAGAGGTGGACCTTGTTGCCGTCGAACTCACGGTCGGAAGACGCGCCGAGATGGTATTTCACATCGCCGGAGCCGAACTCTTCCTCGCCCTGGGTATTGCCGCCCTGGAATTCGTGGAAAATCTGGTGATAGGGCTTGCCCATCACCGCGCCGAGCACGTTGAGGCGGCCGCGGTGCGGCATACCGATGATGATGTCGTCGACACCCATGGCGCCACCGCGCTTGATGATCTGCTCCAGCGCCGGGATCATGGCTTCGCCGCCATCGGCGCCAAAACGCTTGGTGCCCGGATAGCGCTTGTGCAGGAATTGCTCGAAACGCTCGGTCTCGATCAACTTGCCGAGAATCGCCCGCTTGCCGTCATTGGTGAAACGGATTTCCTTGTCCGGCCCTTCAAAGCGCTCCTGCAGCCAGGATTTCTCTTCCGGGTTGGAGATGTGCATGAACTCGATGCCCACCGGGCCGCAATAGGTGCGGCGCAGGATTTCCAGCATTTGCCGCGGCGTCGCGGTTTCGAGACCGAGATAGCCGTCGATGAAGACGCTCTCATCCATCACCGACTCGTCAAAACCATAGGTCAGCGGGTCAAGTTCCGGCTGCGCGCCCTGGTCGGACAGGCCAAGCGGATCGAGATCGGCTGCCAGATGGCCACGCATGCGATAGGCGCGGATCATCATGATGGCGCGGATCGAGGACTGGGTCGCCTTGCGGATCGCGGCCGGGTCGGCCTGCGGCGCGGTGCGTGTCACATGTTCCGCGACCTTCTCGACCATCGTTGCTTCGTCAGGACCGATATCACCCAGCGCCGAAACCATTTCGCCATCGCTGGCGCGCGGCCAGCCGGCGCGCTTCCAGCTTGGCCCGGCAGCCGCGCGTGCGGCATCGGCCGGCGCATCGCCCATGGCAGCAAAGAATTGTCGCCAGCTGTCAGGAACACTCGCCGGATCGGCCGCGAAGGCGGCGGCCATCTGTTCGAGATAGACGGCGTTCGCACCTTGCAGGAAGGACGTGTCCAGGAAGGATTGATTGTCGGAAGAGCGGGTCTGGTCAGACATGGGGGGAAGGCCTGAAATCGCAAAAAGATTCGTAAGGAACTAAGCCGATACGGTTAACAACCATCTATGGCCGTTCTGTGGAAAACAGAAGGTTTTCGCAGGCGACTGGTGCCAACTTGCTGACAGCTGACGCCAGACATGAAAAAGCCGCGCCGGAGTGGTTCCGGGCGCGGCTCCTTCAACTCGGTCAAAAGCCTCAGCCCTTGAGCAATTCCGCCAGCGTGGTGCCAAGACGGGCCGGACTTGGCGAGACTGTGATACCGGCCGATTTCATGGCTTCGATCTTGTCGTCCGCGCCGCCCTTGCCGCCGGAAACGATGGCGCCTGCATGGCCCATGGTGCGGCCTGGCGGGGCTGTGACCCCGGCGATGAAGCCCACCGTAGGCTTGGAACGGCCCTTCTTGGCTTCATCCTTGAGGAATTGCGCCGCGTCTTCTTCAGCCGAGCCACCGATTTCGCCGATCATGATCATCGACTTGGTTTCCGGATCGGCGAGGAAAAGCTCGAGCATGTCGATGAATTCGGTGCCCTTGACCGGGTCACCACCGATGCCGACGGCCGTGGTCTGGCCAAGGCCGACCTGGCTGGTCTGGAACACGGCTTCATAGGTCAAAGTGCCGGAGCGCGAAACGACGCCGACCGAGCCCTTTTTGAAGATCGAGCCCGGCATGATGCCGATCTTGCACTCTTCAGGGGTCAGGATACCCGGGCAATTGGGGCCGAGCAGGCGGGAGTTGGATTTCTCCAGCCGCGCCTTGACCTGGACCATGTCGAGCACGGGAATGCCTTCGGTGATGCAGACGATGAACGGGATTTCCGCGTCGATCGCTTCAATGATCGCCGCGCCAGCCCCTGCAGGCGGCACATAGATCACCGAAGCATCGGCCTTGGTGGCCTCCTTGGCTTCGGCCACAGAGGCGAAGATCGGCAGGCTTGCCGCGCCATCAACGCCGGAAGACCAGGTCGAGCCACCCTTTTTCGGGTGCACGCCGCCAACCATTTTGGTGCCGTAATAGGCCAGCGCCTGTTCGGTGTGGAAAGTACCGGTCTTGCCGGTCAGGCCCTGGACGATAATCCGGGTGTCTTTATTGACGAGGATCGACATCTATTTGGCCTCCTTCACGGCGGCGACAATCTTCTGGGCTGCGTCATCGAGATCGTCCGCAGCGATCACATTGAGACCGGATTCATTGATGATCTTCTTGCCGAGCGCGACATTCGTGCCCTCGAGGCGCACCACGAGGGGAACCTTCAGCCCGACTTCCTTCACCGCGGCGACCACGCCCTCGGCGATGACGTCGCAGCGCATGATGCCGCCGAAGATATTGACCAGAATGCCTTTGACGTTCGGGTCAGCGGTGATGATCTTGAAGGCCGCCGTGACCTTCTCGGTCGTGGCACCGCCACCGACATCGAGGAAGTTGGCCGGCTCGGCGCCATAGAGCTTGATGATGTCCATCGTCGCCATGGCGAGGCCGGCACCATTGACCATGCAGCCGATATCACCATCGAGGGCGACATAGGCGAGGTCATGCTTGGAGGCTTCGATTTCCTTGGCGTCTTCTTCCGTCTCGTCGCGCAGGGCGAGAATGTCGGGATGGCGGAAGAGGGCATTGCCGTCGAAGGAGACCTTGGCGTCGAGCACCCGCAGATGACCGTCCTTCATGACGATCAGCGGATTGACCTCGAGCATGCTCATGTCTTTCTCGGTGAAGGCCTTGTAGAGGATTTTCGCCAGCGAACCCATGTCAGTCCGGGCGGCACCGGTCAGCTTCAGCGCGTCCGAAATCCGTTCCGCATCGGCGTCGGTGACACCGGCGAGCGGTTCGATATTCAGGGTCTGGATTTTTTCCGGGGTCGAATGCGCGACATCCTCGATATCCATTCCGCCCTCGGTCGAGACCACGAAGGCAACCTTGCCGGTTTCGCGATTGACCAGGATGGAGAGATAGAGTTCGCGCTCGATGTCGGCGCCGTCCTCGATATAGAGGCGGTTGACCTGTTTGCCGGCCGGGCCGGTCTGGTGGGTGACCAGCGTATTGCCGAGCATTTCTTTCGCGTTCTTGACCACATCCTCTTTCGAGAAGGCCAGGCGTACACCGCCCTTGGCGTCGGGGCCGAGTTCCTTGAACTTGCCCTTGCCGCGTCCACCGGCATGGATCTGGGATTTGACGACCCAGAGCGGTCCGGGGAGCTGGTCGGCGGCGGCCTTGGCCTCGTCGACGGAGAAAATCGCAACGCCTTCAGCGACCGGAGCGCCAAAGCTTTTCAGGACGGCTTTCGCCTGGTGTTCATGGATATTCATGTGTGCGGGCCTCGCGGGGGAGAGAACGACAGATAGGCCGGGTGAGACCCGCCTTATAACACCCGCCCACGTCAGCGCAATGGCTTCACACGGGTCGGGATTCAATCAGATACGTACGATGTGCGCCTCATCGTCTGGCGGCACGGGCCTGTGTACAATCTCGTTGAATTCAAGCGGCCGGGCCGGCTCCGGGGCCGGCTGGTCAGGCCCGATCAGATCGCCGCTGAACAGCCGCACGCCGGCGCTGACCGAGGCGCCCAGCAGGGACGCGTTCTCGATCTGCGTCAAAAACGTTTCGGCCTTGAGCAACTGGGCTGCCGTCACGAGCGCCAGCACAGCCTGAACCGTGGTCGTCGAGACTTCACCATCACCCAGCCGGTAGGGAATTTCAGTCCCGAATGCCCCGACACCGCTGCCCTCGAAACGGCGCAGATCACTGACACCATAGGGCAGCCGCGCGATGATCTGCGACCCGAACGGGATCATCGAGCGAAACAGTTCCTGCATCTGCGCCACAGGCGCGCCATCGGGGATCGCATCGATCCGCAACTGAAAATGCCGCCGGATCGGTACCGGCACCGCCTGCAGGATCGCGAAATACTGCATCCGCTCGGAGAGCGAGGAAATCGTGTCGTAGTGAACCGGGATGATAATGCCGCAGCTGCCCCCCCCGGCATGGACGCGCTGGAATCCGCGCTGGGCGGCCTTCGCTACGGAATGGTCAAGCAGCCGGTTGAGCGGACGGGAATCGAACACCGGAAAGGTCTCACGGCCGTAGGCCGGCCAGCCATTGATCACCCGGCGGGCGACGCAGAGATGGTGGGTGACAGCATTATTGCGGGCATCCCAACAGGGCTTGAAGACAATCTCGTCCCAGGGCGTCGCCCGGGCCTTGCTGGCAGACTCTGTCCAGCGCGGCACCGGCCGGGCCTCGCCACTTGCCGCCGCACTATCAGGGGTGCTGGCCGGCCGCATTTCGGATTCCTGCGGCTGTGACCGGGTAATGATTTCCAGGAACTCCTCGGTCGAAACGCTGCGGGATTCCGACCCGATTTTGAGCACTTGCATCGCCCGGTCTCCGAGGAAGAATGTGCAGAGTTCAGCCGTGATGTCCGCGACTTTCTGCGCTGCATCATCGCCGCTCAAAACGCTGAAAATGATGAGAAACCCGCCTTGGCAGCGGAAGATCACATCGTCTGGGTCGAGCCGCTTTTCGATGAAATGGGCGCTGACATCATAGATCTTGGTGCGCAGATTGGGCCAGTCCGGGCCAGCACGTTGTTTCACTTCCTCGAGATTGAGAAACTGAAACTGCCCCATCTCGACCTTCGCGCGCCCCGCGAGTGCCAGTTTGAGCTTCATTTTGAGTTCGGGCTGCATCGCGTTCCTGCTCCAGCCGCGCCAGTAAACACCCGTGAGTGCAAACAGACAGTTACGACAGGCGCTGGTCAGGCTTTTGCAGACCGGCTGGCGGCGTCCGGTGCAGGGCGCCTAGCTCACACACCCCAGCAGTGCGCGGTCAGAGTCGCGTATAGCCTCGGCGCGTTCCAGCAATGTTGCGAACGGAACCTCATGTTCGGGCACCGGCAAAACGGAATCGGTGCCGACCGCATCGCCGGCAAATCCGCGCACGCCAACACTGATGCCGGCGACCAGTGCCTCGAAACTGTCAACCTGGTTGAGGGCCGTTCCGGCCCCTTGCTGCTCGGCAGCCTTGGTTCTCCGGTCGAGGAATTCGATATGCGCGTCGGAGATTTCACCGGCGCGGACAGCGGCAGGGATATCAGCTCCGAATATATCGATGCCGCAATCCTCAAACCGGCTGAGATCTGTCTGGTCGAAAGGAACGGTGGCGAACAGGTTCGACCCGAACCACTTCATCGAGCGAAACATATCCTGCATCTGCGCCAGCGGTGCATCGCCGGGAATATGGTCAACCCTCAAGAAGAAGTGCCGCCGCAGATGCACAGGCACGACTTGGAGAATCGAGAAGTAGCTGACGCGGTCAGCGACAGTGCGAATCGTGTCGTAGTGAACCGGGATGCAGATATTGCAGTTGTCGCCGCGGACATACATTTTTTGAAAGCCGCGCTGGGCGGCGATCGCCACGGCGCGATCAAGCGCGGTGTGCTGGTCGGGGGCGCGACTGTCCAGCAGCGTGTCCCGACCATAATACACGGCGCCATCCTTGAAGCGCCGGGCCAGACAGATGTTGGAACAGACCGCATTGTGCAGCGCATCCCAGCACGGCTTGAAAATGATATCATCCCATTGCCGGGGGACATCGATCGGCATCGGTTCCGCCAGCGCGGGCTCACTCATCAAACTGACCGCCTCATCATCGGTCGAGTGCGCAATCCGGTGGTCGCCCCCGGCGCCGGCGCGGCCGGCCACCACGCCAAGGGGGTATTGCGGTTGAGACGATTTTGAAACCGGACCCGCCCGCCATCGCCCTGGCGCCTTGTCTGCGTTTCGGGCCTCCTGCTGCAGGTCGCGCTTCAATGCTGGCGAAGTGGCCTCGCCTCCTACCCATCGGGCGACGGCCTCGGGAACCGGCGATCCAGCTTCGCGTCCAAGCACGGTGCTGGCCTGGTCACGCTGGCCGTCCCGGGTCCATTTGGCATCCTTGCCGGATGCTTCATCAGGCGCCTTCGCCACCCGCCGGCGCCCGCCGGCACTGGCTTCGGCGGGATCGGCCTGGGCGCTCATCTGGATGAATTTTGCGAATTCGGCCGCATTGACCGTGCGCGCGCACGCATTGATATCGAGATTTTTGAGAATCTGGTCCCCGAGGAAGAACACATTGAGCTCCTCCGAAAGGACTTCGAGCCGGGCCCGAGATTCCTCTGCCGACAAATGCGCGAAAATCAGGATGAAGCCGCCACGGCAGCGCACCACGACGTCGTCGGGATGCACCCGTTTTTCGACGAAATGCGACGCGACGCTATAGATCTTCTTGCGGACCTCGATCCAGCGGTCGCCGGTCTCGACCTTGACCATTTCGAGGTTGAGAAACTGAAACTCGTTCATTTCCGCCGGGGAGCGGCCCGCCAGGGCTTTCTTCAACCGCTCCTCAAGTCCCGACGACATCACATTTCCAATTCAACAACCTGCCCAATGGGGGCGAACTTGCGGAATAGTGTCGATGAAGCTCGATCCGATCAAATCATCAATAATGCATCATTATGAAATCGTTTACCTTTTAAAATAGAAGAGGGGCTTTTCCTAGCGCAGGGTCGCCACGATGGCGCCGTCGACCGACAACGCGCCGCCGCCGCGAACGCACAGATAGAAGGCCAGCGCGCCATACACGGCCGCGCTCGTCCAGGCCTGCGGTGCGACCCACCAGGCAAAGACCGCCGTCGCCAGGAGGAGCGCAAGCCCGACAAAACGCGTGAGAAACCCGACCGCCAGCATGGCTGCGGCCAGATGCGCACCCCAGACAGCGGCCTGGGCCAATTGTTCCGGCGTGATGAAAGGCACGGCCCAGATCCGGGCCGCACTGACGACCGAGGGGACCACATCCGGCCAGTCCCCGGCATGCGCCCGGCCCCAGGCCCACAGCCCCGGGATCAGCGACCAGCGGATCGCCGCGCCGACAATCCAGTCGGGCATGAACCGCTCGGCGCGAGCCGTCGTTCTTGTTTCCTGCATGCCAGTCCCCACTTGCCCCGGACTCCATTGGAGACCGTCTCGGGGCAAGCATGCCCGGTGGCCGTCACACTGGCAATCGAATGCACCTAACGCGCGAACCGCGGCCCGGCCCAATGGTCAATCGAAAGCCGGCCAGGGCCGTACGCCGCGATATAGACCGCCAGCACAACCCACAGGGCATGCGTTCCCCACCAGGCGTCCGGATAGACAAACAGCTGGATCACCACGGTCATGCCGAGCAGGGCCAGCGCCGAGGCGCGGGTCAGGACACCCAGCACAAGCAGGATCGGAAAGGTGAATTCCGCCAGGGTCGCCATCCAGGCGGCGATCTCCGTCGGGATCAGGGGGAGCGCGTATTCATTCTCGAACAGGTTGAAGGTTGAAGCCTTCAGGCTCAAAGGGAGCTCGGGCAGACGCAGATGGAAGCGCTGCACCGCGAAATCATTGATCATTTCGGTGTAACCGAACAGGCCAAAGGTCTGGACCTTGGTCAGGAGCGAGCGCCAGAACACGCCCGCCAGGGTGAGGCGCGCAAGGAGGGGCAGGAGATCGCCTGCCAGGAGAGTCCGCCCCCGCTCGAACAGGCCCTGATAGGCTGCATGGCTGCGCGCGAGCAGGCGCGCGGCGGTTGCCGGAAAACTCATGATGTACTCCCTTTGAGGATGGAATGGGTGAGGGCTTCGCCGAACAGCGCAGCTGCATCGCCGGCAGGGTCCAGCGAAAGGAGGCTTTCGGCGGCCGATTCAAGGCTTTGCCCCTGCGCCAGGGCGTTGAAGAACGCGTTTTCGCCCGGTGTCAGGGCGCGATACCGGACCACGCCGCCATGTCGCCAGACCAGGGCAAATTCAGGATCCGGCGTGAGCATCGTCTGCACCGGCTCTGCACCCTCGCGATTGCTGCGCCAGACCTCATAGACCGGCCAGGAGGAAGACCAGAGGCTGACAGAGGGATGCAGCCCAGGCGCCAGCTGCGGCAGATCCTGCGGCGGCAGGCCGGCAATCTGACCCGGGCCGAGGGCCGGCAGGTCGCTGGCATGGTGCGCCTCGAGCCAGGCACGATCGAGACGGGCGATATCGGGGAGATAGACCAGGGCCTCAGCCGGCGCGTAGCCTGCGATAAAGTCCGCGAAACCGGCGCCATACAGGCTCAGTGACGGTTCGACCGGCGGCGACACCTCCCAAAAGGCCCGCGCCATGCTTGCGAAGAATTCGGTCCCGACCAGCCGCGCCACAGCCGGGTAGGCGGCCCGCAGGGCCTCGCTGATCCCGTGCACGATATTATTGCGGTAGACCGCCATCCGCCGCAGCGCCGACGGCGTGGTGAGACGGGCCTCGATGGCTGCTGGATCGCCGGAACGGATCGCGGCGGCGAAATCTTCGTGGAAATGATCAGACATCGGCGTCCGCCTTTTCCAGCGCCGCATCCAGCACGCCCTGGGCCTGCTCGCGCTCGGCCAGGAGCTCGCTGAAGGCGGGCAGGTTATTGTCGCGTTCGATCAGCACCGGCCGCGGGCCGATGCGCTCGATCACCGCCTGGTACAGTGCCCAGACCGGGTCGGCGATGGGGGCACCATGCGTATCAATCAGCAATTCCCCGCCCAGCGCGGCATCGGCCTCGTGCCCGGCCAGGTGGATTTCACCAACGGCGGAGGCGGGAATCGTATCGAGCCAGGCCGGAATGTCGAAACCGAGATTATGGGCGCTGACATGCAGATTATTGACGTCGAGCAACAGGCCGCAGCCGGTGCGGCGCACGGTCTCGGCGAGAAACTCCGCCTCGGGGATTTCCTCGCGCAGGGGCAGATAGCGCGACGGGTTTTCGATCAGGACCTGACACCCCAGCGCCGTCTGCATCGCATCGACATGCGAACAGAAGCGATCAAGCGCCGCGCGGGTCATCGGGGTTGGCAGAAGGTCATTGAAATAGATGCCGGAATGAACCGACCAGGCCAGATGCTCTGAAATCCGCACCGGCTCATAGCGTTCCAGCAGGCGTTTCCAGCGCTTCAGATGCTCCGGATCGGGCGGTTCCAGCCCGCCCAGGGACATCCCCACCCCGTGAAGCGATAGCGGACGCTGCGCCCGGATGGCGTCCAGCCATGCCAGGCGCGGGCCGCCAGCCGACATGTAGTTCTCGGGATGAACCTCGAACCACAGGCCGGCTGTCTGCTCGTCCAGCGCCGGGCGAAAATGCTCCGGCTTCAGGCCGAGGCCTGCTGAGGGGGATGTTTCAGGACTGGACAAGCGATATCGCCTCACGCTGCGCTGGCGGGGAACCAGCGCATTTGCAGGAATTGAGGATCAGGGGCGCTCGATCGGCGTCAGCGAACCATTGCCATAGGGCGTCGCGATATCGACGCAGGTGCCGGCCGGAACATCGGTCCAGGCATTGCCCTGATAATCGATGGTCGAGGTGCCGGCGCAGGTGGTGCCGGGACCGGCAGCGCAATCATTCTCTCCTGCCAGCGCAACGCCATAGCAATGCTCCATCGCAGGCTCACCCTGCCCATCCTGGGCCTGGGCAACGGCCGCAGAGAGCGACAGGGCAAAAGCGGAGGCCGCAAGGGCCGCGATCGTGGCGGTTTGGGTACGGGATTTCATGTGACTTCATCTCCAGCAACGGGCCGGCCGGTGATTGGGGGGGACATGTATGAATGGCCGACAGCCGGACCTTATCCGCAGGTCGGCGGAACACCAGTCACGACCCCGTCCGGCGGCTTCACCAATCCGTTATCGCAGACGTGATGTGGTGTGAGCGCCGGTGCCCAAGCCTCGCTACTGGCCGACATACATCGTCAAACGACCGGTCTGCTCACCGAAGACAACGGTCTCGTAGCTGCCCCGCAAGGGCCGCTCGTTCGGGCAGGTCACGTTGTGGTCGGCACGCGGTATGGCGAGGATCAAACCTTGCGTGTTTTCAGTCATGCAGACCAGCCCGTCATTTTGCACATGGTCGGAAGCGGACACCAGCAGGATCTGCCGGTCACGGGGAAAGCCGCGATAGATCACACGGCACTCGCCGGCGGCCAGCGCCTGCCAGCCCAGGAATTCCATGCTGCCGTCAGGCTTCATTTCACCAACTGTGGTCGGCACAGCCCCAGACACGAGATTGCAGACCTCCAGCTCACGCACAAATTCGGCCATGCCGCGCCGGTCTGTCGGCGCGCCGGGGCAGAGGCCGGCATCGGCGGCCCCCAGGTCCGCACAGCGAACCCGGTGACTGACGCGGCCGAAATTACGGCCGCCCGGCCCCCGGTGACTGGTCGGCTCGATCGGCAGCCGGGTGAAGGCGCGCGCCTGCCGGCCAGCGGCACACGGCGGGGCAGACGCGGGGGTCATCGTCGCGTCAGCCGGCACGCAATAGGTCTGCACGGTTTCGCGTGACGGCCAGACCCAGCTGCCCGACATCACATGCAGATCGAGATCATCCCCGACCACGCCATTGAGGGCCCCGTTGAGACACTCGCCCGGCGCAATCATGAACCAGCTTCGCAGGGTACGCGACTGAGCCGGCGTCGTCCGGTAGGCCGCCGCAGCTGCGACGGCAAATCCGGTCTGGTTACAGACCTCAAGCAGGACATCTCGCGGTGCCTGGGCCTGAACCGGGGCACACACGCCAAACGCAAGAAGAAGGGCAAACAAACCGGCACGCATACGAGTCTCCATCGAGGCGATGTTTGCGGGCCGGCGGCGCAAGGTCAACAAGGAATGCCCTCGGCCTGCACGTTTGCGCGCCGGAACCTTATCCCGCTTCAGCAGGCTCGGGCAGGGCCAGACGGTCTCACCGCAAGGCTCTCGCGAACATGGAGGGGAGATGAACCGGCGATCACAGACTCGCGAGCAGGACCGTGTGCATCAGGCGGCCCGGGATGAAAGACAGCAGGCCGGGAATGATCAGGGCGCCGTAGAAGAGTCCCATGACCTGGCCGCGATGGCCCCTCCGGTCACCCCGGCGGGCCGAGAGGACGAGACGGAAGACGCCGATTATCGTCAGCGGCACGAAGATGTGGATGAAGGAGAAATTGCCGCCATTGATCTGCCGGATGAAAATCGCGGTGATCGCAGCCGAGGTCATCAGCAGGACGAACAGGATCCCCATCGTGCGGTGCGGCAGGTTTCCCTTTGGCGCGAACATCTGGATGGATCCGATCAGCAGCGCCCCGACGGCACTGAAGACATGCAGCTGGACGACGAAGGGGGCGGACAGGAAGGCTTCGGTATTCATGGCGTTCTCCTCGGTTGTTGTGGGCCGTTGAGAAACAGAAAGACCGGTCGCGGCGGCAATTGAAGCGCGATTGCGCAAACGGGCTGATGCGGTACGCGAAATGCGCTAGGTGTTGATCCACGCTTCGTGAATGGACGTCATGATCAGGACTGAATTTATCAACGGCCTGCTGCCAGCCCTCGCCACCATCCTGGTGCTGGGCAGTTTCCTGTCGGTTCTCGGACCATATCAGACACATCAACTCGGATTTCCGGGCGTCTGGTTCTATTGGACCGGCCTGATGTGTGTGGGCTGGTTGTCCAACACCCTTGTGACCCTGGTGCTGCGACGCTTCACCGGAAACTGGCCCCGCCTCGCCCATTATGGCCTCGCCTCATTCCTGATCAGCATCCCCGTCACGCTTGGCGTCGCGACGATCCAGGCCCTGATCTCCCGGCCGTTCATGCTCGGGGCCCTGCCCGTGGTCTTCATCTTCGTCTGGGTGATCTCCGCCGCCGTGACTGCACTGGGCTGGCTCCTGGACCGCCGCAGTACCGCGCCGGACGTGCCGGCAATCGGCCGCACCCTGCTCGACAAACTGCCGCCGCGGCTGCAACGGGCTCAGTTGCTGGCCCTGCAGTCGGAAGATCATTACCTGCGCGTCCACACCGCCGCCGGCGATGCCCTGATCCTGATGCGGCTCAGCGATGCGATGGCCGCCGTCGAGGGGCTGGACGGGCGCCAGACCCACCGCTCCTGGTGGGTGGCGCGCGCAGCGGTCGATACGGTCTCCCGCGGTGACGGACGCGCAACCCTGACCCTGAGCAATAATGTGCAGGCTCCGGTCAGCCGTACCCATGCCCCCGCCCTGCGCGAGGCGGGCTGGTATTGACCGGCGCGGCGGTCTGCGACCGCATGCCGCCTGAGGGCAAGCTTGCCCGAAACGGCACCAGGTCACACACTCACATCCCTACACCACCGACTGCAGGATAACCGCGCCGATGAGTTCAAAAATCGATTTCAGACTGAATCCGGATCTCGATGTCGAGCATTATGCCCGCCTCTATGCCGAGACCGGGCTGGTGCAGATCCCGGGCATCCTGTCGGAAGAGACCGCGAATGCAGTGCATGAATTGCTGGCCCGGCAGATTTCCTGGCGGCTCGCTTTCGTCGCTCCCGATGGCGGTCAGATGGCGGACTACGGATCCGTCGTCTGTCTTGACCAGGCTGAAATGCAGGCGCTGGGCCGCCAGGGAATGCAGAACATTCTCGGCGGCGTGATGGAGATGGCGCGCAAGAATATCGGCTTCCTCTACTCGTCCTATCCGATGATCCAGGCTTATTCGGAGGGCTGGGATCCGGGTCATCCGATCCACCAGCTGACCGAATTCATGAACTCGCCGGCCTTCCTCGATTTCGGCCGCCAGGTGATCGGTGCGCCACGCCTGACCAAGGCCGACTGCCAGGCGACCCTGTATTCACGCGGGCATTTCCTCACCCGCCACCGCGATGACGGCGCGAATAACGAGCGCCGGGCCGCCTACACTTTCGGCTTCACCCGCGACTGGCAGACGGATTGGGGCGGGCTGTTGATGTTTCTCGACGAGCAGCAGGACGTCTCACGCGCGTTGATGCCGCGATTCAACGTGCTGTCGCTGTTTGACGGCCATCGCATCCATTCGGTCAGCCCGGTTTCACCCTTTGCCGGTGCAGGGCGCTATCAGATCACCGGCTGGCTGCGTGACGACCTGCCCGCCTTTTTCTCCTGATCCCGGTTCAGTGGGCCAGGAGCAGGGCGAAAGCCGTGCCGTCGATCAGTCCCGTTGTCTCGTCACGTCCGATTGCCCGCACCAGGGCTGGCGCGCCGAAACCGCCCATGACCAGCAAGTCGGCACTGGCTGAAGTCGCGGCCTCGATCAACGCCTTGGCGGCACTACGGCCCTCGAGGGCCACCGTGCTGGTCGATGTCGCGATACCATGCAGGTCAAGATAGGCGGCGACCGCTGACAGCTGGTCGGACGCCTCGGCATCGCTGCCGGCATGCAGCAATGACACCGCCTTGGCAGCCTCTAGCATCGGCATGGCACCAATCGTGGCGCGCATCGCCTCGAGCGATCCGTCCCAGGCGATCGCCATGCGGTCAAAACCCGCCTTCGCGTCACGCCCGGCCGGCAGCAGCAGGACCGGCCGGCCCGATTGGGTCGCGGCCATGCTGATCGACTGCAATTGATGGGCCCCGGCACGCCCCTCGGGCTTGGCCATCACCAGCAGGTCGCAAAGACGCCCCTCATCGGCGAGCGCCTCATCGGGCAGGCCGACATATTCGATGAATTGGCCGATCACCGTCTCATCGGCCTCATCGGCGACGGTGTTGAAGGCCGCATGGGCGCTGTCACTGGCCGCGGCCGCCGCATCGGCCAGGGCTTCAAGGACGGCCTCCATGCCGTAGGTCGAGAAGGAATCACCGAGGAAGTCGGCCCCGCTGGCCAGGTTGCGGCGAACAAACAGGGCGTCGAGACGCGCTGCATATTGCCGGCAAAGCTCAACCCCCTGCCGCAGGACCGGCGCGTCAGATTCAGATCCGTCGAGCATGACCACAATACGACGCAGTTTCATGATGCTGTCTCCAATCAAGGGTTTGTCAGCGGGGGGCCGCCTTGACCTGCTTGCGGCTGGCACGCCAGTCATCGGCGCTCTGGCCCCAGACATCCACCAGAATGCCAAAGCCGGGAACTTCCACCTCTTCGCCGCTATTGGACGAGCCAAGCCGCGCCGCCACGGCCTGGCTGCCACGATTGTCGGCATGGATCAGATGAATGACACTGTCCCAGCCCAATGTATCGAAGACATAGTCCATGCAGGCGCCGGCAGCCTCGGTCGCATAGCCCTTGCCCCAGCTGGCGCGGTTGATGGTCCAGCCGATTTCCGGCTGCGGCCAGCCATGCGGGTACCAGGGACCGATGCGTCCGAGCCATTGCCCGCTTTCCTTCTCGATGACCGAGAAAAATCCGTAGCCGCGCAATTGCCAGTGGCCGACAATTCCGCACAGGCTGCGCCAGGCGAGAGCGGGCGACTGAACGCCGCCGATAAAGCGCGCGACCTCCTCATCGGCCATCAGCGCGCAAAGGGGTTCGAAGTCGCTGGCGTCCGGCGCGCGAAGCACGAGGCGCTCGGTTTCAAGGATGGGTGTGGTCATGCCCTGAAAGCGACACCACGCCGCCACAAACGTCAAGTAGAAGCCGGGGTAGAGCAGGCATTGCGGTCACCCCGCGGGTTCCGGTTTGCAGCACCGGCCACCGGCATGGCGCAGCGCTTGCAGAGAATGAAGTTGAAACCGCCTTTGGGAGAGCACCCGCCGCTATGGACGCCAAGAACCGTCCCGGAGTGATACGCCTGCTGATCTACATGCTCGTCGCGGCGAGCATGTCAGGCGGATTTGCGGGCTGGGTTCAGTCCAGCGAAGCGGCATTGTGGGCTGCAAATCTGAACACGCCGGACTGGACGCCGGTCGGCATTTGGCCAAACCTCGTGTCGATCCTCAGCATGCAATTGATCGCGATCAGCCTCTGGATCACCCAGCGCAGTGACAGCGGTCCGCTTCGCTTTGTCGCAGCCGGGATGACGCTCGGACTGGTCGTTGGCCTCGTGCTCCAGGTCTGCATCACCTTCGGCGGGCACGATATCGAATCGGGCTTCCTCGCCGCCCTGGCATTGTGGCTCTACGCCCTGTTCACGCTCGCCCTTGTCGGGCGCTGTTCGCGGCCGGCCGGCTGGCTGCTATGGCCGCTCTTCGGCTGGCTCACCTTTGTCGTCGCGCTGAGCTTCGAGGTCATGCGGCTCAACAATGTCGCCTCCTATGTCGGCGGCCTCTGAAGCGAGACCCTGTCGGACAGCAAAACGGCCGCCGGATCACTCCGGCGGCCGTTTGTCATTCTACGCGGACATGGATCAGCCGAGCGACGGGTCCAGCGCCTTGCAAGCCGCTACCAGGCCTTTGACCGAGTCGACGGAGACGTCGAACATGGCCTGCTCTTCAGCATTGAGCTGGATCTCGACCACTTTCTCGACACCACCGGCACCGATCACGACGGGCACGCCAACATACATGTCGTCCTGGCCGAACTGACCGGTCAGGTGTGCGGCGCATGGCAGAACGCGCTTCTTGTCGCGCAGATAGGCGGTCGCCATCTCGATGGCGCTTTCGGCCGGCGCATAGAAGGCCGAACCGGTGCCGAGCAGGGCCACGATCTCGCCGCCGCCACCGCGCGTGCGCTTGACGATTTCTTCCATCTTGGCGTCGGTCGACCAGCCCATCTCGATCAGATCGGGAACCGGGATGCCGGCGACAGTGGAATAACGCAGCAGCGGCACCATGGTGTCGCCATGACCGCCCATCACGAAGGCGGTGACGTCTTCAACCGAGACCTTGAACTCATCGGCGAGGAAGTGACGGAAGCGGGCGCTGTCGAGCACGCCGGCCATGCCGACGACCTTGTTGTGGGGCAGGCCGGAGAACTGGCGCAGGGCCCAGACCATGGCGTCGAGCGGATTGGTGATGCAGATCACGAAGGCGTTGGGGGCGTGCTTGGCAATGCCCTCGCCGACGGCTTTCATGACTTTCAGATTGATGCCGAGAAGGTCATCGCGGCTCATGCCAGGCTTGCGCGGCACACCGGCGGTGACGATGCAGACATCGGCGCCGGCAATGGCGGCATAGTCATCGGCGCCGGCCAGAGTGGAATCCTTGCCGAAAACCGGGCTGGCTTCAGCGATATCGAGGGCCTTGCCCTTGGCAACACCGGCGGCAATGTCGAACAGCACGACGTCGCCGAGTTCTTCACGCGCGGCGATATGGGCCAGTGTGCCACCGATCATACCGGATCCGATGAGCGCAATCTTGTTACGGGCCATGGGGGAGAGCTCCTCTTGAGGGAAGTGAATTGCTGCAGTGCGGTCTAACGCTGCGCGCGCGTCCCTGCAAGGGGAGTTCTCGGGCTGGCCGACCGGTTGGATCGCCGGGAGGTGACCTTCAGGCCAGGCAAAATGCCTGTCGCCGCGGGAAGGCCGCGGGGGCGCGGATCAAACCTGTAGCGCTTCTCCCTCTTCCGGTTCGAGGAAGAAGGCCTCCTCAACCGCTACGCCGAGCGCCGCGGCCAGTTTCAGCGCCAGCAGGGCTGAGGGAATAAACACCCGGTTCTCCACCGTATTGATTGTCTTGCGCGTCACCCCGACCATCTCGGCCAGTTGCGCCTGGGTGAGATTGTGACGGGCTCGCAATTCCTTGAGACGGTTTCCCAGCGGGGCCGGAGCGGTCATTCCACCCCCCCGTCACCGTCCTGCCGATCCAGAATGAGAAAGGCAAATTGCGGCACGCAGACACCGACGATCAACAGGCCGCGTATCATCAGTTCAACGTTCAGCTCGACGAAGTCCGTCAGCACGTAGAGCGCCACAACCGCCGCCATCAGGGCGATATAAGCGATCCGCACGGCCCCGGCCTGGTTGTGGTCGAATAACTCATCCTGGATCGTCGCCTGGGTATTGGTGCGGGTCACCCGGCTGGCATAGACAAGAAACATCACCATGGCCCCGGCAAAGCCGAGACTGCCCACGAGGGCGAGCAGGGTCAGCAAGCCATAGGCACCGGAGTCCGGAAAAATCTCCTGGACAATCTGCATGCCCTGCCAAACCAGGAAGGATGTGGCGGACAGCGCGAGGAAACGATTGCGCATCCGGATGAGGGCGTCGATATCCGACATAAGACAGCTCCATATAACCTTGAGGTGACATGACACCTAAGCGTTACATCGAGATACGTCAAGGTTACATCTCAGTCGCGCTTGACCGCCATCAGGATACCGTCGCCGATTGTGGTAAAGGCCATATCGACACGGGCATCGTCCCGGATCTTGTCGGCCAGGGCCTTGAGCGCTGCGGTATCGGCATCGGCAGCGCAGCGCTCCGGATCAGCGACACTGCCCGACCACAAGACATTGTCGAACAAGACCAGCCCGCCCGGACGCAGAAGCTGCAGCGCCGCTTCGTAATAGGCATCATACCCGGTCTTGTCGGCATCGATGAAAACCATATCGACGCTTCCGGCGATCTCGGCGATCAGTCCGGCGAGGGTTTCGCGCGCATCGCCAATTCGCAGTTCGATCTGCCCATCAAGGCCGGCCTCCTGCCAGTAGGAGTGAGCGCGCCCGGTGTAGTCATCCGAGATATCGCAGCCATAGAGCCGCGCCGCCGGCCCGTGCATGTCGCCCATGGCCAGCATGGTCGCCAGCGCGGAATAGCCGGTGAAGACGCCGATCTCGACGGCCGTCCGGGCCTGCACCAGACGTGCGCACATCTGCAGGAAGGCGCCTTGCTCCGGGCTGATCTGCATCACGGATACCGAGCCCATCGCTTCAGTTTCGAGCCGGCATCTTTGCAGCGCCGGGGTCTCGGTTCGGTTGGCATTGCGGACATAGGCGGTGAGGCGGGCATCGAGCCCGAAGGAAGAGGACATGGTCGGTCTCCGCAAATGGAAGGATCAGATCAGTTGGCCGGTCCAGTGTCGTGAACCTGCCACCGCGCCGCAAGGTAATCATGACTGCGCATTTCCATCAGCCGCGAGGCCGTGCGTTCGAATTCGAAGGCACCATCACCGTCCGGGTAGAGCCGGTCGGGCTCGGCATCGGCGCTCATCACCAGCTTGGCCTTCGCCTCATAGAGCGCATCGATCAGCGTCACGAAACGCTTGGCCTCATTGCGTTTGTCGCGCTGCAGCTGGGGAACGCCGTCGAGCAGCACCGTGTGAAACCGCGCCGCGATGGCAAGATAATCAGCGGCACCCAAAGCGCGCGAACACAATTCTGCAAAGCTGAAACGGGCGACGCCGGCGACTTCGCGTTCGACCTTCAATTGGCGACCGAGAACTTCGATCACGCAGTGCTGCGACGCCGCGCCGTGGGTCAAACGCGCCCAGGCGGCGTCCATCGCGCGCTCGGCATCGGGCCCCAGCGGGGTGTAATAGACCGGCGCCGCTTCGAGCTGGCGCAGGCGGTGGTCGACACCGCCATTGAGTTCGACGATGTCGAGACGCGATTTCAACGCTTCGATGAAGGGCAGGAAGAGCTGGCGGTTGAGACCGTCGAGATAAAGATCATCGGGATGGCGATTGGAGGTCGCGACCACCACGACACCTTCAGCAAACAAATGGTCGAACAGACGGCCGAGGATCATCGCATCGGCAATATCGCTGACCTGGAATTCGTCAAAGGCGAGCAATTGCGCCTCGCGGGCCAGGGCCCGGGCAACCGGCGGGATGGGATCATCACCGGCCTTGCGCACATATTCCGGCCGGCGCCTGCGCTCGGATTCGCTCAGGCCGCGCCATTCGCCGATGCGGGCATGCACATCCTGCATGAATTCGAGAAAATGCGCCCGGCGCTTCGCTTCAACCGGCGCCGTTTCGATGAAGAAATCCATCAGCATGGACTTGCCGCGCCCGACCCCGCCCCAGAGATAGAGGCCGCGCGGCGTGGGCTTCAGCTTTCCGAACAGGGTTTTCGCACCCGGCGTCCAGCCCTGCAGTCGCCCGGACAGATCGGTCAGTGCACGCGCTGCGCGCTCCTGGTCCGCATCCGCCGACAGCACCCCGGAGCCAACCCGCTCCTGCCACAATGAGATCGGCGTCGTCATGGGAGAAGCCTAATGGCGAGGGGTTGCGATGGCGTCAATGGGGGAAGACGGTTCAGGCGTGGGCGACGGCCGGGACCCGCAGGCCCTCGAGCCAGGCGATGATGTCTTCGACCCGTTCCTTCATGCCCTCACGGCCCGATGCGCGCTCGGCTAGCACCCGCATGCCGGTGATATCGGCCTGGAGTTTGCGCGCGAGACGTCCGGGCGATTCTTCGTCGCCGACCTCTCCCGCCGCGATCGCCTCGGCAAAGGCCCGGGTAAAGCCCAGCTCGAAATCCTTCAGCAGGCCTTCGGCCGCCTCGCGCATGACGCCCTGCCCGGAGGGCATTTCCAGAACCGTCTTGACTGCCATGCAGGCCCGGGCCGGCCGGTCGCGATCACACTCGGCGGCCATGGAGCGGATATAGGCCACCAGGCCATCAATCGGGGAGACCTGGCTCTGCATGATCCGCATATAGTCGGCCTTCGCGGCGCGGCCGTAATCGGCCAGGGCCTCGCAGAACAAGGCTTCCTTGCTGGTGAAGGCGGCATAGATACTGCCCGGGCGCATGTTCAGCGCCTGTTCGAGATCCTTCAGCGAGGTGTTGTGGAAGCCCTTCGACCAGAACAGGTCGAGCGCCTTCCTCAGACTTTCCTCTCGCGACTGGTTTGCCGGGCGTGCCATCTCTGCCTCTCCGTTCCAGGGTGCATTCTATAGGGGATGGCGCCGGATAATCAATTCTTGAGCGATCACTAAAAATTGAGTTGAGCAATCGCTCAAGAATGGGCATGTATCGGCTGCCCGCCGCGAATGGCGCTCAGGAACAATCACACCAAGGATATTCGAGATGACCGATTTCACCCTGCATACCGTCGAAACCGCGCCGGAAGGCAGCCGCCAATCGCTTGAGGAAAGCAAGGCGGCCTTCGGTTTCGTACCGGGCCTGCACGCCGTCATGGCCGAGTCGCCGCAATTGCTGGCCGGCTACAAGGCCCTGCACGAGGGCTTCGCCAGCACGAGCTTCAATGCTGACGAGCTGACCGTTGTCTGGCAGACGATCAATGTCGAACATGCCTGTCATTATTGCGTCCCGGCGCACACCGGCATCGCCTACAGCATGAAGGTCGATGCGGCGATCATCGACGCCCTGCGCGATGAGACCCCATTGCCGACCGAGCGGCTCGAAGCCCTGCGCACCTTTACCCTCGCCATGTTGCGCCAGCGCGGCGAAGTGACCGACGCCCAGATCCAGGCCTTCCTGGACGCCGGCTATACGCGCCAGAACGTGTTCGAGGTCATTCTCGGCATGGCTCAGAAATTGATGAGCAATTACACCAACCACATCGCGAAGACGCCTGTGGACGCACCCTTCACCAAATTCGCCTGGCAGAAGGCCGAAGCGGTCGCCGCCGAATAGGGCAACGTCCGGCATGCCCGGGGGCGGTGACATCACCGCCCCTGCGGCACCGCACTAGCCTTGCGGCCACAGACCGGTCACGGCTGCCACGAGCAAGGCCAGCGTCACGACACATGCCACGGCCAGCCAGACCGGTTTCTCAACCTCACGCATGCACAGCCTCCAGGGCTGCGCGCATGGTATCGGGGATCGGCACGGGCCGGCGCGTCTCGCGGTCGACATAGACATGGACAAAATGCCCTTGGGCAGCGGCTTCGGGCTCGCCCGGCTTGAACAGGGCGATTTCATATCGCACGGAAGAGCGGCCGATTTTCGCGATCCGCAGACCGCCCTCAATCAGGTCGGGATAGGCCAGCGGTGCGAAATAATTGCAGCCGGTCTCGACCACGAGGCCGATGACGGCTCCGGCATGGATGTCGAGCCCCGCCTCCTCGATCAGGAAACAGTTCACGACCGTATCGAAGAAGCCGTAATATGCGGCGTTGTTGATATGGCCGTAGATGTCATTATCGGCCCAGCGCGTCGGCAGATCGCGCCAGCGGCCATAGGCGCTGCGGGGCATGGGCCCGGTCACAGCACGGCCTCATAACAGGCCAGGGCGGCATCCTGGGTCATCTCGCGCGGATTATTGACCAGCAGACGCGTCACCAGCATCGCCTCCTCGGCCAGGCGCGGCAGGTCATTGTGGCTGACGCCGACCTGGGAGAGACGCGTCTCGATCCCGACCGATGCCGCGATCCGTTCCATCTCCTCGACCAGTCCCTGGGTCGAGGCATGCAGGCCGAGATGACTGGCGAGCTCG
Source organism: Maricaulis sp. (assembly GCF_048270265.1). Taxonomy (GTDB): domain Bacteria; phylum Pseudomonadota; class Alphaproteobacteria; order Caulobacterales; family Maricaulaceae; genus Maricaulis. The sequence continues at coordinate 29,302 of NZ_JBLWTD010000009.1, read as the reverse complement.
GCATAGAGCGGTTCCGCCACTGGCGCATTGAAACGCAGGACCGGCGGCAGCATCAGCGAATTGGAGAGCCCGTGCGGCACGTGAAACACGCCCCCCAGCGGATAGGCCAGCGCATGCACCGCCCCGACCGGCGCATTGGCAAAGGCCTGGCCGGCGAGCAACGCGCCGAGCAGCATGTCCTCGCGCGCCTCAGCGTCCTGGCCATCCTGGCAGGCTCGCTCGATGGCGCCGTGCAGCTTTTTGAGACCGGCCAGCGCCAGCGCGTCAGAGACGGGGTTCTTCTGCAGCTTGGTCGTATAGGCCTCGATCGCATGCACCATGGCATCGATGCCGGTCGCCGCCGTCGTGCCGCGCGGCAGGCCATAGGTCAGCTCGGCGTCGAGCACGGCAAGATCGCCGTAGAGCGCGGGCGCATTGACGCCCATCTTCGAGCTCTCGCCAACCGTGATCACCGAGATCGGCGTCACCTCCGAACCGGTCCCGGCCGTGGTCGGGATCAGGATCAGCGGCAGGCGCGGACCGGTGGCATTATTGACGCCATACATCTGCGCCAGCGTCTGTTTCGAGCCGAGCAGCATCGCGACCAGCTTGGCCGCATCCATCGAACTGCCACCACCAAAACCGATCACGACCTCAGCACCGAAGGCGCGGGCCTCATCCTCGGCTTGCAGCACAACGTCTTCAGGCGGATCGGCAACCACCCGGTCGAAAATTGCGACGGACAGGCCCGCCGCTTCCAGCGCCGCGACGGCAGGGTCGATCAGGCCGACCGACCGTACGCCGGGATCCGTGACGAGAAATATCCGGCGGCGCTTGCCGATCAGGGGCGCGGCGATCACGGCCAGCCTGGCGGCGGAGCCGGCGCCGACATGAACATGCGGCACGGTGCGAAAATCGAAAGCGGTCATGGTCTTCCCGGGCTTGTCTGACGGACGGGCTATCTGGAGCGGTTCATGGTTGCCCCGTTGCCGGCTCATGGCAAGCGCGGGCCTGACGCTGATGGCAGCCTTCGTCCTGACTGAATCCGGCCGCCCGCCCCGATACCGACGTGCCAGAAAAGGTCAGGTGTGGCGGCCCGATTCCTCACGACAGGTAGACCCAAATCATCAAGAAATACTGGCCTGCCCGCCCGGCCGCCCCTAGGGTGAAGCCAACGCCTTGGAAAGGCTCGGGTCGAGGACGTGCGTATGACGGTCAAGGTCAGCTTCAACGAAGAGACGTCGATTCTGGCCGTCGAGGGTCGCGGCCAGGTCCTGCGGCGCGAGGCGGGCTGGGCTGCGGAACGATCATCAGAACTGATCCGGACCCATCCGGTCGGCGGTGTCCTGGTGGATTGCTTCGCTATCCAGCAGCAATCCTCGCCTGCTCTCTCGGCCGAAATGATTTCCGAATTCGTCGCCGCCATCGAAACCGGCGTGCCGATCGCCTATGTGCGTTCGGAAAGCTGGAATGCAGATTATTGCGAGCGTGTTGTGGCGTCCCTGGACTCGCTGCCGGAGAATGCCCGTGTGTTTCTCCAGGTCGACATCGCCGTAGACTGGCTGCGCGCCGAAGTGCCGGCCCCGGCGCCCGTTGACTGACCCAGACGGCCGCGACGGCGGAGCCGGCTAAAACCCGACCCCGCCGCCACAAGCGATCATCAATTCATCGTTGGAATGACAAAGGCCTGATCGCCGATATCGCCGGTTGGCCAGCGCTGGGTCACCGTCTTGATCTTGGTGAAGAAGCGGATGCCGTCGGTGCCATACTGATTGGTGTCGGTGAAGGCCGAACGCTTCCAGCCACCAAACGAGTGATAGGCAACGGGAACCGGGATCGGCACATTGATGCCGACCATGCCGACATTGACCTTGGCGGCGAATTCACGCGCCGCAAGGCCGTTGCGGGTGAAGATGGCGACGCCATTGCCGTACTGGTGATTGCTCGGCAGGGCCGCAGCCTCTTCCAGGGTTTCAGCGCGAACCACCTGCAAGACAGGTCCGAAGATCTCTTCCTGATAGGAACGCATTCCCGGCTTGACGTGATCGAACAGCGTCGGGCCGATGAAGAAGCCCTTCTCATGCCCCGGCAGCTCGAAACCCCGTCCGTCGAGCAGCAATTGTGCGCCCTCGTCGATCCCCATCTGGATGTAGTTCTCGATATTGGCCCGGTGCGCGGCTGAAACGACCGGTCCGTAGTGGGCCTTGTCGTCGGTGGAGACGCCGATGCGCAGATTGACCGCCTCGGCCTTGATGCGCGCGACGAACTCATCGGCAGTCTTCTGGCCAACAGGAACAGCGACCGGCAGCGCCATGCAGCGTTCGCCGGCCGAGCCATAGGCGGCACCGAGGAAATCATTCACGACCTGGTCCATATCGGCGTCGGGCATGATGATGCCGTGGTTCTTGGCCCCGCCCATCGCCTGGAAACGCTTGCCGTGCCTGGTGCAGCCCTGGGCGATATAGTGAGCGATATTGGAGGAACCGACGAAGCTGACGGCCTTGATGTCGTCATGCTCGATCAGGGCGTCGACGGCCGTCTTGTCACCGTGGACGACTTGCAGCACGCCTTCAGGCAGACCGGCCTCGATCATGATTTCGGCCAGGCGAACCGGCACGGACGGATCCTTCTCCGAAGGCTTCAGGATCATCGCATTGCCGGTCGACAGCGCCATGCCCATGAACCACATCGGGATCATGGCCGGGAAGTTGAACGGGGTAATGCCGGCGACCACACCGAGCGGCTGGCGCATGGAATAGACGTCAATGCCCGGACCGGCGCTCTCGGTATATTCGCCCTTCATCAGGTGCGGCACGCCGCAGGCGAATTCGATCACTTCCAGACCGCGGATCAGGTCGCCCTTGGAGTCGGCAATCACCTTGCCGTGCTCGGAGGACAGGAGATGGGCCAGCTCGTCCATCCGGTCCTCAACCAGCATCTTGTATTTCATCAGGACGCGGGCCCGGCGCTGCGGGTTCATCGCGGCCCAGATGGCCTGGCCCTTCTTGGCCCCCTCGACAGCACGGGCGACTTCATCGGACGTCGCGAACTGGACGCGCGCCTGCACCTTGCCGGTATTGGGATTGAAGATATCGCCGTAATTGCCCGACGCGCCAGTGAACGACTGGCCGTCGATGAAATGATTGACTTCACGCGTCATGGTTTCCGCTCCCGAGGATTTGGGCGACGGGTGGCACGAGCGATCGCGCCTCCCGTCTTTGCGGCTGACTTAATACGCTGCGCCGGACCTGTCGAGACGAGCCGGTGAGGCCGGGCACTGCCGCTGGTTGCAAATTACCCACAAAAGACTGATTTCGCGCCGCGCGACCCATAGTTTTCTTGACCGGCAAGGTCGCGCGCAGCTAGAAATACGATCAGCAACTCGGTTTGCCACTGCAGATGGTCTGTAGACCACAAACCGTTTCATCACATCGGGGAAATCTATGTCGAAACAACACCTTTCGGGGAAATTCAAGCATGCCATGGGCGCGAGCTGCTCAGTGCTGGCCCTGCTGCTGGCCGCACCGGCCGCCATGGCACAAACCGAAGTGCCGACTATCGTTCCGGCCGACCCGGGCACATCGGAGACAATTCTCGACACCGCAACGGACGTCACCGGCGTCGGCATGTTCTTCCGCAATGATGGTTTCGTCTGCACCGGCACGCTGATCAATCCGCGCACCGTGATTTTCGCCGCTCACTGCGTCAATGACCGCCCGGCCAGCGATTACGGTACCGACGGCGCCATCGCCGCCGCCTTCTCCTTTGGCGCCGATTCCCTGCCCGGCTTCCTGAGCTGGATCAACAATTCCTTTACCTCCAATCCGGACATGGCCGTCTTCAACATCAACCAGATCATCTACAATCTGGATTCAATCGCCCGCCCTGGGAGCTTTGGCTTCCAGGAAGGTGATGTCGCCCTCTCCGTGCTCGACACGCCTGCCAGTGAAGTCCCGACCTGGGCCCTGCTTTTCTCGGCCCTCCCCGCGCCAACCAGCTACACCCAGGAAACCGGCTCCGGCTATCACGTCAATCTGACCGGCTATGGCCGTTCCGGGACCGCCCTTGACGGCGCCATCATCGGCATCGACTGGCGCCGCCGTGCCGCCGAAAACTTCATCGGCGCGCTGACCTCCTTCGATGAGCGCAACACTTTCCTGTTCGGCGCCCCCTTCGGCGATCTGCCACAAAACCTCTACCGGCTCGATTTCGACGACCCGAACCGCACCAACCCGTATGATTTCGACCTCTATCGCGGCAATGCGGCGACCAATGAGGGCACGACGGCCGGCGGCGACTCCGGTGGCCCGCTCATCCTCGACGCCGCCAATAATCCGGGTATTGACGAAGACCTGGTGATCGGCGTCCTGTCCGGCGGTTCGCGCTTCTTTGGCCCACAGGCCTTCAGCTCCTATGGCACCGAGAGCTTCTACCAGCCGCTCTACCTGTTCTGGGACTGGATCGTCGCCAACAGCCCCTACCGCTATGTCGCTGCCGCCGAAGGTGATGGCGCCTGGGAAGATGCCAGTCACTGGCTGACCGAAATCGATCCGGCTTTCCGCGTGATCGACGCCAACGGTAATGTCGTGAACGGCCTGCCCACCAATCCGGGCGTCGGCGTCGCCGGCACGGATCCAAGCTGGGGCGAGGTCTGCTTCGCTCCCGGTGGTGTCAGCGGACCCGGATTTGAGTGCGTGACGCTCGAAGACGGCGATGTGCACCCCTATGATGGCACTGCGCCATCTGCTGGCGGCGACAGCAATGCAATCGGCGAGGTCGGCAACAATATTCCGGGCGCCAATTCCGGCCTGATGGTCGAGGACGCTCCACAAAACGGCACCGGTACGCTGGCACTGGTCGACGGTGAATACACCTCCGACCCGCTCCCGGCCGCGACGCTGGAAAACGGCCTCCCCGGCGCCACCGGATTCGTGCCCGACAATATCGACCCGAATTCGGGCCTGGGCATCAATGCCCGCTATTTCGACGTCAACCTGTCGGCCGCCGGCACGACGACGCTCGACAGCACCGTTGAAATCGATGTCCTGACCATCAGCGGCGCCGCCGCCGGTCTCGACATCGGCGCCGCCGGCGACCTGACCAGCCTCAGCGAAATCATGCACCAGGCGGGCAGCGTCAATGTCGACGGTACGCTGACCACCTATGGCGATTACCTGCTGATGTCCGGCATGCTGTCCGGCTCGGGCACGGTGAGCACACCATTCCTGACCAACATCATGGGCCTGATTGCTCCGGGTGAAGTCGGCGGTATCGGTACGCTGACCATTGACGGCAATGCCGTCCTCGCTTCCGCAAGCGGCCTGTCCATCGACATTGATGCCAGTGGTGCGAGCGATCTCCTCGTGGTCACGGGCGGCGCCTCCCTTGGCGGGACCGTGCTGCTCAACCCGGTTGCCGGCTATCTGCCACGCTTCGGCGACAGCTACACCTTCCTGACGGCAGGCAGCATCACCGACGCTTTCGGTGCGGTCTACGACCTGCCGGGCGTTCTCAAGCCGGTCCTGTCCTACACCGCGACCTCGGCCAGCGTTGAGATTGAAGCCCAGAACTTCAGATCGCAGGCGACCTTCACCAATAATTTCCAGACCGCCCTCGGGCGTGCACTGGATGGTGGCCGCGCCGGCTCCTATGACGATCTGGCTGAAGTGTATGGCCTGCTCGACCTGCTCGAGGGCGACGCCCTCACCACCGCGCTCGACACCATGTCGCCTTATGAGGCGGTGATGTTCGATCGTTCGGTACGGACGCACTCTGACGTTCTCGGCCGCGCCCTGCGCGAGCAGATCGGCACCCTTGGCATGATGGCCAATGGCGGCGATGACATCCTGGCAGACGCCAAACAGGCCAATGGCCTCGCCGGCATGAGCGACCTCGGACTGCTGGCTCGCGCCACCGTCAAGTCGGGCAACTCGACCAGCGGTGTCGAGAACGGCGACATGCGCCGGATCTTCGGTTCCATCGGTACGATCGACGCCACTGCAAGCACATTCGCGGGCAGCGCGGACAGCCTGATCGACGGCAATTACTCGATGTTCGGCCTTGATATTCCGCTTACCGAAACGGTCCGCATCGGTGCCGCAGCCGGCTTTGCCAACTCCGACAACACCGCCGGTGCCTCACTGGGCGGAACCAATGTCAGCACCGAAACCGAGCAATTGACGGCTTTCGCGTCCTACTCGGCGGGCCGCATCTCGGCGAGCCTGGCGCTTGGCCGTGCCAGCCACGAAAGCAACGCGACCCGGACTATCAATCTGGGCGGCGTGATGGTGCCGGCACAGACCCGGACCACCGCGGATGAAAGCACGGTTGATGCCGCGATCCGTTATGATCTCTACTCGAGCGATGACGGTATCCGCGTCACACCGATGGCGAGCATCACGGCGAGCAATGTCGATTTCAAGGCCACCACGAGCTATTCCTCGATTGGCAGCCTCGACATCAATTCTCGCTCGGGCAGCAATACGATCGCCCGCATCGGTTCAGCCTTCGGCCTGGATCTGGGGACGCATATCTCCACGACCCTCTATGTCGGCGCTGCCGAGCAATATGGTGATGGTGCCGAGACCTATTCGGCCTCCTTCCACGACACCAACGGTGTGAACTTCTCTGCACCGAGCGGCGTCGATATGGGCGGAAACTGGTGGGAAGTTGCCGGCAGCCTGTCGGCTGACCTCAGCTTCGGTGGCACACTCACCGTCAGCCATGAACGTCAGATCGATCGCGACTTCTCCGAAATCGAGGTCACGACGCTCAGCTACAGCCTGCCATTCTAGTCAGACCTGACTGAGTGTAATGCCAACACCCGGACGCTTCCCGCGTCCGGGTGTTTTTCTTTTTCGGCACAGGCGACGGAATTCCGGGGCCCGGGCGTTGACGACCTGTCACTCACGCCGCTAGGAGCCCGTTCCGGATGGCCCGCTTATCAGTCCTCATCCCCACCGCCCTGTTTCTCCTCGCCGGCTGTGCCTCGCACGATGGCCCGCCTCCGGGCGAGCGCGGCGGACGCCCCGGCGGTCCCGCTGGCGGCGCCAGTGGCTTCGACATGGCCGTCCAGCTCGTTGATCGCGGGGAGTATCAGGAGGCGCTGCCGATCCTGCGCTGCGTCGCGGGACAGGGCAGCGGATTCGAGATCGCCCAATACCTCGCCGGCTACAGCGCCATCCGTCTGGCGACAGCGGAAGCCACACCGGCCATCCTGCGGGACGAAATGCGCGTGGAGGGTTTCGACCGTCTGACCAGCGCTGCCCAGGCGGGCTGGCCAACGGCGCAGGCCGAACTGGCGGTGCAATTCGCATCGCTGGACAGTGCCGAAGCACCGGTGCGCGCCGCCTATTGGGCCGCCGTCTACCGGCGCAATGCCCGGGACCGGACCTATGGTCTCGATCGTCTTGATGATGGAATCGAAGCGCGGATCGCCAGCCGGATCGACGCCGAGCAGACGGCTGAGATCGAGAGCCAGGCAGCGGCGTTTACCATCGAACCACTGACAGCGATCCCGGCGACACCTGCCTGCACACCCTATCTCGGCTCACCAAGCTTCGGGCGCCAGCGCGGCGGTGGCGAACAGCGCCGTGGCCGCGGTGGGCGCGGCGGTGGCGGCGGCGGTGGCGGTCGCGGCGGGCCGTCCCTGCAGGAGGGCTAGCGGCGGGCCGCTAATCAGCGGCTGCGGCGGGCGAGCTCACGGGCGCGCGTGCGTGCACGCCAGGTCTGCAGGCCGTGCACCATGCTGGCGACAAGGCCCATTTTGAGGCCGCGTGGGGTACGACGCGGATTGCCCGCCTCCGACAGGCGAGCCCGCGTTTCGGCCTCGTCAAAGGCCCTGGTCTTGCGGAACACGGCGACATCGCCGGCGATCATTTCCTGCAGCGTCCAGCCCTCATCGGCGCTCAGTGCGTCGGCGAGCCGGGCCGCCGAACCCTTTGCCGCACCCATCAGCACCAGCACACCGCCCAGCTTCAGCCGGCTGGCGATCTGGCGCCAATTCCCCGCCATGGCCGGGAAGCCGAGATCGGAACCGATCAGGGCCGCATCGAGCGGCGTGCGATCCGGTTCGGCCATAAGGCCGGCCTGACGGCGCAGGCGATCGACCTTCACCGAGCGCCGTTCACACTGCGCCTGCAGGATGTCGGTATCGGCCAGCGACGCGATCACTTCATGGAAGGCACCACGCTGCAGGAAGACCGTCCCGAGTTCGGAACCGCCGACCTGCAGGGTCTTGTCGCCGGGCTTGACCAGCAGCGCGAGATAATCGGCGACCACATCGTCCTCGATCCGGGCCCGCTTGGCTGGCATTCTGCGCGTGCTACCGGCGGCGATTGCTGTTTGCATCATCATGGCGCGTCCCATTCGTGAACAAGGTGTTAATCCTGTGGACGCACATCGCAAGCGGCGGGCCAAAGCGTAAACGGGGCATTAACCCTGCGGGCACCGCTGGCGAAAATGTCGATTGCGCCGCGGCGCGAGGCGGGCTTCTCTGCAGGGATGGATACAGATGATTCCCAGCTCCCTGCGGTTCCGAAACATGTCGTTGATGACCTGATCGAGGATCGGGCCCCGCGGCTGATTCACACGCCGCTCTGGCCGGTGATCAAATGGATCGGCTATCCGCTCCTGGGCTATCGCCGCGCCGTCGCCATGGTCGATGCGATCGCACACCGCTCGGGTACAGATTGTCTGGAATGGTGTTCGGAATATCTCGACCTGGATGTCGAGCTCTCCGGCCTCGACAATGTGCCCGCGAGCGGTGCCTGCGTGATTGTCTCCAATCACCCCGGCGGCATCGCCGATGGCGTCGCTGTCTGGGATGCGCTGAAAGCCAAGCGCCCGGACCTGCTCTTCTTCGCCAATCGCGATGCGCTCAAGGTCTGCCCGGGCCTGGAGGAGCGCATCATCCCGGTGGAGTGGCGCGACGAAGCCCGTTCGCGGACCCAGTCACGTGACATGCTCAAACGCGCCATCGAGGCCTTCAAGGCCGGACAATGCATCGTCATCTTCCCCTCCGGCCGGATGTCGGAATGGAGCTGGAAGAAATGGCAACTGGTCGAAAAACCCTGGCACCCGACGGCCGTCAGCCTGGCGCGGAAGTTCAAGGCGCCCATCATTCCGCTGGCCGTGCGCCAGCGCATGCCGATTCTCTATTACGCCCTCGCCCAGCTCAATGAGGAGCTGAAGGACATGACGATCTTCCACGGCTTCATGGGCAAGGCCGAAGCGCACTACAGGCTGGCCTTTGGCCGGGCGATGGAGATCGGTCCCGATGACGGCACGGATGCGGAAGCGACGGCGATGATGCGCGATATTTGCGAACGCACCGCCTGGGGCAAATAGACGCCGCCCTCAGACGTGCTGGTCGATCAGGATCGGATTGCCGTCGGGATCGGTGAGCATGAAGTGCGCCGGCCCGGAGCCCGGCTCGATCGGTTCGCCGACATCAAGCCCGGCCGCCTTCAACCTGGCCTGCAGCGCGCGGACATCCTCGAAATCCGTCAGGGTTTCGCGGTTTTGCCCCCAGCCCGGATTGAAGGTCAGCATGTTCTTCTCGAACATGTTCTGGAACAGGCCGATGACCTTGCCGCCCTGGCGCAGGACAAGCCAGCCCTGGTCGATATTGCCGCCGGTCTCGGTGAAGCCCAGGGCTTCATAGAATGTCTTCGAAGCCCGGATATCCTTGACGGCCAGGCTGATCGAGAAAGCTCCAAGTGCCATTGCACATCTCCTGGCGCGACACGGCCGCTGCTAGAGGCCGCCTGGGTGAAAACTCCGGCGGTCGCGCTTCGCCCGCATGGCCGTAATCGTGCCAGACGCCCCGGCAGATATCAATCGCGCGGCTCGATCCGGTTGAGCGCCACGTAATTGCGGCCTTCGGACACGGCAAAGACCAGATCCGGCCGGCCGTCATCGTTCAGATCACCGACACTGACATTGTAGCTATCCGACGCTTCCAGCTCCACAAGATCGACGGCCTCGAACCCGTCCCCGGTCGCCATATAGACCCGGTCACGGGTCTCGGAATTGGCAACGGCAATATCCAGACGCCCGTCGCCATCAAAATCCGCCAGGGCCAGGCCGTACATCTCGTCATCATCACCGCCGAACGAGCCCCGCTCGGAGAAACCGCCAGCCCCGTCATTGATGAAGATAACGCCAGAGCGTTCCATCCCGCCCGCGAGGATGTCCGGATGGCCGTCCCCATTCATGTCGCCAAGCGCAACGGCGCGGACTTCCATATCCAGATCGGCACCGACCGCGATGGGGGGCTCAAAGGCACCACCACCCGCACCGAAATACAGCATCACGCCTTCACCGCCGCGGTTCGAGAAGACCAGATCCACCACCCCGTCGGCATTCAGATCACCGATCTCGACCTGAATAGTCTGAAAGGCGCCCGGCAGCTCGACAATGTGGTCAAAGCCGCCGCGTCCATCGTTGAAGAAGACAAGATTGGCCGCGCCGCGCTGGATCAGGACCAGATCAAAATCACCATCGGCATCAAGGTCGGCAGCGGCAATGGAGCGCGCCTGCGCGATCGGCCCGATCTCCTGGCCGGCGTCGAAATGCCCGCTCCCGTCATTCAACTGGATCAGGACGGGCAGAAGATCGCGGGCAATCGCGGCGTCGAGATCGCCATCGCCGTCGAAGTCGGCCAGCGCCGCTTCATAGCCCGTCGCCCGGACAGAGCCGGCGTCATAGGATGAGCGGAAGTATCCCATCCCGTTATTGAGATAGATTTCGTCCTGCTGGATCCAGTGACGGCCATTGACGGCAAACCCGTCCAGATCGCCATCACCATCCAGATCACCCAGATTGACCGAGGCGGTCAGCGCCGTGGTTTCACCGAAAAAATTGTAGGGATGAATTCGAAACGGGGCGTCCTGGGCCAGGGCGGGCGCGGACGCGCCCAGGATCAGGCCTATTGTGATCAGGTAAGGGCGCATAATGCCTCCTGCGTGCCGGGACACATGGAGTACCCGCCCAGCCATGCCGTGGCAAATAACCAGTCGGAGAGGCGGTGATCGTGCGGCGCGGCCAGTCTTGAGCGCAAGACCGGAGCAGGTCCGGCATATCCTCAGGGGGCGTGCACTGGTGCCAAGCGAATTCGTCCCTGCCCATCCAGCGTCACGGGCTGGATGGGCAGGGGAAATTCAGGTGGTCAGCTTTCGCGTTCGACCAGCATGCCCTTGATCTTGCCGATAGCTTCGGCAGGATTGAGGCCCTTCGGACAGACCTGGGCGCAATTCATGATGGTGTGGCAGCGATAGAGCTTGAACGGATCGTCGAGCTCGTCGAGGCGCTCACCCTTGGCTTCATCACGGCTGTCGGCCAGCCAGCGATAGGATTGCAGCAGCGCGGCAGGGCCGAGATATTTGTCGCCATTCCACCAATAGGACGGGCAGGCGGTCGAGCATGAGGCGCACATGATGCACTCATAGGCGCCATCGAGCTGGGCCCGCTCTTCGGGAGACTGTTTCCACTCCTTCTCCGGCGCCGGTGTGTCAGTCTGGAGATAGGGTTTGATCGCCGCGTGCTGGGCGTAGAACTGGGTCAGATCCGGGATCAGGTCGCGCACCACAGGCTGGTGTGGCAGAGGCGAGATCGTGATCGTGCCGTCATACTCGTCAATGCCGGAGGTGCAGGCGATGGTATTGCGCCCGCCGATATTCATCGAGCAGGAGCCGCACACGCCCTCGCGGCAGGAGCGCCGGAAAGCCAGGGTCGCGTCGACATTGTTCTTGATCCACAGGATGGCATCGAGAACCATCGGGCCGCAATCATCGAGATCGACCTTGTATGTGTCCCAGCTCGGCGGATTGCCGCTTTCCGGATCATAGCGATAGACGCGGAAGGTCCGCACATTCTTGGCGCCGTCCGGCTTGGGCCAGGTCTTGCCTTTGGTCGGCTGAGAGCCGCGGGGAAGTGTGAGTTCAACCATGATCGTCTTCCCTTAGTAAACCCGAGCTTTTGGCACGATATAATCGATATCCTTCGACATCGTGTAGTCATGCACCGGGCGATAATCGATCCGCACATCGCCCTTGTCGTCGCACCAGGCGAGGGTGTGCTTCATCCAGGTCTTGTCATTGCGATCGGGGAAATCCTCGCGGGCGTGGGCGCCGCGGCTTTCCTCGCGATTGGCCGCACCATTGACGGTGACGGCGGCCTGGGCGAGCAGATTGTCGAGCTCCAGCGTTTCCATCAGATCGGTATTCCAGACCATGGAGCGGTCGGAGACGCCGATATCGGCCATGCCGGCATAAACCTCGCGCATCGCCTCGATGCCTTCATTGAGGACGGGGCCGGTGCGGAAGACGGCGCAGTTGTTCTGCATGCCGCGCTGCATTTGCAGCCGCAGCTTGGCCGTCGGCGTGCCGCCGGCGGCATTGCGGTATTTGTCGAGCCGGTCGAGGGAATTCTGGCCCTCTTCAGCCTTGAATTCCGGCTGCGGCGCGCCAGGGGTGACGGTCTCGCCGAGGCGCAGGCCGGCGGCGCGGCCGAACACCACGAGATCGATCAGCGAGTTGGAGCCGAGGCGATTGGCGCCGTGCACCGAGACGCAGGCCGCTTCGCCGACCGCCATCAGGCCCGGCACGACCGTGTCGGCATTGTCGCCAACCTTGGTGAGAACCTCGCCGTGATAATTGGTCGGGATGCCGCCCATATTGTAGTGGACCGTCGGCAGGACCGGGATCGGCTCCTTCGTGACATCGACACCGGCGAAGATGCGGGCGCTGTCGGAAATGCCCGGCAGGCGCTCGGCCAGCACGGCCGGGTCGAGATGGTCGAGATGGAGATAGATATGGTCCTTGTTGGGACCGACACCGCGGCCATCGCGAATTTCCATCGTCATCGAGCGTGAGACGACATCGCGCGAGGCGAGATCCTTGGCCGATGGCGCGTAGCGCTCCATGAAGCGCTCACCCTCGGAATTGGTCAGATAACCGCCTTCGCCGCGCGCACCCTCGGTGATCAGGCAGCCGGCGCCATAGATGCCGGTCGGGTGGAATTGCACAAATTCCATGTCCTGCAGCGGCAGGCCGGCGCGCAGCACCATGGCATTGCCGTCACCGGTACAGGTGTGGGCCGAGGTGGCGGAGAAATAGGCCCGGCCATAGCCGCCGGTCGCCAGGATAACGGTCTGGGCGCGGAAGCGGTGCAGCGTGCCGTCATCGAGCTTCCAGGCAGTGATGCCGCGGCAGACACCGTCGTCCATGATCAGGTCGAGGGCAAAATACTCGATGAAGAATTCCGTCTCATGGCGCACGGACTGGCCATAGAGCGTGTGCAGGATGGCGTGACCGGTCCGGTCGGCGGCGGCGCAGGTGCGCTGGACCGGGCCTTCGCCGAAATTGCGGGTCATGCCGCCAAAGGCGCGCTGATAGATCTTGCCGTCCTCGGTGCGCGAGAAGGGCACGCCCCAGTGCTCGAGCTCGTAAACAGCGGCCGGCGCTTCGCGGCAGAGATATTCGATCGCGTCCTGGTCACCGAGCCAGTCGGAACCCTTGACGGTGTCATACATGTGCCAGCGCCAGTCATCCTCGCCCATATTGCCGAGCGAGGCGGAAATCCCGCCCTGCGCTGCAACCGTGTGGGAGCGGGTCGGGAAGACCTTGGAGATACAGGCGGTCTTCAGACCGGCTTGCGAGGCACCCAGTGCGGCGCGCAGCCCGGAGCCGCCAGCGCCAACGACCACGACATCATAGGTGTGATCGATCCATTTATAGTCGGCCATGAAGAACGTCCGTTACAGCGCGAGTTTGACAAGTGCGAACACGGTGACCAGCCACAGGCCCAGTGTCAGAAAGGTATTGCCGAGCAGAAGAAAGGCCTTCGTGCCGGCCTTGTGGACATAATCCTCGATCACGACCTGCAGGCCGGAGCGCATGTGATGGAAGCCGGCGGTCAGCGTCAGCAGGGTGACAATGGCGCCCATCGGCGAGGCGAGGAAAGCCCGCATCGCGGCCGGGTCCGGCGCGCCCGAGGTGGCGAGCATCCAGACAAAGACCGGGATGAGAAAGAAGAGCGCGATCGAGGTGACGCGCTGGGCGATGAAATGCGCCGTACCGTGTCCGGAGGCGCCGAGGCCGCGCACCTTGGCGGCAGGGGTTCTGTAATCGGTCATCGATCAGCTCCCGAAACCAAGCCAGATGGCGATTGTCGGCACCAGGGCCAGAAACATGATCGCCATCGAGCGGAAATTCGAACCCTGGGGATCGAAGCCCTTGCCGAAATCCCACATCAGGTGGCGCAGGCCGTTGAGCCAGTGATAGCTCACCGAATAGGTCAGCAGGATCAGGCCGACGCGCGTCACCCAGGCCATCCAGCCCTCGAACAGGAAGGCGACCGAGCCCTCGGCGCCAAACGCCAGAAGGACGATCCAGATCGCGATCGCGACGGCGCCGATATAATTGCCGATGCCGGTTGCCCGGTGAAGAATGGAAGACGCCATCGTCGCGTGCCAGCGCCACACCTGAAGATGTGGCGACATCGGCCGCGGATCGGACCAGTCGGAAGCCATGAGGCACCCTTTCGAAATCTGTGTCGGTATCACTGAGCGCAGAACGCGTATCAGCTTTGAGTCTCGCACCGCACAATAGGCCGCACAATGTCAGCGTCAACGCGATCAGGCGCAGACCGCTGACAAGTTGCAGACATTTTGATCCGGCAGCAGCGCAGTGGCGCCTGGGCCCGGCCGCCCAAAGGCGGCCGGAATTACCCTATTCCATGCGCATATTCGCCGGAAGCAGGTCCTCATTCACCTGCCCGTCCTCGACATAGACCGTGCCGCCCTTCATCACGAAATCGACGTGTTGCAGCAGATTTGGATAGGTCATCAGATCGCCATCGATGGCGATAATGTCAGCGGCCATGCCCGGGGCGATCGAACCGGTCTGATCCGCGACACCCATGAAGACGGCGGGCCAGTAGGTCGCCGAACGGATCGCGTCCATCACCGGCACATCGAGTTCGCGGGTCCAGACGTCGAATTCATTCCAGGTCGACTGACAATGGAATTTCATCGGGATGCCGCTATCGGTGCCGATCAGCATCACCACACCGGCCTCACGCAATTGCTCGAACTTGCGGCGCAGGGTCGGGGCACGCAACGGCGTCAATTGTGTGTAGGACAGGCGCTCGGGATGCTCGATCGAGGCCGCGATGTCGGCGATCGTGTCGGGCTCGAGCCCGCGATGCCAGCAATCATCGTCGAGGAATTCGGAATTCTCGCGCGTGCGTCCGTAATTCCACAGCCCCTCGATCGTCGGGGTCCAGTAGAGCGGGCCACCCGAAATACGTCCGCGCGCCGTGCGCGCCCGCAGCGCCTCGATCACATTGGGCGGATATTCCGGTGCCGTGGTCAGGCCGGTATGCTCGAAATTATCGATCCCGATTTCCAGCCCGAGCATGATTTCCTCGGGACGGTGGGAGTGACCGACGACCCGCAGGCCCCGCGCATGCGCCTCGTCGACGACGGCGCGGGCTTCGGCGGTGGTCATCTGGTCCTGGTTGACCAGTTTGATGACGTCGACGCCGGCATCGGCCAGCGTGCGCACATGGGCACGGGCCTCGCCGACGCTGCTTACGCCCCAGCGGAAGGCTTCCGTGCCCGGATAGGGCTCATGCTGGATAAAGGGCCCTGAGACATAGAGATTCGGGCCCGGCAGCTCGCCGGCATTGATGCGGTCACGTACCGAGATGGAGGGTTCAAGCGGCGCGCCGAGATCGCGCACCGAGGTAATCCCGGCGAGCAGAAGCTGCACGGCAGAGGCCGGCATGATCTCGTCTTCGAGCCGGTCGAGATAGGTGCGGTCCCAGTGATCATAATCGGAATGCCCGTTGAGCATCAGGTGGGCGTGCATTTCCCACAGGCCGGGCATGACTGTCATACCCTCGGTGGAGATCACCTCATAGCCATCCGGGATCGGCGTATTGTCCTGGTTTCCGGTCGCGACGATGCGGTCATCCTCGACCAGGATGACGCTGTCATGGACCGGCGGACCGCCATAACCATCGATCAGCGTGCCGCCCACAAGCGCCTGGCGGCCCTCTGACCAAGCCCCGGCCGTGACACACAGTGCCAGCGCGCCCGACAATAATCCCATTCTGTATTTCATAACGCTCTCCCCGACAGATTCGTGCAACAGACTAACCGCGCTGGTGAAAAAGCAAAATCCATATGGCAAATGCCTCGCAGCAGACTAGCCTGTAGCCAAAGCAGGGAGCTGATCATGACCAACCCAACACCATCCGCCGTCGTCACCGGGGCCTCCACCGGCATCGGCCATGCCTGTACCGCCGAGCTCGCCGCCAAGGGCTGGCACGTCTTTGCCGGCGTGCGCAAACAGGCCGATGCTGACCGGTTGAAGGAAGAATTCGGCGCTGCGGTGACGCCCCTGATCATGGAGGTCACCGATATGGCCTCGATGCAGAGTGCTGCCGACACGGTGCGCGCGACTCTCAATGGCGTGACCCTGAAAGGGTTGGTCAATAATGCGGGGATCGCGGTCGCCGGGCCGATGCTCACACTGCCGATCGAGGAATTCCAGCAGCAGATGGATGTCAACGTCACCGGCGTTGTGCGCACCACACAGGCTTTCGGGCCACTGCTTGGCGCCGATGAGAGCCTGACCGGCGATCCGGGCCGGATCGTGATGATCTCCTCGGTCGCCGGCGAGATGGGCGCGCCCTTCCTCGGGCCCTATTCGGCCTCCAAACATGCGGTGGAGGGCCTGTCCAAATCCCTGCGCCGGGAAATGATGCTGTTCGGGATCGAAGTGATCGTGCTGGGCCCCGGTGCGGTGGCAACGCCGATCTGGTCGAAATCGGACGAGGTCGACATCACGCCCTATGAGGGTTCGGTCTACTACAAGGCCCTGACCCGGCTTCGCAATTACATGAGCAAGAGCGGCCCGGAAGGCTTCCCGCCCTCGGTGATCGCCGACCGCGCCTTCCGCGCCCTGACCGAGGACAAGCCGCGTTTCCGCTATGCACTCGTGCCCCAGCGGCTGACCAACTGGTCGCTGCCGCGCATGCTGCCGGAGCGCATGGTCAACAATATCCTCGCCAAACGCCTGGGCCTGACCCGGCGCGAACGCTGAGTCGACACCGCTTGCCGGGCCTGTCTGGCTGGTGAAGAATGACGGCAGAGACAATTCGCATCGGCGCCGCAGCGCCCGGGGGACTGACATGAAGTATCGCACGGTTTCGCACGCCTCACTGGCCGGCCTGATGGCGCTGGCCCTGACCGCCTGCGGGCAGACGGAGAACACCCCTGCGTCCGGGGACACTGCGCCGGCGAATGAAGCCATTGCCGAAACGGCCAGCCCGGCACCGACGACCGCACCCGCCGAGGCCGCCGATAGCCGGGCCAGCGAGGCCTTCGCCGGACTGGTCGCCGATTTCGAGGCTTTCGAACTGGCAAACAGTCCCGACGAACGCGGCCGCCGCGGCGATCTGGTGGCAGCGGGACAATGGCCGGACTTCTCGCCGGAGGCCCAGGCCACGCAATTCGCCGCCGAGGCCGGCTTCCTGGAACGCCTCGATGCCATCAACGCCGCAGACCTGTCGCAGAGCGACCAGATCTCCCATGCGGTGCTCGATTACATCCTGCGCTTCCGGACCGAGCTCGCCCCCTTCAACGAGGCCCGTATCGCCTTCGATTCCGACAGCGGCTTCTTCTACTGGCCATCCTATGCCGCCGCATCGGCACGCCCGCGCACGATTGCCGAGGGCGAAGCCTGGATCACCCGCATCAACGGCATCGCCGGCTATTTCCAGCAGAATATCGACTGGATGCGGCGCGGCCTCGACAGTGGTTTCACCCAGCCGCGGATTATTGCGGAATCCGCCGCCGGCCAAGTCGAAGGTCTCCGCGACCCGGCCAGCCTGCGCGCCATACTGATCGCGCCGATCGACAGCCTGCCCACCTCGCTGCCCGCCGCCGAGCGGGCGCGGCTCTATGCCGAGGCGGTCGCCGCAATCGAAACCTCGGCCCAGCCGGCCTATGCCGGCCTGGCCAGCTTCCTCCGCGACGAATACGTGCCGCAAACCCGCACCAGTCTCGGCATCTCCGAAGTGCCCGAGGGGCGCGCCTATTATCAGACGCTGGTGCGCTTCCACACCACGCTCGATACATCGCCGGAAGAGGTACACCAGCGCGGCCTCGCCGAAGTCGCACGGATCCGGGCCGAGATGGAAGCCGTGATCGAGGATGCCGGCTTTGAAGGCAGCTTTGCCGAATTCCTCAACTTCCTGCGCACCGACCCGCAATTCTACGCCTCGACGCCGGAGCAGCTGTTGATGCACGCCTCCTGGATTGCCAAACGGCTTGATGACCAGATGCCGGCCTATTTCGGCCGTCTGCCGCGCCTGTCCTATGGCGTGCGGCCGGTGCCGGACACGATGGCGCCGACCTATACGACCGGCCGTTACTGGCCCGGCGATATGGAGCGCGGCATTGCCGGTGGCTATATGGTCAACACCTACGACCTGACCCAGCGCCCGCTCTACACCCTGCCGGCCCTGACCGCGCATGAGGCCGTGCCCGGGCATCACCACCAGGGCTCGATCGCGTCGGAGCTGGAAAACGTGCCGGACTTCCGCCGCGACACCTATATCACCGCCTTCGGCGAGGGCTGGGGCCTGTATTCGGAGACGCTGGGCCGCGATATGGGCATCTATACGACGCCCTATGAGGAGTTCGGCCGCTTGAGCTACGAGATGTGGCGCGCCTGCCGCCTCGTGGTCGATACCGGCGTGCATTATATGGGCTGGACCCGCGAGGAAGCCGAAGCCTGCTTCCTCGAGAACTCCGCCCTGGCGCCGCACAATATCCGCACCGAAGTGCTGCGCTATATCTCCTGGCCCGGCCAGGCGCTGGCCTACAAGACCGGCGAATTGCTGATGCGCGACCTGCGCGCCGAGGCGGAAGAACGCCTGGGCGAGAATTTCAACATCCGGGATTTCCACGATGTCCTGCTCGAGGATGGCTCCATGCCGCTCTCGGCGCTCGAGGCCAAGATGCATCGCTGGATGGATGAACAAGAAGCCGGAAATCGGAACTAGAACACGATGCTCTTCGCCCTCACAGACTTTCTCGTCGTCATCGGCTGCGGCCTCGGCATCTGGCGGCTCTGGCCACACCGGCGCAAGGGCGATGTCCGCATGGTCCGGCTCGGGCTGGCCTTTGTCGGGCTGGCGGCACTGATCGGCGCCGTCCGTTTTGCCAGCGGGCAGGTCAACGAGCTGGCGCAAATGCACAGCCTCGCCAGCACATTCGCCGGGGCTGCCGGCATGTTGCTGATCGCCCTCGGCCTCGCCTGGGAAGCCTTCCCCATCAAACTGGCGCCGGGCATTGGACGCTATCTGCGGGTGGGCATCCCGGTTCTGACCGTGGGCATGATGGCCTGGCCGGGCAGTGAGGGCATTCTGGCGCTGATTCCGCAACTGGCCCTGCTGCTGGGGCTCGCCGCCAGCATCGCGCTTCTGGTGCATCGCCGCTTTCAGACCGGCCTCATCTGGCTGTTTGCCTGGCTCTTGCTGGGCTATGCCTCGGTCGCCGTCGGCTCCAGCCGTGAAGCGACGACGCTCGGCATCGCCAACTGGCACGTCTATCACACGCTTCTGGCGCTCTGGGCGGTTCTGGCGGGCGAGGCGATGCGGCGGGTGATTGCCAGCCGCGCTTGACCTGAAGGCCTGGCTCCACCACTTATCCACGCTCCATGAGCGCGCACACAGACAATCCTGCCGCCTCCGGTGCCGACACGCCTTCCACGCGTGAGACGGATCCGGAAAACGGCCTTGAAATCCTGACCTTCGGCTGCCGGCTGAATGCCTGGGAGAGCGAAGTCATGCGTGCCCATGCCCGCGAGGCCGGGCTGGACAATGCCATTCTGATCAATACCTGCGCCGTGACATCGGAAGCCGTGCGCCAGGCGCGCCAGTCGATCCGCAAGGCCCGCCGCGCCAATCCCGACGCAAAGATCATCGTCACCGGCTGCGCGGCCCAGGTCGACCCGGCCATGTTCGCCGCCATGCCAGAGGTCGACCGTGTCGTCGGCAATGCCGAGAAATTGCGCGCCGAGACCTTCAATCCCGTCACCCTGCTGGGCGGCACCGAGAAGGTGCGCGTCAATGATATCATGAGCGTGCGCGAGACCGCCGGCCATCTGGTCGAGGGCATGGAGGGGCGTGCGCGCGCCTATGTCCAGGTCCAGAATGGCTGCGACCATCGCTGCACCTTCTGCATCATCCCGTTTGGCCGCGGCAATTCGCGCTCGGTTCCGGCCGGCGAAATTGTCGATCAGATCAAGTCACTGGTCGCCTCCGGCCATAGCGAGGTCGTGCTCACCGGGGTGGATCTGACCTCCTGGGGCGGCGACCTGCCCGGCACACCGCCGCTGGGCCGGCTGGTACAGGCGATCATGAAACAGGTGCCGGACCTGCCGCGCCTGCGCCTGTCCTCGATCGATGCGATCGAGATCGACGAGGCCCTGTTCGAGGCCGTCACCGGCGATGAACGGATCGCGCCCTATCTGCACCTCTCGCTGCAGGCCGGCGACAATATGATCCTCAAGCGCATGAAGCGCCGCCATTCGCGCGAAGACGCCATTGCCCTGTGCAACCGGCTGAAGGCCGCGCGGCCGGAGATCGCCTTTGGCGCCGATATCATCGCCGGCTTCCCGACCGAGACCGAGGCCATGTTCGAGAATTCGCTGAAACTCGTTGATGAGTGCCAGCTCGCCTATCTGCACGTCTTCCCCTATTCGCCGCGCCCGGGCACGCCGGCGGCGCGCATGCCGCAGCTGGAGAAGGCCGTCATCAAGGCCCGTGCCGCGCGTCTGCGCGAGAAGGCGGACCAGGTGCTCAGCGCCCATCTCGACAGCATGGTCGGCACCGTCAGCGGCGCCCTGATGGAAAAGCCCGGCTTTGCCCGGGCCGGGAATTTTGCCGCCATTCGTCTGCCCGAATCCGAATTTCCGCGCGCCGGGGCGCTGGTCAATGTCCAGGTGACCCACCATGACGGGCGCGAGCTGCACGGGGAGCTCACAGCATGAGCGACGACAAACCAGCCGAGAAGAAACGCGGCTTCTTTTCCCGCCTCGTATCGGGCCTGAGCAAGAGCTCATCCAAGCTCGGCGAATCGGTCACCGCGATCTTCACCAAGCGCAAGCTGGATCGCGAGGCGCTGGACGAGCTGGAAGACCTGCTGATCGCCTCCGATCTCGGCACCGCCGCTGCGCTGCGCGTGACCGACCGGCTGGCCCGCGATCGTTTCGATAAGGAAATAACCGACGAGGAAGTCCGCGAGACCCTCGCCGAAGTGATCTGCGAGACCCTGCAACCGCTGGAAAAACCCTTGCAGCTGACCGGTACGGACGGCCCGCATGTGATCCTGTTTGTCGGGGTGAACGGCTCCGGCAAGACGACGACGCTCGGCAAGATCGCGGTCAAGCTCAAGCGCGAGGGCCGCGACCCGATCCTGGTTGCCGGCGACACTTTCCGCGCCGCGGCGATCGAACAGGTCTCGGTCTGGGGCGAGCGCGCGAAATCGCCGGTCATCAAGCGCGAAATCGGAGCCGATGCGGCGGGCCTTGCCTTTGACGCGCTGGAACAGGCCGAACGCGAAGGCCGCGACACGGTGCTGATCGACACCGCCGGCCGCCTGCAGAACAAGGCCGAACTGATGGACGAGCTGCGCAAGATCGTGCGCGTCATCCGCAAGAAAAACCCGTCCGCCCCTCATGAAACCGTGCTGGTGCTGGACGGCACCGTCGGCTCCAATGCCGTCTCCCAGGCCCAGGCCTTCCTCGATGCGGCCCAGATCACCGGCCTGGTGATGACCAAGCTCGACGGCACCGCCAAGGGCGGCGCCCTGGTGCAGGTGGCGGAGAAATTCCAGCTGCCGATCCACTATATCGGCATCGGCGAAGGCGAGGACGATCTCCAGGCCTTCAACGCCCGCGACTTCTCGCGGGCGCTGGCCGGTCTGGAGAGCTGACAGATTATCCGCTCGCGACCACCGTGTTCTTCTTGAGAAGATTTGCCAACAAATTCAGGTCACGCGCCTGGTTGGAAAAGTCGAGACGCGCCTGCCGCAGCTGAAGGTTTATCTGATCGACATAATACAAAATCGCGGCCCAATCCGCCAGATTCGGGGCGCCCGCAGCCTGCCGGACGCTGCGCTGGCCGTTTGCCAGGGCCGAGCCAAGGCCTTCGGGAACCGGCTCCACCCGTTTGAGGTCGCGCTCGATTTTCCTCAGGATGGAATTGACCTCCGTAACCCATTCAGCCCGGACGTGAGTCTGGCCCGAGCTCGCGCCGGCGAGCGACTGGAATTTAAAAAAGGACAGGTCGCGCAGTTGGCATTCCGTGAACTGGTCGCGATGCACATTCGAACCCGAAAAATCCGCCCGGTTGACCGTGCAGCGCTCGAACACGGCATCGGTCAGATCGACATGCCGGAAAATCGTATTCGACAGATCGCAGAACCTGAATACGGCGCCTTTCAGGCTAGAGAACGAGAAATCCGCACCGGTGGCTATGGTGCCGTCGAACAGCGACTGATCGAGGAGTGAATTGCAGAAGAAGCTGTTCTTGATCGAGACATCGGTGAAGTCCTGCCCCGGGTCTTCGACGTCGGAGAAGTCCGAGTCGCAGAGAAAATCGGTGTCGATCAGGCCGGAGGCCCGAGACAAGGCGTGAAATGAATCCGCGTCAGAATTGACAACGGCGGAAATTATTCGCCCGACCTCGGGGCTGACATGGATTTTGCTCATAATGCGTCACACACCCTGACCGTCATGTGCTCATCGATTTTGGCGAGCTTTGCGAGCACGCGTTCGAGAAAACCCATCTTTCTCACGCTGCCGTCCGCGGCAAGCTTGGAAACGACAACATTGTGCCCGTGAATGAACTTGTCCACCTTGAGGACAATTTCGGCGTCCGCCTCCTGCTTGCTCATGACACCGGCCCGCAAGTACTCCGGCTCGGAATAGTCGAGGCAGCCGCCCTGTTTGGGCGTAAACTTCCATCCCTGTCTGTTCCGGAGGCCATTGACGGGCTTTACGTAATCATACCGTGCGCGCCGGGCGTCCTTGACGCTGACCTGCTTTTCCTTTTTCACCGCCTTTTTGGCGCCGGCGACCCCGGGCACACCCGTTCCGATCTGATCGCCGCGAACGACGCGCTTTTGATCACGTTGCTCGATGCTGCGATCCAGGTCTGCCAGATTGTCCGGCCGCTGCACCTGACAGTTCCAACCAGCGACCTCGAACACGAACTGGACATCACGAAGGGCACACTTCACATTCGGGATCGCAACGCCATCGGTCACGATATCGATGTCGGAAAAGTCAAACTTGATCCAGATATCGCGATGGTTACGGCGCTTCGCCGTATCCACCCGGATCGATATCGAGCCGCAACCGAATTCCACGCATTTTTCCCGGGACTTCCCCAGTTCGATCTCAACAGGATAACTCATTGATGCGCCACACCCAGCCCCTCCAACCCAGGGTAGATTTCACCATCACACTAGGGTTTGCAATGCCGGGCGAGCAACCTCTTTTGGCCCGGAGCCCCCGCAGGTGACCCCCGCACTCGCCTATGGCGCCCTCGCCATGCTCGGTTCGGCCCTGGCCCATGCCGGCATGACACTGCTGACCAAGCGCGCGAAAGACCGGCTTGTGTTCCGAGCCCTGTCGCTGATCTTCGTTGCTCTCCTGATGCTGCCCTGGCTGGTGTTTCAACCCTTTCCCGGCTGGGAAGTCTGGCGCTTCCTGCTGCTCGGCTCGGCCACGATCTGGGCCTTCAACATGTTGCTGATCGCGGCCTTCGAGCGCGGCGAGATGAATCTGGTCTATCCGGTGATGCGCGGCAGCGCGCCGGCGCTGGCGACGCTGGCCGCCTATCTGTTTCTCGGCGAAGCGGTCTCGCTCTGGCAATTGCTCGGCCTGGCGATTGCCTCGGCGGCGCTGGTCGGCTTTGCCTGGCCGGAGAAGGACGGCGCGCCCAAGGCGCAGGTCCTGCTGCTCGCCCTCGCTGCCGCCGGCATGACCGCCAGCTATACCGTCATCGACGCCGCCGGCGTGCGCGCCTCCGGTGACGTGATGGTCTATACGGGTTGGTTCTTCGTGCTTTCAGGTGTCACGATTGGCACCACAGCAGTCATTCGGCGCGGTTCGCGGTTCTGGGCCATGGCGCGCCAGGAGACCCGACCCGCCGCCACCTCGATGCTGTTCAATCTGACGACCTATGGCCTGGCGCTCTACGCCTATTCCATCGCTCCGGTGGCGCCGATGGCGGCGCTGCGCGAGACCAGTATCGTATTCGGCGCACTGCTTGCGGCGCTGGTCCTGAAGGAGGCTTTCGGGTTGAAGCGTATTGCGCTGGCCGTGCTATTGGTCACCGGACTTGTCGTGATGCAGACATTGTGAATGCCGAGGAGAACCCCGTGAGCCAGACCGAGACCACGTCGAAACAGACCGCCAGCATGCTGGTTGATTTCGGTCCCATCGGGGTCTGGATCGTCGTCTACAACCTGGCGCGCGCCTATGCCGGCGACCAGGCGATCTATATCGGCACCGGCGCCTATATGATCGCTGCGGTGATCGGGCTGATCTACGCCATCCAGGTCGAGAAACGCTTCCCGCCCATGTTGATCTTCACGACGGTGATCGTTCTCGGCATGGGCACGATCGGCATCGTGCTGCAGGATCCGATCTTCCTCTATCTCAAGCCGACCATCATCAATTTCTTCTATTCCTTCCTGATCCTGATCAGCGTCGCGCTGGGGCATAATGTCTGGAAGGTCTTCTTCGCCAGTGTGTTCAACCTGCCCGAGGAGGCCTGGACCATGCTGGCCGTGCGCTGGGCGCTCTGGTTCCAGTTTCTCGCCCTGCTCAACGAGTTCATGTGGCGGCACATCACGGATTCCGTCGTGCCGGAATCGGCACGCTGGTTCGCCGAGATCGAGATATCCGAAAGTTTCTGGGCCAATGCCAAGCTCGGTGTGATGGTGCTCAGCCTGATCTTCGCCGGGCTGCAGATGCCGCTCCTGCTCAAATATCAGCGCCCCGGGGACGAAGACGGCGAGGAAAGCGGAGAAGCCGCATAAGAAATGCGACGCTCCGTGATCGGACAAATGTCATTTTTGCGTTATAAATCCGCCCTAGAATGACCCAGCCGAGACCCGGAGACCGATATGGCGAGCGAGAAGCACAGCCCCAAAGTTTTCGACCTCGCGGATTCGCCCGGACATCTCCTGCACCGGGCCCAGCAATTCGCCGCCGAACGCTTCACCAAGGCGATGGCCGGCGCCAAGCTCACCCAGCGCCAGTTCGCCGTTTTGCACGCCACCGCCCAGAATGAGGGCCTGACCCAGACCGAGCTGGTCAAGACGACCGGGATCGACCGCTCCACCCTGGCCGAGCTGGTCTCGCGCATGGCGCGCAATGGTCTGCTGGAACGCGAAAAACTGGCTGATGATGCCCGCGCCAATGCGATCCATCTCAGCGCCTCCGGCCGCGCCCTGCTGGACGCCGCCACGCTCGGCGCGATGGAGGCCGATCGCGCCATCATCTCCGCCCTGCCCAAGAACAAGCGTGCCAATTTCCTGGAAACCCTGCGCCGCATCGCCCTGACCCTGGAAAAGGGCGAGGAAGCGGTCAAGAAGGCGAAGGTGAAGGACAAGGAAAAGAAGAAAAAGGCCAAGAAGCGCGCCAAGGAAAAGGCCAGACTGAAGGCCAAAAAGGCCGAGAAGAAGGCCCGCAAGGACGCTGGCGAGCGCTCTGCGGCCTGAGCTCTGACGGCGTGCTGACTTGATTTTTTCGCACAAAGTATGATCAAGTATGCGCATGAGCGCCATGGAACGCATCACCATTACCTTGACCAGTGAGATCGCCGCCCTCGTCCGCGGCGCTGTCGAGACCGGTGATTACGCCTCGTCCAGCGAGATCATCCGCGAAGCCCTGCGTGACTGGCGGGAAAAGCGGCTGGCCACAGAGCACAACTCGGCGCAGATGCGCGCATTCATTGCCGCCGGTGTCGAAGATCATGATCAGGGCCGGGTCCGCGCTTTCGACGCTGACGATATCAAGACGCTCGGGAGACTTCGGTCATCGGCCGCCGACCCATCCGCATAACCGACGCCGCCCGCCTGGATCTGGCTGATATCTGGGCCTTCATTGCCCTCGATTCACCGGCGCAGGCCGATCTCTTCATTGATGAAATCCTCGACAAGCTGGAACCCTTGCGGGATTTGCCGCAATCGGGCGCCTCGCGGGAAAAGTTCGCCCCGGGCCTGCGGGTCACATTTTGCCGGAAATATGCCGTGTATTACCGCCATGACGCGACAGCGGTCACGATCCTGCGCGTCGCGCATGGGGCCAGGGATCACGCCGCGATGTTCAAGGACGATTGAGGCCTGAACCTATTCCCGCAACGCCCCGCGCTCGAGCGCCGGATAGATCCGGTTGCGCAAGACGCGCTCCGACATGGGACCGAACCAGCGCGCCAGGATCTGCCCGTCGGCGCTGACCACCAGGGTTTCCGGTGTTCCGGTTATGCCGAGCGCCTGTGCGGAGAGCCCGTCGACATCAAGCATGACGCCGGCATAGGGGTCACCATGCCGGTCGAGCGTGGCATTGACCGCTGCCGCCGTGTCACGCCAGGCGATGCCATAGATCGCGATGCCCTCGGCCTGCAGCGCCATCAGGACCGGATGCTCCATCTGGCAATAGGGACACCAGGAACCCCAGACATTGATCAGATAGGGCCCTTCGATCGCCGCCGGATCAAAGCTCGCGCGCCCGTCCACCGCGGCCAGCGTCAGGGCGGGCATGGGCTCGGGCGGCGCAGGGCGATCCTGATACCAGCGCAGGCCCAGCACGGTGAGCAGGGCGAAGATGCCCAACAGGGCGAGAAGGCGCACAGCCTGCATCATGCCTCGTCATTCTCCAGACGCCGCAACCGCTCCGAGGCCGCACGGCGTTCGGCGAGCGTGAAAATGACCAGCGCGATCAGGCCCGCCGCCGACAGTCCCCAGGCCGACCAGACCCAGACCGCATAACCGCCCATGGCGAGAAATTCGCTCATTTGAAATCCCCGCGCTCTTTCTGCCGCATCAGCGCTTCGGCCCGGCGCGCGATGGCGCGCGAGCGCAGACGGTAGAAGACCAGCCAGCCGGCCAGTGTCGTATAGCCCAGCGCCATCAACCCCAGCGGCCAGAGCTGGCTGGGATCAATCGTCGGCCCGTCGGCGCGGAAAACCGAGGCCGGCTGGTGCAGGCTCGACCACCATTCGACAGAAAATTTCACGATCACCAGATTGATCACCCCGGCCATGGCCAGGATGGCACCGGCACGCGCCGCCTGCTGGGCATCTTCGAGCGCCGAGCGCAGCGCCATATAGCCAAGATAGACCAGGAAGAGCACCAGAACCGAAGTCATGCGGGCATCCCATTCCCACCAGGTGCCCCACATCGGCTTGCCCCAGATCGAGCCCGTCGCGAGCGCCAGCGCCGTAAACACGGCCCCGATCGGCGCGATCACCGCCGCAGCCGCATCGGCAATGGCATGGCGCCAGACAAAATAGACAAAGCTCGCCCCGGCCAACGCCGCATACAGCGCCGAAGCCATATAGGCGGCGGGCACATGCACATACATGATCCGCACCGTATCGCCCTGCTGATAGTCCGGCGGCGAGGCGAAGAAGGACATGTAGATGCCCGCGCCAAGCAGGATCAGCGTCAACACGCCAAACACCGGAATGGCGATGCGGGCCAGCTGGTCGAAACGTTGCGGGTTGGCGAAATAGGACAGCATGGCGCTCACTTACTTTGCGGGAAGCCGGGCGGCAACTGCCGGGTGGTCGCAGCTTGCCCGTTCATCCCAGCCGCCCCCGCACCGCCGCGGCGATCCCGAACGGCGCCAGCGCCACCGTGCCAAGGCTGATCGCCAGCGTCAGCAGCAAATTCGCCACCGCCCGCTCATCGCCGGCAAAGGCCGAACGGCCCGCCCCGGCGGCGAAGATCAGGACCGGGACCATCATCGGCGTCGCGATCAGGGCGATCAGCAGGCCGCCGCGCTTGATGCCGGCGGCCAGGGCGCCGGCGAAACCGGCAATCAGGGCGAGGGCCGGGATGGCGGCGAGCAGGGCTGCGCCAAGCACCAGGGCTGAAATTGGCGGCAGGCCATACATCAGCCCGCCGAGGACACCGATCAACGACAAAGGCCACAGGGTCGCGCTGGCCTGGCCCATCACCTTGGCCAGGCACAGGGCCGCCAGGCTGGTGGGCGTGAGCAGGTAGAGATCGAGCGTGCCGTCGGAGAAATCATCGCCGAACAGGCGTTCGGCTGATTGCAGCACGGAGAGCAGGGCCGCGAAGGCGAGAATGCCGGGACCCGCGGCCGCGAGCAGGTCGGCAGCGGGGCCGATGGCGAGCGGAGCGAGGGTGATCGCGGCGAGGAAGAAGGCGGCCGGTCCGGCCGCACCGCCACCGCCGGCCCAGGCGAGGCGGGCTTCGCGCGCAAAGATCGCTGTGAGAACACCCATCAGAGCCGCCCCATATCGAGGCTGCGCGCATCGGGCCAGTCGAGCGGCTGATGCGTCGCGGCGATCACCAGGCCGCCCTGGGCGCGATGCGTGGCGACAAGCGCCGCCAGACAGGCCCGGCCTTCTGCATCGAGCGGGCCGGCGGGTTCGTCGAGCAGCCAGAGCGGGCGATGGGCCAGCACGATGCGCGCCAGGCCACAGCGCCTTTGCTGCCCGCGCGACAGGCGCGCGGCGGGGCGGTCGATCAGATGGTCGATCTCGAGGGCGCGCAGGGCGGGCATGATCGCGGTGCGCGGCTGGCCATAGAGGTCGGCCCAGAAACGCAGGGCGCTGCGCGGTGTCTCGCCGGGCTTGAGCCCGTCGGCATGGCCGAGCCAGGCGATGGTGTCAGCCGCGGCATCGGATGGCGGGGCATCATTGAGGGTGATCGCGCCGGCATCGGGCTCGATAAAGCCGGCCAGGGCGCGCAGCAGGCTGGTCTTGCCGGTGCCATTGCGGCCCGTCAGCATCACGGCCTCGCCCGGTGACAGCTCGAACGCCAGATCGCGCGCCAGCACCGTATCGCCGCGCGACAGGCCCAGACCGCTCACGCCGAGGCGCAATGGCGGGAAAGCTTGGGGCGGCTCGAAGGCCCGGGAAATCGGCGCTGAGGTCATCACAGCATGTCGCCCAAATGCGGGTCATACGTCAACGTACTGCGTGCCGCATTGCAGCAAACGGGGATGAGGGGTAAAACCCGCGCAAACATGTGGCC
>NZ_JBLWTD010000008.1:121658-129538 GCF_048270265.1 Maricaulis sp. | reverse complement strand
GGCCGCTTCCGGTTGGACGGGGCCATCCGTTCCGTCCGGAAACCTATTCGTCGAGGCGATAGACCAATTGCGTCGTGGCGCCACGATACATGATCGGCTGACCAGCCTCGATCTGCGGGCTGTAGCGCCAGTTGGCGACCGCATTGATTGACGCGCGTTCGAAGAGCGAGCTGGAACAATCCAGCGCCCGTACATTCGTCGTCGTTCCCTGCGGGGTGATATCAAACAGAACCGAGCACTGGCCTTCCAGGCGGCGTTCAGCCGCCCGCGGCGGATACATCGGTTGCACCCTGACAACGGGAACGGGCTCGCGCTGGCTGATCACAATACTGCCCGGGCCACTGATCTCGGAGCGTCC
Organism: Maricaulis sp.; assembly: GCF_048270265.1. Lineage (GTDB taxonomy): Bacteria > Pseudomonadota > Alphaproteobacteria > Caulobacterales > Maricaulaceae > Maricaulis. The sequence goes on along the minus strand of NZ_JBLWTD010000008.1, from coordinate 129,180 downwards.
GACGGGCGCTACCACATGCCCGCCCGTGCCCGGAAGGGCGTCGACCGGACTGGACGGCGCGTCACGCGTCGGTGGTGCCGGTGGCAGCGGAACCGGCTCTACGTGGATGATATCCGGGCTGCGATCAATCTCCTCATCGGCGGGATCGAACCGGATCTCGATCGCAGGCGGTTCGACCTCGACCACCGGTTCTACGGGGCCGATATCGATCAATTGCCGCATCATGAGGAAGAGTCCGACCGTCATGATCGCCGCCAGGGGCAGGACCAACGGTATTCTCAGTGACTGAAAAGTGGCTGTCATTGGACAGGCCTCCCCTTTGACAGTGTCTGCACGGCCCCGACAGCGTCTGTCACTCGACCCGCCGCTCGCCCGGTAGCGTCAACCGCCTGCCGGGATGACGGGTGTGACGCAGAGCTACAACACAGTCCCGCGCCACCCCTGGAGGATCGTCAAAAGAGAGGGCGAAACCACGGCGGAACAAGGAGGGATTGTGGCCATTGCGGGGTCATTTTCCGGGCGGCGGGTCCGGTTCATCGCCCGCGAACGCAGCCCGGCCCGCCGGCAACGCCCGGGCAGACAAAGAAAAACGCCCCGGCCAGAAGCCGGGGCGTCATTCAATTCACCTTGTCTTCCAGGCAACCTGCCTGGCGATGCCGGCTAGCCGGCGTCTTCAGACGTCTCGGCGGCTTCGTCCGGGGCTTCCGCAGTGGCTGCGGTCACAGGGGCGATCGGCTCACCATACTGATTGTAGAGATCAGCACAGCGTGGCTGCACTTCGATGACCGTGCGGCCGGTTTCGTCGATCGTACCCAGAAGCCGGGCCGTCTCGAGCGCATCCTCGACACCGAAGCGGCACTCATCCTGACGGACGCGTTCGCGGATGCGGATACGGTCAGCCTCGGCCTGGATCACACTGTTGATATAGGTGATATAGCCGGTGGCCGTGCGACGCGAGTACGGGTAGCGGGCACCTTCACGGAAAGCCGCAAGGGCAGACTGCCGACGGTCCAGATCGAGCCGGACATTGCCCAGCAGGGTCCAGGCGGTACCCGGACGGTCAAGACCGCCACGTTCCAGGGCGTCCTCGAATGCCGCCTCGGCCTCGGAGAGATTACGCTCCTGGTAGAGGGCTTCGGCCAGCTTGAGATAGTCATTCCCGTCGCCCGACAGCTGAGCCAGCTGGCGCAGTACCGGTATGGCGCGTTCCCATTCACGGGCCTGGCGCCACATATTGGCAAGCAGGTTGAGATTGCGCTGGCTGCGCTCGACAACACCGGCATTCATTTCGCGCTCAAGGATGACCGCGCCGCGATAGGGGTATTCGAAGAAGCTGTAATACTGGGCCAGCGCCTCGATTTCACGCCCTTCCGTGAACATGCCGTTGATGTACATGATCTTGTTGGCTTCGAACGCATCCTCTTCGCGGCCGACCTGGGCCAGCAGCGAGGCATAGGAACGCCAATTGCTCTTCTCGGCAGGCCAGCGCTGCACCATCTCTTCGACGATGCCCATCTGCTGGGGAACCATTTCGAGCTGCTGATAGTAGAACAGCATCAGGCTGTAATCGCCCCGCTGGCGATCGGCGCTCGGGATCATCGCCCAGAAGCGATTGGCCCAGACGAGACCTTCACGATAGCGTTCGGCCTGGCCATAGGCTTGGGCCAGCATGCGTGCGAGCGGTGCGTTCACGATTTCCGTGCCGCCATCGGCGACGGCGCGCTCGAGAGAGGCAATGCCGCGGGTGTAGTCGTCGATCGTGATGTAGAGCTGACCGATATTGATCCGGTAGCTGTTCACTTCGCTCGGCAACATCGCGCCGGTGGCAATGGCAGCTTCCCAATCCTGGATCGCCTGGGAGATCCGGTCGGTGTCGTAATAGGCACGGCCGCGCAATTGCAGCGAAACGGCGCGCTCATACGGATTGATGCTGGACGAGCCCAGGGCCCGGTTCAGCGTCGTGATGGACGCGGCATACTGTTCCGCTTCCTGTTGCGCCAGGGCTTCCTGGACGATCTCGCCGATCGCCGCCGAGAAAACCCGGTCTGCAGCGTTCTGGTCGGATTGCTCGTCCGAACGGCGCTCGCGTCGCTGCGCGTCTGCCGCAGTCGCGAACACACCACCGGTCAACGACACGGCCATCGCGAGCATGGCAAGCTTGCGGGTTACCCCAGTCAGATCGAAACCGCTAATACGGATCATCGATGGCTCCTTCATACCAGTCCCGCTCCCCTGGACAGGCTTTCACAAACTGTCTGGGTGGCGCCCATAAGGCCCGCACCCGCTCCCGCAGTCGTCGATGGATGACCGTGGTGGGCCACGCTCATCCATCGCCGTATTCCTATTGCGAAATGCGGAACTCGAATTGCGTTTCCACATTCACACGTGCCACTGGCACGCCGTCCTGCACTTTCGGGCTGTAGCGCCACCGCTCGACGGCACGCTCTGCAGCGCGCTCGAACAGTGAACTGTCACAGGCAAGGATCCGGATATTGGTCGGCGTGCCATCGGCGGTCACGTCGAACCGGACATTGCAGGTCCCTTCGGTTCCGCGCTCGAGTGCCCGCATTGGATATTGCGGCTCGATGCGGACCAGTGGCTGGGCGTCACGGTCAGAGACCGAGAAGCTGACACTGTCACTATTCAGTTGTGGTGCAGCGAAATCCGGGATCTCGCCCATCACCGTTGCCAGACCTTCAGTTGGCTGTTCAGCCCGCTGACGTTCGATCTGTGGCGGTGGTGGCGGCGGGTCCACCTGCTGGACGTCTTCGATGGTCGTATCCCGGCGACGGGCCGCGATGTCCTGGACCTCGTCATTGATCGTGAACGAGAGTTCGTCCTCGGTCTGCTCCGGTGGCGCGCCTTCGGTAAAGATCAGGCGGGTCATCAGCATGAAGAGTGCGACCGTCACAAGTGCGGCAATCGGAATTCCGCCGATGAGGCGAATTATGCTTCCCATAATCAGTCCTCCCTAACTTTGTAACGTCGAAATCTTGACTTCGACACCCATTTCCGTGAGCAGATCCTGAACGTCGAGAATGACGCCGATATTGGCGGACTCGTCGCCCTGGATCATGGCCTCGCCCTTGGGATTCTCGAGCAGAAGCTGCTCGATCACGCCCCGGAGTTCGGCCATCTCATAGGACCTGCGATTGACCCAGATCTCGTTGGTCGCCGTGATGGCCACCAGCATGGACGGGGTTTCACGCTCTTCGGTCATGGCATCCGGACGGATCACCGACACGCCCGGCTCCTTGATGAAGACGGAGGTGACGATGAAGAAGATCAGCAGAATGAAGACAACGTCGAGCATCGGCGTCATGTTCAGTTCGACTTCTTCCTCTCCGGTACTTACGCGGCTAACACGGCGCGCCATATTGAACCTCCCCGGACCTAACCGTTTTCTTCGTTGCGCTGGAGCGAGACCGGAATGCCGTTGGCACCCATCTCATCCCAGATCTGGACAATGATACCGTGATCGGCTTCGTCCTCGACATCGACGAGAACCGCACTGCCCGGCTCTTCCGAGCGGAAGCGATTCACGGCCGAGAGAACCCGGTCAACATCCGTCCGGACCCGATTGACGAAGATATTATTATCGTCGTCAACCTGAACCAGGATTGGTGGTGGCGCTGGCTCGTTCGTTTCCGGCGGCGTATCCGCAGGTGGCCGCATGTCGATCCCCTCTTCCGAGAGGAAGGTCGCAGTCACGATGAAGAAGATCAGCAGGATGAAAACGATATCCAGCATCGGGGTCATATTGACCTCGGCCTGGTCGTCCGTGTGCTTGGCCCGACGCCTCATGACTGAACTCCTTCACCGATTTCGAGCTTGTCGGCGAGGCGCGCTACGCGGCGCTTGGCCAGAAGTTCGATCTGGGTTGCGAAAATCAGTCCGGACAGGGATGCGACCATCCCCGCCATGGTCGGGATCGTGGCCCGGGAAACACCGGCCGACATGGCCTGTGCGTCCGAAGACCCTGAAATCGCCATGACATCGAAAACCGAGACCATGCCGGTCACTGTTCCCAACAATCCGAATAGCGGGGCAACCGCGACGAGGGTTTTCACCAACTCGACATTTTGATCGCAACGCTGCTTAACCTCCGAGATGAGCTGGTCGCGGATGGCATGGGCATACCAAGACTTTCGGTCTGCCCGTGCCGACCACTCCCGCCTCGCCGCGTCTTCTTGCCCGCCAAAGGCGAAGTAGAAGTAGGCGAAGCGCTCGAGGATGAAGGCCCACATTACAAAGGTCGTTACCATAATAACAACCAGAACGGGGCCTCCGCGCTCGAGGAACTCCTGAAGGCCGGTACTTACGGCCTGGAAATCCATAACGCTTCCTCCAATTAGCCCTGTGAGCGCTCTTCAGCGTGACGGGCAACCATGCCAGCAGCTTGTTCTTCGAGCACCTGCTGCACGCCGCGAGCAAAGCTCTGCGCGAAGCTGTGAATGAACAACAGCGGAATGGCGGCAATAAGACCAAGAACCGTGGTCATGAGCGCTTCGGAAATACCGCCGGCCATGATCCGCGGATCGCCCGTACCGAACAGCGTGATCTGGGTGAAGGTCTTGATCATCCCGGTCACGGTACCCAGCAGACCCAGCAGCGGTGCAATACCGGCCGCCAGTTTCAGGAAGTTGAGACCGAATTCGAGCTTCGGCGATTCCTGGAGAATGGCCTCGTCAAGCTTCAGTTCCATCGTCTCGACGTCTTTGTCCTTGGCAGCTTCATAAGCCATCATGACACGGCCGAGCGGATTGCCCTTGCCAGCCTTCGACTTGCGCTTCTGACCATTGACGGCCGCCTGCGTGCTCAACAGAGCGAACATGCGGAACAGACCAAAGGCTGCAGAGATTACCAGAAGACCGATGATCACCAGGCCAACCATGCCGGACTGATTGATACGCTCTTCCAGATCCGGAACGTCCTTGTAGATGTCCAGCAGGGCACCACGCGAAGGATCGACAACACCCATGACGATTTCGTTCGGATCGGCATTGTACAGGGCCGATGCGGCAGAGATCAGATTGCCCGGAGGCTGGGTCGCAAGGTCAGACAGGGTCCACGCACCGGTGGTGGTGTCTTCCTTCCAACGCGCGAAGCGCTGGTTGTTGTTAAAGCTGGTGAAGGCAATGAACGGTCCGACACGAGTCACTGGAACAGGCTGGCCATTGCCGATGCCTGTAACCATCGAATCGAAGGTCACAACACCTTGCTGGCCGATCATTTCATCGATCGCCCGGCGCCAGATGTAGTCCAGCTCTGCACGGGTTGGAAGCGTGCGGCCGGTTGCCAGAGCCTCAAGCGCATCGGCACGGCCCGGGAATTGGGCAGACACCACAGACGCATTGATGATGGCGGCAAATTCGCCAGCGGCCTGACGGGCTGCACCGAACAGCTCACCGAACGCACCCTGGCGCTGGCGAAGGTCGGTCGCAAGAACGTCGATCTGGGTCTGATTGGCTTCGAATTGCGCCGTCAGGGCTACGGCCTGACGCTCCAGAGCGGCCATTTCGGCACGCGCCTGGCTCAACAGCGCCTGCTGCTGATTCGTACTGCTCTGGAACTCACGAAGGCGAGCCTGGTTTTCCTGGCTGGCCTCACGCGCATCGCTGCGCACGCGGTTCAGAAGTTCGCTGATTGATCCGGCCGGCTGCGTCTGGGCGACAGCTCCGGCAGTGAGCGCCACACCCATCGAAACGGCGGCGGCGAGTATCTTAAAAGTGGTCTTCATCGCTTAACTCTCCGTTCCAATCCGTTACTGCGCTACCGTCGGCCCTGGGAGAGGCGCGAGGAAGACAGACGGGGTGGTGACTTCTTGAGCGATCCGGATTGCGCGGGTCACATTGGCTTCATAGCTACCCGGAAGCGCAACCCAGTCGGTGCCATTGATATGACGCATGGTCATGCGGCCATCAGGGTATTTGCGGATCATGGCGATACGGCCAATCTGCAGCACGGTCACATTGACCGGAATGCCTTCCTCGAGAATTTCTTCATCATAGGAATTCAGCGAGCGACCGTAGGACGCCTCGATGTCGTAGGCATTCAGGATCACGCGATAACGCTCAGCCGGGGAAATCTCCGGATCGTCGATCAGTTCGTAAAGACGCTCGATCCGGTGAAGCCGGCCGTTTTCGCCCTCAAGGCGGAAAGGAAGGTCAAGATTCACGAATTCCTCGAGATTCTGGACCATTTCGCGCATCATTGGCGACAGGTCGCGCTGGATGTTTTCAACGCGGTCGATCTGTGCCTGCAGCGAACCCATCTCGTTCTCTTGCGAACGGATGAACACTTGCTGCTGCTCTACGAACAGACGCTGCGATTCGATCTGGTCGAGCAGGGCACGATATTCGAGTTCGATATCCGTGCGCTGGTCGTCCAGCTGGTCAATACGCGATTGCGTCTGCGCACCGTCGTTCGTATTCTGGCGTGCCGTCTGCAGCACGGGTGCGAGTTGCGCAGAGGCAACTCCCCCGACGGCGCTCACCGCAACCGCCGCCATGAGCGACGCGCGAACCATTTTCTTCAAGTCCACCATTTCTCGCCTCACAATGGTAATCGCAGGTCGCCAGTACGGCTCCCCGCCCACATTAATTCGATGCTAAACCGGCAAAATGCCTGCCGGATTGGCCCCCTACCCTAAACTCAAGCGGCGCGCTGGCCGCCCTCGGATAACCCGATTAGCGTTCAATTCTGCACGGATGGTTACCGTAGCTGTTGTTACGAACCACCCATAGACCGCGATGGTAGCCCCACCGTCTCATTAACGCATGCGCGCCCTTGAAATCCGGCTGAACGCTAACACTAGCCAAGCCTTACGATCAATACATCATTATGGCTGGAATGCGACCAAACCAGCTCCGAAAGCAGCAGATTTCGCCTGATGCGATTAATTGCCGGGCGCAGCTCGCCTAGGGGATGCAATAAGCTGTTCGTGTCTCAAGGGGTTCCCGGCTTCCGGCGGCCAGGGGGTGTCACGGACATTTCACGTCTGCGTGACAGCGCCATGCTTCGCGCCCGTCCCCGCGGTGCCACCCTGCCGAATCGCCGCGCCCGTTATCACCGGGGGCTCCCGGTGCGGGATGATTCGCGCTGAAGGTTTCAACTGAGTCGGTTGGCTGGGGCGCCAGGATTCGAACCTGGGAATGCCGATACCAAAAACCGGTGCCTTACCACTTGGCGACGCCCCAACCGGGTCCGCCATCTGCGACGGAGCGGGCTAGATACCGAGTCGAGCCGACGGATGCAACGGCTCAATGCGGTGACTGCCGGGCAGATTTGCAGCTGCTCTGCAGTGGCAACGCCCAAACCGCAGCATCACCGCGCCAATTCGCGCACAGATCCACCTGACTCAGCGATGCGGGCAGGCCTGCTACAGAGGCTGTGCCGGGTGTTTTTGGCGCGTTGCACGGCTGTCGCGAGTTGGCTATAAGCGCCGCCTCGGTTCGGAGTATAGCTCAGCCTGGTAGAGCACCGTCTTCGGGAGGCGGGGGTCGCAAGTTCAAATCTTGCT
>NZ_JBLWTD010000008.1:0-121648 GCF_048270265.1 Maricaulis sp. | reverse complement strand
CCCGCCCCCGCCCCTGTCCCGCGCCGGCACTCTAATCTAGGGTCTGGACAGGACTGCTTCTTGCACAGATGGTCCGGTCAACCGCGCATCCGGTTTGGAAGGACCCTTGATGAAACAGTTCTGGATTACATTTTTTGGCTCGATCTTCGGCGTGATCGTCGGGTCAGTTCTCACCCTCGTTCTCGTCGCCTTCCTGATCACAGGCATGCTGTTTTCCGCCATCTCCGGAGCCCGCCCGGAACCCGTCCTGCCAGTCAGTGGTGCGGTTCTCGAACTGGACCTGCGCGCCGAACGGCTTGATTCGCCATCGCGCTCGCCCTTCGCTTTTGCAGAGCCCCTTTCGGTGGTTCAAATCGTTCAGACGCTGGAGCACGCCGAAACCGACCCCGCTGTTGCCGGCATCTTTATCCGGGCCAATGAGTTCGGCCTGGCGCCGGGCATGGCCGAAGAGATCCGCGACGCGATCGCCGATTTCCGCAGTTCCGGCAAATTCGTCATCACCCACGCACAGGGTTTTGAAGGCACCTCGGTGACCGGCTATTTCGCCGTCTCCGGTTCCGATGATCTCTGGCTGCAGGATACGGCCAACTTCACCCCGGCCGGCCTGGCCTCGGAAGTGCTCTTCCTTGGCGGCATGTTCGAACATTTCAACGCCAACCCGCAATTCGAGCAGTTCTTCGAGTTCAAGAATGCGGCGAATGTCTACACCGAGACCGGCTTCACCGATGCTCACCGCGAAGCCACGCTGTCCTACATGAACTCCATCTTCGACACGGCGATTGCCGGCATTTCCGCCGATCGCGACATCACGCCGGAGGCGCTGCGCGGTGTCTTCGAAACCGCGCCGCATTCCGCCGAGGACGCGCTGGAGCGCGGACTGGTTGACCATCTCGGCCATGTCGTGGAGGCACGCGAGGCTGCCCTTGCCCGCGCCGGAAACGGTGCGGAAATCGTGACGATCGAAGCCTATCAGGCGATGCTCACCCCTTGGGTCCAGGGTCCGGCCATTGCCCTGATCGAGGGCCAGGGTGCCATCGTGACCGGCACTGCCGACCAGAGCCCGTTCAGCAGTGGCGGCGGAATTGGCAGCGACAGCATGGCCGAGGCCATTCTCGAGGCCGCCAATGATGCCAGCATCCGGGCCATCCTGGTCCGGGTCGACTCACCGGGCGGATCCGCCATCGCGTCAGACCAGGTCTGGCACGCCATTGAGCGGGCCCGCGAAGCCGGCAAGCCGGTGATCATATCGATGGCCTCGATGGCCGCGTCCGGTGGCTATTATCTCGCCGCACCGGCCGACTACATCCTGGCCCATGCGACCACGCTCACCGGTTCGATCGGCGTGCTCGGCGGCAAGGTGGCTCTGGAAGGCACGTTCGAAATGGTCGGCCTGAACTCTGAGTCGGTCCATGTCGGCGGCGAGTATGCCACCGCCTTCTCCGGCCAGCAGAGCTGGACCGAGACCCAGCGCGCCGCCTATCGCGCGCAGATGGCCGATACCTATGACGACTTCACCCAGCGCGTGGCCGATGGCCGTGACCTGCCGCTCGAGCGGGTGCTGGAAATCGCCCGCGGGCGTGTGTGGACCGGGGCCCAGGCCCTCGACCTCGGCCTCGTCGACGAAATCGGTGGGTTCCGCGACGCCGTCGATGCGTCCCGCGAACTGGCGGGTCTGGCGCCCGAGGCTGATGTGCGCCTGGTACGCTTCCCGCGCGAACAGACACCGTTCGAGGCTTTCTCGGCCCTGTTCGGCATGTCGGCGGAGACGGCGGAAACCGCAGCACGGATGAATGCCCTGCTCGACCTCCCCGAAGTGCGCGCTGCGCTGGAGGCCCGGTCACAGCTTGGCTCCGGACAGGCGCAATTGCGCAGTACGGCAGCTGAGCCGAACTGACGCAGACGGTCAGACCTGCATTGGATCGGGGGCTGCAGCACACGCTGCGGCCCCCTTTTTCTGTCCGGATCAGACCGAGAGGATGCCGATGAGCAACAGGATGATCATCCCGACAAAAAGTATGATGCCGTAGAGGAAATCCAGGAACACGGTCCGCAGCAGTGATGAGAAGCGCCCGTGGCGGTAGACGACCCGGTGCAGCCGGTAGAGGTAGTAGTTTGCCCACACCACAAACGCCATTCCCGCCGCTGCCGACCCGATGATCGCGCTCAGCCCCAGCACCAGGATGAAACCGAAGAACAGCACGGAGTGGAAGTGCAGCGAGACGACGAGATGGTCGTAGAAGAAATAGCCTCGCTTGTAGAAATGCGTGATCGCCAGCAGGAGCGCGTAGATCGGCAGCAGGCCGAACATCAACCTCGGTGCCCAGACCTGCATCGACGCCGCGATCGACGCGCCACCATCATCGATGATCCGGTCCGCCTGGTCGGCCAGCCGTTCGCGCACCTCGATCGGCACATCGGCCAGCCCCTGGTCCACGGCATCGCCGACAGAATCCGAATCGAGCGGCGCAGACCCGCCCTCAGCGCCGGAGCCGGCTCCATCCTGCTGCGCCCGGTCGCGCAACAAGGCCTCGCGGATCGCTTCCTTGAGCTCGTCCGCGCCCATTTCCTCACGCGCCGCACGCTCCTCGGCCGTTTCGTCCGGGTCGGCCAGCGGTGCTACGCCCTCCGTACCGCGAGCCACCTGTTCAGCGATTGCTGACCGCTGTTCCTGCGATACGCCCTGCCGCTCGAGTTCCTGGTCGATTTCGTCAAACGGAATTTCGCCGACCGCCGCATCGATCGCGGCGCGGGCATCGGCAGGAAGGATCGGGGTGTCGGGATTGTTCTGGAAACTGTCGATCGCGAAGACCGCCAGGAAAAACAGGACACTGGCTGTCAGATAGAGCCGGAAGGGCATGACATAGCGCGCCCGGGCACCGGACAGGTACCGACGGGTCAGCTTGCCTGGCTGGAACATCAGCGGCGGCAGCGTCCGCCACAGACGGCCTTCGAGCCCGAACAGCCCGTCGAGCACATCCAGCATCAAATCCCAGATCGGTCGATGGAAGGTTTCTGCGGTCTGACCGCAGCTATGGCACACAGGGCCAATCAGCTTGGTGCCGCAATTGCTGCACTGGCCTGCCGGATAGGCCGGCTCGAAGGCCGAATGCCGTTGACGCTTCTTGCGCCGCGATGCGTGGATCGCATCGCCAAGCTCACCGCCGGCTGAACCGGCAACAATCGCGTCTGTAATATTGTCGCCACCTGACATGAGCGCCCCCCAAACCTGCCCGAATTCACCTCAAGCTAGGTCGGGAGGGCGTCATCTGACAAGCGTCAGTTATTCAGTCGGCGTTTCACCACGATCAAGATCGGCGAAACACAGGTAACGCGTCCGGTGAATATCGGTCAGATTGTCGACCCAGCCGGTGACGCGTGGATTCACGAGGTTCTTGTTGACGTAATAGACCAGCGGGATGATCGGCATGTCGTCGATCAGCATCTGCTCGGCCTGTGCCAGCATGCCGGCCCGCACATCCAGGTCCTGCTCACGATTGGCCTGTTCGACCAGCGAGTCATAGTCCGGGTTGTTGTAGCGGGCATAGTTCATCGGCACGGAACGATACTCGCCGAGGAACAGGAAGTTGTACGGATCATTGTAATCCGCGATCCAGCCGCCATCAGCGATCTCGAAGTCGGACGCGCGCAGATTGTCATAGTGAATCTGCGTGTCGTTGACGATCAGTTCGGGCTGGACCCAGGAAGCGATGGCCGACCAGTCGTTCTGGACTACCGGAGCGACACGCGGATTATCGGCCGTGGCGCGGTAGGTGTATTCGAAACGGAAAGGATTGTCCGGACCGTATCCGGCAGCCATCAGCATGTCGCGCGCCATCACACGGCGCTCTTCAACAGGGATGTCGGCCCAGCTGGCTTCAACACCGCTGACATAATTGTCGATCCCTGGCGGAACGAGCGAATAGGCCGGCAGTTGTCCGGCGCGCAGGATTTCATTGGCGATGAATTCGCGATCGATCGCCATCCCCAAAGCGTTGCGGACCGCCGGATCCGAGAACTGTTCCAGCGTCGTGTTGATGGAGAAATACACGGTGCCCATATACGGGTGCACGCGCACATAGTCGGGAATCTCCCGGCGCAGGAATTCCATCTGCTGGCCCGGGAACTCCATGTTCAGATCGAGTTCGCCATTGCGCACCCGGCGGCCGGCCGCACTATTGTCAACGGTTGGGTAGTAATACACCTCATCGATACAAGAGCTTGCATCGTCGAAGAAGTAGGGATTGCGGCTCAGATGGACGAAGTTGTTCGTCCGCCAGTCGATCAGCTTGTAGGGACCGTTCACCTCGATATTCTCGGGGCGGATCCACTCATCACCGAATTGCTCGACCACATGCTGCGGCAGCGGGAAGGTGGTGTAGTGGGTCAGAAGGCCCGGCAGGTAGGGCGCGGGGTTCTCGAGGTGGATTTCCAGCGTCCGGTCATCGACCGCAACGACGCCAATCGCCTCGGGTGGGGCCTCGCCGCGGCTCACAGCGGCCACGCCGACCACCGGATAGAGCAGGGAGACATACTGGGCCCCGGTCTCCGGATTGGCGATTCGGCGCCAGGCGTAGACGAAATCGCCCGCCGTTACCGGAACGCCGTCAGACCACTGGGCTGCGCGCAAATGAAAGGTCCAGACAAGACCGTCCTCGCTGACTTCCCAGCTTTCCGCCATGCCCGGAACCGGGTGTGCCTCGGGGTCCTCGGTGAAGAGGCCGACGAACATGTCGCCGATAATATTATTTTCCCAGGTACCACTGGCCTTGTGCGGATCCAGCGAAAGCGGCTCCGCATTATTTCCCCGGTGGATGACCACTTCGTCTGTGGGCGCAGGCCCCTCGCCGCCACAACTGGTCAGAGCCAGCGCTGATGCCGATGCAAGCATGGCGAACAAGATTTTATTGCGGGTCACGATTTCGGTCTCCCCTCCGAGATATCCAAGCGATTCATAGGCGATCTATCTAGCGCAACATCATCTGCCGGTCGACACTTCCCGATAGGTCGCGCATAGTTCGAACGAACCTTGTAGATATATGTGTGATCATGAACACTCGATTACTGCTTCTGGCCGTTGCCGTCGCCTTGCCCTCGCAAGCGGTGGCGCAAACCCCCAGCTCTCCGCTCGACGGGCTCTTCGCCTGTGAAGCGATCGCGGATGACACCGCGCGCCTGAGCTGTCTCGATGCCGCGGTCGCGGCCCTGCACGGCGAAACCGAATCCGGCAGCGTCATTGCTGTCAACCGGGACGAGGTCGAGGCTGCGGAAGAGGCGACATTTGGTCTCAGCATCCCCGGCTTCAGCCTGCCATCCCTGCCCCGTATGGGCCTGCCACGCGGCTCGGCCAGCGACCTTGCCGCAGCCGACGAGACGGCGGTGTCCGGGGAGCGTACCGTATCGCGGGATGCATCCGGTCAGATTGACCGCATCGATAACCTCGCCGTTGCCAGCATCACCTTCAACCGCTCGCGCCGCGCAATCGTCACGCTGGAAAACGGTCAGGTCTGGCAGCAGCTCGACTCCGACACGACCCACGTTGTCCGCAGCGTTGATCCCGGCGATGGCGCCACCATCCGCAGCGCCGCCCTCGATTCCTACATGATGCGGATTGGCGAAAATGGTCGCTGGTTCAGGGCGCGACGCAGACAATAGGCCTGGCCGCAACGAAGCAGCCGGTATCTGACAGCAAAAAGGGCCACCTGATCGGGTGGCCCTTTTCCGTTTCACAAAGGCTCTGGCAGAACCGGGACCGTCAGCGGTCCTTCGGATCGATCGCGTCGCGCAGGCCATCACCAATGAAGTTGAGACAGAACAGCGTCACCATCATCGTCACCGCCGGCACGATCAGCGTCCAGGGTGCAACTTCCATGTCCTGGGCACCGGCCGAGATCAGACGGCCCAGCGATGTCAGAGGCTCCTGCACCCCGAGGCCGAGAAAGCTCAGGAAGCTTTCCGCCAGGATGACGACCGGGATCATCAGCGTGACATAGACCACCACGGGTCCGAGAACGTTGGGAATGATGTGGCGCTGAATGATCTTCCATTGCGACACGCCGGCCGCCTCAGCCGCCTCGACGAATTCCATCCGCTTGAGGGCGATGGTCTGGCCGCGCACGATCCGCGCCATGGTCAGCCACTCTACCGCGCCGATGGCGACAAAGATCAGGATGATGTTGCGGCCAAACACGACCATCAGGATGATGACGAAGAAGATAAAGGGCAGCGAATAGAGGATGTCGACGAAACGCATCATCGCCTGGTCGACCCGGCCGCCAATAAAGCCGGCGGTCGCGCCCCAGGTCACGCCGATCACCAGCGAGACGATGGTTGCCACCACGCCGACCATCAGCGAGACACCAAGCCCCACAAGGGTCCGCGCGACCATGTCGCGCCCCTGGGCATCGGTCCCGAACAGGTGCCAGTTCTCGAAGGTCGGCGGCACCCAGACTTCTTCGCGATAGATGGTGTCATAATCATGCACCCAGACACCGATCTGGCCGAGTATGGCCAGCACGATCAGAGTGCCCAGAACGACAATGCTGGCGACGGCAGCCTTGTTGCGCATCAGACGCGCGCGCGCGTCTTCCCACAGCGAGCGGCCCTTGACCGCGGCCGTTTCAATCAGCTCAGCCTTTTCGCCAGGTGTTGCAAGCGTGGTCATTATTCGTACTTCACCTTCGGATTGAGGACGCCATAGAGCAGGTCCGCCACCAGATTGAGGATGATGATCAGGCTGGCGTAAATGATCACGACCCCCATCACCATCGTATAATCACGTTGCAGGGCCGCATCGACGAAATGCTTGCCGATGCCGGGCAGCTGGAACACCACCTCGATCACCAGAGATCCGGAAATCAGGGCTGCGGATGCCGGGCCAAGATAGCTGACCAGCGGCAGGATGGCCGAGCGCAGCGCATGGCGAATGATGACGGCCGGCGGAGACAGGCCCTTGGCCCGCGCCGTGCGGATATAGTTTGAACGCAAGACCTCAATCATGCTCGCCCGCATCAGGCGGGCAATGATGGCGATCTGCGGCAGGGCCAGTGTCACGACAGGCAGGATCAACCGGTCCGGCGTCATGCCGAGCCGCGGATCAAGGCCACCGGTTGGCAGCCAGCCCAGATACAGGCCGAAGAACAGCGCCAGGATCGGGCCCATCACAAAGGGTGGAATGGAAATTCCGACCATCGCAAAGGTCATGACGGCAAAATCGCCGCTGGTGTTCTGACGCAAGGCCGCGACCGATCCGAGGAAGGATCCGAAGATCACGGCCAGGATCATCGAACAGATGCCGATCGTCGCACTGACCGGAAAGCCCTCGGCGATGATTTCCGCGACATCCTTGTCGCGCACCTTCAGCGATGGTCCCAGATCACCATGGAAGAGATTCACCATGTAATCGAGATATTGCTTCCAGATCGGCTGATCCATGCCATAGCGGGCCATGAGGATCTGACGCGTCTCGTCCGGCATCGGGCGTTCGAGATCGAACGGCCCGCCCGGCGCGGCATGCATCATGAAGAACGCAACCGCAATGATCACGAGAATCGTGGGGATGGCGATAAGAACTCGCCTG
Source organism: Maricaulis sp. (assembly GCF_048270265.1). Classification (GTDB taxonomy): domain Bacteria; phylum Pseudomonadota; class Alphaproteobacteria; order Caulobacterales; family Maricaulaceae; genus Maricaulis. Next base: position 114,072 of record NZ_JBLWTD010000008.1, on the reverse strand, counting down.
AAAATGAATCCAAACATGCTGAATAGAGCTCAATCCGGGTTTTGTTGCAGTTTCAGTCTGAGAGACACGATGTCAATGAAGGCTATGTCGCTGCATCGCAACATTCTCGACGGACAAGGGCGGAACAGCTGCAGTTCGCGATGTTGGCGGCTGGTCGGCCATCAATGCACCAGCCAGCTGTGCCGCTGCAAGTAGCAACAGCATCCAACATATGCGCACAAGGCGCTTGCCTAGAAACCGGGCGACGTTCAAATTCCCAACCTCGAAACCAAACCAGTACATCGGTCACGCAATTTTCGCGCCGTCCGTGAACGAGCGTGATTTGCGCGTGTTCGCTTCGTGCCTAGAATGCGCAGGGTGAGAACCGGAAGGGCCACAGCCATGCATCGCGCGCTTTGGTGGAAGGATTTCGAATTCGGGGATGGCGTCGTTACCGTCAAGAAGACCGGAGCACGCCTGCGCCTTGATCCCGGCCTTGTCGGTGAAGTCCTGTCCTGGTTTCCCTTCTACTTCGTCGTCGAAGGCTGGCGCATGCGCCGCTCGTCCCGATCTGGGCCAAAAATCTGGTTTGCACCCGACCGGCCGCGGCCCTGGTATCTGATATGGTCCGTGCTGCACGCAGCCGGGGCCCGGATCGCCAAATCGGAAAGCGAGGCCGACGCCGTTTTCTTCTTCGACGACTCGACCATCTCCGGCGCCGTGGAGTCACCCGCCAGTGCCCGCGCGATCAATCGCGACTGCCAGAGCATTGCCAAGAGCCATGTCGGGACCGTGTTTGAACAGTGTTTCGGCTACCCGCTGAATGTGGACCCGACCCAATTCACCGGCGAACTGGTGCGCAAGTCGGAAGCCAACGGGGCCCATGACGGCCAGATCATCCAGGCCCCCTGTGCGGCCGAACCCGGCTTCGTCTATCAGAAGCTGATCGACAATTCGATCGCCGGCGACCTGGTCGAAGACCTGCGCTGCCCGACCGTTGGTGGCCGGATTCCGCTCGTGATTCTCAAGCGGCGTGCCCGCAGTGACCGGTTCGCGAATTCGAATGCAGGCGTGGAAGTCGTCGAGACGCATACGGTCCTGTCCGCATCGGAACAGGCGCAACTGGCGGCTTTCGCGCGTGCGATGCAACTCGACTGGGGCGGGCTCGATGTGTTGCGCGACAAGAGCGATGGCCGACTTTACGTGGTCGATGTCAACAAGACCGACATGGGGCCACCAATTGCCATGGCGATGGACGATAAGATACGGGTGACCAAACGGCTGGCGGCAGCCTTCCTGGATTTTCTGCATCCCTCAGCCGCGCTGGAACAACGAACACGCTCATGACAAGCATCCCCTTCCGACAGAAAACCGATGTCGAATACGGCGTCTGCGAAACCATTTCACCTGCTGTCCGGCGAGTGATCGCCCCCAATCCAGGCCCATTCACCTATACCGGAACCGGCGTCTACATCATCGGTCATGGCGAGGTTGCGGTCATCGATCCCGGCCCGTTTGACCCCGTGCACGAGGCTGCGCTCGACGCGGCACTTGCCGGCGAGCGCGTCACCCATGTCTTCGTCACCCACCACCATCTCGACCATTCCCCGCTGGCCCGCCCTCTCGCGGAAAAGCACGGCGCCAAGGTCTATGGCTTCGGCGCCCAGAGCGTCCTGCCCGCTGGCGGCGAAGTGCGGCTTGAAGCCGGCGATGATGTCGGTTTCCAACCGGATATCGAACTGTCAGATGGCGAACGCTTCAGCGGCCCGGGCTGGACCCTCGAGGCGCTGCACACGCCCGGCCACACCTCCAACCATGTCTGCTACGCGCTGGAGGAGGAGAACATCCTTTTCAGCGGCGACCATGTCATGGCCTGGTCGACCAGCGTCATCAGCCCGCCCGATGGCCATATGGGCGATTATCTGAGGGAGTTGGCGCGGGTGCGCGACCGCAATTTTGACCGGCTCTGGCCAACCCATGGCCCGGCGGTCGAGAACCCTTCCGAATTCGTACAGGCCTATATCGACCACCGGCTGAAGCGGGAACAGCAGATCGTCGAGCACCTGGCCTCGGGGCCGCACCGTGTGCCGGAGCTGGTTGCCGCCATCTACACCCATGTCGACAAGCGCCTGCACCCGGCCGCCGCGCACTCGATCCTCGCCCATATGATTCACCTGGTCGAAACCGGGGCTGTTGAATGCGATGACGAGCCGAGCCTGACGGCCGTTTTCCGGCTCCGCGCTCAGGGCTGAGGCGAATCCAGCAAGACCAGGAATTCCTGCACCCGATCCGCGTTCCGGCCGAGATCATGCACGGGCTGACGCGCCAGTGAGCGCACGTCGACAAGGCTGCCGCCGGCCTCGTCCGACCGGATCCGCACGACCATGTCATCGCGAAATCCGTACCAGAGACTTTCCGCACCGGCTTCAAACATGCCGGCCTGCCGGGATGCCGTGCTGACACGCCATCCCTGGACACGCGCCAGTTCGAGCGCGCGGGCGAAGGCTGTATCGACAGATTCGTCGAGATGCAGGGTCCTGATTTGCGGGTAGTGCGCCGCCTGCAATTGCGGCAATGGCTGCCCGTCACGGCCGGTCTTGCCTGCATAGTCCAGGCTCGCATCAAGGCCGGATCGGCGCGAGATGAATGCTGACGAGAAATTGGGCGGTTCAGCAAAGTCGGTCGTAACGTCGAGAATGGCCGGATCGGCCGCCTTGAGCTGGTCGACCTGCATGGCCCAATACAGGCCGGCCACGGCAATCAGCGTCACCGCGATGGCGCTGCTCCAATTGCCATAACCCTCCCCGGCCGTGAGCCGGAAAACACCCAGGACAATCAGCGTCAGAACGCCCGCAACCAGGCCGGCGAGCAACAGGCGCATGCCCCAGACATGGGTCATCGCGTTGAGACCGGTCTGCCAGTCCCAGAATTCCCATTTGGTGCCGAACGCCGCCAGGGCGAACCAGAGCGGGATCATCAGCACCAGCATAGCGCAGAGCGCCACCGCGATGTCGATCGCCATTCGCAAAAGTTCGATAATCCGTGCCATGTCAGCCCCTCCCGGTGGCTTCTAGCATCAAGGGTATAGCCGATTGCTCGTCCAGGACGAGGCTGAATCGGAGCGAGAGAACACCAAACGGTCGTGAAGACGGAATGGCCGGTCGCGCCAGAACTCCAGCCGTGTCGGGCGAAGCCGGAAGCCGGACCAATGCTCGGGCCGCGGCACTTCGCCAAGACCGAAGCGTGCCGCCTGCTGTGCGACCGCCTTTTCCAGCGCGAACCGGCTTTCCAGCGGCCGTGACTGGGTCGACGCCCAGGCACCGATGCGGCTGTTGCGGGCCCGCGATGCAAAATACTCATCGGCCTCTTCCGCGGTCACCGGCTCGACGGGGCCGCGCACACGCACCTGTCGCCGCAGCGATTTCCAGTGAAAGCACAGGGCGGCGACCGGATTGGCGGCCAGCTGCTGCCCCTTGGCGCTGCCCAGATTGGTGTAGAAAACAAAGCCGCCCCGGTCGACATCCTTCAAAAGCACCATCCGGACATCGGGCATGCCCTCCGCGTCGACCGTCGCCAGCGCCATCGCATTGGGGTCGTTCACTTCCCTCTTCCGGGCATCCGCAAGCCATTCGGCAAACAGCTCAAACGGCTCGTCACGGTCGAAGATTTCAACCGCGTTGGCCTCGTTGGTCCGGGCATATTCGGCCGCGTCCGGGCTTGGCGGTATCAGGCTTTTATCGGTCATCGCACGATCTCCCACGGCATGACGCTTTCCTACGCCCGTCGCGGGCGGCGTCAACCTTTCAGGAATCTTCTTGCGCTATCGAAGCAGGATGACATCGCGCGTTTTGACAGTTTCTGCGGCCTATGCTGCGTTCGGCCTCGAGCCGGGCGCCGGGTTGATCGCGGCGAAAGCCCGGTTCCGCGACGAGGTCAAGACGCTCCACCCCGACACCACCGAGCCCACGCCCGAAGCGCTCACTCGGCTCGCATTCATCGTCGAGGCCATCCGCTTTCTCGAACGGCATTTGCCCGCGTGCATGGAAGTGGAAATCAGCGCGGAACAGGCCCGGCGCGGGCTGACTCGCTCCCTGCGTTCAGGCGACCGGGCAATCCTGCTGCGCATTCCGCCCGGCGTGGCCGATGGCACCAGCCTGCAGGCCGTCGGGGAGCCTGATATCATGATCCAGGTCCGGATACTGGCCGCAGCTCCCGGGGCGGCCGCAACGCCAGGCCCCGCCGACTTCGAACCCCTTGACGATTTTATCGAGGCCTTCTCCCGCCCCTCGGCCAATGCCCGCTTCGCGCGATGGATCCGCAAGGCACAGTCGGCAGCGTGACGTCGGGCCCCGGGCCGACTATGGTCACCAAAAGCGCGCGGATCGACCATGTCACACAACACATTCGGACATTTGTTCAGGGTTACCACCTGGGGCGAAAGCCACGGCCCCGCCATCGGCGCCATTGTCGACGGCTGCCCGGCGGGAATCCCGCTGAGCGAGGCCGACCTGCAGCCCTGGCTCGACCTGCGCCGGCCCGGCACCTCGCGCCATGTCACCCCGCGCCAGGAACCCGACCAGGTTCGCATCCTGTCCGGCACGTTCAGCGATGATCGCACCGGCGGCCCGGTCACGACCGGTACCCCGATCAGCCTGATGATCGAAAACCAGGATGCGCGCTCCAGGGATTATGGCGATATCCGCGACAAATGGCGGCCAGGCCATGCCGATTATGTCTATGACATGAAATATGGTGTGCGCGATTATCGGGGTGGAGGACGCTCCTCGGCCCGCGAAACGGCCTCGCGCGTCGCGGCCGGCGGGGTCGCGCGCAAGGTTCTGGGCGACGGGATCAGCATTCGCGCTGCGCTGGTCCAGGTCGGTGCCCGCGCCATCGAGCGCGACCGCTGGGACTGGGAGGAAGTCGCAAACAATCCATTCTTCTGCCCCGATGCCGCGACCGCCGAGTTGTGGGCAGCCGACATGGACACCCTGCGTAGTGAGGGTTCCTCGACCGGTGCCATCGTCGAGGTCGTCGTCTCCGGCCTGCCGGCCGGCTGGGGCGCGCCGGTCTATGCCAAGCTGGACAGCGAAATGGCTGCCGCCATGATGACGATCAACGCCGTCAAGGGCGTCGAGATCGGAGCCGGTTTCGGATCGGCGGCGATGCGCGGCGAAGAGGCCGCCGACGAGATGCGGATGGGCGAGGACGGCCCCGTCTTCCTGTCCAACCATAATGGCGGCGTGCTCGGCGGAATTTCGACCGGACAGGACCTTGTGATCCGTTTTGCCGTCAAACCGACTTCCTCGATCCGTATCGAACGCCGCACGCTGGATCGCGATTTCGAGGAAACGGTGATCGAGACTCGCGGCCGCCACGACCCCTGCGTCGGCATCCGGGCCGTGCCTGTGGGCGAGGCGATGGCGGCCATCGTGCTGGCCGATCAGAAGCTGCGCCATGCCGGACAATCCGCCTACTGACTCATGAACATGAAGGGCGCGTTCATCCCCGGCTCATCAAGATTTGGTTAACCTGCTCCAAACTCGGGCGAGGATTCCCGGAAAGCTGTCATGAAGGAGCCTCCAACAATGACCAAATTCAGCCTGCTCACTGCCACAGCGGTAGCGCTGATCCTGATGCCTGGCCTTGCATTTACCGATGCAGCCGAAGCGCAGGGTCGCCACGAACGCAATGGGTCGGGCCGATCCGCATCCTCCGAGGATCAATCGCCCCGCCGCACGCGCAGCGATAGCGATCGCGGGCGCGGCAATCAGCGAGCCGATCGCGGTCAGCGTTCGCAGCCCTCTTCGGCACCACCTGCCCGCAGTTCGCGGAACGAACAGCCGGCATCACGCCCTTCCCGTCAGGACAATCGCGGCGATGCCCGCCCCGCAGCGCGCTCCGACCGGAGCGAGCCGCGCGGGGACCGATGGCAGAATCGCGGCGGCTCCTCGACCGGCCGCAGTGATCGCAGCGTTCAACCGCCCGCCGTCCGCGGCAGCGATCGCCGCGCAACCGGTTCCAACCGGACCGATACACGCCGCGGCGCAAATGGCGTCACCAATCCGCGTGGCCCGGGTTCAGGCTCCAGCCGCCCTGCCACCAGGCCCGGACGCGATGTGGCGACAAACCCGCGCGGCCCGAGATCCGGCGTCACCAATCCACGCGGCCAGCGGCCAGGCTCCAGCCGGCCCGCCACCCGTCCCGGGCGTGATGTGGTGACCAACCCGCGCGGTCCGAGATCCGGCGTCAACCGGCCGACTACGCGTCCAGGACGTGATGGCGCCCATAATCCGCGCGACCCGAGAACGGGATCACACCGCCCGTCTTCGCGGCCATCCACAAGGCCCGGCCGCGATCCCCGCTACAGCCGGCGCGATACGCGGCCAAGCGCGCACAATCCCCGTCCGGCAGTGCGCCATAACGGTTACCGCAATAACAGCCGCCGTCATGAATTTGCCCAGCGGCGCCATGCTTTCTACCGCTCCGACCACCGCAGCAGTATCCGGTGGGTGCCGCATCTGAACGTCGGCTGGAACAATTCGCGTTATTACGGTCATTACGGCCCGTCGACGCGGTGGCGCTATAATTCGCGCTATTACGACCATGGCTACAACACCCGCCAGTTCGCCTATTATGACGGCGCCTGCCGTTATGATCGCAATGGCGACGGGGCTGCGGTCGGCGCAATCCTCGGTGCCATTATTGGTGGCGCGGCCGCCGATGGTGACAATGTCGGTGCAGGTATCCTGCTCGGCGCCGGTTTCGGGGCCGTGCTCGGCTCCGCCGTCAGCCAGCTCGATGACTGCGACAAGGTCCAGTATCAGTATGCGATGAACTACGCCTTCGAAAACGGGCAACCCTATTACTGGGGCAATCCCTATTCGGGCGTGCGTGGCAGCATCGTGATCCGCGACAGCTATACCTATGCCAATACGGAATGCCGTTGGGGTGATGCGGAAATCTACATGCCGGACGGGACGTATAATTACGACCAGGTCCGCATGTGCCGTGACGCCTATGGCGACTGGGAAGTCGCCCGGCAGCAATAGTCCGGCAGGTTACCCGCCAGGATCAAGAGGCCGGACCGGCAAGGTCCGGCCTCTTTTTTGGGCGTCTCGCCCTGGACGTCGCGGTATGCGCTTTGCAGATGGATGAACATCGTTCATCCTCGGCTCATCGGCGCTGACCTATAGTATGGCTGAAAGTCGGGCCAGAAATGGCCTGCCCACGCCAGGAGACTGACATGAAAATGCTGAAAACCGCCCTGCTCGCCGCCTCAGCCTTCGCTGTCGTGACCCCCATGGCATCGGCCCAGGCACAGAATTATCGCGATTGCGAGGCCCAGCGCGGAGACCGTCAGGTCGCCGGCGCCATCATTGGCGGTATTCTTGGCGCCGTGATCGGCAATGAACTGGCCGACGATTCCAACAACCAGCCCAATTACCGCCGCGGCGGCCGCCGCCATCACGACCCTTACCGCGGGCGTGGACGCAATCGCGGCCATGACCGGGGCAATGCCGAGGAAGTCGGCACCATTGCCGGTGCCGGTGTCGGCGCCCTGATCGGTGCCGGCATTGCCGGCGGTGGCGACTGCAATACCAGCCGCTACTCCAGCTATGACGATTACGAGGCTTATCCCGGCAAGCCCGGCTATGCCGACAATTCCTACCAGGATCAGGGCTATCGCGGTTATCCGACCCAGGCCTATCGCGATGATGGCAGTGATTACGGTTATGTCGACGGGTATGACTCCTACTCCTCGACCCAGCTCCTGGGCGGTAGCGAGCCCGGTCCGGATGCCCGCATCTACGAGACCAATGCACAGGACTGGAATTGCCAGTGGACCTCGACCCGCCGCATGGGTGAGTACGGCCAGACGGTCACGGAACAGGTCTATATGTGCCAGGGCGCCGACAATATCTGGCGGCCTTACGACACCTACGTTCAATAGATTTGATTCACCATCACGCTGAATCCGAATCGACATTCCGGTGGGCGGCAATTAGGTACTCCTGATTGCCGTCACCTCCCTTCACCGGACACTCCATGACCTCGGACACAACGAAGCCTTCGAGGCCATCCAGCGCGGCCCGGACCTCGCAGACTGCACGCGCGCGCTCCTTTGCGCTTTTCACCAGCCCGCCCCGGCCGACCCCGGCCTTGCCGACCTCGAACTGGGGTTTGATCAGCGCGATCAAATCAGCCTGGTTTGCCGCCAGGGACATTGGCCTGGGGATCACTTTCAGCAAGGAAATGAAGCTGGCGTCACAAACGATCAGCGAAGGTGCCTGCGTGAAAGCGGAGCCGGTCAATGACCGCGCATCCACCCCCTCCATGGAAACGACACGGGAATCGCTGCGCAAGCTCGGATGAAGCTGATCACGGCCGACATCGACCGCATACACGCGGCTCGCCCCGCGCTCGAGCAGGACCTGGGTGAAGCCCCCGGTCGATGATCCGACATCCAGACAGGTACGGCCGGCCGGATCGATTCCGAAGCGGTCGAGCCCGGCCACCAGCTTGAGCGCTGCACGGGAAACATAGGGATGCGCAGGCCGGGCCTGCACGACGGCACCCTCGGCAATCTTGTGCGACGCCTTCGTGATGGTTTCACCATCGACTGTGACCATGCCAGCCGCGATGGCTTCCTGGGCCTTCGCCCGGGTCTCGATCAGACCATGCTGCACCAGGTAGAGATCGGCTCGCATCACACACTCACCCTGTAGCGGCATTTCTGCCGGATTCCGTGTTGATACATCACATGCCCGGCCGGAATATCGACCGTCTCGGCCAACACGCCGCCAACCTTTTCGCAAACACGCCGCGAGGCCTTGTTGTCCGGATTGCAGGTAATCCAGATTTCACCATAGCCAAGGTCATGCATGACCGCCAAACCCAGCCGGCAGGCCGTGGTAGCATGGCCATGGCCGCGAAAGGCCGGGTAGACCTCATAACCGATCTGACCGAAATGGCGCTGAAGGTCTTCGGTGTCACCAAGCCGGACACGCAGCTCACCGACGGCCTGCCCCGCCACTTCGATCCTGTATCGCAGGGCCGGAACGTCAATCGGGGGCCTGGGCTCGACAAGCTCTTCAAGGCGGAGCGTGACGCCGTCGCGGCTCACCGTTTCCGGCGGCATCGCCATCGGCGTCATCATCCCTGTCCCGCGCGCCCTATTCCGCCAGCATCGGCGCGACTGCAACCTTGGCCAGGTCCCGGTCACGGCCGATTGCGCCGAGGGCTGTCGCCGCGATGTGCCGGGCATTGAGCCCCGCCGTGTCGTACATGGCGAAAGGAGCGTCATGATCCTGGAAGATGTCAGGCAGGGTCATGGTCCGGATCTTCAACCCGTTATCGAGCGCACCGCGCTCGGCGAGAAGCTGGAGCACGAAGGCGCCAAAGCCGCCACGGGCACCCTCCTCGATCGTCACCAGCACCTCATGCTCCCGCGCAAGACGCAGGATGAGATCCTCGTCGAGCGGTTTGGCGAAGCGGGCATCGGCGACAGTCGTGGAATAGCCTTGCGCGGCGAGCGTGTCGGCAGCCTTCAACGCTTCCTCGAGCCGGGTTCCCAGCGCCAGAAGCGCTATACTTGTGCCTTCGCGTACGATGCGGCCCCTGCCGATTTCGAGTGGTTCGATCACCGCCGGCATATCCAGTCCAAGACCATTGCCCCGTGGATAGCGGAAGGCCGAGGGGCCGTCATCGATCTGAGCCGCCGTCGCGACCATGCGCGCCAGTTCGACTTCATCGGCTGCAGCCATCAGCACCATGCCCGGCAACGCGCCGAGATAGCCGACATCGAAGGAGCCGGCATGTGTGGCCCCGTCGGCACCAACCAGGCCAGCCCGGTCGATGGCAAAGCGCACGGGCAGGCCCTGGATCGCCACATCATGGACCACCTGGTCGTAACCGCGCTGCAGGAAGGTCGAATAGATCGCCGCAAACGGCTTCATGCCATCGGCGGCAAGGCCGGCGGCAAACGTGACGGCATGCTGTTCGGCGATGCCGACATCGAAACAGCGATCAGGAAAACGCTCGGCGAACAGGTCAAGGCCGGTCCCCGCCGGCATCGCCGCGGTAATTCCGACAATACGCGGATCGCTCTCGGCTTCGCGGATCAATTGCTGCGCAAAAACCTTGGTGTAGGAGGCCGGGCCACCCGTGGGTTTCTGTTGCTCGCCGGTGATGACATTGAATTTGGCGACGCCGTGATACTTGTCATCGGCTGCCTCGGCCGGGGCATAACCCTTGCCTTTCTGGGTGACGACATGGATCAGGACCGGCCCGTCATCGCCGTCGCGGATATTGCGCAGCACGGGCACGAGCTGGTCGAGATCATGGCCGTCGATCGGGCCGACATAGCGAAAGCCCATTTCCTCGAACAGGGTTCCGCCCATCGCCATGCCGCGCATGTATTCCTCGGCCTTGCGGGCCGGGCCTTCAACGCCGATGGCCTTGGCGACGCCCTTGCCGATCTTGCGCAGGGAACGATAGCTCTTGGAGGAAACCAGGCGGGCAAAATAATGGCTCATCGCGCCGACCGGCGGCGCGATCGACATGTCATTATCGTTGAGGATGACGATCAGGCGCTTGTCCAGCCCGCCCGCATTGTTCATCGCCTCATAGGCCATGCCGGCCGACATCGAGCCATCGCCGATCACCGCAATGACGTTATTGGTCTCGCCCTTCAGATCGCGCGCTGCGGCAAAGCCCAGCGCTGCGGAGATCGAGGTCGAGGCGTGGGCGGCGCCGAACGGGTCGTATTCGCTTTCCGAGCGCTTGGTGAAGCCTGACAGCCCGCCGCCCTGACGCAGGGTGCGGATCCGGTCGCGGCGGCCTGTGAGAATCTTGTGCGGATAGCATTGGTGCCCGACATCCCAGATCAGGATGTCCTTCGGCGTTTCAAACACGTGATGCAGGGCGGTCGTCAGTTCGACCACGCCCAGCCCGGCACCGAGATGACCACCCGTTACGGAAACCGCATCGATCGTCTCCGCGCGCAACTCGTCCGCCACCGCCCGCAGCATGTCGCGATCGAGGTTCTTCAGATCGGCAGGGGTCGTGATCCGGTCGAGATTGGGCGTACTGGGGGTCATGAAATTTCCGGCCTTTCAGGAGCGGCGCGTGAGGACGTAATCAACCGCTTCTCTAAGAATGTCTGCCCGTGCGCCAAACGGTTCAAGGTGATCCTTCGCCTGCGCAGCCAGATGCTGCGAACGATCCAGCGCGCCCTCCACACCCAGAATGGTGACAAAGGTGGCTTTTCCTTGACCGGCATCCTTGCCGACCGCCTTTCCTGTGTCGGCGGCATCTCCGGTCGCGTCGAGCAAATCGTCCGTTATCTGATAAGCCAGGCCGAGATCATGGGCAAATCCTTCAAGCGCCCGGCGGATGTGAGGTTCGACCTCGCGCAGGATAAAGGCCGTCTCCGCCGCATAGCTGATCAGCGCCCCGGTCTTCATTCGGTGCATGCGGGTAACGATCGAAATATCGAGTTCCTGGCGTTCGCCGAGGATGTCGATCATCTGCCCTCCGACCATGCCATAGGGCCCGCTGGCGCGCGACAGCCGCTCGACCAGGCGCGCACGGACGCTGCCGCGGCTATGGGTATCGGGGTGGGCCAGGATCTCGTAGGCAACCGCCTGCAGGGCGTCGCCCGCCAGCACGGCCGTCGCCTCGTCATAGGCGCGGTGCACAGTCGGGCGGCCACGGCGCAGGTCATCATCATCCATGCATGGCAAGTCGTCATGGATCAGCGAATAGGCGTGAATGCATTCCAGGGCCGAGGCGACACGCAGCAAACCGCGCTCATCGGCATTGACCAGCCGGCCGCATTCCATCGCCAGAAAAGGGCGAAGGCGCTTGCCAGGGCCGAGGGCGGCATAGCGCATCGCTGAATTGAGCTGGCTCTCGGGGCCCTCGGCACGCGGAAGCAGCGCGTCGAGCGCCACGGTAACCCGGTCTGCAGCCTCGTTCAGGCGTTGCTCGAAAGTCGTCATGGTCCTCGCCCGGTGCCATCGCTCGCCAGCGCACACAGTGTGCCCCGACGCGATGTAAATCCTGCCTCCCTTGCCATCTCAGCGGCTTGATGTCAGCCCTTCAGACAGCGCGGAAGATACGGGCGGAGAGTCTGGTTCACCGCCATGAATGCGTGTCATGCGGCCTCAGTCCAGCCCCGCCGGCTCCAGCGCCGGCCGGCCGTCCTCGCCGCGAACGATTTTCTCGACTTTCAGCTCGGCATCCTTGAGCTTGCCGTCGCAATGGGCGCGCAAGGCGGCGCCACGCTCATAAATGGCGATGGAACGCTCGAGCTCGACTTCACCCGATTCAAGCTGTTTCACGATCGCCTCAAGCTCGGCAAGCGCCTGCTCGAAGCTCATTTTCTCGATATCGGCGTTCGCGGTGTCGGGCATCACAATTCTCCTGCAGGATTCGCAACATAGGCAGCCACCCGCCGGGCGGCAATTGCGCAATTTAGCGCGGCCGGTATTCGTACCGCCGTGAGGTCCAGTAATTGTCGCCACCATCGCGCACGCAGTGCCAGCCGAGCGCACGCATATGTGGCCGCATCATCCGGTTGAACCATCCATGCGCGCACAGCAGGACAGGGCCGGACTGCGCCGCCTCCACCAGGGTGCGGGCGGCAAGGGCTGCCCGCTCCTCTGCGTCCTTGCGGCTCTCGCGGCCGCGCGAAAAACCCAGCCACCAGGAACACCGGGCAAACACGCCCCAGGTCTTGGCCATGAAACGGCCCGGCATCGCGGGTGGTGGCAATTCGGCTTCGACAAAACGGGCATCAATGATGATGTCGCGACCGGGTGCGGCAGTCCGCGCGGTCTCGATCGCCCGGCGCAGCGTGCTGGCAAAAATGGTCCGCGCCTCATTGGCAGCGGCGGTCAGACAGGCCGGCACGGACTGGCCTTCGACCAGGCCGGCAGGCTGATAGACGTCGTCCCACCAGGCCTCATACCCGCGCCAGTCGAGCACGGCTGTACGATCGGCATCAGGTTGGCCGTGCCGGGCAATGGTGATCGGTCCCGGCTTGGACGGGGATGGCTGGATTTCGGAATTGGACATGAATTGGCAGGTGGGCTCCGACACGCTCAGCTGGTGCGCCCCTTCGCCACCGGCCTGACCAGTAATCATGCCTCGACCAAGGCCTGCACGAAGGCAGCTGCCGAGCGGCCGAGCGCGGGGCAGTCGTATCCGCCCTCCAGCACCGAGACAAGCCGCGAAGACGCAAATTCTGCCGCCAGCGACGCCAGCTCGCCGGCCGCCCAGGCGAAATCGTCCTCCATCAGGGCCAGGCCCCCGGCCGGATCGCGCTCATGGGCATCAAAGCCTGCGGAGACGAAAATCAGTTGTGGATGAAAGGCCTCGAGCGCCGGTCGCACCTGCTGGCGAAAGGCCTCGCGCCAGTCAGCGCCAGCGGTTCCGGCCATCAGGGGCACGTTGACGACATTGCCGTTGAGACCTGTCTCACCAACACTGCCTGTCCCCGGATAGAGCGGAGACTGGTGCAGGGAGGCGAACATCACCCGGCCATCAAGCTCGGCCAGACATTGCGATCCATTGCCATGATGGACGTCGATATCGACGATCGCCACGCGAGTCAGGCCGTGCACCTCAAGCGCATGCAAGGCACTGATCGCGATCGCGTTGAACAGGCAGAAACCCATCGCCCGGTCCGGCTCGGCATGATGGCCGGGCGGACGCGCGAGGCAGAAAGCTGCATCGGCTTCGCCGGCCATGATGCGGTCGACCGCATCAATCGCGCCCCCCGCCGTCGCCAGCGCCGCGTCCCAGGATTCGCGGCAGACCTTGGTGTCCAGATCGAGCGATACCCACTGTGCCGGTTCCGCCGTCAGACAGGCCGCACGAATGCTCTCGATATAGTCGCCGGTGTGAAACCGTTCGACGGCGGCCGTACTGGCGGGCCGTGCCTCATGCCAGACCGGGTCCGTCAGTGCCGCGAGGGCATCGCGCACGGCAACATAGCGGCCCTCATGTTCCGGATGGCCCGGCGGGACGCGGTGCATGCGGCTGGCAGGATTGTCGATGACCAGTGTTCTCATGGGGTCTGTCTGCTCTGAAACTCACACGGCTGCGAACCGTAGTGACAAAAGACCGGTTGGCACAGGCCCGATGCGGACCTGGCCAGACGGCGGGCAGATGGCGCCAGGCCTCAATGCTCCAGCGACACATCCATGATCTTCACGCCCGGAGGCGCGGGCACGTCATCAGGCACGAAGAAATCAGGCAGAAGCTCGATGCCGGGCTCATAGCTGTACTGCTCGAGATCGCGCTCGCCCTCGGCCCAGAGGAAGCTGTCATCGATCAGGAAATTGCCGGTGAAGCTGGCCGCCGGCTTGTTGAGGACGCGATAGGCCGTTTCGGCGAGGATTTCCGGCTTGCGGCAGGATTTCATCGCCTCGTCATTGGCGAGGACATTGGAAATCGCGGCGGTCGCGACAGCGGTGCGCGGCCAGATCGCATTGGCGGCGATACGGCCCTTGAATTCCTCACCCCAGCCGAGAATGCACAGGCTCATCTGGTATTTGGCGCTGGTATAGGCGACGTGCGGGCCGAACCACATCGGCCGCATGTCGAGCGGCGGTGACAGGGCGATGATGTGGGGATTTTCCGCCTTCTCCAGCCAGGGCAGGCATTTCTGCGTCACCATGAAGGTGCCGCGGCCATTGACCTGGTGCATCAGGTCATAGCGCTTCATCGGCACGTCGGCCGTGCCGCGCGGGAAGATCGCCGAGGCGTTATTGATCACCGCATCGATACCGCCAAAGCGTTCGACCGCAGCGGCAACAGCGGCCTCGACCTGGGCTTCGTCGCGAATATCGCACTTGACCGCCAGCGCCTTGCCGCCTGCCGCTTCGACCGCTTCGGCGGCCGAGTGGATCGTGCCCTCAAGCTTGGCCTGCTCGGTGTCCGACTTGGCGGCGATGACGATATTGGCGCCATCGCGGGCACAGCGCTCGGCAATCGCCAGGCCAATGCCGCGGCTGGCGCCGGTGATGAATATCGTCTTGTTCTTGAGGCTCATGGCGCTCTCCCGATCTGTTTGTCTGGACGGGAGGTTAGAGCGCTATTACAGCCCGCGCCAGACCCGGCCCGCCGGGCAATACAGCCCCGGCTCCTCGCGGCAGCGCGCGAAAGTGAAGGGCACGGTCTCGGCGCGGCCGATCACATGCGACAGGGGCACGAAGCCCGGCCCGTCAGCTGCACGGCTGTCGGTTGAGTTGTCGCGATTATCCCCCATCAGGAAGATACGATCAGCCGGTACGATGACCGGGCCGAATTCATCAAGATACTGGCGATCATCGCGCTCGTAGATCTCATGCGTGAAACCGCCGGGCAGTGTCTCGACATAATGCGCGACCTCGACGATTTCCGGATAGCCGTGGAATTGCCGGTAGGTGCGCATATCAATCAGTTCGCGCTCCACGGCCTCGCCATTGATATACAGCCGCCCATCGCGCATGGCGATTTCATCGCCCGGCAGACCGATGACGCGCTTGATCAGGGTCAGGTTCTGGCGCGTATCGCGCAGCACCACCACATCGCCGCGCTCCGGCCGGGCCCATCCCAGCCGCCCGTCCCAGGCGTCGGGCAGACGGTCGCCCAGGCCCAGCGGAAGCGAGTGCCGCGAATAGCCATAGGCCCATTTCGACACCAGGATCCGGTCGCCGACCTCGAGTGTCGGCTGCATGCTTTCGGAGGGAATGTAGAAGAAAGCGAAAGCCACAGAAGTCATCGCGAACCACAGGCCCGCGACACCGGCGAGGAAGCGCACGGCATCGCGCGCTTCGCCAAGACCATGACGTGCCCAGCGCGGCAGGCGCCGGGCAATCCCTTCCAGACGGCTCATCCTACAAACCCTGCCAGACCCGGCCACTCGGGCAGTAAAGCCCCTCTTCGCGGCGGCAACGGGCGAAGGTGAACAACACCGTTTCCGCGCGTCCGACGACGTTCTCCAGTGGTACCAGACCAGGACCAGGTGTTGCACGGCTGTCGCGTGAAGCATCACGATTGTCGCCCATGACAAACACGGTTCCCGGCAGGACTGTCACCGGGCCATAGGTGTCGAGTTCATGGTTGTCGTCCCGCTCGTAGATCGGATGTTCGCGATCGCCGGGCAGGATTTCGGTATAATGAGTCACAGTCTGGACGCGCTGGGAGGGATGTTCGCGATAATTGCGGATATCCTCCAACTCGCGCGGCGGCGCTTCGCCATTGATATAGAGCCGGCCGCCCCGCACTTCGATGACATCTCCGGCGACACCGATAACGCGCTTGATCAGATTGCGCGGCGGCGACTGGCGCTCATCGCGGAAGACAATCACATCACCGCGGTGCGGCTCGGACCAGGCCAGGCGGGCATTCCAGTTATCCGGCAGCATGTAGCCGATGCCGAGCGGCAGCGAGTGCCGCGAATAGCCATAGGCCCATTTCGACACCAGCACGCGGTCGCCGACTTCCAGCGAGGGCTGCATGCTTTCCGACGGAATGTGGAAAGCAGCAAAGCCAAAGGTCACGAGGCCGAGCCAGACGGCAGCGACCCCGACGAGGAAGCGGGCGGTCTCGACGATTTCATCGGCGGCCCGGCCTGCCAGGCGTTTAAGCAAAGGATTCATTTCAGTTTCACCGCAGTTCCGTAGGCGAGAATTTCAGCCGTGCCTTCCATCACCGTCGAGGTGGCGAGACGGAAGGTAATGATGGCATCGGCGCCCAGTTCCTCGCCATGGCGCACCATGCGGTCGAGGGCCTGTTCGCGGGTCTCCGAGAGAAGCTTGGTGTATTCCGGCACTTCGCCGCCCACCAGATTGCGCAGACCGGCGACGAAATCACGCCCGAAAAAGCGGGCCCGCACGACATTGCCGCGCGCGACGCCGACAACCCTGTCGATCTCGCGACCGGGCACCGTGTCGGACATAGTTACGATCAAGCTCATCTCATTCCCCTTCAACAGGACGGTCATCCTCGCCGTCTTCGCAGGTCTGCAGATACAGCAATGCCACACCCGCTGCCGGGATCGCGACCAGTACGACCCAGAGCAGATTGTAAGGATAGGCCAAGCGCCAGCCGACAAACAGGTCGAGCACCAGCAGGACGATATAAATTGCCATCCCGCCCGCCAGCAGGGCCAGCGCACCATGATCGCGCATCCAGATCTGCACTGCCTGAATCATGCCTGAAGCATCCTGAAATCCGTTCTGTCTGCCGCATACGCCGAAAACAGGGCGTAACCAAGGGCGTGAAACCCTGAGGTGAAGATTTGCCCCCGCGCGTGACATCACGGTCGCACCCTGCCGGCGACACCGCACCAGCGCCATGGGGATAGCTGCGACCGCATTCCCCCTTGGCCTCCCGGCCCGCAACTGGGATTATGCCAATTGAAGGAGTTTACCCCCATGTCCCAGACCATTCTCGAGCCCGAAACCGACCGCAGCGCTGATCGCGACGAACGCCTGATGGCCGGGCTGGGCTATGTCCTGATCCTGCTCGGCAATATCATCGGCGTCACGACGCTGATCGCCGTCATCATTGCCTATGCCCGCAAGGACACGGCACCGGCTGGCTCAATACCCATTACGTCTTCCAGATTCGCACCTTCTGGGTGGCGATCTTCGGCATCATCGCCAGCACCGGCCTGATCATGACGCTGATCCTCTCTCCCTTCGGCTTTCTCGGCTATGGCCTGGTCTGGCTGTGGATCCTGATCCGCTCCGTCGTCGGCCTGATCCGCCTGGTCGACGGGCGCGGCAATGCCGACCCCGAGGGGTACTGGGTCTAGAGCTGACACGGCCGGACAGGAGCGGCGCGCCGTTCCGGCCCGCCCTGCCCCTTGCCCCTGCCCCGCCGCGCCGGGTCCCAGCGTGAGCCGGGGCGTCAAAACAGAAGCCTGACACAACCGATTTGCTTTGCTTGTTTGTGCAACGCCACGCACAATGAAAGCTTGAGGTGCGCCCCGGCCGCCCCGCGCCAAATCCCTGGCACGGCTTCAAAAGCGGCCGCACAATCCGGGATGGACCTCACCAACCTGTTGAAAGGCCTAATCACATGACGCTTACCGGATTACTCGTCTGGCTCGTTATCGGTGCCGTCGCCGGCTGGCTCGCCGGCCTCATCGTCAAGGGCTATGGCTTCGGCCTGTTCGGAAACATCGCCGTCGGCATTGTCGGCGCCTTTGTCGGCAGCTGGCTGTTTGGCCTGCTCGGCATTGCTGCCCTGCACGGCATTGTCGGCGCGATCATCGGCGCCACAGTCGGCGCCATCGCCGTCCTGCTTCTGCTCGGCCTGGTCCGGCGCGCCTGACGCGTCAGCCACGCCTGATCACAACAGACCAGCCCGTCTCAAGACCGTTGATGGAAGCGGCCGGGGGCCTGCCTGCATGGCTGGCCCTCAAGCGGATTGCCTCCAGTTTCGTGTCACAATTCAAACGGCGGCGATCACGCCTCCATCGGAGAATCCCATGCGTATCTTAGTCATGATTGTATTCAGCTGCCTCTTCCTGGCCTCCTGCCAGACCCTCAAGGGAGCCGGCCAGGACATCCAGGATGCCGGCGAAGCGCTCGACGACGCGATTCACGACGAATAGGCATTCCCAAGCCGGCCGGCCTCAAGCCCGGCCGGCACACTGCCGTGCACCGGTTGCCCCGGGTGCAGGCGCGCTGCGAGGCCCACGGAAAAAATGGGGACAAAAAATGGGGACACTCGCCATCTAATGCAGAGCGAAGACCAGCCCTGAGAACCATGCCGGCAACCGGTCAGGCTGGACTTGTCTCGTCAAGGGTCCTGACCGCGCAGCGGCGCTCCCGCGCCCTTGACGAGACAAGTCCAGCCTGGCGCCCTGCTTGGCAAGGGTTTCAGGGATGGGTGCGCCCGGCGCGGTTGGGTTTTGAAGGAGATCGCGCCTTTCAGGAGATGAGGTGCTGGAAAATGGTCTGCGTGTCCCCGCTTTTTTTGGCGCCACTTGATCCCTCTTCCCGCTGGCATATATTGCCAATGAGACTGCGGAGCCCCTGATGCCAACACGAAACATCGTCCTGACCGATGCCCAGTCGGAACTTGTCGACCGCCTCGTGGCGACCGGCCGCTTCCAGAACGCGTCCGAAGCCCTGCGGGCAGGGCTACGCCTGCTCGAACGCGACGAGACAGAGTTTGATGAAACCCGCGAGCGCCTGCGGCGGGGCGTCGAAGAGGCCCGTGCCGGATATCTGGCGGAGGGCAGCGGCGAAGACGCTCTGAGGCGTGCCTTCAAGGCCGCCCGCAACCAGGACTGATGCCCAGGAGCTGGCGCCTTGCCCGGCAGGCCGAGGCGGCCACGCTCGACATCGCGCGCTGGACCATCGATCACTTCGGCCCGTTACAGGCCGCCAGTTACGAACAGGACCTGATCGATCACTGCCGGGGCATCGCTGCAGGAACTACACACTCCCGCCCGTGCCGCGAACTCGTCGACCCTGACCTGCCGGAAGACTTGCGTTTCACGCGCTGCGGCGAGCATTTTCTCGTCTTCATCGATGCAGAAGACATGGTGGTGTTCGTCGATATTCTACATGTCCGTAGCGATTTGCCCGGACATTTGGCCAAGCTGACGGACGCCCCCCGCACCACCAATCGCCCCTGACAATACCACGCCCGGATTGGACAGGGGGCATGCTCCCGGCCCCGGGACCGGTACGTGTCCCGAGAGCGAACCGCTCCCTCAATCCACCCCGAACCCGACATCGCTGATCATTTCGACGCCCATGGTGATGTCGTCGACCCGGGCATGCGCCAGGGTGAGGACGGCTTCGCAATAGAAGCCGGCCAGGGCGATGCGCTGAGCGGCGAAAACCGGGTCACCGAGCTTGTCCTTCTGGCGGCGGCGCGCGGAGACGGCACCGATGCAGAGCATCCAGCCGCCCACGACTTCACCGGCCAGGGTGAGGAATGGCGTGGCACCGGCCAGCGCGTCGGCCGGGTCGGCTTCGGCCAGCCAGGTCGCGGCTTCACGCAGCGAGTCGAGACCTTCCTCGAGCCGTTCGGCCAGGAGGGGCAGGTCGGGATGGCTTGAGGTGGAACAGGCCTCGATCGTCTGTTCGATATCGGCATAGAGTTCGGTGAAGGCGGCGCCGCCCTGCATGTTGAGCTTGCGGCCGGCCAGGTCCATCGCCTGGATCGCATTGGTGCCTTCATAGATCGGGGCGATACGGGCATCGCGCAAATGCTGCGCCGCGCCGGTCTCCTCGATATAGCCCATGCCGCCATGGATCTGGATGCCCATCGAAGCAACCTCGACGCCGACATCCGTTGACCAGCCCTTGGCAATCGGGGTCAGCAATTCCTCGCGGCGCTTGGCGGCGGCGCGTTCTTCGGGATCCTCGGCATATTCCGACATGTCGGCGGCGACGGCGCAGGCCATGCAGATGGCGCGCGCAGCGGCGATCTTGGACTTCATCATCGCCAGCGAGCGCTGGATATCGGGGTGCTGGATGATGGCGTGCGGCCCAGGCCCCTTGCCGTCGATCGCCTTGCCCTGCTTGCGGTCCTTCGCGAAGGCGAGCGCCTGCTGATAGGCGCGCTCGGCAATGCCGACGCCCTGGACGCCGACATTGAGCCGGGCCGAATTCATCATCGTGAACATGGCTTTCATGCCGGCATTCTCTGCGCCGATCAGCCAGCCCTTGGCACCGGCATATTCCATGGTGCAGGTCGGGGAGCCGTGAATGCCGAGCTTGTGCTCCAGCCCGATCGCCTTGACGCCATTGCGGCTGCCATCCTCGAGGAATTTCGGCACGATGAAGAGCGAGATGCCCTTGGTGCCCGCGGGCGAGCCCGGCGTGCGCGCCAGCACGAGGTGGATAATGTTGTCGGCGCAATCATGCTCGCCCCAGGTGATGAATATCTTCTGGCCGGACACGGCCCAGCTGCCATCGCCATTCGGCTCGGCCTTGGTGCGCAGGGCGCCGACATCGGAACCGGCCTGGGGCTCGGTCAGATTCATCGTCGCCGACCATTCGCCGTTCAGCAATTTGGGCAGATAGGTTTCGCGCTGTTCATCCGTGCCGTGCACCAGCAGGACCTCGATCGCGCCATAGGTGAGCATGGGCCCGAGGCCGAAGGCCATATTGGCCGATTGCACCATTTCCAGCGTCGCAACCCCGAGGGCGCGCGGCAGACCCATGCCGCCGACCTTGGTCGGGAATTGCAGGCCCTGCCAGCCGCCTTCGACAAATTTCGAATAGGCGTCCTTGAAACCGGTCGGCGTCGTGACGACACCGTCGGCGAGCTTGCAGTGCTCGGTGTCGCCAACCTTGTTGAGCGGGGCGAGCACGTCATTGGCCAGCTTGGCGGCCTCATCAAGGACTGCGACCGTGATGTCATCGGTAAATTCGGGAAAGGCACCGGTAGCTTTCAGCACATCAACGGCGGCAACTTCCACCAGGCTAAAACGAAGCTCGTCCACGGGTGCGCGATAGGTCATGCGAAGTCTCCTGAAATCCGGGGGCGCAGGATAGCGCGCGCAGCCAAACATGCGAGCGCGGAAACAGTGTTTTTACGTCGCAGACGCAAGCTGTGGCTTTCCGGTCGCGCCAATCGGGTTATGGTCCCGCCATGTTGTTGCGCTCCGCCATCATTCTCGCCCTGCTGCTGATCCCGGCCTGCGCCACCCCGAGCACCGATCCGCAGCGCCTGCCGGCCGGCAACTGGGCGCTTGATGCCGACCATGCCAGCGTGACCTGGCGCGTGCGCCATCTCGGCCTGTCCTGGTATACGGGGCGGTTCGACGGGATTGATGCCAGCCTCGATTTTGATCCGGCACATCCGGACGCGGCGCAGCTGACCGCCATCATCGATACAGCCTCGATCTCTACCGGCGACCCCGATTTCGACCGCACCCTGGCCAATGACTGGCTGCACGCGGCGGAAAGCCCGCAGATCATCTTCACCAGCAACCGGATCGAAGTGATCGATGGTACCCATGGCCGCGCCTTCGGCGATCTTGTGATGAATAGCCGCACTTTTGATGCGGTTATGGAGATTGAGTTTTACGGCGGAAGCTTCAACATGCTGGCAGGCCGCGACACGGTCGGATTCGGTGCCGATATGGTGATCGACCGCACCGATTTCGGCGTTGGCAGCCTGCCGGCCTCGATCGTCGGCACTGAAATACGTATTCACATCGAAGCCGAATTCCTGCGGCAGGGAGCCCCATCATGACAGACAGCCCACGCTATACGACCGTCGCCATAATTCTGCATTGGGTCATCGGCATCCTGCTGATCGGCATGGTGTTCTATGGCTGGTACATGGAAGACCTGCGGCACGCCCTGCGCGACAGCGCCCCTGGCGTCACACTCGACCAGGTCCAGTTCGCCTATAATGCCCACAAGACGGTCGGCATGCTGGTGCTGCTGCTGAGCTTCGGCCGTCTGGGCTGGCGTCTGACCCACAAGGCACCGCCACTGCCCGCCGGCATGAAGCCCTGGGAAGCACTGGTCGCCAAGGGCACACACTGGGCCTTCTATGCGCTGATGATCGGCCTGCCGCTGGTCGGCTGGGTCGCCGCCTCGACCACCGAATTGCCAACCATGCTGTTCAACAATCCCGACCTCATCCTGCCGCGCCTGCCGGTCTCCCAGGATCATGATTTCCATGAGCTGGTCGGCAATGTCCACGGCAAGGGTGCCTGGGTTCTTCTCGTGCTGGTCGGCCTTCATTTCGCCGCAGCGCTGAAGCATCAATTCCTCGACAAGGACGGCCTGCTCTCCCGCATGCTGCCCTTCCTGAAAGGCTGACCCCATGTTGCGTATCCTCGCTGCCGCCCTCGCCCTGGGCCTCTCGCCGGCAATGGCCGTGGCCCAGGACTGGACCGTCGATCACGATGCCAGCTCGGTCGGCTTCGAAACGACGGCCTTTGGTGGTCCGGTATCGGGCCGGTTCGCGGCCTGGACCGCCGCGATCACACTGGATCCCGCCGCGCTTGATGGTGCCCGCATCAGCGCCAGCGTCGAGACCGGCAGCGGCGCGACCGGCAATGGCGAGGTTGACGCACCCATGCTGGGCGATGACGGTCTCGCCCCGGCGGCGCATCCACTCGCCCGGTTTGAATCCAGCGATATCCGCGCCTCGGATACCGGCTATGAAGCCCACGGCGTCCTGACCATCCGCGACGCCTCGCAGCCGGTCATCCTGCCCTTCACGCTGGAGATCGCGGATGGCCACGCCATCGCCGATGCCCGCCTGACCATCGCCCGCAGTGATTACGGCGTCGGCACAGCCGGCTGGGGATCAACGGCGGCGAATGTGACTCTGGTCCTGCATATCGAGGCCGACGCGGCGGAATAGGCTTGCCTGGCCGGTCTTGCGGGCGCTAGCACACACTCATGACCGCACCCGTCCTGCCTGCCGACAGCCCTGACGCCATCGCCCGCGCCGCCGCCCTGCTGCGCGAGGGCGGGCTTGTGGCGATGCCGACCGAGACCGTCTATGGCCTCGCCGCCGATGCGAGCAATGCTGTTGCGGTCGCACGGCTCTATGCCGCCAAGGGCCGGCCACGCTTCAACCCGCTGATCGCACATGTCGCCGGCATCGAGATGGCGAAAAGGCTGGTCGAGTGGCCGGCGCTGGCGGATGAGCTGGCGCGCGCCTTCTGGCCCGGCCCTCTGACGCTGGTCCTGCCGAAGCTCAAGGCAGCGCCGATCTGCGATCTCGCCAATGCCGGGCTGGACAGCGTCGCGATCCGCGCGCCCGGCCATGCGGCGGCGCAAGCCTTGCTCGCGGCCTTTGGCGGACCACTCGTTGCCCCCAGCGCCAACCCGTCCGGCGGGGTCAGCCCCACCACGGCAAGCCATGTCAGCGACGGCCTGGGCGACAGGCTCGACCTCATCCTCGATGGCGGCGCCTGCACGGTGGGTGTGGAATCCACCGTCATCGCCATTCTCGATGGCCGCGCCACCCTGCTGCGTCCCGGCGGGCTGGAGCGTAGCCGGATCGAAGCTATTACCGGCCCGCTCGCCATCGCCGGCCACAGCGAGGCCCCCACCAGCCCGGGCATGCTGGCGAGCCATTATGCGCCCACCGCCACGATGCGGCTCAACGCCACGCAGGCGCGGGACGGCGAGGTTCTGCTCGGCTTTGGCGCGATCCAGGGCGATCTGAACCTGTCAGCCAGCGGCGATCTGGCAGAAGCGGCCGCAAAGCTTTTCGCAGCCCTGCGGCAACTGGACGCGAGCGGCCCCAAATCTATTGCCGTCGCCCCGATTCCCGATGAAGGTCTCGGGGAAGCCATCAATGACCGCCTGCAACGCGCTGCCGCCCCGAGGGACTAGCCATGACCACCGCCGCCCAAACCGTGCCCGCCGATGTGATCGATGCGCTCAAATCCGCGCTCGGACCCAAGGGCTGGAGCCAGGACGCGCACGAGCTGGCCCCGCACATCTCCGACTGGCGCGGCCGCTATCAGGGCACCAGCCCGATCCTGCTGAAACCGGCCAATACGGCTGAAGTCGCGGCCGCCGTGAAGATCTGCGCCGAGGCCGGCATCGCCATCACGCCCCAAGGCGGCAATACCAGCCTGTGCGGCGCCTCCACACCCCAGGGCGAGGTTCTGGTCACGCTCAAGCGCATGAATGCCGTGCGCGAGATCGACCCGGACAATGACTCCATGACGGTCGAGGCCGGCTGCATCCTGGAGAGCCTGCAAAACACCGCCGCGGAAGCTGACCGGCTTTTCCCGCTGAGCCTGGGTTCCCAGGGTTCGGCGATGATTGGCGGTCTGATCTCGACCAATGCCGGCGGCGTGCATGTGCTGCGCTATGGCATGACGCGCGAGCTGGTGCTCGGCCTGGAAGCCGTGCTGCCCGACGGCACGATCTGGTCGGGCCTGACCGGTCTGCGCAAGGACAATACCGGCTATGACCTCAAGCAGCTCCTGATCGGCGCTGAAGGCACACTCGGCATCATCACAGCTGCCACACTGAAGCTCTTCCCGCGCCCGGCCAGGATGGAACTGGCCTTTTGCGGCCTGAAATCGGTCGAGGACGCCGTGACGTTCCTGAGCCTGGCCAAGAAGGTCTCCGGCGGCGCCGTCACCGCCTTCGAAATCATGCCGCGCCTGGCGCTGGAATTTGTCTGCGCCCATGTGCCCGGCACGCGTGATCCGCTGGAGAGCCCTCACCCCTGGTATGTGGTGTGCGAGATGAGTTTCGGCCGTATCGACGGTGCGCGCGAGACCCTGGAAGACGCGCTGGGCCGGGCCTTCGAGGCCGAACTGGTCCAGGACGCCGTGATCGCCGAGAACGAAAGCCAGGCGCTCGACTTCTGGCGCCTGCGCGAAAGCATCGCCCTGGCCGAACGCAGCCAGGGCAAGGCGATCAAGCACGACATCTCGATCCCGGTTTCCAAAATGCCCGCCTTCATCGACCTCGCCTCGGCCCGGATCAAGGCGATCTTCCCCGCCGGGGTCGTGGTCGCCTTCGGCCATGTCGGCGACGGGAATGTGCATTTCAATATTGTCGGCCTTGATGCCGAGGCCCAACAGGCCCTGCTGAGCCAGGGGCCGGCGATCTCGAACTGCGTCTACGACACGGTGGATGAATTCGGCGGCTCGATCTCGGCCGAGCACGGCATCGGCATACTGAAGCGCGAGGAACTGGCGGCGCGCAAGCCGGTCGATGTCGCCGTGATGCGCGCGATCAAGGGCGCGCTCGATCCCAAGGGCATCATGAATCCGCGGGTGCTGCTCGGCTAGCGCACACCCCGCCCCTTCCCCCGCAGCGATCCTTTGCCTATCTCTCCTGCCAAGGAGACCACCCATGCTGATTCTGCTTTCGCCCGCCAAGAACATGAATTTCGACGAGACCGAGCGCGCGCTCGCCGTCACGACACCGGCGCTGATCGACGAGACGCGCATCCTGTCGACGACGACGCGCGGGCTCTCGACCTCCAAGATCAAGACGCTGATGAAGATCAGCTCGGATCTGGCGCGGCTCAATCGCGACCGTTTCCGCGCCTTCGATGCCGACCAGCCCGGCACCAAGCCGGCGGCGCTGGCCTTTGCCGGCGAGGTCTATCGCGGTCTCGACGCCGGTACGCTCTCCGATGATGACCTCGCTTACGCCCAGAACCATCTGCGCATCCTGTCGGGCATGTATGGCGCCCTGCGCCCGCTCGATGGCATCCATCCCTACCGTCTGGAAATGGGCCGCAAGCTGCACACGCGGCGCGGCGAGAGCCTGTATGATTTCTGGGGTGACAAGATCGCCGGGCATCTCAATGAATTGCTGAGCGACGAGAGCGATCCTGTGGTGCTGAACCTGGCGTCAAACGAGTATTTCAAATCGGTCGACCGCAAGACGCTGAAGGCTCGTGTCATCACCGCCAGCTTCAAGGAAGAAAAAGACGGCCAGACCCGCATGCTGATGGTCTTCGCGAAGAAGGCCCGCGGCATGATGGCGCGCTGGGCGATCGAGAACCGGATCAGCGATCCGGCCGATCTGGTGAAATTCGATGCCGGTGGCTATGCCTATGACGAGGCGGGCTCGACCGAGACCGATCTGCTGTTCACGCGGCCGCAACCGGCAGCGCCTGGCGCCAAGGCGAAGGCGGAAGCCTGAGGGCGGAACTCTTCCCCGCGTTACGGAGATATGTTATGGTCCAAGGGCCGCCGGAGGCGGGTCTGACCGTCTCCTTTGGCCGCCCTTAGGCGATGGATAAGCGGATCAGCAGGGACCAACCTCCGATCCGCCTTCTCCTCACCCAAAGGACGAGGCAGCATTTCGGAAACCGAAACATTGCTTCCTCCTTGGATTGCGCCGGCCCCAACATGGCCGGCGTTTTCATTCTAGCACAAATGCTCGCGATAATTGCATCCGGACAAAATACACTCCACTAGGTCGGTGCACAAAAAAACCCCGCCAGATGCACTAACATCCTAGCGGGGTTCGCCCTTCGCAGGGTCTTGAGGCTCAACGGTCTGCACCGCGAGCGATCCATTCCAATATAATAGCGGGCGCCAGGCATGACAAGCTAGTCAGCGAGGCCAAGGGCGTGCTTTACGCCGCATCGGACCTGCGCCAATTGATCTGCACTCAGCCCCAGCTTCAGATATGTTCGCCGCCGCACGCCGCCGCGCGGTGTGCGGAAAAAGTCCAGCCGGCCAAAGCCGACACAACTCACCATGTCGCACTTGGCCCAGCAGGCTTGAGCATCAAACGGCGCTGGCGGCAATGGCGTCAAACTTAACGGCACGACATACGGGACCGGCCGACCTGGCCGGGTGGTGGACAAGGGCACCACACTGACAAGCCCGTCCCGACGTCGCAGGCGCGGCGAAAGAACAACCACCGGCCTGCGTTTCACCATCTCCGGCGGCCGAAATCCACCGAGTGAAAAATCGCAAAGCAAGACCGAGCCGGTGCGCGGGGCAAACTGTATGGCCATCCACCAATTATACAACCTATGGTCATCCATTCAATGCGCACTGCAACCCAATTCTTCCACCTGAGAATGCTGGATAGCAACCTCCAACGCCCCTTGACCCGTCCCCGCCAATCCCGTCTCTTCGCACCTGCACAAACCTGAAGGGTGATTCATGTCTGCGATCCGTACCGATCTTTCCGGCCAGGTGGCCCTCATTACCGGCTCGACCAGCGGGATTGGCCAGGCGATGGCCGAGGCGCTTGCTGCCAATGGGGCGAATATTGTCCTCAACGGGCTCGGCGATGCTGCCGAGATCGAAGCCCTGCGCGCAAAGATCGCCGCCGATCATGGCGTCGAGGTGCGCTACCATGGCGCCAACATGCTCAAGCCGGACGAGATCGCCGATATGGTTGCCTATGCGGAGCGCGAATTCGGGCGGCTGGATATCCTCCTGTCCAATGCCGGCATCCAGCATGTCTCACCGGTCGAGGATTTTCCGGTGGCGAAATGGGATGCGATCATTGCGATCAATCTCACGGCGGTGTTCCATTCCGCGCGCGCGGCGATCCCGATCATGAGACGCCAGGGGCGCGGACGCATCGTCAATCTCGCCTCGGTCCACGGCCTCGTCGCCTCACCATTCAAATCGGCCTATGTCGCAGCCAAGCACGGCGTGATCGGCTTCACCAAGACGCTGGCACTGGAACTCGCCGAAGATGGCATCACCTGCAATGCGATCTGCCCGGGCTATGTGAAGACACCGCTGGTGGAGAACCAGATCGCCGACACAGCCAAGGCGCGCGGGATCACCGAGGATGAGGTCGTGCGTGATGTGATGCTGGCGGCGCAGCCGACCAAGCAATTCGTCACGTTTGAACAACTCGCCGGTGCACTGCTATATCTGGTCTCCGATGCCGGGGCGAATGCCAACGGAACGGCGATCACCATCGATGGCGGCTGGACAGCGAAATGACCGATACGGTCCTCAAGATCGATTACAACGAACTGCCCGTCACCGACATGGCGGCGGCGAAGGCCTTCTACGCCAAGGCGTTTGGCTGGACCTTTCTCGATTACGGGCCCGCCTATGCCGCCTTCGAGAATGCCGGCATAGATGGCGGGTTGCGGCTTGAGGACAAACCCTTCCCCACCGGCGCCCTGATCCTGCTGCGGGCCGAGGACATCATCGACGCCGAACGGCGCGTGGAGGCCGCGGGCGGCAGCATCACCCTCCGCGAGGACTATCCGGGCGGACGCCGTTTCCTGTTCACGGACCCCAGCGGCAACCAGCTCGGCATCTATTCGGAACACGGCAAATATGGCTGAGGCCAGCACCCCGGTTTCAAGACACCCGGTCCCCGGTGCCGGCATCGTGGTGTGGCGCGGCGACGAAGTCCTGCTGATCCGGCGCGGCAAGCCGCCCTATACCGGCGAATGGTCGATCCCGGGCGGCAAGGTCGAGTTTGGCGAGACCGTGCGCGAGGCCGCGCTGCGCGAGCTGATGGAAGAGACCGGCACCACGGCACGCATTGTCGGGCTGATCGATGTCATCGACGCCATTGGCTCTCGTGAGCCGGGCAATCCGGGCGACTGGCACTATATCCTCTCCGACTTCGCAGCCGTCTGGACCGGCGGTGAGCCCGTGGCAGCTGACGATGTGACCGAAGCCGCCTTCTTCCCGCTCGACGAGGCCTTGCGCTTGACGCGCTGGGACAAGACGCGCGATGTGATCGGACGGGCCCACGCAATGATCGCTGCCTTGCCGACGCCATAAATCTCGCCAATATGGCGGGCATGCGTATCTCGCCCGCCCATCTGCCCGCCCTTGTGGCCGCCTGCCTCGTCCTGCTGCTCGCGGCGGGACCGTCTGCGGCGCAAAAGCCGGGCGACCGCAACCCACGCGCCACCGAACGTATCAGCGCCCGCGAAGCAGCGCGCAATGAACGTGAAGTGCAGCGCGGGATCGATCGCCTAGCCAGCAACCGGACACAGGCCCCGGCCGCGCAGCGCGATGTCGGCGATACGGAACGCGCCCTGCCCTATCTCGCCTATACGCTGGGCGAGCTGCACTATCTCGCCTCGGCCTGCGACGGGCTCGAAGCCCAGGCCTGGCGCCAGCGCATGATCGAATTGCTGGCCATGGAAGCCCCCGAGCCCGGCCGTCAGCGCGACCGCATGATCGAGAGCTTCAATGATGGCTACCGGGTGCAGCAAAGACGGCGTCCGGTCTGTGGCGAAGAGGTCGAGATCGAGCGCCGCGCCCTGGCCCATCGCGGCCATGACTTGTCGGAAATGATGCGCGCCGCCTATTTCGACTGACCCGGCTTGCGGGCCCGGCTGGTCACTGACGCAAACTTCGCGGCGATTGACGAAATTTGATCCGCACGGGACGCGAGCCCGTACAATACCGGGTGTGCTGACCTGACAGTCATTGTATACGGGGCCTGCATTCGCAAGGACCTTGGGGGGAATTGAATGACCGACCGCAGTGCCCAGCTTCATTCCTTGAGCATTGACCGCGACGAGCCAGAGGCCCGTTCGGGCATCTCCCTCATCACAATGCTCAGCCTGCTCGTCGGCGCCATCATCGGTACCGCGGCCCTGATGTGGTTTTTCGTGAGCCCGCCAGCGCCCGCCCCGGCAGCAGCCCCGGTCACCACCGCAGCAACGACATCGACAACCACCCCATCGCCGGCCGCAAGCCCGGCACCGGCCCCGCGCACATCGGGACTGGTCGCATCGGGCTATGTCGTCGCGCGCCGCCAGGCGACCATCTCCGCCGAGATCACCGGACGCATCCGCGATGTCCTGGTCGAGGAAGGCACCCGTGTCGAGGAAGGCGAGGTTCTGGCCCTGCTCGACGATACCCGTGCACGCATCCAGCTCGACCTGCTGCAATCCCAGCTCAATGCTGCGTCCGCCCGCATCCGCTCGCTCGACGCGCAACTGGCCGAGGCGCGCCTGGTCGCCACCCGCGCCAGCGAACTGGCGACGCGCGATATCGGGCCGCAGGCCAATGTCAGCGCCACCCGGTCACAGGTGGACAGCCTGATCGCCCAGCTCGCGGCGGCGCGTGCCGACCGTGAGGCTGCAGCCGTGATGGTCACCAGCCAGCAGGATCTGGTTGAGCGCCATATCGTGCGCGCGCCCTTCGCCGGCATTGTCATCGCCAAGAATGCCCAGATCGGCGAAATCCTGTCGCCTTCCTCGGCTGGCGGCGGCTTTACCCGGACCGGTGTCGCCACCCTGGTCGACATGGAATCGCTGGAGATCGAGGTCGACGTGAATGAAGGCCAGATCGGCCGCGTCACACCGGGCCAGCGCGTCGAGGCCCGCCTCGATGCCTATCCCGACTGGCGCATCCCGGCCCATGTCGAGGCCATCATCCCCACCGCCGACCGCAGCCGCGCCACCATCAAGGTGCGCGTTGCCTTCGACGAGCGCGACAACCGTATCCTGCCGGATATGGCGGCGCGCGTGATCTTTATGGAATAGGCCGGACCGTCCTTCGGGCCGGACGCCATCGTGAAACCAATCGTCCGCAATTGCGGCCATGAGCACAGAATGAGGACCCGCCGATGAGCAAGCTCTACCAGCTGACCGATCTCTCCAAGGGCTATACGCGCGGACGCGAGGCCATCACGATTTTCGAACATCTGACGATGTCGATCGATGAGGGTGAATTCATCGCCATCATGGGCCCGTCCGGTTCCGGCAAGACGACCTTGCTCAACCTGCTCGGCGGCATCGACCGGCCGACCTCAGGCTCGGTGGAATGCCAGGGCGTGCGCGTCGACAAGCTCTCCGAAGGCAAGCTCGCCAAATGGCGCGCCGCCAATGTCGGATTCATCTTCCAGTTCTACAATCTGATGCCGACGCTGAACGCGGCCCAGAATGTCGAATTGCCGCTCTTGCTGACCAATCTGTCGGGCAAGGCACGCAAGGAACGTGTTGCCACGGCGCTCGACATTGTCGGCCTGTCCGACCGCGCCCGGCATTCGCCGCGGCAGATGTCCGGTGGCCAGCAACAGCGCGTCGCCATTGCCCGCGCCATCGTCGCCGACCCGAAAGTCCTGCTCTGCGATGAGCCGACCGGCGATCTCGACCGCAAATCCGCCGACGAGATTCTCGAGACGTTGCAGCTGCTCAACAAGGATCTCGGCAAGACCATCATCATGGTCACCCACGACCCGTCAGCCGCGAAATATGCCCGCCGCGAACTCCATCTCGACAAGGGCCGCTTCGTGGAAGCCTCGGAGCTGGCGCAATGAATGATTTCACCCTCATAAGGAAGAATCTCTTCCGCAAGAAGATGCGGGCCATCCTGCTGATCTTCTCGATCATGATCGCGTTCTTGATCTTCGGCGCGCTCGGGGCCTTCTACACTGTCTGGACGTCGGGTTCATCGACCGCGGCCGAGAACCGGCTTGTCACCGTCAACCGCATCAATTTCACCGTCTCCATGCCCTATGCCTATTGGGCTCGGGTTGAAGCGGTCGAAGGGGTGACCAATGTCAGCCATGCCAGCTGGTTCGGCGGCTACTACCAGGAGCCGGCCAATTTCGTTCAGACCTTCGCCGTCGATCCGGAAAGCTGGCTCGCCGTCTATTCCGAACTGACCATGCCGGACGAGCAGCGCGCCGCCTTCTTCAATACCCGCGACTGCCTGCTGGTCGGGGACGATCTGGCTGCGCAATATGGCTGGAGCCTTGGCGACCGCATCCCCCTGCTCTCGAACATCTGGCAGAAGCAGGACGGCACATCGAGCTGGGACTTCGAAATCTGCGCGATTTTCGACGCGGAAGACGACACGGTTCCCACCAATTATGCCATGTTCCACTACGAATATTACAATGAAGCGCTGGCCTTCAACCGGGACAATATCGGCTGGATGGCACTGACGACGGCCGACGCCTCGCAGAATGACCAGATCATGCGCGAGATCGACGCCCTGTTCGCCAATTCGCCGGCCGAAACGGAAACCAGCACCGAAGCCGCCTTCAATGAGGCCTTCGCGGCCCAGTTCGGGAATATCGCGCTGATCCTGCTCTTCGTTGTCGGCGCCGCTTTCATGACGATCCTGATGATCGTCGGCACGACCATGGTGATGGCCATCAATGAGCGCACCAAGGAGATCGCGGTGATGAAGACCCTCGGCTTCCCGGCGCCGCGCATCTTCCGCATGGTTCTGATCGAATCCATCCTGCTCAGCCTGGTCGGCGGCCTGCTGGGCCTGGGTCTGGCAACCCTGGCAGTCGGGGGCGCAGCCGCAGCCATGGCGGCCTTCCTGCCGGGGCTCAGCATGCCCACGCTCGTGCTTGCAATCGGCATTGCCCTGGCCATCGGGCTCGGTTTCATCACCGGCATTATTCCCGCCATCAACGCCCAGCGCGTGACCATCGTCACCGCGCTCGGCAAGCTTTAGGAGACGGATGAGATGTTCGACCAGATCGCAGCCGTAACCCTGATCAATCTGCGCTCCATCCCGCAGCGCGCCCTGCTGTCGGGAGCAACCGTTTTCTCGATTGCCCTGGTGGTGATGGTCCTGCTCGGCTTCCTCGCCATGTCGAGTGGTTTCAGCAAGACCATGCAGGGCACGGGCTCAGCCGATGTTGCGGTGATGTTGCGCACAGGCTCACAGACCGAGCTCAATTCCGGCCTCTCCGTCGATCAGGTCCGCTTGATCGAGGAAGCGCCGGGCGTTGCCCGGGATGCGAACGGCGCCCCCATCGTTTCCGGTGAATTGTTCGTCATTGTCGACGGCATCAAGCGGGCCTCGCGGACCGAGGCCAATCTGCCGCTGCGGGGCGTCGGACCGGCGGCCCAGTCCCTGCGCCAGGGCTTCACCATCATCGAGGGCCGCACCTATGAGCCCGGTACCAATGAGTTGATCGTGGGCGAAGGCATTATCCGCGAATTCGCCGGTTTTGACCTTGGTCAGACCATCCGCCTCGGCTCGAATGAATGGGTCGTCGTCGGAATCTTCTCGACCGGCGGAACCGTGTTCGACAGCGAGATCTGGACTGACCTCACCGTGATCCAGAACCTCTATCAGCGCGGCACATCCGTGCAATCGATCCGCGCCCGGCTGACCAGCCCCGAGGCGATCGAGGAATTGCGCGCCTATGCAGAAAGCGACCCGCGACTGAATCTCGATATCCAGAGCGAGGTCGATTATTTCGCGAGTCAGGCTGGCGGGACCGCCATGCTGATCACCTATCTGGGTGTGCCGCTGTCGATCGCCATGGCGATCGGTGCCCTCGCCGGTGCCTGGAACACGATGTACTCCTCGGTCGACACCCGCATGCGCGAGATCGCTACCTTGCGGGCTATCGGATTTTCCGGCTTTGCAGCGGCGTTTGGAACCATGGTGGAATCCCTGGCCCTGGCCGGGCTGGGCGGGCTTATCGGCGCGGCGGGCGTCTACCTGTTGTTCAACGGCGTCAGTGCCTCGACACTGGGATCGAGCTTCACCCAGGTGGTATTCTCCTTCGCGGTCACACCGATGTCGGTGCTTCTCGGCCTCGGCCTCGCCCTGATTGTCGGCCTTCTTGGCGGCATCATCCCGGCCATCCGCGCAGCGACCGTACCGCTGCTCGCCGTCCATCGGAGCTAGGTTTCGCAAGATGGTGAAGGTCGAGTTGAGCGAGGCGGAAGCCGTTGTCCTGTTCGAGGCGCTCAACCGGCTCGTCGATGGCAATGCGCTGGCCGATGATGCCGAGGAACTGGTCGCAACAGCGCTGATCGACAAGCTGGAGGGCGGCCTGCCCATCGTGGCCGGAGTCGACTACGCCCTCCGCCTGGCCCGGGCCCGCGAGGAAGTAACCGAGGATATCGAGGACTGAGTCGGCCGCGAAGCCTCAGCCGTAATAATCGTCCTCGGCCTCGCGCAGCTTCTCCGCAGCCTTGTGCGGCGGCAAGATTTCCATCTTCACATGGCGGCGGCGATTGGTGGAGATGACGAAGAAGCGTTTGTCGGGATAGTCGAGCTTGCACTCGAGCATGGCCGAGGTGATCAGGTCGATATTCTTGAGGTCGTCGTCCGACATGCCGAAGGAATGCGGCAGGTCGCGGCCATACTTGTCCAGACCGGTCTCGACGCATTGACGGATCGCGGTCCGTTTCAGGCCGGCCGTCGTCATGTGGGCGCCGAGCTCGTCACGGATCTCCGGGTTTGAGACCGGATAAATCCCCAGATAATCCGGCTCTTCGGGAATATGCCCGGCATCGACCAGCAGGCGCAGGCCCTGGCGGATAATCTCGCGCGAATGCTGGCGCGCCGTGATGACGGCGATCGGGCGGCGCTTGAGCACGGCGTATTTGAAAATGTCCCAGGACGGGCCCTTCCAGTGGGCACTGTCGAGGGCACGGCGGACATCGCGCAACAGGTATTCCTCGCCATTGCGGTCCTGGCCATCAGAGAATTCGCGATAGGCGCGCGCCGGCGGATCAGCCCAGTCCTCCCACAGGCCGGGCACGCCGAGATAGGCCTTGATGTCCTCATACTCATGCTGGCGCATGGCCCGCTCTTCGCCGGTCATGGTGTTGAGCAGATGGATCCGCGTCGGCAGATGCAGGATGTTCTCGTCGATATCGAAGAAATAGAAACTCTGACGGTCCATCCCGTTTTCCTTTGTCACTGGTCTCAATTCCGCGCCAGGGCTTCCTGGAAGCGCACGGCCTCGCCGGTGCCGCCCGCAATCACTTCATCATCACGCATCACGATCCGGCCGCGCACGATGGTCGCGACCGGCCAGCCGGTGACGGTCTGGCCGTCAAACGGGGTCCAGCCCGATTTCGAGGCCGACCAGGCATCGGTGATCTCGCGCTTCGCCTTCATGTCGACAATGGTGAAATCGGCATCCCAGCCGGCCGCCATACGGCCCTTGCCGGCAATGCCGAAAATCCGCTGTGCGCCGGCCGAGGTCAGGTCGACGAAACGCTCCAGCGTCAGACGGCCCGCATTGACATGATCGAGCATGATCGGGACCAGGGTCTGCACGCCGGGCATGCCCGAGGGGCTTTGCGGATAGGGTTTGGCTTTTTCCTCCAGCGTGTGCGGCGCGTGATCGGAACCGATCACATCGACGATCCCGCGCTGCAGGCCGCGCCACAGGCCGGCGCGATGATGCGCATCCCGCAAGGGCGGATTCATCTGGGCGCGCGCGCCGATGCGCTCGTAAATGCCGGGCCCCTCAAGGGTGAGATGCTGCGGCGTCGCCTCGACCGAGGCGTAATCGCGGTGATCGACGAGAAATTCCATTTCCTCGGCGGTCGAGACATGGAGAACGTGGATACGCTTGCCGGTCTTGCGCGCCAGGCGCACCAGACGTTTCGTGCTCATCAGCGCCGCTTCGGCATCGCGGACAACCGGGTGGCTGGTCCAGTCGCCGGGCACAGCCAGCTCGCGGCGATCCTCCAGACGGTATTCATCCTCGGAATGGAAGGCGGCGCGGCGCGTGATGGCGTTGAGCACGCGTTCGACGCCCTCATCATCGGCCACCAGGAGCGAGCCGGTCGAGGCACCCATGAAGACCTTGACGCCGCAACAGCCGGGCATGCGCTCCATCTGGGTGAGCTCCGGCGCATTTTCAGACGTCGCGCCAGCATAGAAGGCGTGGTCGCAATGCATGCGGTTCTTCGCCCGCGCCAGCTTGTCTTCGAGCATGTCCGGCGTCGTGGTCGAGGGATTGGTATTGGGCATTTCAAACACGGCAGTGACGCCGCCGAGCACGGCGCAGAGCGATCCGGTGAGCAGATCCTCTTTCCATTCCAGCCCTGGCTCGCGGAAATGCACCTGGGTGTCGATCACGCCCGGCAGGACGGTGAGACCCTTGCAGTCCATCACCTCGCCGGCCGAGGCCCGGGAGAGATCACCGATTTCGCTGGTCTTGCCGTCGACAATGCCGACATCGGCGATGCGGCGGCCGTCATGATTGACCACCTCGCCGCCCCGCAGGATGAGATCGAAAGTCCGGGCCATATCCGTCACGTCCTTTTCAAAAGCGCTTCAGCTGCGTCATACGCCGCTTCGACCTCGAGATCGAGCAGCAGGCTTTCCGGGTGCAGGCGGCGATCTTCGAAGGCCGCATCGATTTCCTCGAAGCCGGCCTGCCCGCGCACAATGGCACAATGTGCGCCATAAGGCCCGTAACGGCGTTCATCGGAGGGCCCGAACAGGCCCAGGGTCGGCGTCTGCATCGCCGCGGCCATATGCATCAACCCGCTATCATTGCCGACAAACAGCCGCACGCGCTGGAAACAGGCGGCTACATCCATCAGGCCCAGCTGGCCGGTGAAATCGAGAATGCCGGCATCGGGCAAGGCGGCGTGGATCGGCGCTGCCGCGTCCTGGTCGCCGGGTCCGCCAAAGATCGCGATCCGGGCGCCTGCCATGGCACCGCCCGGTGCGGTCAGGCGTTTGACCAGCTCGCCGAAGCGCTCTCCCGGCCAGACCTTGTAGGGCATGGAGGCGGACGGACAGATCGCCAGCACCGGTGCGCCATCGGGCAGAAGTTCGGCGGCCTTCGCCTTCGCCTCGTCGGAGAGATAGATTTTCGGATCGGGAACCGTGTCGATCCCCAGCGCACTGGCGGCCTCGGCAACCTTGTGGATCGGCGCGTCGAATTGCCTCAAAATACGGCGTTCCGAGGCCATCAGCGCCCAGGCCGTCGCCGAACAGCGCAGGTCGACCACCAGGTCCCAGCGGGTGCCGACCGTGGCGCGCCACAGATCAAACCAGTGAGCCCCGGCTTTCTTCTTGCTCATCACGATCACGCGTTCGAGCCGCGGCACGGCAGCAAACAGCGGGGCGGCCAGCGGTCCACAGGCGATGGTGAAGCGGGCTTCGGGCCGGGTTTCGACGAGATAGCGCAGCACGCCGGAATTGATGATGGCGTCACCGATCCGCGTCGATGTGATAAGAAGGATATGTTGCATCCCCGCGCAAATACCGCGCCTCATCCCACTTGGCCAGCAATCAAGGCAATGCGATACCAGAGCCATGAACACACCCGCTCCCGCGATTCACACCGCCCCCGCCCGCACCATTCTTTCCGTCTCCGGCCCCGAGGCCCGCGCCTTCCTGCAGCGCGTCATCACCGCCGATGTCGAGACGCTGCAGCCCGGCCAGTGCCGCCCCGGTGGGCTGCTGACACCCCAGGGCAAGCTGGCGGTCGATTTCCTGCTGTTTGCCGATGGCGACACGGTCTGGCTCGACGTGCCGGCCGGCGCCGCCGACGCTCTGGCCAAACGCCTGTCGATGTTCAAGCTGCGCGCCAAGGCCGAGATCGTGATCAATACCGATCTCGCAGCCCTGTGGAGCGAGCACCCGTTTGAGGGATCGGCGCCGGATCCGCGCCTGGGCGACAAGGTTCATCGCGGCATCGGCGAGGAAGCCGGCGATGCGGTTGCCCTTGATGCGCTTGAAGTCCGGCACGGCATTCCGGCCTTCGGCCGCGATTACGGCGAGGCTGAAGTATTCCCGACCGACGTCAATCTCGATGTCTATGGCGGTATTGGCTGGAAGAAGGGCTGTTTCATCGGCCAGGAGGTTGTCTCGCGGATGAAGCGCCGCGGCACCATCCGCAAGCGCTCGCTCTGTGTGAATTTCTCCGGCGAAGCCCCGTCGCGCGGCACCCCTGTCACGGCGGGCACCGCCACCCTTGGCGAAATCACCTCCTCGCAGGGCCATCACGCCATCGCCCTGATCCGCCTCGACCGGATGGAAGCCGCCAGTGAGACAGCGGAGGCCGGCGGCCAGCCGGCCCGTATCGACCTGCCGGACAATCTGCGCCCCGAAGCGCCGGCGGAAAAAGTGTGATGACCGGCGAGCGCTGCGCCTGGGTCAGCGGCAATGACCCGCTTTACACCGCCTATCACGACACCGAATGGGGCGTGCCGGAATATGATAGCCGGGCGTTGTGGGAAAAACTGATGCTCGACGGTTTCCAGGCCGGCCTCGCCTGGATCACCATATTGCGCAAGCGCGAGACCCTGCGCGAAGCCTTCCACGGCTTCGACCCGGAGATCATCGCCCGCTATACCGATGCCGACCGTGAGCGCCTGCTGGCCAATCCGGGCATTATCCGCTCGAAGCTCAAGGTCGAGGCGGCCATCACCAATGCCCGGGCCTGGCTCGACATGCGCGAGGCCGGCATCGACTTCTCCGACTATCTCTGGGGCCATGTCGGCGGCGCCCCGATCCAGAACCGCTATAGTCGCGAGACCGGCCTTCCGACCCACACCGAGCTGAGCACGGCCCTGTCAAAGGACCTCAAGAAGCGCGGCTTCAAATTCGTCGGTCCGGTGATCGTCTATGCCTTCATGGAGGCGGTGGGCATGGTCAATGACCATGAGGTCGAGTGCCCGCAACACGCCGCCGTGCAGGCTATGGCTCGGGCGTGAGGCCCATTCGCGTTGCGTGCCAGGACGCCTCGGCGCGCGAGGAAATGCCCAGCTTGCGGTAGATTGCCTTGATATGGCTGGCGACCGTGCTGTCGGCCATGCCCAGATCGGCGGCGACTTCGCTATTGCGCAGCCCGCGACCGATCAGGGCGAGGACTTCACGTTCGCGGAGCGTCAGCTCGCCGTCGGGGCTGGCGGCCGGGCCGGTGCGGCGGAAATGTTCCATGATGCGCCGGGCCACCGAAGGCGAAATCGCCGGTATGCCCTCGGCCAGTTGCAGCAGGTGGCGCGTGAGGAGTTCCACCGGGCTTTCCTTGAGCAGATAGCCTTGCGCCCCCGCCGACAGGGCGGCGACGATGGAGGCATCATCACCCATCACCGTCGTCACGATCGGGACGGCTTCAGGGCAGGTCAGGTGCAACCGGCGCAGCACTTCCAGACCGGAACCATCAGGCAGACCCAGATCGATCAGGGCGAGATCGAATGGCTCCTCATCGGCGGCAGCAAGCCCGGCCCGCATGGTCGCGGCTTCGCGGATCTCGCTGGCCGGAAAGGCCGAGCGCACAATGTCGCACAGCCATTTGCGTGTCTCGTTGACGTCCTCGACGATCAGTATCCGGTTCATGCCTCCAGCCCCTGATTGTCGCCCGCCCGAAAGGCGGCCACCAGCCGGCTGCCGGGCTCAAGCGATGAAAACGACAATTCCCCGCCCAGGCCGGAAATGCGGCCACGCATATTGGCCAGACCATTGCCGGCAACCACCGCCGCAGCGTCGAAGCCGTGACCATCATCCTCGATCACCAGGGTCAGGCGACCGGCCAGGCGCTCGATCCGGATACGGATATGGCTGGCACCGGAATGGCGGATCGCATTGCTGACCGCCTCGCGGACGACAGACCGCAGGGCGTGCGCCGCCGCAGCCGGCAATGGCGCGGCTTCGTCGGAACTGTTGGACCAGTCCAGCGCGATATCGACGGAGTCGAGACGCTCCGCCGTCTCGACCCGCAGATCGGCCAGCGTCTCATCCAGGGTCGGCGTCCCGTGGGAGGCATTGTTTATGATGTCGCGCAGGTCGGTCAGGGTTTCGCGGATCATGGAATTCTTGCGCTCATCGTCGCGGCTGTGCAGGGCGCCGAGCAATTGGGCGCCGATATTGTCGTGCATGTCGCGGGCGATACGGCCGCGCTCTTCTGCGACGCCGCGATCATAGGCATCGCGGCTGGCATCGGCATGGGCCATCAGCTGCAACAGGTGTTGCGCCGTTCTCACATGCGCCGCCCCGAACAGGGAACGCCCGGCCCAGGGGTAGCGCAGGCTGGTTGCGGGAATGCCGGACACCGACGGCACGACAAGTTCGAGTCCGTCCTCGCGGATTTCCGGCTGGTCGCCGGCATCGCTGGCCGTGCGGATCTCGAGCGGATCGAACAGGCGTGTCAGCAATTGCTGCCACTGGCCGGGCCGGTCCTGCTGCACCGGCTGGAACGCCAGCGCGACGACCTCGCGGAAGATTTCCTGCTCGCTGAGACCGGGGCGGGAGGTGAAGCGCCGCGCCAGGGCATCCCTGAGCGGCAGGTAGAGGAAGCCCACAGCGAGCAGCGACAGACCCAACGCCATGCCCGGGCCGACCGACAACAGCCCGACCAGCGCCACATCCAGCGCGACCAGGGCCAGCGAGCCGACAACATAGAACAGGATGCGGAAGGCCCATTCGCCGAGCTCGAACAGCCGGTATTGCCGCAGGCCGGCGGCGACGCCGATATAGATCAACAGGAAGAACATGAAGGCGTAGCCGGCCTTGATCACAACCGGCATTCCCAACACCTGCGGCAGGGCATTCAGCGTGATGAAGCCACCGGCACCGAACAGGACCGAAAGCCCGAACCAGACCGCGATCGCCCGGTCGCGCGGCGCCCGCCTCGTCGCCAACAATTGCCCGATGATCGCCAGTGCGATCGCCGCCATCTCGATCACGGTCAGCAGATGGATCGTCGCCCAGGCTGGCAGATAACCGCCGCGCGACAGGACGGTGAAGGCCGTGACAGACACGGCACAGGCGGCCGTGATCCATGGCCAGTGCGGCAGGCGGACCGGATAGACCAGAAACAGCCAGATCATGGTCAGGCCGAAACCGCTGGCCCCGATGGCGTTCAGCCAGATCATCGCGATCGCCAGGCTGCGCGGTTCTACGGCGCCGCCGGCGAAGGTCGCGGCGGCGAAGGTGAAGGCCAGCGTTGCCAGGCCGCTGAGCGCAAACAGCCGCGTGGCCATCTCGCGCGGCCGCAGGGCCCAGACCCAACCGGAAATCGTCAGGGCGCCCAGGCCGACTCCGATTTCACACCAGAAGATGAGCGGCAGGCCCGGGTCCATACTTGCCCGTTGCGCGACGGCCATAGTCAGCGCCGTGGCCCCGAGGCCGAACAGGATAATGGCGGCCAGCCGGGTGCCCGGCGTGGTTCGAACGAAACCTGTGCCGCCCAGCCGCCCGTGATCGTCCGCCCTGACACCTGCCTTCATCACTCGCGCCCCCTCCCCGTCACCGGCCTGCCGCAGCGTGGTTCTAAGCCGGCGGCCGGCCTGATTGATCTCCCCGAAACAGGGGATGGCGAGGCCTCGGGGCTGCAGATTTAATCAATACAAATATCAGGATCACCGCCCCAGCCAAGCAGGATCTCTCGGAGAGGTCGCAGGGCCGGGCTCAGCGAAAGACGCCAAGATGAGACTCGCACTTCCGGCCCTCCTGCTCAGCGCCACCCTCGCCCTGAGCGGCTGCACCAGCTTCGTCGACAATTTCGTCACCGGCGGACCGCTCGTGCGCCCCGGTGATCCGACCGGCGTTATCCAGGTCGTGAACCGTTCGGGCTACTCGCTGACTTCGGTCCTGCTCGCACCATGCAGCGCGTCGTCCTACGGCCTCAACCGCCTGCCGTCCGGCGTCCGCGTCGGGCCGGGGCAGAGCTACACCTTCCGTGTGTCCGCCGGATGCTGGGCCGTGCTGGCCGGACTGGCCGGGCATGAGGCTCGCCAGGACATGCAGGTCCGGGCCGGCGGCGGCGTTGTCTACACCGTGACCGGCTGACCGGCACCCCCACCTCTTCCAACGCATGGATCCAGAAAGGATATCTCATGAAAACCGTCTTCACCGCTGTCATCATGGCGGCCAGCCTCGCCTCGGCCGGACAGGCCCAGACCTTCGGCAGCGTCAATCTGCAAGCCGGCTTCACGCCCGATCCCTTCCGGGTCGCGATCACCTCGGGTGGCACGGTCAACGCCTCCGCACTCTCGAATGGTTGCCGGGGCTGGATGGCCAACTCCATGGACTACCAGGTCCACTACGTCGCCGGTTCGTTCAATCTGAGCTTCTCGGCCACGTCATCATCCGACACGACGCTGCTCATCCAGGCGCCCAATGGCAGCATCTATTGCGATGACGACAGCGGCAATGGCCTCAACCCGATCGTCACCATCGGCAATCCGATGTCCGGCACCTACAGCGTCTGGGTCGGCTCCTATCAGAGCGGCGAATACGCGCGCGCAACCCTGTCGATCTCGGAACTCGGCCGGCAATAGGCGCAGCGCCGGCTTCCCCCCTGGGGGGAGGGGGGCGTGATCTGGCAGACCGGGTTTGCCCCCAAGACAGGGCCGGTCGCCAGATCACAGACCCTCAGGCTGTCTGCTTGCGGCGACGGGCGAAGAGCATTGCCAGCCAGCCATTGAGCAAGGTGAAGGGCACGAGCAGCCAGCGCGAAACGACATCGCCCCAGATCGAGTCCGCCAGAAAGATCACCGCAACCCACAACAGGGCATGCATCAGCATCAGCAGGCTGAGCCGTGCCGGAGAGCTCATCAGCCCGGCGCAGACCGCCTCCGCTGCTGCCGCGCCGGTCAGCAGGACCCTCGCCCAGTTCGCCGCTGCGAGGGCGAAGCCGGCCAGAATGATGACGCCGGTGACCTGCATGACCTGGGCAGCCGGCCACCAGACCCATACCGGCAGGGCCGCGAGCCCGGCACACACCAGGATGGTCGCGGCAAAACGCTCAGCGGCGAGAACCGGGGCCGGGTTCTCCCGTCGTCCTGCGACCGGCATGACCAGTTTGGGAAACTGATCGCCAAGCACCAAGAGCAATAGCGCCAGTGCAGCGCCGACCCCGCGTCTGGCGATGGTCCGTTCGATCAGGTCGGATGCGCCGGCCAGGGCGACCCCGAGCACGACGGCGACCAGCACGCCGGTCAGCCCGGCACTGATCCCGAACCGGGCTCTCTCACCCTCCCTGGTCCTGCCTCAATTTCCTTCTTGTCATCCGGCACATCAGCCGCTTCGGCTCGCACGCCCATTTCCCATCCGAACAGCCGCGCAAAGCCGAGCAGCGCATCCTCCAGCACCGACAATTGCAGGTGATAGACGACCGACTTGCCCCGTTTTTCCGACGCCACCAGTCCCGCTTCGCGCAGGATCGCGAAATGCGCGGACATCGTCGACTTTGACACCACGAACTGGTCCGCAAGCTCACCCGCGCTGAGCGGACCCTGCTTGAGCAATTCCAGCACCCGCCGGCGAGTCGGGTCAGACAGGGCTTTGAAGGCATTGTTCATGATTTGATATTTAGCTGAGCCTCGAATTGTAATCAAACACAATGCCCCGCCGACGGTCCGGACCACGTGGAACCCGCAGGCCCAGCCGCCTATGCACGCGCAGGTCGGCCTAAGCCCGATTTGACGCAATTGGGTTGTACGGGTAGCGTCCTCAACGACGTCTGGTTGCGAAGTGAGGGGGGATGACCGATCACACGAAGGGTTCACCACGGCTGAAGTTCGAGTATCCACGCGATTTCGGGCGGCTGAATGCTGAGGCACAAAGGCGTCATCCGGACCAGGTCCGGCCGCCCTATCTGACCTGGCATTTCGCATGCTGGCCCAAGGCAACGGCCGGGGGGTCACGAAAACGGAAAGCCGCTCAAAGTGATTTCGTCACCGAGAAGCAGGGCTGGCTCGAGGAGATCAACGCGTTTCTCGACCGGCTTGGCGCGCCCGCCGGGGACCGTCTCGTGCTCGCCGGCGGAACAAACGGTTCCGATG
Source organism: Maricaulis sp. (assembly GCF_048270265.1). Classification (GTDB taxonomy): domain Bacteria; phylum Pseudomonadota; class Alphaproteobacteria; order Caulobacterales; family Maricaulaceae; genus Maricaulis. Next base: position 70,185 of record NZ_JBLWTD010000008.1, on the reverse strand, counting down.
CCAGAGTTCCCTTTGTGCAGCGCGACACCTTCACATTCTACGAACTCGGCGCCGAGCGCGCGCTGGTCCTGCGCTGCGAATACCACACGGAATATGTCAGCTTCACCTTCTACCAGCCGGTCAGTGCGCCACAACGGGCACCGCTCGAGGAACACAGGACCTCACCGGGTGCCGAGCCGGGGCGGTATGACCCCTTCACCAACGAAGCATTCCTGCGCACCAACCCGCAGCTCGACCAGCTGGTTGACGAGGTTTTCGAAGCCATCCGGCGCCAGCCGGAAGAAAGCGCGGCGGACTATATGCAGCGCGCCGGCGAGGCCTGGGACCGTCTGTTTACCGATGCCTGGGCCAAGGTGCCGGACAGCGATGGCAAGCCCCACCCGTTCCAGGCGCCGGGACAGGTCTTTGCCAATTATCGCGGCATCGTGCTGCCGCGGATCTGGCTGGCCGGGGCCGGCGGGCAGGGCGAGATGGACGCGCATCTGGCGGAATGGGGCACCAATGCCTTTGGAGAACGTTTCATTGAAACCGATCTGGCCGACGACCGCCCGACCGTGCATATGCCGCTTCCGGAGAAGAAGGGCGAAGAGCTCGACCCGCCGAGCCGCCCACGGCGCTGGAACAGGGTCAGCGCCGGCCGGGCACTCGAACGCAACACCGCGCTCAGGCATGCCATGCACTGGCCCGGTGCCAAACCGCCCAGCGACATTGTTCCCGCCTACAGGCGCCGGACTGTCGCCAATCTCGTGCTGCATGGACGCGCCCTTTTTGCCTCCTCTTTCGGGGCCGGGCTTCCTGTCGAGCCGCCCAGAAAGGGCAGCCTCCCGGCCGACCCGAACCGGACAGCAGGCCGTTTCGCCATCTTCTACTGCGCCGAACACAGCCTGGAAGCCCGCACGGCGCTGGAACGGCGGCTGGACCGCCTGGTCCTGCGCATCCATTCGCTCGGCACGCTGCGGATGATCAGTCTGAAAAGTCTCGATCAGCTGTGGAATGCCAGCTACCAGCTACGCGAGGTCGATGCCAGTATTGGCAGGCTCTACAGCACTATCCTGAAGCGCAAGGACGTCGACAACAAGGAGATCCGGGCGATCAGCCGGGCACTGTTCGACGTCACCGGCGGCGTCGAGGACGGGCTCGACTACCGCCTGTCGCGCTCAGCCTATTATGCCCGGGACTTCAAACGCCTGCTCGACGATATCAGCATCGACCGGATTGAAGGGTGGGAGCCCTATGATGAGTTCGTCCGGCGTCGCCTGATGCCGCAGTGGGACCATCTGCACCAGATCGCCCGGCGTGCCGATGGCGTAAGGTCCCGCTTCGACCGTCTGCACGATCTGAATCTCGCCAGCAATACGGAACGCCTGACCAATGGAGCCGTCCTGCTCGGCGCGTTTGCCGTCGTCGCCACCATCTCCGCGACCACATTTGCCGGCCTTGGCGATTTCACCTCATGCGAGGTTGCAAAAGATTGCCTGGTCGACCTTGGCGAGGTCGCGGCACAGGTGAGCCAATTCGAACTCAATCAGCCGGACCGCCATCTGACGCTGGTCGGCCTGCGCGGTATTGTCAGCCTGCTGGTCGGTTTCGCCGGGCTATTGCTTCTCAGGATATTCGTCGCGCTGGTGCCACCCGGCGTAAAGCGGTTCTTCCGGAAACATTTCTGAACACCACTCGCGGCGGCACGCCCGTGCGGATCAGCCCGTTGCCGGCCCGTCGGCACCGCAATGCAGGACCGGCGCGACCTCGCCCGGCTCCGGCGCCACGAGGTGCGGGCATTCGACCGAGCGCAGGATGTCGGCGATCACCGCCAGGCGTGTCTTTTTCTTGCTGTCGGCCGACACGACGCGCCAGGGCAGGTCCTGCGAGCCGGTCTCGGCCAGCATGCGATCACGGGCGCGGGAATAATCATCGAACTTGTCCAGCGCGACGGCATCGATCGGGCTGATCTTCCAGGAAGTGAGCGGGCTGGTCTTCCGCTCGGCGAGACGTTCGGCCTGCTCGTCGTAGGAGATGTCGAGATAGTATTTGAGCACAGTCGTGCCCGAGGAAACCAGCAGGCGTTCGAAAGTCAGCACATCCTTGTAGAAGGCCTCGTGCTGCGCCTCGGTGCAAAAGCCCATCACCCGTTCCACGCCGGCCCGGTTGTACCAGGAGCGGTTGAACAGGGCGATCTCACCATCAGCCGGCAGATAGGGGACATAGCGCTGGAAATACCAGCTCGAACGGTCACGGTCCGACGGCTTGCCGAGCGCCACGACGCGGGTTTCGCGCGGGCTCATATGGCGGGTGATGCGCTTGATCAGCCCGTCCTTGCCAGCCGCATCACGCCCCTCGATCAGCACCAGCAGACGCTGGTCGCTGGCGATGAGATGACGCTGCAACATCACCAGCTGGACCTGCAGGGCCAGAAGCTGGGCCTTGTAGCCCATTTCGGTCGGGGTGGATTGATCCGGCATTGCAATACTCCTCGCAGCGCCAGCTCACTGGCTCAAAGCCCGGCCCTGAGGCGCGGCATGCTCAGGCGATAGCATAGCCCATGCGTTTCGCCCACGCCCGCAAGTGCCCGCTGTCCTCGCCCTCAAAGGCGAAGTCATAGTGACGCCAGCGCTCCCGCGAAGTCGCATACAGAGTCTGGGTAACCTGGTTGGCGCTGGGCGTATTGATGCGGCCGCGCTGGCGGGCCGTCTCGAAATAGCGCGCCTGCGCCGGTTCGAACTCCAGGCCGAGGCGCTGCATCAGGGGCGTCACACTGGCTTCCAGATCCTGGATCAGGCCCTCATAGGCGATGCGTTCGACAACCGGCTCGCGCCAGGCCTCGAAGGCCTCCCACAGTGAAAAACTGAGATCATACAACCGGTCGATCCGCGCCAGGCTGGTCATGTTGAGCATGGCATTGTTGGGCTTGAAGTCCTGGGCCAGATTGCTGACGGCAACATCGAGCGGGTGCCGCCCGGCGAGGATAAAGACCGCGCGCGGGAAAAGCCGATGGATCAATGGCGCCCAGTTCATGTTGAGCGGCAGCTTGTCGATATAGACCCGGTCGCTGGCGAGCGGCTCGCCGGCGTGGCGGGCCATCTGCTCAAGATAGCTGGCCCGCAAAACCCCGGTATCGCTGAGCTCCAGCCGGTCGAGCCAGTCCTCGGTGAAATTGGATTCGTCACCGCTCATCCCGCTGACGACGCTGCGCAGGGCATCGCCAAGCACACGCTTCTCCTCGACTACACTGACACGGGAATGCGAGCGCAAGATCGTGTCGAGAAGTGTCGTGCCCGAACGCGGAAATCCGACCAGGAAAGCGATATTGTCCGGCCCCTCCCCGCTGTCAGCGACGGCGCTCTGGCCCGACGCAATCTCGGCGTCGAGCCGGCGATGCAGGCTCTCGATCCGGCGCGTGACCATGGTGTGATCACACGGACCGTCTTGCTCCCAGACGGCCTCCAGCAAGGCATTGCCGTCCAGAAACGCGGCATGAGCCTCGCGATACTGGCCGAGCTTGTCGGCGATGGCGCCCCGGGTGAAGTGGCGGCTGCGCAGCTGGTCGGGCTCCCCCGGTCCGGCGAGGGACTGTTTGATACTCGCGTGCGCCGCCTCGAGTTTCCCGGCGCGCAGCTGGGCCCGGGCCTGCACATCGAGCAGATCGGGGCGGGTGAAGTCGGCACCGGCACGCCGCGCGGTCTCGATCAGGGCCAGCATCGCCTCGGGGTCAAGATGGCGGTCATGCCAGCTGGCGGCTTGCGCAAACAGCTCGAGATTGACGGGGTCCAGATTGAGCGCCGCCTGCCAGATGGGACCGGCATCATCAGAGCGCCCCTCGGCCTCGCCGACCATCCGGGCCAGCACCGCCCAGCATTGCGCATTCTTCGGTGTGATCGCCAGCGCCCGGCGCGCGCACATCTCGGCATGGTCGCCGTGGCCCGCGCGCAAGGCCGTTTCGGCGAGCAGGCTCCAGACCGCGACCGATTGCGGTGCAATCCAGACCAGCTCCGACGCCCGCGAATAGGCTTCCCCGACCCTGCCGGCTTCATGGGCCGCCATGGCCTCGGCGTACATGGCATTGCCCTCGGCTGCGGCGATGCGGGTTGCAAAACCGTCCAGGCGTCCATCCATCGTGACGGGCGGCGGGCATTGCGCGGACGCTTCGCGCAATGCGGCATCACCGGGCTGCTCCCGGCACGCCTTGGCGAGAAGGCTGGCCGCACGCCCGGCTTCACCGGTCTCGACCAGCGCACGGGCGAGCGCGATGATCAGCTGGGCGACGCCGGGCTGCAGCATCGCGGCGGTCATCAGACAGGGTAGACCTTCCCGGGCGCGGCCTGACATCAGAAGCACCGCGCCGAGATTGTAATGCGCCGCCACCAGCCGCGGCTCGCGATCGAGCGCCCGGCAGAAGGCGAGACAGGCCTCTGTCTGCGATCCGCCCGCCAGCAAGGCCTGACCCTCGCGCATGAATTCTGCCGCCGTTTCAGTCATGGGCACCCTTGGACCAACCATTATTGCAGTCCAGATAGCCGTGATGCCACCCCGCAGGCAAGCCGGACACTGGAGCGGCGGCGGCATTCCGGGCAGCGTCCCGGCCGCCACCGCAGGCGGCCAACCGTCATCCACAGGTGACGCCGCGGCCACAGGCGACTAGGTTGCCGCGCTTGTAAGATCCGAGTCCGGCCATGTCTGGCCCCGTCTGGAGTTGCTCAAATGAACGCGGTTATCCGGTCCACTGGCCTGTGGGTCCCTGAGGAATCAGTATCGAATGAGGAGCTGGTCGAGTGCTATAACAAGCATGTCGAGCTCTATAACGCCGAACATGCCGACGCGATCAAGCGCGGCGCGGTCGAGGCCAAGAACCCCTCCTCATCCGGCTTCATCGAAAAAGCCTCCGGCATCAAGTCGCGCTATACGATCGACAAGAAGGGCGTGCTCGACGTTGACCGCATGCGCCCCGCCGTCCGGCCGCGACCGAATGAAGAAATCTCGCTGATGGCCGAGTGCGGCGTCGCCGCCGCCCGCCAGGCGCTGGAAAATGCCGGCCGCGATGCCGCCGATGTCGACGCGGTGATCTGTTCGGGCACCTCGATGCAGCGCACCTATCCGTGCATCGCCATCGAGATCCAGGACGCACTCGGGATCGAGGGCTTCGGCTTCGACATGACGGTCGCCTGTTCATCGGGCACATTCGCCATCATCAATGCCGTCAACATGATCAAATCGGGGATGGCCAAATCGGTCCTGGTCGTGTGTCCGGAACTGACGACGGCACAGCTCAATTTCCGCGACCGCGACAGTCATTTCATCTTCGGCGATGTCGCCGTGGCGATGCTGATCGAGGCCGAGGACGTTGCCAATGGCGATGGCTGGCGCATTCTCGGCACCCGGATGATGACGAAATTCTCGAACAATATCCGTTCGAATTTCGGCTTCCTCAATGCCTGCGAAGTGCCGGAACCGGAGTTTGAGGACCGCTATTTCGTGCAGGAAGGCCGCAAGGTCTACAAGGAGGTCTGCCCGATGGTCGCCGACATGATCCTCGAGGATCTCGCCGCGATCGATCTGGCACCCACCGACCTGAAACGCCTCTGGCTGCACCAGGCCAATATCAACATGAACCTGATGGTGGCGCGCAAGGTGCTCGGCCGTGATGCCGCAGAGGGCGAAGCCCCGGTCATCCTCGACGAATTCGCCAATACCGCCGGTGCCGGCTCGCTGGTCGCCTTCCACCGGAATCATGACGGGTTTGAAGCGGGCGAGAAAGGGCTGATCTGCTCTTTCGGGGCTGGCTATTCGGCCGGCACGGTGTTCATCGAACGCCTGTAGGCGGCAGAGGCGAGGCCCTGCCCGGCCGGTCGGGAAACGCCACGAACACAGCGCGCCAACCGGCCAGACAGAATGTTACGCCCTCCGGCCCGTAGCCGGAGGGCGTTTTATTACGAGGCGACGGATTCGCCGTGCAGCGTCGTGTCGAGGCCGGTGACTTCGTCCTCTTCGCTGACGCGCAGTGTCATGAATTTCGACAGAATGAACAGGATGACCCAGGTCACCGCGCCGCAATACAGGGCCGCCGCGAGCGCGCCCCAGCTCTGGGTAAAGACCTGCATCAGATTGCCCTCGATGGCGCCGGGCGCTCCGCCGATCGCTTCCGAAGCGAAGACGCCCGTCAGGACCGCACCGACCAGACCACCGACACCATGCAGGCCGAAAGCGTCGAGCGTGTCATCCCACTTGCCCCAGCGTTTCAGCCCGGTGACACCCCAATAGGCCCCTGCCGCACCGGCCGCGCCGATGATGAAGGCAGCCCAGGCCGGCACGAAACCGGCGGCCGGCGTGATCGCAACGAGACCGGCAATCGCGCCGGAGGCGGCACCGAGCACGCTCGCCTTGCCGCGGCGCAGCCATTCGATGATGATCCAGGTCAGCAGGGCCGAAGCTGCCGCCAGCTGGGTGGTGACGAAAGCATGGGCTGCCGCGCCATCGGCCGCCAGCGCCGAGCCGCCATTGAAACCGAACCAGCCAACCCAGAGCAGGCCGGCACCGATCACGGTCAGCACCAGATTGTCGGGCATCATCTGCGAACCCGGATAGCCGCGCCGCGGGCCGAGGAATTTCGCCAGCACCAGGCCTGCGACACCGGCATTGATGTGCACCACCGCGCCGCCAGCGAAATCGAGTACGCCGGCATCCGACAGGAAGCCACCGCCCCAGACCCAGTGACAGATCGGTGCATAGACGAGGATCAACCAGGCGGAGGCAAAGATCATGAAGGCGGAGAAACGGATACGCTCAACGGCCGCACCGGCGATGATCGCCACGGTGATGATCGCGAAGGTGAGCTGGAAGATGAAAAACAGGTTTTCCGGCAGATCGCCCGACATCGTTTCCGGCGTGATGCCGATCAGACCGATCCGGTCGAGCCCGCCGACAAATGTGTTGAGGCCGCCGCCGTCGGAGAAGGCCAGGCTGTAGGCGATCAGCGCCCAGAGCACCGTCACGGCTGCCGTCGCACCGAGGCTCTGCATCATGGTCGAGAGGACGTTCTTGCGCCGTACCATGCCGCCATAGAACAGGGCGAGGCCCGGGATCGTCATCATCAGGACGAGGGCCGTCGCTGTCAGGATCCACGCGATATTGCCTGAGTCGGTCACTGCGTCTTCCATCATGGCTCTCCCGGATGCTGCAACGCATCAAAGCTAGGGAAGGCGTGACGGAACTGTCGATCTCAAGCAGGAATTTTGCTGCAAATGCACCTTCAACGCCGCATTTTGGTGCACACCTGCTCGATCCCGTGGCGGCGACGCAAACTCTCACCATTGTGCAAGGCCGCATTGATTAGGCGCGTCCATGTATTACGGTGAACGCAAGAGATAGCAGGGATGGGGCCGAAGCCGTGCACACCAGCATTATTCGCTCAACCGGATATTGGGCACCGTCCAATGTCATCACCAACGCCGAACTGGTGGACAGCTACAATGCCTATGCCCGGCGCTTCAATGCCGAGCACGCTGCGGCAATCGCCGCCGGCGAGGTTGAGGAGGTTCCCTTCTCCAGCAGCGAATTCATCACCAATGCCTCCGGGATTGAACGCCGGCATGTGTATGAAAAATCCGGCATCCTGGACATCGACTATATGACACCCCGCATTCCGCCCCGGCGGTTCGAGGACATTTCTGCCCAGGCCGAATTTGCCATGAAGGCCGTCAGGCCGGCGCTGGACAAGGCCGGGCGTGACGGATCGGAAATCGATGGCGTCATCGTTGCGTCCTCGGCTCAGCAACGCAATTTCCCCGGCCTGTCCTGCGAGATCCAGAACCTGATCGGCGCCACCGGCTGGTCCTTCGATCTGACCATGGCCTGCGCCTCAGCCCTGTACGGGCTGAATATCGCCAATGCGATGATTCGCTCCGGCCAGGCCCGGCGCATCCTGGTCTGCTCACCGGAAATCATGACCTGCATCAATGTGCATTCGCGCCGCGATGTGCACTTCATCTTCGGCGATGCCGCGAGCGCCATGCTGGTCGAGGCTGATGACGGCACGCCGGGCGGCTGGGAAGTGCTGGGCACCCATACCCAGAACAAGTTCTCCAATCATCTGCGCTCGGACTATGGCTTCATCAATATCGCCGAACGCACGGTCGACCCCGACTACACGCCGGGCCTGGATCAGGACGGACACCGGGTGTTCAAGGATGTTGTGTCCCTCGCGCCGGTCGTCGCGCGCGACCTGATGACCCGGATCGGTCTGGAACCGGAAGAGGTCCGCCGTGCCTGGCTGCACCAGGCCAATATCCGCATGGTCGACATGATCGCCAAACGCATTCTCGGGCGTGACCGCACGCCGGAGAACGCCCCCTCCATCCTCGAGGAATACGGCAATACCTCCTCCTCCAGCGTGGTGATGAATTTCGAGATGAATTCCGAGGACATGAAGGCCGGCGAGAACGGCATCATGTGTGCCTATGGCGCCGGCTATGGCGTCGGCGCGGCCGCGGTCAGGAAACGCTGATGCAACGCTATCTCGCCCTTGCTGCCGCAGCCGGGCTGATGGCCTGCTCGCCGCCTGAAACACAGACACCGGCCGACACGGAAGCGGCGATCATTCCAGCCGCCGAACCGGCAGTGGATACGGATGACGCCAACGCAGAAGAGACCGGCCTGCCCGGCACGGATATTCGCATCTTCGCGCTCGACTGGGTGAATGGCCAGCCCGTGATCGGCGCGCCAATGGGCGGGGTGGTCCGGCCCGGCTATGACAACCAGCCATCCTTCACGCCCGATGGCAGCGGCCTGCTCTATACCGCCGGCGACGACAGCGGCGAGACCGATATCTGGCGGCTCGACCTGGCCAGTGGCGAAACCCGGCCCGTCACCCGTACGCCCGATGAGAGCGAATATTCGCCGCGCGTGCCGCCGGGCGAGGCGGAACTGGCCTATATCTACCAGCCTCCGGGCGGTTATGCCGGCAATGCCTATCTCGCCCATGCGGACAATTCAGACCGTTATGCGGCCGAGGAACTGGCGCCGGTCGGCTATTACCTGTTCAGCGGCGATATGCGCCATGTCGTGACCTTCGCTCTGGGCGAAACCAGCAATACGCTGCAGCTGATTGATCGCTCGGCCGAGCCGGAAATGCCGCAATTTGTCGCCGACAATCCCGGTCGGTCCATGGCCCGAAACCTCGGCGGGGATGGCGCCTGGGTCACGCTGGCACGTCCCGATGGCGGCGCCGCCGTCCACCGGCTCGACTTCGCCACCGGCGCACTGCGCGACGGTTTCGACCTGCCCGGCCAGTCCCAGGATTTCGCGCGCATCACCAGCCCGCTTACGGGCATGTTCGCCTTTGACGGCTTCTTCTCGGCCGCCGGCGGCACGCTGTATTATGGAACGGTGTCGGGCGATTTCGCTGCCGCATCGCTATCCCCGGCCTGGACCGAGATCGCCGACCTGGCCGCGCTCGGCCTGGCCGATGTCAATCGCATTGCGGTCAGCCCGGAGGCCGACCGCATCGCGTTTGTCGTCGCTGACTAGAGCGGCGTCGTTTCAGTAATCTTGTAGGTCAGATCATCGCCATCGGCTTCGTGGATGGTGAGATAATCGCCGAGCCGCATCATGTGCTCGCCAAGGCGATAGACGGGCTCGTCCGGACCTTCCTCTTCCTCGTCATAGCGGAAGAACCAGCGCGATCCCCGGTGGGAGAGCCAGCCATCGGCCTTCTCGCTATCGTCGGGCGAGAAGCGGTCGACGGTGCATTTTTCCTTGTTGGCGCGCCAGAGCTCGACATCGAGCTTGCCGTCCTTGTCCAGCGGGGCGATGACGACATAGCCGTGATGATCATCCCCCTCCGGGAAACCGGCATCCGGATTGCGGCCAAGGCGCATGACAACACGTGTAAGCGACATCAAATTCTCCCGAAGTAATTGGTTAGCCGTTCAATTTGTATGGGGCCGGGTAGCAATGCGCAACAGAGCTCGTGCTGCGGCATGGCGGCGCAGACAACTGTGGACGAAAGCCGGCGGGCAGTGGCGAAGCCCTGGCCGGTCTGCTATTTCCGCCAACCGCCGAAAGAAGAGGCCCGCGCCATGCCCGCACCGACAAGACGCAAGAAAGACGCACCGCGCGCCTGGCAGAGAATGATCTCCGGCCGCCGTCTGGATCTGCTCGAGCCCTCGCCCTTCGATGTCGAGATCGAGGATATTGCCCATGGCCTGGCCCGGGTGGCGCGCTGGAATGGGCAGACGATGGGTGACCACGCCTTTTCCGTCGCCGAGCACTCCGTCGTCGTGCTCGACATTCTCGACCATCTCTATCCCGGCACCGACGCCAAATGGCGCCTCGCCGCCCTGCTGCATGACAGTCCGGAATATGTGATCGGCGACATGATCAGCCCGTTCAAGGCGGCGCTGGGCGTCAATTATCGCGATTTCGAGGACCGGCTGGAAGCGGCGATCCATCTGCGCTTTGGCCTGCCGCCAAAGACGCCGAAAGAGGTCAAGCGCAAGATCAAGCGCTGCGACGTGATCTGCGCCTATTTCGAGGCGACCCAGATTGCCGGTTTCTCGCACGAGGAATCCGTGAAATTCTTTGGCCGTCCGCCGCAAGACCTGGAGATCGCCATCAAACCCCTGCCCGTCAAACAGGCCCAGATCCTCTTCCTCGACCGGTTCGAGGCCGTGCTGTCGCAGCTCGAGACGCGCTGATGCCGACGGCCGGACAATCCATCGTCGTCGGCCTCAATGCGGTGATCCTCGCCGCCGATACCGAACAGCCGCAAGTGCTGATCGTTCCGCATCCGGGCAGCGATGTCGCCCTGCCCTTCGGGCCGTTCAATCCGTCCGAACACCGCACCTTCGAGATCGGCCTGCGGCGCTGGGTCGCCGAACAGGCACGTTTCCAGCTCGGCTATGTCGAACAACTCTACACCTTTGGTGATCGCGGCCGCGAGGCGCCCGTTGCGGCGATGTCGGGACTGGAGGATTCGCGCATCATCTCGATCGGCTATCTCGGCCTGACCCCGGTGGCGGCACCGCCGCCCGAGGGTGGTGGCCAGTGGCGCGGCTGGTACAGCTTCTTTCCCTGGGAAGACTGGCGCGCCGGCAAGCCGGACATGATCGATGCCGACATTGTGCCGCGCCTGAAAGCCTGGGCCGATGAGGCCGGAGCCCCCGGTGGCCGCGCCTCGCGCCATGATCGTGTGAAACAGGCTTTCGGTCTCGATGGTGCCAACTGGAATGAACAGCACGCGCTGGACCGTTTCGAACTGCTCTACGAGGCCGGCCTGGTCGATGAAGCCGCCCGGGATGGCCAGATCGACCGCCCGCCACCCGGCCCCAAGCTCGGCCAGGCCATGGCGTCCGACCATCGCCGCATCCTCGCGACCGCCATTATCCGCCTGCGCGGCAAGGTGCGATATCGCCCGATCGTGTTCGAGCTGATGCCGGATCTCTTCACCCTCTCGGCGCTGCAACAGGTCGTTGAAGGCATTGTCGGCTATCGCCTGCACAAGCAGAATTTCCGCCGCGCCCTCGACCGTACCGGCTTTGTTGAAGGCACCGGCAAGATGGAAGCCATGACCGGGGGCCGTCCGGCCGAACTCTTCCGCTATCGCCGCGAAGCCCTGGCTGGCCTGCCCTCGCTGGGTCTTGCGACGCCGCGGCTCTAGGCGTGTCTGCCCCCGACAAGCCTCGCCCCTTCACCTATGCGCCGCCACCGGCGGGTCCCTTGCCCATTGTGCATGCCGATGACCATATCCTGGTGCTGGACAAGTCGGCCGGGCTTTTGACGGTGGCCGGCAATACGCCGGAGCTCGCCGATTGCCTTGAAGCGCGGGTCAGAGCGCAATTCCCGACCGCGACGATGATCCACCGGCTCGATATGGACACATCCGGACTGATCGTGCTGGCGCTCAATGCGCGGGCCCATGCCCATATCGGCAAGCAGTTTGAAAAACGCCTGACGCGCAAAGCCTATATCGCCATCGTCCAGGGGCAGATGGCGCAGGCCACCGGCCGCATCGACCAGCCGATGAAGTCGGACTGGCCCAACCGGCCGAAACAGCATGTCGATCCCGTTGATGGCCGCACGGCCATCACCGACTGGCAGGTGCTGGAGACGGCGGCCGACCACTCGCGCCTGCGCCTGACGCCGCTGACCGGTCGGACCCACCAGTTGCGGGTCCACCTGGCCTGGCTCGGGCATCCGATCCTCGGCGATAATCTCTATGCCCCGGAAGATGCCCTCGCCGCCAGCGACCGGCTTTGCCTGCACGCGGAAACGCTGGAATTCCGGCATCCCGATGGCGGCGCGCCCGTGCGCTTTGAAAGTCCGGCGCCCTTCTGATCTGGCCCGGCGATGCGCCATTAATCCAATCGCAAGCCCCGCCATCCATGCTCGCCGGAAACCGAACAGGAGACCTTCATGCGCGCGACTCATCTGATTGCATCCAGCTTTATCCTTGTGGCGGGCGCCAGCGCTTCGGCCTGGTCACAGACCCCCAACAATCAACAGGTCAATCCACAGGTCACCGATTCCGTCACGCAGCCGAATGTCGAAGTCCTCGGTGATGCACCTGCGGACGCGATGGGCAATCTCTATCAGGAGACCGACCAGGCCCTGGCCAATGCCGCGCACAATGCAACGTCCGCCCAGCAGAATGCCAACACCGTGCTGCAGGCGACAACCACCCAAGGGGTCGAGATGCTTGAGGTGGAGGGCGACGCTCCTGCGGAGCCGGACTAGCCGCATTCATCCCGTCCCTGGCGCATCCTCCCTTGCCATGTGCTCACCGTGAGCATATAAACAGGACATAGATAGGCTCAATTCGAGCAAAAGGTGATTTCAGAATATCGGGAGCGCCCTTTTTCAGGTCTATGTAATGCTCAATTCGAGCAAAAGTGAGTGATGATGGAAATTCTCGATTTCACCCAAAGCCGCAACCGCCAGACCGGCAGTGATGGCTTCACCCCGGCGACGACCAACGCACCGGCCCTGCCCTATACGGACGAGGTCAAGGCGGCGACGGATCATCTCTATGAGAAGGTGAAAGACTTCATCTCGCCGCTGGAATGGCCGGCCAAGGCACCGCTGATCCATGCGATCAACCAGCTGAAAAAAGAGAAGAATGCCGTCATCCTGGCGCATAACTACATGACCGCCGACATCTTCCATTGCGTCGGCGATCTGATGGGCGACAGCCTGGCCCTGGCCCGCATGGCCGCGACCAGCGATGCTGAGATCATCGTCCAGGCCGGCGTCCACTTCATGGCCGAGACCGCCAAGATCATGGCGCCGAACAAGACGGTGCTCATCCCCGATACCCGCGCCGGCTGTTCGCTGGCCGCCTCGATTACCGGCGAGGATGTACGCCGGATCCGCGCCGCCTATCCGGGCGTGCCGATCGTCACCTATGTCAACACCTCCGCCGAAGTGAAGGCCGAGTGCGATATCTGCTGCACCTCGTCGAACGCCGTCCAGGTGGTCGAGAGCCTCGGCTCCGACACGGTGATTCTGCTGCCCGACGAGTATCTGGCCAAGAATGTCGCGGCCCAGACCGATATCCGCATCCTGACCTGGAAGGGCTCGTGCGAAGTGCATGAGAAATTCACCGCCGAGGATGTGCAGGATCTGCGCGACGCCCATCCGGGCATCGTCATCATCACCCATCCGGAAAGCCCGCTGGAAGTGGTCCAGGCCGCCGATTTCGCCGGCTCGACTGCAGCGATGGCCGATTGGGCCAGGAAGAGCGGCGCCAAACAGGCCGTCCTGCTCACCGAATGTTCGATGTCCGACAATGTTGCCATCGACGTGCCGGAAATCGAATTCATCCGGCCGTGCAATCTGTGCCCGCACATGAAGCGGATCACGCTGGAAAACATCTATGACGCCCTGCGTCTGGAACAGCATGAAGTGATTGTCGACGAGGACGTGGCCATCCGCGCCCGCGCCTCGGTCCAGGCCATGCTCGATCTGCCATCCCCGAAAACCCCGGCGCATTTCGATCCGGCCAAGCAGGAAAAATTCGTCGAGATTGTCTCGGTCTAGATCATGACTCGCCCCGTCCTCATTATCGGTGCCGGCATTGCCGGGCTCTGGGCCGCACTCAAGCTGGCACCGCGCCGGGTGATCCTGCTGACGGGCTCGCCGCTCGGTGAAGGCGCGGCCTCGGGCTGGGCCCAGGGCGGTGTTTCTGCAGCCCTCGCCGAGGACGACACACCCGCTTTGCATGCCCGCGACACGATCGAGGCCGGCGCCGGTCTGGTCGATACCGAGGCCGCTCATGCGCTGGCTGCGGGCGCTGCCGAGCAGGTGCGCGAGCTCGCAGCCATCGGGGCCCCTTTCGAGCGCGAGGGCGAGGCCTGGTCCCTCTCCCGCGAAGCCGCCCATTCGCGCCACCGCGTTGCCCGGGTGACCGGTGACGGCGCCGGTGCGGCGATCATGCAGACGCTGATCGCGGCCGTGCGCGCTGCCGACCATGTCGAGATCCGCGATGGCTGGGCGGCCGCGGCGCTGATACCCGGGGATAAGGGCGATTGCGCCGGGGCGTTTGCGCGCGACCCCGAGGGTGAGATTCACACCATCCTCGCCGATGAAACCATTCTCGCCATGGGCGGGGCTGGCGGCCTGTTTGCCCTGACGACAACGCCGGCCGGCGCCCAGGGCCAGGCGATGGCGATGGCGGCGCGGCTGGGCGCTGTGATCCAGGACCCTGAATTCATTCAGTTTCACCCGACCGCCCTCAATGCCGGCCTTGATCCGGCGCCGTTGTGCACCGAGGCCCTGCGCGGCGAGGGCGCGGTGCTGATTGACCAGTCCGGCCACCGATTCATGAAGGCAATTCATAGGGATGCCGAACTGGCGCCGCGCGATGTCGTGGCCCGTGCCGTTCATCGTCATAACCTTGGCGGCAAGGGTGCTTTCCTGGACTGCAGGTGTGCCATTGGTGATACCTTCCCTGTACATTTCCCGGCCGTATTTGCTGCCTGTATGAGCGCCGGGATCGATCCGCGCGTGGAGCCCATCCCGGTCGCCCCGACGGCCCATTATCACATGGGCGGTGTGGCGGCGGATATTGATGGACAAACCTCCGTGCCGGGCCTGTGGGCGATCGGCGAATGCGCCTCGACCGGACTGCACGGCGCCAACCGTCTCGCCTCCAATTCCCTGGCCGAAGGTCTGGTGAGCGCAGCAAGGGTCGCGAAGGTGCTGACGGACGCATCACTGTGCGCCACTGATCGCGCGCCAGCAGTAAAACCGGCCCACACTCCCCCGGCCCTGCCGCCGCTTGCGCTGACGCGGCTGCGTCAGGCGATGAGCCGCTATTGCGGCGTCGAGCGGTCCGGCGCCGGGCTGGCCGAGCTGAGTGCGTTGATCGAGGCGATGATCGCGCGCCATGGCGAGGCCGATGCGCTGGTCGCGGCGCGTTTCATCACCGCCGGGGCGATCGCGCGCACCGAAAGCCGCGGCGGGCATTTCCGCACCGACTTCCCGCAAGCCCATGCCATCGCGCAGCATACGCGCCTGTCGCTGGCCGATCTGGCGGGCACACGGCCACACGCCCTGGCCCACACCGCGCCTGCCGAATAGGACACGCCATGCCCGTCTCGCCCCAGCCCGACTTTCTCGTCAAGGATGCCGTCACCCGTGCCCTGGCCGAAGACCAGGGCGGTCGTGGTGACCTGACCTCACTGGCCTGCATCCCGGCCGGGGAAGAGGCGAAATTCTATTTCAAGGCCCGCGACAGCGGTGTGCTTTGCGGCCTGCAGCCAGGCGTTGAGGCGATCTGGCAGATGGATCCCGACGCGCTCATCAAATGCCATATGGGCGATGGTGATGCGGTCGCGCCCGGCGATATCATCGCCACCGTCAACGGCCAGGCCCGCGCCCTGCTGGCAGCGGAACGCATCGCGCTCAATTTCATGGGCCGGATGAGCGGCATCGCCAGCTTCACCCGCCTTTATGTCGACGCCGTCTCGGGCACCAAGGCCCGCATCGCCCATACCCGCAAGACAACGCCGGGCCTGCGCGCCTTTGAGCTCCAGGCCGTCCAGGCCGGCGGCGGCGCCATGCACCGTTTCGGGCTCGATGACGCCATCCTGATCAAGGATAATCATGTCGCCGTCTGTGGCGGTGTCGGTGCTGCCGTGCGCGCTGCGCGCCAGCATGCCGGCCACATGACCCGCATTGCCGTCGAGGTCGACCGGCTGGACCAACTCGCCGAAGCGATCGAGGCCGGCGCCGAGAGCGTGCTGCTGGATAATTTCTCACTGGCCGATCTCAAGGCCGCCGTCGCCCGGGCGGGCGGCCGGGTGACGCTGGAGGCTTCCGGCGGGGTCAATCTCGACACGGTTGGGGCCATAGCGGCGACGGGCGTCGATGTGATCTCGGTCGGCGCACTGACCCATTCGGCCCCGAATTTCGATATCGGGCTTGACTGGGACTGACCCCGGCCCGACACGAGTGCTATCCAGGGAGGAATATCAGTATGTTCAATCACATCATGGTCGGTGCCAACGACATCGAGAAATCAAAGACTTTCTATGACGCCGTGCTCGCCACACTCGGCGCCGGCGAGGCCATGCGCAATGTCGCGCCGACCGGGCATGTGCGTTATTTCTACCGCCATGACGGCAATACATTCGGCATCACCGAGCCGATCAATGACGAACCGGCCTGCCACGCCAATGGCGCCACCATCGGCTTCAAGTGCAGCAGCCCCGAACAGGTAAAGACCTTCCACGATGCCGGCGTCGCCCATGGCGGCACCTCGATCGAGGACGCGCCGGGGCCACGCAGCACCAGCATGGGCACCATGCACCTCTCCTATGTCCGCGATCCGGACGGCAACAAGCTGTGTGCGCTTTACCGGGAGAAATAGGTTTAAGGCCGCTGGCGGGGGGAGCATTGCGCTCCTCTACCTGGCTAGGATTTCAGGACGGGCTCTGCCCCGAGGGGCGCCCCACGTCCGGCTTCAGCAGGTCAAAGTTCAGAACATAGCCGGCCAACACGATGAGATAGCCGATCACGTTGAACCATTGCGTGCCGACGACGATGACCAATGTCCCGAGAATGACGAGGATGGTCCCGGTCCGCGAGGCGCGGAAATAGGAAAGGCTGGGCAGTAACAGGCCGAGATTGAAGATCGTGTTGGGGCCGAACACCATGAAAGGCTCCCAGATGACGGCCGTGGCGATCAGGTGGCTCGCGAGGGCGCGTTTCAGCTCTGCATCGGGGATGCTCCAGAAGATGAAATCAATCACGCACATGCCGATCACGAAGCAGACCCCGGCGAGCAACAGGGGAATGCCGATCAGGTGAATATTCCGCCGCGGAAGCCGACCGGCGAAGGGAATAAGAAACAGGACGCCAATGATCAACAGCCAGTGCGCGTAGTCGATCGGCGCCTGCTGCTCGGTGAAACCCGGGCCCAGATTGATCAGGATCTGTCCGGTCACATAAATCGCGAGCCCGGCGATGAACAGAATTCTGTCGATCCGTTTCGGAAAGCGGGATTCTTCAGACTGCAGGATCATGCCTTCAACTCCTTTCCGGAAATCATGGGACACAGGACACGCACGGTGAAGCTCCCCTACTCCCCCAGCGCCACCTTTCCCGCCTCGCCCTTCGCCGCGATCTCTTCCGGCGTCAGGCCGCACAGCTCGTGCGGGAAGACGAGCCAGTCATCGGTCTCGTGCAGGTAATAGTCCGGCTTCAGCTCGGTCTTGTTGCGGACAGGCTTGAAATAGACCGTGGCGATACGCGCATCGGCCGGGAAATTGCGGCGGCATTTGACGCGCAGCACCTTGAGCAGGGCCTCGATCGAGCGGCCCGAGTCAAACACATCATCGACGATCAAGAGCCGGTCATCGGCATTGAGCGTGTCGACCAGATAGCCCTCGCCAAACACCCTCACCTCGGCCTGCTGGCCGATGCCGGTATAGGAGGCCGTGCGGATGGCGATATGGTCGGTGTCGAGGCCGCGATATTCCAGATATTCCTGCACCGCAATGCCAACCGGCGCGCCGCCGCGCCAGACGCCGACAATATGGGTGGGACGGAAACCGCTATCGAAGACCTGCCGCGCGAGGCGGAAACTGTCGGTGAGCAGATCGTCGGCGGAAAGCAGTGTCTTGATGATGGCCATGCCGGATGCTGGCGTGATTGGCGGGCAAGCTCAAGAGGGGATGCGGGGCGCAGATCGGGCACCGACCCGCAAGACCAGCTGGACCAGCGGGTAGTCCCCGCTCTACGCCCGGATCGCTGACGCGTCCGGGCATCCGGCGGGGATGACAAAGGCTTGGTTGATGTAGAGAATTGGGAAGGATCAGCACTTCAGGAGCCCACGCCATGCACAAGTCCGCCGATTGTCCACGGGGTCGCGTCGTCCAGCACTGGATCGACAGCAAGGCCGTCGCCAACAACATGCTCGGCGACCCGACGCTGCGGCGGGTGGATGTCTATATCCCGGCGGGACATGACGGCTCGGGCCTGCCCCTGCTGGTCGATGTGGTCGGCTTTACCGGCGGCGGGCCTTACCACACGGCCTGGAAGAATTTCGGCGAGAATGTTCCCGAGCGCGCCGACCGGCTGATCGCCTCGGGCGAGATGGCGCCCTGTGTGATCGCCTTCCCCGATTGCTTCACACGGCTGGGCGGCAATCAGTATGTGAACTCGATCGCCATGGGCAATTGGGATGATTTCCTGACCACCGAAGTGCTCGGCTTCGTCGAGGGCGAATATGGCTGTGGCGGCACGGGCAAGCGCGGCCTGTTCGGCAAGAGCTCGGGCGGGTATGGCGCCATGATGCATGCGCTGATGCACCCGGATATCTGGTCAGCTGCCGCGTGCCATTCCGGCGATATGGGCTTTGACCTGATGTTCGCCACCGATTTTGCTCACACCCTGCGCCGGATCGCCAAGCATGGCGGCACGATCGAGAGCTTCATGGCCGCCTTCGAGTCCAGCCTCAAGCCGGCCGGCGATGATATTCATGCGCTGATGATCCTGGCGATGGCCGCGACCTATGACCCCGACCCCAACGCCTATCTTGGCATCCGCCTGCCGGTGACGATGGATACCTGCGAGATGGACCCCGTCGCCTGGGAGCGCTGGAAGAAATGGGATCCGCTGGAACTGGTCGAGACGCGCTGGGAGGGCCTCAAGTCGATGAAGGCGCTCTATATCGATTGCGGCGATATCGATCAGTACAACCTGGTCTATGGCGCCCGGCGGATGACCAAGCGGCTGACCGCGCTGGGTGTTGAGCACGTGTATCAGGAATTCCCCGATGATCACTCATCGGTCGATTACCGCATGGATGTCTCGCTGCCGATCCTGTCGAACGCGCTGTCAGCCTAGGTGCGCTCGCCGGCTAGGTGCGCACCAGCTTCTCGCGCCCGCCGCCCGTGATCGAGCGCCAGGCCGAGCCGAAACTGGTCGCGAAGACCACGATCAGGGCGCGGGCGATGATGGTGAAGAAGAGCAGCAGGATCTTGTCGTCGGAAACGGCAAAGCGCACGCCCGACTGCCAGCGTCCGCCAATCGGCAGATGCGCCAGCTGGTCCTCGAACCAGTCTGCGACATTGAGCATGTAGTGCAGCCCGTCGCCCCAGAACAGCGCCACGGCGGAGACCATCAGGATGGCGATCACGAAAGCGAGGAAGAGGGTGGCGATGGTCGAGCCGATCTGGCCGATAATCCCCTCCTCGGCGATCTTGACCTTCGGCTGCGGCATCACGGCGGTAAAGGCCTTGCCGACAAAGGCGAGAATCACGCGGGCAATAATGGTGAAGATCAGCAGGACGAGCTTGTCATCGCTGGCATAGATGCGGACCAGATTGTTGATCCGTTCGGGCAGCGGGATGGCGGCGACGGCGTCCTCGAGCATGTCGGCGCCGTCCTGCACCCAGGAAAACCATTGCGGCAGGTAGAACCAGAGCGCGGCCAGCATGATCACGGCCAGGATCATCGACACGAAAAGTGTCGCCGAGATTTTCCACAAACGCATCGCCAGCATCGTCAATTCCCCCCAAGACCGCGCCTCTTTGCGGGTCCAGATATCATCAGTCTAGGCTGCGATTGCGGCAAGGTCTTGGCAAGACACGCCTGAGGGGAATTTCCACAAAAAGGGGCAGCACCGGTGGTGCCGCCCCGTCTTGATGTTTCCGCCGTCGCCTATTGCGCGGCGATGATCTCGACCGTGATCGTGCTGCCATCATCGCCCCAGCCGGACGTTGTCCAGCTTTCGCCGACGGTGAGGTCGGGATTCCACGGACCGCAATTCTCCTGCGTGCCCGTTTCGGTCTGCACGGAAATGCACAACTGCTCCCCGAGTGACCAGCTGCCGGTCGCGCCGCGCGTGTCGGAATAGGCCCCATCCGCGGCAAAGGTGGCGTCAAAGCTGGCATCACCACCGGTGACGCGGACGATTTGCCCGACCGCATTGGCCATGCCGTCATCGGCCCAGGCCACGGCAGACAGTGCCAGCAGCGTCGCGCCGGCCATCATCAAAGTTTTCATCGAATTCCCCGTTTCATGATCCCTTGCGGATCGGCGCCCCCTAGCGCGGCCCAAGACTACGGATTTCGCGCCTGAAGGGAAACAGAAATCGGGAATGGCCGGGAAAGCCGGGCCGGATCAATCGATTTCGGCAAGTTCCACAGCCGACGTCCCGTCAGGAACCTCGACAATCTGGACCCAGTATTCGCCGATCGAATTGACGACGCGCATCAGCCGGTCCAGCGAGACGGGTTTGACGATATAGGAGGAGGCACCGAGCCCGTAGCTGGACAGGATGTCGTCCTCGTCCTTGGAGGTCGTCAGCACGATGACCGGGATATGGCGCAATGCGGCGCTGGCCTTGATTTCCTCAAGCGCCTCGCGGCCATCCTTCAGCGGCATGTTGAGATCGAGCAGGATGATCCCCGGCAGCGGCTGGTCCTTGAGCGAGGCATAGGGGCCCTTGCGATTGAGATAGTCGACCAGCTGCTCGCCATTCTCGAGGAACTCGACCGGATTGCGCAGCCGGACTTCCTCGCAGGCCTCCCGGAACAGCATGCGATCATCGGGATCGTCATCCACCATCAGGAATGTGAACAGGCGGTCGGCATTGCTCATCTTGTAAAGCCTCTTCGCGGCCGCCGCGCGATCGCGGCTGATCCAGAGGCCAGTTTCTCGCGTCGCAGGAGCAAGATCAAGGCGAATACCGCCGGGAAACCTGCAAGCCAGCACGCCAGGCCCTGAAACGGGCACCGCAAACGCCCGCCCCTCACCGCTTCCGGCCGCGCAATCGCGGCCCTTCCGGCATGCCGGCGGCGCAGGATCAGCGCGCGCATGCCGTTGCCCCGCGCCAGAGCGAGGAGGATAAGGTGCTTGTTTGCAATCACTTTTCGGAGACTGGCTCGCAATCGCATTGCCGCCGGAAAGGTCAAGGAGCCGCTGCTCCCTGCCGGACCGGTCCGGCACAGCGCCGCAAAGCCGGCGCAAGACGACCCCGGCACTCACAACTGCAAATTGTTGGGTGCCCCCGGGGCGCCGGACGGGCATGCGGACGGATTTGGCTCGGTACCAGCCTAGGCGTCGACGGTCTGGCGAATCGGCAGGGTGATGGTGAAAACGGCCCCGGAATCCGGCTCGGCCCAGGCGGTGAGCGTGCCGGAATGGTGTTCCACGATCTTGCGGCAGGTCGCCAGGCCAACCCCGGTGCCGTCATACTCCTCACGGCCATGCAGCCGCTCGAACATGCCGAATATCCGTTCCGAATGGCGGGCCTCGAAGCCGATACCATTATCGGTCACCGAAATGCGCGCCACAGCACCGGCTTCACCGACCTCCACCGCGCCCTCGACCAGGATTGAGGGCTGCACGCCGGGACGATGGAATTTCATCGAGTTGGACAGCAGGTTGAGGAAGAGCTGATGCATCTGCCCCTGGTCGGCCTCGATCGCCGGCAGGGTACCAATGCGCACACTCGCCCCCTCGGCCGCGATTCTCGGCTCCAGGTCGGACAGGACATCGGCGAGCACCCGCGCCAGATCGACCGGCTCGAAGGCCGTCGATTTGGAATTGACGCGGGAATAGCCAAGCAGGTCATCGATCAGCCGCCGCATGCGTGAGGCGGCATCGACCATACGGTCGAGATAATGCTGCCCCGTCTCGTCGAGGGCGTCGTGATACTTCCTGTGCAGACGCTCGCCGAAGGCCTGGATCTTGCGCAAGGGCTCCTGCAGATCGTGCGAGGCCGCATAGGCGAATTCCTGCAGTTCGGCGTTCGAGCGCTTCAATTCCTGCGCATAGCGCAACAGCGCCATCTCGTCGCGCTTGCGGTGGGTGATGTCGCGGAAGGTCACCACACTGCCGGCGGCCGGATTGCCGGCATCAATCCAGGATTTGGAGAATTCGATCGGAACGCAGACACCGGCCTTGGTCCAGAAGAATTCCTCGGCGCTCTCCTCGGAGACTTCCTCGCCACTGACGATCGGGCATTCATGTTCGGGATAGGGGCTGCCATCGCGTCTGGAATGATGGATCAGCGCGTGAATCGGCTGGCCGATCAGTTCATCCTCGTCATAGCCCAGCATCTCGCAGGCGCGCGGATTGACGAAGGTAACGATGCCGGCCTGGTCGATGCCGTAGATCCCCTCGGCAACGGTCATCAGGATGCGGCGGAACCTCTGGGTCGCTTCAAGCGTCTGCCGGGTGCGCCTGCGGCTGATGGAGCGGTGGATGTTGAACAGGACCGCGATCAGGATGAAACACAGCGCCATCGCGACGGCGAAGACCCGCATCACCGCGCGGGCACGGTTGACGCCGGCCAGTGCCTCGTCGACATCGATCTCGGTGATGGCGCCGATCTCGCGGACCGGGTCCCAGGCCCAGGCACCCATGACCCGCACACCCCGCCCATCCCGATATCCAATCAGGTTCGCACCGCCGGAGCCCTCGGTAACCGCCTGCGCCGCAGCCGTCAGCGGCCAGGTCGAATAGGGTTCGGACGGTGCGGTGCCGCGCGTCAGGTTCACGCCGGGATCGCGGACTTCCAGATGCAGCATCGACGGATGGCCCTGGGCGAGCAGGCCGGCGGTGCGGAATTCCGCAGCATAGCGGGTTTCGCTCAGAAGGCGGCCATTTTGGTCAACGGCATAGGTCTCGCCCGACACCCCGGTGCGCCCGACCCGGAAGGTCGAGGAATACTCCGCCAGCGGGTCGATACGCAGCGCGAAGTAACCCCGCACGGCATCATCGATGATGATGGGCGCGATCGCATACATCACGACCTCTTCATCCAGGCCAGCCCATTCGGGATCCCCCGCCAGCGCCGGAAGGTCGACGATTTGTGGCCGCGTCAGCATGGCCCGGCCCCGCTGCAGACGCTCGACATCAACGAGGCCGAGAATTGCCGAGGGACGACCGAGGTCGGAATTGCGCAGGGAGGCGAGATTGACGCCATTCGCCCCGATCACGAAGAAGCCACGATAGCCGTATTCCGTCAGCCATGGCCCCAGTGTCTCGCGCAATGCCGCCTGCGCCGGCGCCGCGGCCAGTGAGGACTCAACCGGGGTTTCCAGCAATTCATCCAGCGCACCGCGAACCAGCTCGTCATGGGCCCAGACCGAGGCATTGCGTTCCTGGTGACCGGCCCATTCCTCGAACCGCTGCATGGTGCTGGTGAGAATCGCCTGCAGGGTTGCGGCATTGGTCTCTCGTGCGGACGCGACGAGCGCCCGGTCTCCCGCCATCACCGCCAGGAAGACAACCAGGATAAACGTCAGTGCCAGAACGCCCGGCAGGACCAGGCCGAACCAGCCATCAGCCTCGACCGCCCGCTGCCAGGCGGGGGCCGTCTCAGGCCGACCGGCAGCCGGTTCCCGCGGTGGCATATCCTCGGCGTCTGCTTTCATTCAACCCGATCCCCGGCCCGGAAAACTGTTCTGCATCATACGGAAACGGTCGCCGGACCGTCGCCTTCCCGGCCAGCCTAACTGATTTTCCCCGCTCACGGGCAGTTTACACTCACCAGTACGGCACCCTTGCGACACCATCATAGATTTCTGCCACCCGCCGCCGGGTCCCACCGGCTGTTCCGGCCGGCAAATCCGACGGCAAGAACCAGTCCACGCACTCGATCTCGCCCTCGCTTTGGGTCGCGCAATTCTCCCAGCCGGCCGCGCGAAACAAAAGCACATGATCACCGCGAAAAGCGGCATGATTGGCGTAAACCCCCAGCAATTCGGGCTCGCAGGTCAGGCGCACCCCGGCCTCTTCGGCCAGTTCACGCGCAACCGCAAACGGTGCGGTCTCACCGGATTCCACACCGCCACCGGGCAAATGCCAGCCATCAATATAGGTGTGACGCACGAGAGCGATGGCCCCGTCGGGCCGTTCAGCGATGGCGCGCACGCCCAGTGTTGCCCCGCGCGTCAGGCGCCAGAAAGCCTGCATGCAGGGCCGGGCGAACGGCTCGATATGCGCCCGCCACCTCATACCGAATCCGGCGCTGGCCACTCAGGCAGCGGCGCGCTATGTACGGTCATTGCCCATGCTTGTCCGGAGATGTTTTCCATGTATGCCCTGATCGCTGTTGGCCTCGTCGTGGCCGTTTTTGCCATTCTCAATCTTATCGAATATCGCCGTCTCGACTAAGTCCTGATCCGCAGCGCCCGGTAGATTCATGCACGCTATACAATACGTCCCGCTGATCCTTGCGGGAATTGTTCTCCTGCTGTTCGGCGGCGATTTTCTCGTCCGTGGCGGAGCAGCACTGGCGCGCCTGTGGCGGCTGCCGAATCTGCTGGTCGGACTGACCATTGTTGCCTTCGGCACCTCGGCCCCGGAACTGGTGGTCAGTGTCCAGTCGGCGCTGACCGGCGCGCCCGGTCTGGCGGTCGGCAATATCGTCGGCTCCAACATTGCCAATTTCCTGCTGGTACTCGGCCTGCCGGCCCTGTTCGGCACCATCTACACAACAACACCCGGTCTGCGCCGCAACGCGATCTTCGCCCTGGGCGCCGCGATCGTGCTGATCGTGTTCGGCTGGGACCGTGAGATCTCGCTGCAGGAAAGCGGAATCCTGCTGGCGGCGATTGTCGGCTATGTCGCACTGCTCGGCATACAGGCCCGCAAGAATTCCGACGATCCGACCCTGGCCGAACTGACCGATATCGAACACATGGACGGGCTGCCCAAGACGCTGCCCTCCATCCTGCTGGCGCTGGCCGGCGGCCTGATCGCCCTGCCCCTCGGCGCCCAGATGATCGTGACCGGCGGCATCGCTGCCGCCCGGGACCTGCATGTCGAACCAGCCCTGATCGGGCTGACCGCCGTTGCCCTTGGCACCTCGCTGCCGGAACTGGCCACCGTCGTGATGGCCTCGGTGCGCCGCCAGGCTGACCTCGCCATCGGCAATGTGTTGGGATCCAATATTTTCAACGTCTTCGCCGTTGGTGGCGCCACCGGTCTGGCCGCCAGCCTGTCGGGGCACACCCTGCCCATCGCCGAGAATTTCTTCCTGCTTGATTTCTGGGTGATGCTCGGTGCCAGCGTGGTGATTGCAGGCCTCGTCCTGCTTCAACGCCCGATCACCCGTGTGATTGGTGCCCTGCTCTGTGTGGGCTATTTCGGCTATATCGCGGTGCTGGCTCGTTCGGCCATGGCCTGACCGCCTGCGCGGACCTGCTTGATCGCGCCACGATCATGACCTATCCAACCGCACACTTCTCCTGAGCAAGGTGCCGGATATCCATGATCGAAATCGAAGTCGTCGGCCTGCAGATGGACGCTGCGCTCGGAATCCACAGCTTCGAACAGGATAGCCGTCAGCAAATCCGCATCGATGTGAAGATTGCCCTGGCCAGCAAGCCGCAACGGGATTCGATCACCGAAACGGCGAGCTATGACGATATCGCGGACATCGCCCGCCAGGTCGTCGACGCCCAGCACTATAATCTGGCCGAAACACTCTGCGTCGCGATCGCCGAAGGCCTCAAGGCCCTCGACCATGTCGAGCAAGTGACCGTTTCAGTGACCAAGTCACCACGCACCGTCGCCTGCGACGCCGTGGTCGCCCGGGTTACGCTCTAGGGCCTTTCCCGCACAAGCCCCGGCGCCGTTCCGGCCTAGGGCTCGATCGAGACATCCCGCAGCCGCCGCATCAGATGCTCGCCGCCATCCAGCGTGATGGTCTCGCCGGTCATCGACGGCGTGGCGATGATGAAACGGACCGCCCTGACAATATCCTCCGGCGTCGACCCGCCCTGCATCGGATTGCTCCGGTGCGCCTGTTCGAACTCCGCCTGGCTCTGGCCGCCCGACGGCAGGGTCAGCCCCGGCGCGATCCCGTTGACCCGGACGCGCGGGGCCAGGGCCATCGCCATCGTGGTCGTGGCGCCCAGCAGGGCATGTTTGGCAAGGGTGTAGGAGAAGAAGTCCGGATTGAGATTGAACAGCTTCTGGTCCAGCAGGTTGATGATGCAGCCCGCGCCGCGCGCCTGGTGTTGCTGCGCCATCGCGGCACCCAGCAGGACGGGCGCCATCAGATTGACGCGCAGCGCGTGCTCGAGGCGGCCGGCCTCGACATCTTCCGGCCGGTCCTGCTCGAACACCGAGGCCGAATTGACCAGAAGATCGATGCGCCCGAGACCGTCTGCAAAGGCCTTGACGCCGTCACTCGCGGTCAGGTCGAACTGCACCGTGCTGGCACTGCCGCCGGCTTCGCGAATCGCCGCTTCAATCGCACGTGCCTGCGTGCCCGAGCTGTTATAGTGAATGATGACGTGCCAGCCATCCTCGGCCAGGGCGCGCGCAATTTTGGCACCCAGGCGCTTGCCGCCACCAGTAACGAGCGCGATCTTGTCCGACATGACGTCTCCTGAAACACCTTCTGAGCCGATAAATGACGCGTCCACACCGGCGGCGCAATCGCGCAGCGGTGCGCAAATCATCGCCGACTATGTCAAACACCTGCCATCCAGGCCCGGTGTCTATCGCATGTTCGCCGAGGATGGCACGGTCTTGTATGTCGGCAAGGCGCGCAATCTGAAGAACCGCGTCTCCAATTATGCCAATGGGCGCGGCCATTCCAACCGTATCGCCCTGATGATCGCGCTGACGAAGACGATGGAATTCGTCGTCACCGAGACCGAGACCGAGGCGCTGCTGCTTGAAGCCAATCTGATCAAGCGTCTCAAGCCGCGCTATAATGTTCTTCTGCGCGACGACAAGAGCTTCCCCTATATCCTGATCCGCCGCGATCATGAGGCGCCGCAATTGCTCAAGCATCGCGGCGCCCACAAGGCCAGGGGCGATTATTTCGGCCCCTTTGCCTCGGTCGGCGCCGTCAACCAGACGCTCAACACGCTGCAAAAGGCCTTCCTGGTGCGCACCTGTTCCGACAGCGTCTATGAGGGCCGCACCCGGCCCTGCATGCTGCACCAGATCAAGCGCTGCGCCGCGCCGTGTGTCGGCCTGATCGAACCGGAGGCCTATAACGAGCTGGTCTCCCAGGCGACGGATTTCCTGCGGGGCAAGTCCAACGCCCTGCGCGAGGACCTGCAGCAACGCATGGCAGACGCCGCCGAGGCCCTCGATTACGAGAGCGCCGCGCGCCTGCGCGACCGCATCCGCGCCATCGCGGCGGTGACCACCGACCAGGGCATCAATCCGGAAGGCGTCGAGGAAGCCGATGTCATCGCCGTCGCCCAGGATGGCGGCCGCTCCTGCGTCCAGGTCTTCTTCTTCCGCGCCGGCCAGAACTGGGGCAACCAGTCCTTCTTCCCGCGCCATGACAGCGAGGTCGGGACGGGCGAGGTCCTCGCCGCCTTCATCGCGCAATTCTATGACAACAAGCCGCCGCCGGGCCTGATCCTGATGTCGCATGATGTCGAGGATGCGGACCTGCTGGCCGAGGCGCTGAGCCTGAAGGCCGACCGCAAGGTCACGCTGCACCGCCCGGTCCGCGGCGAAAAGCGCAAGCTGGTCGAACGCACCGAGGCCAATGCGCGCGAGGCGCTGGCACGCAAGCTGTCGGAGAGCGCCTCGCAGGCGCATCTGCTCAAGGGCGTACAGCGCGTCTTCAATCTCGAGACCCTGCCCCAGCGTATCGAGGTCTATGACAATTCCCACATCCAGGGCACGAATGCGCTGGGCGCGATGATCGTCGCCGGGCCCGAGGGCTTCGAGAAAAACCATTATCGCCGCTTCAACATGACCGGTAGCGACGCCGCCACCAATGATGATTTCGCGATGATGGCGGCGATGCTGCGGCGGCGTTTCTCGCGCCTGATCAAGGAGCGCGACGATGGCGCGCCCGTGCCCGACCTGATCCTGATCGATGGCGGTGCCGGGCAATTGTCCAAGGTGATGGGCGTGGCCGAGGAACTCGGCATCAGCGATATCTGCATCGCAGCCATCGCCAAGGGCCCCGAGCGCGATGCCGGGCGCGAGGCCTTCTACCTGCCCGGCAAACCGCCCTTCAAATTGCCGCAGAAGGATCCGGTGCTCTACTATCTGCAAAGACTGCGCGACGAGGCCCACCGCTTCGCGATTGGTGGCCACCGGGCCAAGCGCAAGAAACAGATGGCGGACAATCCGCTCGATGATGTGCCGGGCATCGGCCCGTCGCGCAAAAAAGCCTTGCTGGCGCATTTCGGCTCGGCCAAATCGGTGCGCGATGCGGCGCTGGCCGATCTGGAAGCGGTTGACGGCGTCTCCAAAGCGATGGCCAAACGTATCCACGACTGGTTCCAGAGGTAGATGTGATGCACCGCCAGATCCCCAATACACTGACAATCCTGCGCATTCTCCTGGCGCTCGGCGGCGCTGTGGCGCTGTGGACCTCCTATCAGTGGTCCCTGAGCGGGGCCGTGCCGCTCTGGCTGGGCGATCCGGTACTGGCGGCGCGGGGTCTGGCCGGCTTCGCCGTCGCGGCCTTCATCATCGCCGCAGCGACCGACTGGCTCGACGGCTATCTGGCGCGGCGCTGGAATGCGGGCTCCACCCTCGGCGAGATTCTCGACCCGATCGCCGACAAGCTGCTCGTGGACGCCTATCTGATCGTCTACATGCTCATCCTGGGCGCGCCAATTGATATCGCCGTGCCGGTCTTTGCCCTGGTGGCGCGCGATGCGGCCATGACTGCAGCGCGCCTGCTGCCTGGTGCCGCTGCGGGCACCTCCCTCGCCGTCTCGCCGGCCGCCAAGCTGAAAACCGCCCTGGCGATGATCGTCGCCGGCTTCCCGCTCATCGCCCAGCCACTGGGCTGGTCGAGCCATGATGCCGTGCTGCTGGTCTGGATCGCTGCGCTCTGGGTCACCGCGGCGCTGAGCCTGCTGACGGCGTGGAATTATTTTCGCAAATAGTCACCGGTCCGGTGCGGGCCGCATCTTGAGCAAGCGGCCCGCACAGGCCATGCTGCACGATCAGCTTTGGGAGATGGCATGGCCGAGACCGCTGGTGACGAAGCCCATATCCTCGTGGTCGATGATGACGACCGGATCCGGGCCCTGCTCAAACGCTTCCTGCAAGGCCGCGGCTTTCGCGTATCGACGGCGCCAAACGCGACCAAGGCCCTTTCGACGCTCAACTCGCTCAGTTTTGACCTGCTGATCCTTGATGTGATGATGCCGGGCATGAACGGGTTCGAACTGACGACGGCGATCCGCAAGCATGCCGAGACCCCGATCATCCTGCTGACCGCACGCGGCGATGCCGAGGACCGCATCAAGGGATTGAGCCTCGGCGCCGATGATTACCTGCCCAAACCCTTCGAGCCGGAAGAGCTGGCACTGCGCATCCACGCCATCCTGCGCCGGGCCCGGCCCACAGCCGCCGCCATCAAGCGCGTCAGCTTCGGCCCCTGGGAATTCGATATCGAACGCGAAATGCTGCAACGGGCCGGCACGCCCGTGCGCCTGACCGGCGGCGAGGCCGCCCTGCTCGCAGCGCTGGCCTCCATGCCCGGCCAGGTGGTCTCGCGCCTGACCCTGTCGGACCGCACCGGTGGCGGCGAGCGTGCGGTGGATGTCCAGGTCACCCGTCTGCGCCGCAAGATCGAAGACGATCCCAAGGAACCCATGCACCTGCAGACGGTTCGCGGCGAGGGCTACAAGCTCGCCGCTGATCCGGTCTTCGATCCGTGAGGCGGCGATGAGCCTGTTCCGCCGCTTCCTGCCGCGCGGCCTGTTCGCCCGCACCCTGCTGATCTTCGTGCTGCCCGTCGCGCTGATGCAGATCGCGGTCGTGTGGTCATTTTTCGAGCAACACTGGGAGACGGTGACCAGCCGGCTGTCGGAGGGAATTGCCGGCGATATCGCCATGATGACGACGCTGTACGAGGACGACTTCGCCAATCCCGAAGCCTTCCGGCGCCAGTCGGAAATCGCCATGGCGACGATGCGGCTCTCGGTCGATGTCCGCCCGGGCGAGACCCTGCCCACCTCGCGGCGCTCCTCCTTCTTCCGAACGCTCGACCGCACGCTGCAGCGCGCGCTCTCCGGTCAGCTGGAACAGAATTTCTGGTTCGATACCACGCGCTATCCCAATTATGTCGACATCCGCGTCGAGGTTGATGGCGGCGTCCTGCGCTTCATCGCCCTGCGTGAGCGGGTGTTTGCGACCACGGGGAATATCTTCCTGCTATGGATCATCGGCGCCACCACCTTGCTGACGGGAATCTCGGTCGTCTTCATCCGCAACCAGGTCAAACCGATCCGGCGACTGGCCGATGCGGCAGAGCAATTCGGCCGTGGCCAGGATGTGGCGCATTTCCGCCCCGCCGGCGCCACCGAAGTACGCCAGGCCGCCCATGCCTTCCTGAAAATGCGCGACCGCATCCGGCGTCAGCTGGAACAACGCACCGCCCTGCTCGCCGGTGTCAGCCATGACTTGCGTACGCCGCTGACGCGCCTGCGGCTGCAGCTCGCCCTGATGCCCGACACGCCCGAGCGCGAGGATGCCAAGCGCGACATCACCGAAATGCAGGAAATGCTCGACGAGTATCTCGATTTCGCCCGCGGCCAGGCGAATGAGGAAACCGCCCGCACTGATCTGGTCGCCCTGGTCAGCGAAGTGATCGAGGATGCCCGCCGCAGCGGCCATCATATCGATCTGGTGGCCGGCGATCCGATCGAGGCCGATATCCGCCCCGGCTCGGTCAAGCGCTCGCTTTCCAACCTGGTCAATAACGCCCGCGAACACGCCGAAAACGTCGCCGTCTCCATCCGCCGCGCCGACGCCAACCGGATCGAGATCCTCGTCGATGATGACGGCCCCGGCATCCCGCCCGACCAATACGAAGACGCCCTCAAACCCTTCAACCGCCTGGATGAAAGCCGCAACCCCAACCGCAAGGGGGTTGGGCTGGGTCTCGCCATCGCCCGCGATGTGGCACGCGGGCATGGCGGCGATATCCGGTTGAGCGAGAGCCCGATGGGGGGCTTGCGGGCCTGTTTGAGTTTGCCGGGGTGATGGGGGCGCCACCTGTCCCCGGCTTCTGCCAATAATCCTGCGTCATCCCGACGCAAGTCAGGATGACGGGCTCAAACGACTACCGTCCCGGAGGTTCGGCGCCCATTTGCCGCGAGCGGCGTTCGGCGGCCGAGACGGCCTGGCGGACGAGTTCGGGCAGACCGCCACCGCCGCCCATCAGCACGTCGATCGCGGCCTGGGTGGTTCCACCCGGCGATGTGACGGAGCGGCGCAATTCCTGGGGCGTCTTGTCAGAGCCGGCCAGCAGCGCACCGGCACCGATAATCGTCTGGCGCGCCAGTTTTTCGGCGAGGTCGCGCGGCAGGCCTTCGGCGAAGCCGGCACCGGCCAGCGCCTCGGCGAGCAGAAAGACATAGGCCGGGCCCGAACCGGAGACGGCCGTGGCCGAACCGACCAGGCGCTCGTCGGTGACCCATTCCACCGGACCGGCAGGCTTGAGCAGGCGCGTGACGAGTTTCTCGATCGAGGCGCCGGCATCATTGGCGACGCAGACGCTGATCCCGGCACCGAGTGCGGCTGCCGTGTTGGACATGGCGCGCACGACCGGGCGGTCGCCGAACATGGTGCCCAGCCGGGTCATGGTCACGCCGGCCATCACCGACAGGATCGCACAATTCGCCGGCAGGACCGGCGCGAGGGCGATGGCGATCTTCTCCAGCGCCTGCGGCTTGACCGCGAGCACGAGCAGATCGGTATCCGCCAGCAATTTCGCAGTCGCCGCGGTCGCATGGCGCAGTCCGTGCCGGGCGATCAGATCCTGGACCGCATCGGCCGGAGCCGGGTCGATCAGGAGAAGATCCTGTGGCGCAACGCCACTACGCTTGGTGCGCAGCCAGCCCGCGACCAGGGCGCCGCCCATATTGCCGGCGCCGATCAGTGCAATCTTGGTCGAAGTCGTCATCGTCTGTGTCAGGCCTCACCGGCAGTTTCGAACATCGCTGCCGCGGTTGCTTCCTCGACATTTTTTCCGCCCCAGATCAGGAAGTGGAATGCGGGGTAAAAACGCTCGCCCGCTTCCTGGGCCGCGGCAATCATCGTCGCGGCCTGGGCCGGAGAGACGGTCTCGCCGGCGGGCAGGGAAATCGCGTGACGGTATACCACGCTGCCATCCTCGACCCAGACGTCAAAATGCCCCAGCCAGAGTTTTTCATTGAGCCGGGCCACCAGTTCGCAGATATCGCGAAAGCGGTTGCTGGTCACTTTCAGGTCGAGACTGGAGCAGATATGCAGTGCGTCGAGCTCGGGACGCCAGGCGAACCACATCTGGTGATCGCGCCAGGCGCCGGGGACGCTGAGGTGCAATTCGCCATTCTCTTCACGATCATAGGGATATTGCTCGGCAATCACGGCCTGCTCGACCGCATCAAGCGGATCCGATGTCGCCGGAGCGTATTCATCTGCCAGCAGGTCCATGGCGTAGTCTCCTTCGTCTGCGCGGCGACTCACACCGCTGGAACGGTATGACCACGCCGCTGCAGGCGCAATAAAAAGCGCTGGGTGCGCGGTGTCAGTCTGTGGATTTCGCTGCTGCGGTCTTTGCAGCAGGCTTGCGTTTGCGGGTCGCCGGACGCGCCGTACCGGCCGTTTCCAGCGCGGCGATCCGGGCATTGAGCGTTTCGATCTCGCCGCGCGCCTCGGCCAGCGCAGCCTTGACCACATCGAATTCCTCGCGGCTGACCAGGTCCATATCCGCGATGAAGCGGTCGGCCTGGGCCCGCATGGCCGTGCGTGCTTCCTCGCCAACCGCCTGGGCGGCGCCGAAGGCATCCGTCATCAGTTCAGCGAAATCATTCAGAAGCGGGTTGCGCGTTTGCATCAAAGAAAGCCATTAGTGTGTATCACAGACGCCTATATGCGGTGCCGAGCGAAAAAGCGCAACGCGCCCTTGCGTCACATCTGCATCTTGTCCCCGGGATTGCCCATGCAATATTGCCCTGCCAGCTTCGACCTCATCGATCCGATCCTGTTCACGATCGGCCCGTTCGAACTGTTCGGCCTCGATCTGAGGTTTGACCTGCGCTGGTATGCGCTGGCCTATATCGCCGGCCTGCTGCTAGGCTGGCGCTATATGACGCTGCTGTCGAGGCGCCCGGCGATCTGGCACGCACCGGGAACCAAAAAGCCGAAATCACCCTTCACCGAGCTCCAGGTTGACGATCTCCTGGTCTGGGCGACGCTGGGGGTCATTGTCGGCGGCCGGCTCGGCTATGTGGTATTTTATGCATGGGAATACATGGCGACCGGCCTGCGCGGTGCCATGCTCGTCCCCGACAGCATGGTCGATCGCCTGCTCTGGGCCGTCACCGGCATTACCGAGGGCGGCATGGCCTTCCATGGCGGCTTGATCGGCGTCGCGGTGACGCTCTTCGTCTATGCCCGCCGGCAAAAGCTCGACCTGTTGCGCATCGGCGATGCCGCCGCGGTGGTGACGCCGATCGGCCTGTTCTTTGGCCGCATTGCCAATTTCATCAATGGCGAGCTGTGGGGCCGTCCAACCGACCTGCCCTGGGCGATGACCTTCTCCAGCGACCCGCTCTGCCTGCCACGCCATCCCAGCCAGCTTTATGAAGCGGCCCTGGAAGGGCTGATCCTGTTCGCGATCATCAATCTGGCGACCTGGAAATTCCGCTCGCTCGAGAAACCGGGCCTGAATGCCGGCCTGTTCCTGATGTGCTATGGCCTGTTCCGCGCCCTGCTGGAGACCGTGCGTGAACCCGATGCCCACATGCCGGAATTCCTGCGCGGCCATGTCACCATGGGCATGCTGCTCTCCATCCCGATGATCCTTCTGGGCGTCTGGCTGGTGCAAAGGGCCCTGACCCGCACAGCATCGACCGCCGGCAAGGCCTGATCATGATTGCCGACCGACTGCGCGAACGTATCGCGGAGAGCGGCCCGATTTCGGTTGCCGCTTTCATGACGCAGGCCCTGTTCGATCCGAGCGAGGGGTTTTACGCCACCAAGGATCCGATCGGCGCCGGTGCCGATTTCATCACCGCGCCGGAGATCAGCCAGATGTTCGGCGAACTGGTCGGCCTGTGGATCGCCCAGAGCTGGCTCGACATGGGCAAGCCTGATCCGGTGCAAGTGGTCGAGCTTGGCCCGGGCCGTGGCACGATGATGTCGGACGCGCTGCGCGCGTGCCGCGCCGTTCCGGGTCTGCTGCCGGCCATGCAGGTTACCCTGATCGAGGCCAGCGCCGCCCTCAAGGCAGTACAGGCCCAGACCCTCGGCCCCAGCGGCGCGCAGATCCGCTGGATCGACCGGCTGGAGAATGTGCCCGCCGGCCCGGCGATCATCGTCGGCAATGAATTCCTCGACTGCCTGCCGCTGCGCCAGGCCATCCGCCACGCCGGCCGCTGGCATGAACGCCTTGTGGGGCTGGACGAAAATGATGCCAATGAATTCGTCTTCGTGCTCGGCCCGCCGCTGGGCGTTGACGAGGCGCTGATCCCGGAACGCCTGCGCGAGGCCCCCGACAACAGTCTCGTCGAGCTGCGTCCGGGCGACCGGCAAGTGGTCGATCAGCTCGCCGCGCGGTTCGCGACCCAGCCCGGCCGCGCCCTGCTGATCGATTACGGCCCCGCCCACAGCGAGACAGGCGATACGCTGCAGGCGATCCGCGCGCACCAGAAAGTCCCGCCGCTGCAGGATCCGGGAACGGCCGATCTGACGGCACGGGTCGATTTCGAATCATTGATCACGGCAGCCCGCGAGCACGGCCTGACCAGCTGGGGGCCGGTCGAACAGGGCCCCTTCCTGCTTAATCTCGGCATGGAGGCCCGCGCCGCCGTGCTGTCGCAGGCCAGCCCCGGCCAACGCAGTGTGATCGCCCGCCAGGTCTGGCGTCTGACCGATGAGGAGCAGATGGGATCGCTGTTCAAGCTGGTGTGTCTGGACAGTCCCGGCCTCGCCATCCCGCCCGGATTCTCCGCAGACTGAGTCTTTCGGCTTCAATCCCGGGCCTGCCTCTGTTAATCAGCCTCACAATTCACAAGGGGCCATTCGCCATGAAGTTGCTGTCCGGCACATCCAACCGGCCACTCGCCCGCGCGATCGCCGATTATCTCGATGCGCCGCTGACGGCGAGCGAGATCGAGCGTTTCGCTGATGGTGAGATTTTCGTCCGCATCGACGAGAACGTCCGCGGCGAGGATGTCTTCATCATCCAGTCGACCTCCTGCCCCGCCAATGACCATTTGATGGAATTGCTGATCTGCACCGACGCCCTGGTTCGCGCCAGTGCCCGCCGGATCACCGCCGTCATCCCCTATTTCGGCTATGCCCGCCAGGACCGCAAAACCGGCGGCCGCACACCGATCTCCGCCAAGCTGGTCGCCAACCTGATCGCCAAGTCCGGCGCTGACCGGGTTCTGACCATCGATCTGCATGCCGGCCAGATCCAGGGCTTTTTCGACATCCCGACCGACAATCTCTTCGCCACCAAGGTGATCGAGGACGATATCCGCCGTCGCTACCAGCCCGACAATCTGATGATCGTCTCGCCGGATGTCGGCGGTGTGGTGCGTGCCCGCGCCCTGGCGAAACTGCTCGACGCCGAGATTGCCATCGTCGACAAGCGCCGCCCGAAGGCCGGCGTGTCGGAAGTGATGAATATCATCGGCGATGTCGAAGGCCGCCGCTGCATCCTGTTTGACGATATCTGCGATTCGGGCGGCACGCTGTGCAACGCTGCCGAAGCGCTGCTCAAGTGCGGCGCGATCGAGGTTTCCGCCTATGTCACCCATGGCGTGATGTCGAACGATGCCCAGGGCCGGATCGCCAAGTCGGCGCTGAAGGAAGTGGTCATCACCGACTCCATCACCGAATTGCCGGCCTCGACCCAGACAGAGAAAGTGCGCCAGCTTTCCATCGCACCGCTGCTGGGCGAAGCCATCCGCCGGATCGCCAATGACGAGTCCGTTTCCAAGCTGTTTGACTGAAGAAATCACCCGGGAGCTGACTCTTCCGCCGCGGTGCAGTTGCGCGGCGCGCAGGGATCAGTTATAGCCCGCCGCTCGAAATAACACCGTGGCGCGATGCCAAGAAAAATCGCCGCCCGCCTGGTCTGGCGGCGTTTGTATTTAAGGAAACAGGTCGATGAGCTCCAACATCGTTCTCACCGTTGATGTTCGTGAAGGCACTGGCAAGGGCGCGGCTCGCGCTGCCCGCCGTGAAGACCTGGTTCCAGGCGTCGTCTATGGCGGCACGCTTGGCCCGGTCGCGATCAATCTGCGCGGCAATGAAATCCGCAAGGCTCTGCTGAGCGGCAATTTCCTCTCGCACATCATCGAGCTGAACCACGAAGGCAAGAACCAGAAGGTTATCGCCCGTGACATCCAGTTCCACCCGGTCTCCGACAAGGCGATGCATGTCGACATGTACCGCGTCGAAGCCGGCACAAAGATCCGCGTCAATGTCGCCGTTCAATTCCAGAACGAAGAGACTTGCCCGGCCCTGAAGCGTGGCGGCGTGCTCAATATCGTCCGTCACGATCTCGAGCTGCTCTGCCCGGCTTCGGATATCCCTGAATTCATCGCCGTCGACCTGACCGGCCTCGAAATCGGCGATTCGATCCACATGTCGGCCGTCACCCTGCCAAAGGGCGTGAAGCCAACCATCTCCCGCGACTTCACCATTGCGACCCTGCAGGGTTCGCGCGCCGTTCTCACCGAACTGGATGAGACCGAAGGCGAAGAAGCAGCTGAAGCTGAAGAAGAAGGCGGCGAGGAGTAATCCTCGCCGGCCGATCCTGAGGGCGGCCGACGATGATGATCCTGGCAGGGCTCGGCAATCCCGAGCCCAAATACCTGCGCAATCGGCACAATGTCGGCTTCATGACGATGGACGTCATCGCGGCGGCCTGGAGTGCTGGCCCATGGCGCAAGCGCTTCCAGGGGCTGTGTGCCGAGCTGACCGTTTCGACGGCCGCCGGCCCGAAAAAGCTCCTGCTGCTCAAGCCGCAGACCTTTTACAATAATTCCGGCAATTGCGTCGCTGCGGCGGCGAAATTCCACAAGGTTGCGCCCGAGAATGTCGTGGTCTTCCACGACGAGCTCGATCTCGACCCGGGCAAGTTCCGGCTCAAGACCGGCGGCGGCGCAGCCGGCAATAACGGCATCAAATCCGTCACCCAGCAGCTCGGTCCCGATTTCCGCCGCGGCCGTATCGGCATCGGTCATCCCGGCGATCGCAACCGCGTAACCGATTATGTCCTGTCCGATTTCGACAAGCATGACGAACCCTGGCTGATCGACCTGCTTGACGCCATCGCGGATTCCATCGACCTGCTCGCATCGGGCGAGTTCGACGCCTTCCAGACACGCGTGACACACAAGGCTCCGGCCCCGTAAGAACGGCTCCCGGCCCGGCACTTCAAGAGGACAAGCATCATGGGTTTCAAATGCGGTATCGTCGGCCTGCCCAATGTCGGCAAGTCGACCCTGTTCAACGCCCTGACGCAGACTGCCGCCGCCCAGGCCGCGAATTATCCCTTCTGCACCATCGAGCCCAATGTCGGTGATGTTGCCGTGCCAGAGCCGCGCCTGCTGAAACTGGCCGAGATCGCCGGTTCGAAGGAAATCCTGCCGGCCCGGATGAATTTCGTCGATATCGCCGGCCTGGTTGAAGGCGCCTCCAAGGGTGAGGGCCTGGGCAACAAGTTTCTCGCCACCATCCGCGAAACCGATGCGATCGCCTATGTGCTGCGCTGTTTCGATGATGACGACATCACCCATGTGAGCGGCAAGATCGACCCGCTGGCCGATCTGGAAACCGTCGAGACCGAGCTGATGCTCGCCGACATGGAAAGCCTGGAAAAACGCAAGGCCGGCCTCGAGAAGAAGGCCAAGTCCGGCGACAAGGATGCCAAGGCAATCCTGCCGCTGATCGACCTGGCGCTGGCCGAGCTTGTTGAAGGCCGCCCGGCCCGCTTCGCGAAAGTCTCCAAGGATGATGAAAAAGCCTGGCGCGGCCTGCAGCTGCTGACCACCAAGCCTGTCCTCTTCATCGCCAATGTCGGCGAAGAGGATGCCGCCACCGGCAATGCCTATTCCGAGATCGTTACCAAGCGTGCCGCCGAGGAAGGCGCCGAAGCCGTGGTGATCTCCGCCAAGATCGAGGCCGAACTGGCCATGCTCGCCAATGAAGAGCGCGCCGAATATCTCGAAGAGCTCGGCCTGCACGAGGCCGGTCTCGATCGCCTGATCCACACCGGCTATAAACTGCTCGACCTGGTGACCTATTTCACCGTCGGCCCGAAAGAAGCCCGCGCCTGGACCATTCATGAAGGCTGGACCGCACCGCAGGCCGCCGGCGTTATCCATGGCGATTTCGAAAAAGGCTTCATCCGCGCCGAGACCATTGCCTTCGACGACTTCGTCGCCTGCAACGGTGAAGCCGGTGCCAAGGAAGCGGGCAAGATGCGCGCTGAAGGCAAGGACTATGTCGTCCATGACGGCGATGTGATGCATTTCCGGTTCAACGTCTGAGGCGGCGCTCCTGCCTGAACCTGCATACCGCGCCGGTTATGACCTGAGCCGCGATCGTGTCAGACGGGAAATTCCGTATCCCGTCCGGGACTTCCGGCCAGTCGGCGGACCTGGTCCGGTGGTTGCGTTTTGACCGGGAGGCTGTAGCTTCGCCGGTGACAGGGGCAGGGGAAGGCGCATCACGGGACTCGATGGCCCGGGAATGCCCGAATAAGACCCATCCACAGGATCCGGTTGCGTTCGATGGTATTCTCAGACCCGATATTTGTTTTCCTGTTCGTGCCCGTCTTCCTGCTGTGCTTCTACGCCTCGGCCCGCCTCGATCATGCGGCACTTTCCAAGATCATCATCATCGTCTTTTCGCTGGCCTTTTACGGCTGGTGGAAGGTCGAGTACCTGGCGATCATTTCCGCCTCGATCCTGTTCAACTATGCCATCCACCGCGCCATTCTGCGGAGGCGTGAATCCGGGTCGCACAGGCTTGCCCTTGTCGTTCTCGGGATCGCCGGAAACCTGCTGGCGCTGGGTTACTACAAGTACTGCAACTTCTTCATCGAATCCCTGGATTTCATGTTCGGGTTCGACTTCCGGACCTTCAACATCATCCTGCCGCTGGCGATCTCCTTCTTCACCTTCCAGCAGATCGCCTTCCTGTGCGACACCTATAGCGGCAAGGCCGGGCAAAGCCGGTTTGTCGACTATGTCATCTTCGTCTGCTTCTTCCCGCAACTGATCGCCGGCCCGATTGTCCATCACAGCCAGATGATCCCGCAATTCGCGGCGAATTTCGCCAACCGGGCCAGCTATTCCTTTCAGAAGATCAAGAAATATCTCGTCGTCGGCATGGCGCTGTTCTGCATCGGCCTGTTCAAGAAGGTCATCATCGCCGACAATCTCTCCCAGGTCGCGGGTCCGGTGTTTGACGCCTATGCAGCCGGCGGTGTGCTCTCGACGACAGAGACCTGGCTGGGCGTGCTCGCCTATACCTCTCAAATCTATTTTGATTTCTCCGGCTATTCGGACATGGCGGCGGCGCTCGCCTTCATGATCGGAATCAAATTGCCGCGAAACTTCTTCAGCCCCTACAAGGCTAGGAGCATCGTCGATTTCTGGCGCCGCTGGCACATCACCCTGTCGAACTTTCTGCGGGACTATCTCTACATCCCGCTGGGCGGCAATCGTGGCGGATCTGCCCGGCGCTACCTCAATCTGATGATCACCATGCTGCTGGGCGGACTGTGGCATGGCGCCTCGATCGTCTTTATCGCCTGGGGCGCGCTGCATGGCGCTGCCCTCGTGGTCTGTCACCTCTGGACGCGCTACGCGCCGGCCCCGGCACGGCGGTTGATGGATCATGGCAGCGGCTGGCTGATCACCATGCTGGTCGTGGTCACCGGCTGGGTTCTGTTCCGGGCCGCAGACCTGGATACGGCCACATCAATGCTGCACTCCATGTTTGCCGGTGCGGATGCCTGGGGCCTGCAGACCTCAGGAGACTGGCCGCCACTGGCCTTGCAGCTTCTCGCCCTGTCCGGAGCCATCGCCATCTGGCTCCCGAACACCGTCGAGATCTTTCGCAACCAAGAGGTCTTCATCGCGGATGAGAAGACACCGCCGCCAGCTCCGCCCGCCCTTCACCGTCCCGGGGTCTTCAGATTCACAATCCATGTGCCCCCGTTCGCGGTGAACATCCGCTGGGCGATGGTGACCGGGTGCCTGGCATTCTTCTATGTGGTCTATGTTAGCCGTATCGGGGCCCATAATGAGTTCATCTACTTCCAGTTCTGAGATGACCTACGGACGCTTCGCCCTCGCCGCGCTTCTGAGCTTCCTGGCGCTCTGCGCCGCCACGATTGGCGTCGTCCTGTTCCTGTCGGGACGCTTGGTCGGGGGCGATGGCGCCTGGACAAGCTGGTCGCTCGACCTCAAGGAGGAGGCTGCGGCACAGATCGATGGCCCGAAGCTCATCATCATTTCCGGCTCCAGCGGCAATCTCGGCTATAGCGCCGAGCAACTCTCGGAGGCGCTGGGAGTCGATGTGGTCAACATGGCCTCGCATGCCGGCCTGGCTGTGCCCTATTTCGCCTATCTGGCAACGCGTAATGCGGCGCCGGGCGACGTAGTCGTCCTGCCACTGGAATATGAGGCCTACAGCCGGGACAAGCTCACCTCGCTGACAGCCGTCGTCGATTTTGAACGGGGGCTGGGCCTGTTCGGTTTTCTGGAGCCGCGCGAACGGGTGGAGTATCTCCGCGCCTTTCCCGTCGGCGAACTCCTCTCGGTCGCTGGCCAATTCCTGGCGGGCGAGCAATTCGACATCCCCGACTCCGGCTATTGGCGATTTGGCGTCAACGCCTATGGCGATCTGGATCTCCCCGGCCCGTCGCGGACAGACGCCCTCAAGGCCCTCGGCAGCGCGCGCGAAGCGGAGGATGAACGCCTCTTCCTGGCCCGGCCGGCTGCACGCTATCTGACGGCGCTGCGAAATGAACTGAACAGCCGCGGGGTTCAGCTCATTCTCACGCAGCCGCCACTGCACGAGTTCTCCACCCTGTCCCGTGGAGCCATCAGCAACCTGGCCTCACAGCTCGAGGAGCAAGGGCTGGAATACCATTACCTGTTCAATGACAACCGTGTCCCGGCCGACATGATGCTCGATTCGCGCTACCATACCGGCGCCTCAGGCCGGCGCGTCGCGACGGCACGGCTCGCCCTGGTGCTGTGCGATATCGTCGATTTCGACGCGATGGCCGCGCCTGGCGAGACCTGCACTCCCGCCGCGATGGAGGAGCAACGCGCCTGGTCCGACTCCATCGGCAACATGGCCACATTCGCCCGGGAACGGGCCTTGAACGAGATCGCATACCGGCCTGCAGGCTCCTCGCCGCTGCGGCGCTCGGGCAATTTCCGCAACATCACCTTCGACGCCGTCGCACCCGTCCGGTGCCATTCCATGCTGTATTTCCGGGTCCGGCCCGAACAGCCCGAGACCCGGGTCACCGTCTCGGTCAATGGCGAGACGCGTGGATCGCACCTGTTCACGGCCGGCACGAGCTCGGGTGCCCTCAGGCCCTGGAGCGGCGCCCTCTACCTGCCCCATGGCCGCAATGAGCTGGCGCGGGTGCGCTTCACCGCAGATCGGTGGAACTCGGAGCGTAACAATGTGAGCCTGACCTTCAGCCAGCTGTTCAGAAAGACCGACTGCCCGTCCGCCCCGGGCGTGAGGTGAAAAACCGGCGTGCAGGGAGTTTTTCCGCCCTCCTGCCAACCCGCCCCTCCCCGCGCATCGACAAACCGGCGCAAAGCGCCTAAGCCGCTCGCGTTCAAATCCTGTCGCCGGAGTCACCCATGTCCGAATTGCCGCCCTGCCCGAAATGCGCCTGTGTCTACACCTATGAGGATGGACCACTGCTGGTCTGCCCGGAGTGTGCACATGAATGGTCGGCAGAGGCTGCAGCCGAGACCGGGCCGGTCTGGCGCGATGCCAACGGGGCCGAACTCACCGATGGCGATACCGTCACCGTGATCAAGGACCTCAAGGTCAAGGGTTCGTCCCTGGTCGTGAAGGTTGGCACCAAGGTCAAGAATATCCGCCTGGTCGAGGGCGATCACGACATTGACTGCCGCATTGACGGCGTTGGCGCGATGCAGCTGAAGTCGGAATTCGTCAAAAAGGCCTGACTGATCGGGCGGCGTTCAAGCCCGGTTCAGGCGAACGGTGCGATATCAAACGCTGGAGGACTGTCATGCTGCGACGCCAATTTATCATTTCCACCCTTGCGCTCACCCTCGCTCCGGCGGCGATGGCCCAGAATTATGGCCGGTTGAGCCAGACCGATGCCCGTTCCGGCATTCGCGCCGCGCTGGAGACAGCCGCGCGCCTGGCAACCCAGCGCCTGGGCCGGGCGGACGGCTTTTTCGGCGATCCGGCAGTGCACATCCCGCTGCCGCGCCAGCTCGCCAGCCTGCAGAACCAGCTCAGCCGCGTCGGCATGTCGGGCCCGGTTGATGATCTGGAACTACGCATCAATCGCTCCGCCGAGGCGGCGATGCCCGAGGCCGGACGCATTTTCACCGATGCGGTGCAATCGATCAGCGTCGGCGATGCCGTCTCGATCGTGCGCGGCGGCAATACCGCGGCGACCGATTATCTGCGCGACCGCAGCGAAAGCCGCCTCACCAGCCTCCTGCGCCCCTCGATGGAGACCGCACTCACCGGCTCGGGCGCCTATCGCGCCGTTGATGCGGTCGAGCCCCAGGTCTCGCGGGGCCAGAGCCTGCTCGGTGGCCTGTTCGGCAATCGCAGCGCCACCGGCTCCCTGCGCGATACCGTCACCGATCACGCGGTTGGCCGCGCCATTGACGGCGTCTTCCACTATATCGGCCAGGAAGAGCGCGCCATCCGTCAGGACCCGGTGCAGCGCGGCAGCGACATCCTGCGGCGTGTATTCGGCTAGACCCGCTCTGGTCCACACGGGCCGGGGGACGCGACACCAGGCCGCGCCAGGGGCGCTTGCCGCTCCCTGCCGGTGCGCCTAGCCTGAACCTTCCCAGGAGAAACCGGCATGAGCACCCCCTACCCGATCCGCGTCACCGAGGCGCGCGACGCTGCCCGCGATGCCGCAGCAGCGATGGGCATTGATGCGACACTGATCTCCAGCCTTGTCGACGGCTTCTACACCCATGTCCGCGCCGACCCCGTACTGGGTCCGATCTTCGATGGCGAGATCGGCGATGAATGGGACGAGCACCTTGCCAAGCTGAAGCGCTTCTGGTCGTCCATCATGCTGCATGATGGCAGCTATTCCGGACGGCCCATGCCGGTTCACATGAAGCTGACCGGGCTGACACCCGAGCATTTCCAGACCTGGCTGACCCTGTTTGAACAGACGCTGGGCGAGATCGGTGCCAGCGAAGCCGCGCAGGCCCATTTCATGGACCGTGCCCGGCGGATCGCGCAGAGCTTCCAGCTCAATATCTTCTACAATCCAAAACAGGGCTGAAGCGGTCCAGCGCAGTTCACGCCTTGCATGACCGGACATCCTTGCGCATGTGTGCTGGCTGGATGCGTGGTCATGAGGGGGCTTTAATGTCAGCTGGAGTCAATGCGTCGATGCCCGCGCCCGCGAGCATGAAACTGGGCGAGCTTGTGGCCCTGCTGGTCGCGATGACGGCTGTCGTCGCCCTGGCCATCGACATGATGCTGCCGGCGCTTGATGATATCGCCGCCGGTCTCGGCACCGCCCACCCCAATGATCGCCAATATGTCATCACCGCCTACCTGCTCGGATTTGGCGGCGCACAGTTGATCTATGGTCCGCTCTCCGATGCCTATGGCCGCAAACCCGTCATCCTCGGTGCGCTGGGCCTGTTTCTGATCGCCAGCCTGGTCTGCATGCTGTCGCAGAGCTTCGAGATGCTGCTGATCGCGCGCGTCTTCCAGGGCGCCGCCGCGGCAGCCTGCCGCGTCATCGCCACCGCCATTGCCCGCGACCTGACCTCCGGCCGGCGCATGGCCGAAGTGATGTCGATGGTGATGACCGTATTCATGGCCGTGCCCGTGCTGGCACCGAGCATGGGGCAGTTGATCCTGTTCGTGCTGCCCTGGCAGGGAATTTTCGGCTTTCTGATGGTGTTCGCGCTCGGCCTCATGGTCTGGCTGCACTTTCGCATGCCCGAGACCCTGCACCCGGAATTCCGCCAGAAACTGGGCTGGGGCACATCGATCCACGCCTTCACCGAAGCGATGACGACGCGGCTGACCCTGGGCTATACCCTGGCCGGCGCCGCCTTCTTCAGCGGGCTCTATGCCTTCCTCGGATCATCGGAACAGATATTCGCCGAGCACTTCGCGCTCGGTGACAGCTTCCCCCTCGCCTTCGCCGCTATCGCCCTTGGCATGGGTGTGACCAGTTACGCCAACTCGAAACTGGTGATGCGACTGGGCCAGCGGCGC
Organism: Maricaulis sp.; assembly: GCF_048270265.1. Classification (GTDB taxonomy): domain Bacteria; phylum Pseudomonadota; class Alphaproteobacteria; order Caulobacterales; family Maricaulaceae; genus Maricaulis. The sequence goes on along the minus strand of NZ_JBLWTD010000008.1, from coordinate 25,278 downwards.
CTGTCCCACTGGGCCCTGATCGCCTTCACCGTGATCAGCGCCGCCCATGCCGGCCTGCTGGTGGCGGGCGTCGACAATCTTGTGGTCTTCATGGTGATGCTGGCGGCTGCGATGGCCCTGCTCGGGCTGATCGGAGCCAATTTCAGCGCCCTGGCGATGGAGCCCGTCGGCCATATCGCCGGCACCGCCTCGGCGGCCTATGGCTTCCTGACCGGCGTGCTCGCCGCCCTCGCCGGCGCCTATATCGGCCAGCTCTATGACGGCACACCCGTGCCGCTCGTGACCGGGCAGGCCGCGATGGGCGCGATGACGATCGTCATCGTGCTGATCACCGAGCGCGGACGCCTGTTCGTCAACAGCATCGAAGATGAGGCGGCAGACAGCGATACGCCTGCCTGACCCCTGCATGACAGGTGGCAGCGGGCCTCACGTCTGCTAGCGTGAGCCCCAGCCTGAGACGGGGGAGCCGGCACCATGACGTTCAACACCATCACCTATGCCGTTGAAGACCACGTCGCGACGATCAGCCTGAACCGGCCGCACCGGCTCAATGCCTTCACCTATGAGATGGGCGACGAGCTGATTGCCGCCTTTGACCTCAGCGATGCCGATGACGAGGTCCGCGCCGTGATCGTGACCGGTGAGCCACCGGCCTTCTGCGCCGGTGCCGACCTGTCGATGGGTGCAGAAACATTCGATCTGATCGGGCAGTCGCAAGACAGCGGCGAGTTCGACAGCAGCGACCCGAAATGGCGCGATGCCGGCGGCAAGCTCAACCTGCGCATCTGGGACAGTCTCAAACCGGTGATCGGCGCGATCAATGGCGCTTCGGTCGGGATCGGTGCAACCATGATCCTGCCGATGGATATCCGCCTGGCCTCGATCGACGCGAAGTTCGCCTATCCCTTCGCGAAGCGCGGCATTGTCTGGGATGGCTGTGCCAGCTGGTTCCTGCCGCGTGTGGTGGGAATTTCCACGGCGATGGACTGGGGCCTGACCGGACGCACCTTCTCCGCCGCCGAAGCCTTTGAATCCGGACTGGTGGCCCGCGTCGTCCCGGCCGTCGACTTGATGCCCGAAGCCCGCAAGCGCGCCCGGGAGATCGTCGAACGCTGCGCTCCGGTCTCGGTGACGCTGATGCGGCGCATGGCCTGGCGCATGCTGGGGGCGAGCCATCCGATGGAGGCGCACCGCGTCGAAACCCAGGGTATTTTGCAGGCCGGCGTCGGGCCGGATGCGATGGAAGGCGTGATGTCTTTCCTCGAGAAACGCGCGCCGGAATTCCCGCTCAAGGTCTCCACGGACCTTCCCGACTGGCACCCCTGGTGGGACAGTGCCGAGGATGATTACTAGCCCAACGCGTTTGCCACATTATCCCACAGCCTGTGGATGTGCTATTCTGATGCCTCATTCGCTGTGAGGTATCGCCATGCCCGGACATGTGTTGCTGATCCACGGCTGGAGTGCATCTGACAAATCCATGGCCGAGGTCGGTCATTTCCTGACCGTATACGGCTACCAGACCGCCGACCTCTTCCTCGGCGGCTATCCCTCCATGTCCGACGATGTTCACGTTGCGGACTCGGCGCGGCGCATGCAGGCCGTGATCAACGAAATGCAGGGCGATGGACGCCTGCCGGCCCGCTTTCACCTCATCGTGCATTCAACCGGTGCCCTGGTGGCGCGGCGCTGGCTGGCGGAGAATTATCCCGCCGGCGGCGCGCCGGTCGACAATCTGCTGATGCTGGCGCCGGCCAATTTCGGCTCGCCCCTGGCAACGCTCGGCCGCTCGCTGCTGGCGCGCATGGTCAAGGGCTGGAATCGTGGCTTCCAGACGGGGACGGAATTCCTGCATGCGCTCGAGCTGGGCTCCTGCCTGCAGCAGGACATCGCCCTCATCGACCGGCTCTCGCCCGATGGCGAAACGGCCAGCCCCTTCTCGGCCACGGGCACGCGCCCCTTCGTCCTCGTCGGCGCCTGCCAGATCCCCGGCACCCAGATCCTCGGCGAGGAGGCCTGGGATGGCACGGTGCGGATCGCCAGTGCCAATATGGATCCGCAGGGGATGACCGTCGACTTCACCACCGGTTCCCTGACCGAGCCCAGGCTGACGCAATGGACAAGGCGCGGCCCCGACAAGACGCCCTTCGCTGTCCTGCCCGACCGGCATCACCTCACCGTACTGCGCCCCGCGGCCAAGCGCAGCGAGTCGAAAGACCCGGCGACCGCCAACCGCTTGTCGCAATTGATCCTGGACGCCCTCGCCGTGAACAGCGCAGCCGGATATGATCAGGTCGCGGCGCAATGGCAGGCGGTGTGCGACGAGACGCGCAAGCTCGCCCAGGATGGCGAGGAGGCCGACGCCTTGCGCGAGCGCATCCTCGGACGCGCCAGCGCGGACAAGAGCCGCTTCAATGAGTTCTACCAGATCGTGGTCGACGCCGTCGACGAGACCGGCCTGCCCGTCACCGATTACCAGCTCTGGCTGACGGCACCGCGCGTGTCCGGCAAGAACAGCGTCAGTGCCGGCAAGGCGATCACCCGGATCGAGATCGATGCCCACAACAATCTGATCAAGGGCGCCCACCGCAATCGCCGCAATAGCGAAAGGCGGGTGCTGCACATCGATCGTCGCGCCCTGCTCCAGAGCGAGGGCTTTTTGCGCAAGACCCTCACCCGCGCCTATGAACCGGTTTTGGCGGCCGCCATCACGGCCGCCTCGCCGGGCGACAAGATCGCCTATTTCTCGAAGGATGCGCGCGAAGGCAGCGGCCTGATCCGGCTGCGGACCCATTCGCCCAGCTCGGATGCCGGTGGTGACCGCTTCCTGCGCCGCTATGCTACGCATTTCCTGAGGGTGATCATCCCGCGCGTGCTCGATGATGACGTGTTCACGGTACGGCCGCTTGGCTAGCTTCAGCGGGCTAGAGCAGCACGCCCTCGGCCACCTTGACCGCATCGCCGCCGATCATAAGCTCGGTCAGCTTGCCGGCCTCTATGCGCAGCAGCAGCCGCATATGGCTGGGCCGGCCCATTTCCAGGCCCTGATACAGGCTGATGGAATGATCGCCATCGCCAAGACCGCCCTGCTCGGCGATCAGTCCGGCAAAGGCCGCCGCCGCGCTGCCAGTCGCCGGATCCTCGAGAATCCCGAGATGCGGCGCGAACATGCGCACACGCCAGTCGGTCGTGTGTTCGGTCGAAGAGGCCTTGGCGACCACAAAGGCTGCGATCGGCGTCTCGCCGCCGAAAGCCTCCTCGAAGGCGGCGGTGTTGATGCGGATATCGGCCATGGTCTCCGCAAAGCGTACCGGCACGATGGCGTAGGGCACGCCCGCCGACCAGACACCGCCTTGCACAGCGGTCTGCAGGAAGTCGCCGGCCTTGAGGCCCAGCGCCTCGACGATCGGGTCGAGCTCCGGGAGTTCGCCGATATATTCGGGCAGCTTCGGTGCGAAGAAGCGGGCCGAGCCCTGGACCGGCCCGGCATAGCGCGCATCGGTGGTCACATCGCCGATCGTCTCTTCGAGCACATAGCGGCGGCGCTTGCCCGGCTCGCCGCCGGCCTTGAGCGCCAGGGCAACAGAGGCCCCGACTGTCGGATGCCCGGCGAAGGGCAATTCGCTCTTGGGTGTGAAGATGCGCAGGCCGTAATCGGCCTCCTGCCCCTTCGGCTCCGTGATGAACACCGTTTCAGACAGATTGAATTCGGCGGCGATCACCTGCATCGCGATATCGTCGAGGTCATCGGCCTCGAGAACGACCGCAAGCGGATTGCCCGAATAGGCCTGGTCGGTGAAGACATCGAGGATGAGATAGGGATGCGGCATGATTGATCTTTCCAAGCGGAGCTTTGGGAACACATAAATGGAATTTCGTCTTGTAGCGACCCTTGGTCCGTGAATACCGTGTCGCGGCCCGATCCGGGAGGAGAGCCTATGAACCTGCAGTTCGAGCGAGTCGATTTGGTTCGCGACCGGGAGGTGCTCACACGCTTCAATGTCGCGTATCTCAACTGGATTGCTGCGGCGGTGGAAGAGCGATTCGCGCTGTCGCTGTCCGGGCTTCTGGGCATGACCATCCCGACCTATGTCGAATCCGCATTAGACAAGCTTTGCGCGGGGACGCCGCCGGAAGGCGCCTTCTACCTCGTCCTCGACGGCGATACCGCTATCGGCATGGGCGGGCTGCGCCAGGTGAGCGATGGCGTCGGCGAGATCAAACGCATCTATGTCTCAGAAGCCGTCCGCGGCGGAGGCGCGGGGGCAAAAATCCTGGACCGGCTCGTGCAAGATGCCCGTGCCTTCGGCTATCGGGAGCTGGTGCTGGACACGGGCCCGTTCATGACCTCCGCTCATCGTCTGTATGAAGCGGCGGGGTTCTTCGACACCCCCCCTTATCCCGGGGCCGAGGTCCCGGAAGCCCTGCATCACGATTGGCGGTTCATGCGTTGCCTGCTGAGCTAGCCGACGGACGGCAGCCGGGCTCCGGCCGACATCATCTTGAACGTTCGCGAACTAGTCTTCGTCAACCGCCTCGACGTCTTCTTCGGTCAGCCCGCCATCGACGCGCCAGCCATAGCCATCGCCCTGCGCCAGTGTCTCGGCGAGCCAGGGCATCAGCGCGAGGAGCTTCTCCTCCAGCTGCCAGGGCGGATTGATGACGATCACACCGGCACCGGCGAGTTTGCCCTCGCTGGCCAGGTCACGGATCCACAAATCGGCGCGCAGGATTTTCTCAGGCTCGAAACCCTGCTCGGTGATCAGCCACTCGGTGAGCCCGTTGTCGAAACGGTCAGCCGCCCAGAGGTTTTTCAGCGAACGCCAGAACACGTACGTGCCTGTGGGCCACTTCTTCAGGGCCGGCATCACCGCCTCGGCCAGATGCGCCAGCTCGTCGCGATCCTCGAAGGGCGGGTCGATCAGGACCAGGCCGCGCTTTTCCTTCGGCGGCACCAGACCGGTCAGGGCCTTGTAGCCATCGCGATGCTCGACCTTGACGCGGCCGTCGCGAGCATAGCGGCGCTCGAGCGTGCGGGCATCAGCCTCGTGCAATTCGCACAACTGCATGCGGTCGATCGGGCGCGTGATGCGGGCGGAGATTTCCGGCGAGCCGGGATATTCGGTCAGGGCGCCGGGATTCATCTCGGCCAGCAGGTCGAGATAGGGCTTGAGCGCCGCGGCGACATCATCGGGCATGTCGGCCCCGAGAATGCGGCCAATACCCTCAACCCATTCAGGGCTGCGCCTGGCCTCGTCGGAGGTCAGGTCATAGGCACCGATTCCCGCGTGGGTATCGATCACCCGATAGGGTTTGTCCTTGGACCCGAGATGTTCGAGGCAAAGCGCGAGGATGGCGTGCTTGACGACATCGGCGAAATTTCCGGCGTGGAAGGCGTGACGATAATTCATGGCCGGGCTATAGCGCGGACGCGGCGGTAATTCCATCATCGCCTGCCGCCAGGCGAGGCTGAATTCGCGGTCGATTCACCGCGAGGCTTCGCCTAGGCTCGCGACCTGTTTCAGAAGAGGTGAGTCCGGATGTTTGTGAAGCTCCACCGGCAAATGCAACGCGATGCCGAATTCGACACCCGGCGCCGCTACAAGATCGGCTGGCTGTTCAAGGACGAGAAGGCGAGCCTGATCTGGGACGCGCCAAAGCCTGTCAGTTTCGACGTCCCCAAACCGACCACTTCGAAATCCGCCACCGTGTGCCCGGCCGCTGTCGAATTTGACCGGCGCCATTTCGTGATCAATTCGCCGATCGACCTGCACCTGCGCATGCAGCCCAATGCCCAGGGCCAGCTGACCCTGACCAATGTCGATGGCCCGATGGCCTCGACCCGTCCGGCCGGGCTGCAGCAGATCCTCGCCCTTTCGCCGCAGAATGAATGGCGCCATCCCAGCCGGCCGATGCTGCAGATCGCCACGCCCTTCGTCTTCGTCTCGGACGATCCGGTCTATGTGAACCAGTTCCCGCCCTTCCTGCACTACATGCCGGTCCAGCGCCCCGGCGTGATGCTGTGCGGCCGTTTTCCGATCGATGTCTGGCCGCGCCAGCACATGTGGGCGTTTGAATGGCATGACCTGTCCAAGGACCTGATCCTGAAGCGCGGCGAGCCGCTCTTCTATGTCCGCTTCGAAACGCCCGATCCGTCGGCACCGGTGCGACTGGTCGAGGCCGAGCGCACGCCGGAACTGCTCAGCTTCATCGCCTCGCTCACCGACGTGACGAATTTCGTCAATCAGAGCTTCCAGCTGTTCGCGACCGCCCGCGAACGCCGGCCCAAAAACCTGCTCGTGGAGAAGAAGCGCTAGCTGCGTCCGAACAATCGGTAACTTTCCCTCCATGCCGGTGCGCCCTAGACTTGGCGCGAACCATCTAGGGGAAGTTACATGATCAAGATCCTGGCTGCCGCGCTGAGTCTGGCCTGCCTGTCAGCGCCGGTCCTTGCCGCCGACGACGCGGCGAACACGCCCGAGGCACGTAGTTATGAAACCCGCGGTCAGGTGACCGTGAACGGTCAACGGGTGCGCTATACCGCGACCGCCGGCGAGACCTATCTGCTCGACGAAGACGGCAATCCAACCGCCTCCATCTTCTCGACCGCCTATATCGCCGACGGAACCACCGACCCGCGCACGCGCCCGGTCGCCTTCGTCTTCAATGGCGGGCCCGGCTCGGCCAGTCTCTGGCTGCATATGGGCGTGTTCGGACCACAACGCCTGGTCCTGCCCGACGTCCAGGACGATGGCGCTGCACCCTATGATGTTGTCGAAAACACCTATTCGATTCTCGATGTTGCCGATCTGGTCTTCGTCGATCCGGTCGGAACCGGCTGGAGCCGCCCCCTTGGCGATCATGAGGGCAGCGAATTCTGGGGCGTCGACGAGGACGCCGAAAGCCTCGCCGCCTTCATGCGTATGTGGCTGAGCGAGCACCAGCGCTGGAATTCACCGAAATTCCTGCTCGGTGAAAGCTATGGCACCCTGCGCATCGGCGCCTTGCTCAACCAGCTCGAAGGCGGCTTCACTGACGTCTCCATCAATGGCGTTGCGCTGATTTCCACCGTGCTCGATTTTCGCTTCGACGACACCTCCGATGGCAATGATGTCGGATTTGTCGGCCTGATGCCCGGCTTTGCCGCCACCGCCTGGTACCATGGCCGTGTCGATCGCTCGGCCTGGAACAACGATATCGACAGCTTCCTCGATGCCGCCCGCACCTTCGCGATTGAGGAATACATGCCGGCCCTGATGTACGGGGTCTCCCTGCCGGCCGAGCGCAAAGCGCGCGTCGTGCACGAATTGTCGCAATTCACCGGCCTGTCGGAAAGCTTCATCGAACGCGCCAATATGCGTGTCTCACTACGCCGCTTCCAACGGGAATTGCTGCGCGATCAGGGCCTCTCGGTCGGCCGGCTCGACAGCCGCTATACCGGCCAGGAAGTCGATGGCGTCGGTGACAGCCCGGAACAGGACCCGAGCTTTTACGGCATTGATGGAAGCTATACCGCCTCGATGCTGGATTATTTCACCCGGACGCTCGGTGTTGATATCACCGAGTATTATTCCTCGATCGGCGGGGTTCGGGGCTGGAACTGGGATGTCGGCCAGTCGGGCGACAACAGCTATATCAATGTCGCGCCGTGGATCGCACGTGCCATGCGGCAGAATTCCGATCTCCAGGTGCTGGTCGCCCAGGGTCATTTCGACCTGGCCACACCCTTCTTCGCGGCCGAGCTGATGTTCAACCAGCCCGGTTTCGACCAGGACCGGGTCCACTTCAAATATTATGAAGCCGGCCACATGATGTATATCCACCAGCCTTCGCTGGTCGATTTCACCGCCGATATCCGCGAGTTGATCACCAACCGCTAGAGGTATCACCGCTTGAAAAGGGCCGCTCCGATCCCGTGATCGGGGCGGCCTTTTGCTATTTTTTCTCACGGGTCAGGTCGAAACCGGCTGCGATCGCGCAGATCACGAAATACATGACCACGGCGGAGATCAGCGCCCCCCCCTGCCCCTCACGCGCGCCACGGCGATTTTCCAGCCAACCAAACTGTAACTTTCCCTCCGCCCCCCGGAGCTTTAGACCCCCGTGAAATTATTGGAGGGAAACACGATGATCCGCACACTAGTCGCCACGCTCAGCCTCGCCATGATTTCCGTCGGCGCTATCGCCGAGGAGGCCGCGCCAATTCCCGAGGCGCGCAGCTATGAAACCCGCGGCCAAGTGACGGTCAACGGGCAGCGCGTGCGGTATACGGCAACGGCCGGTGAAACCTATCTGCGTGATAGTGACGGCAATCCGACGGCCTCGATTTTTGCCACAACCTACATCGCGGACGGCACCAGCGATCCTCGTACCCGCCCGGTGGCCTTCGTCTTCAATGGCGGCCCGGGCTCGGCCAGCTTGTGGCTCCATCTGGGCGTATTCGGACCTCGGCACCTGGTTCTACCGGATGCCGGGGACGACGGCGCCGCGCCCTATGACATCGTTGAGAACACCCGCTCCATTCTGGATGTCGCCGATCTGGTCTTTATCGATCCGGTCGGTACAGGCTGGAGCCGCCCACTCGGCGAGCATGAAGGCTCTGAATTCTGGGGCGTGAACGAGGACGCCGCAAGCCTGGACCAGTTCATACGCATCTGGCTGTCGGAGCATCAACGCTGGAACTCCCCGAAATACTTGCTCGGCGAGAGCTACGGCACAACGCGCGTTGGCGCCCTGCTGAACCAGCTGGAAGGCGGCTACACCGACGTCGCCATCAACGGCGTCGTGTTGATCTCGACCGTTCTCGACTTCCGCTATAACGACACGGCGGACGGCAATGATGTCGGTTATGTCGCCTTGATGCCCGGCTACGCGGCGGCCGCCTGGCATCACAACCGTATCGACCGCTCCGCCTGGAATAATGACATCGAAACATTCCTCGCCGATGCGCGTACATTTGCCATCGAAGACTACATGCCCGCGCTGATGTATGGCGTCTCGCTGCCAGCCGAACGCCAGGCACAGATCGCCAGCGAATTGTCTCAGTTTATCGGCCTGCCCGCGAACTATCTCCAGCGTGCCAATCTGCGCGTCTCGCTCAGCCGGTTCCAGCGCGAACTGCTGCGCGACCAGGGCCTTTCAGTCGGTCGCTTCGATGCCCGCTATACCGGGGTCGAGATTGATGGCGTCGGCGAGCGGCCGGATGCGGATCCGAGCTTCTATGGCATTGATGGCGGCTACACCGCCGCAATGCAGGACTATTTCGGACGCACCCTTGGGGTCGATCTGACCCAGCCCTACGCCACCCTCGGCGATGTCGGGGACTGGAACTGGGATACCGGTCGGATGGGCAATAACAGCTACATCAATACCGGTCCGTGGATTGCTCGTGCCATGCGGCAGAACTCTGACCTGCAAGTGTTGGTCGCCCAGGGTTATTACGATCTGGCCACCCCGTTCATGGGGGCGGAACTGATGTTCCACCAGCCCGGCTTCGTGCAGGACCGGGTACATATGCGTTACTATGACGGTGGCCACATGGTCTATCTCAACGACGCCTCATTGACAGCGTTGGCTGACGATGTGCGGGAACTGATCACCAACCGCTAGAGGTATCGCCGCTTGAAAAGGGCCGCTTCGATCCCGTGATCGGGGCGGCCTTTTGCTATTTTGCCTCGCGGGTCAGATCGAAACCGGCTGCGATGGCGCAGATCAGCAGATACATCACCACGGCCGAGTATCCGGCCACGGCAATATCTGACGGCGGCGGCGTGGTCATACCGAGATAGAACAGGCCCAGCATCAGGACCGTGGCGATGACGGGCCAGATCCGCCCGAACCCGCCCTTCGCGCGCGTGCCGGTCAGATAGATCGCCATCGCACCAAGAAACAGTGCCAGCTCCAGCGCCATGGCAACGGGGAAGTTATTCCACAGGCCAAAGCCGAATTTGATATCCGAGCCGGGATAGAGCAGCAGGTCGGGCACATGCACGATCAGGTCGGTGAGCCAGTGCGAGAAAACCGCCGCGCCGACAACGATGCCGCCGAGTCTCTTGTCGCGGCGTGCCAACGCCGCCCAGACCAGACCGGCGCCGAGCGACCAGACCAGTGCCATAACGAGGCTGTGCGTCCAGGGCATGTCGTAGAGGTCGAGCGAATTTGAGGCGGTGAAGCCCTCGATAATGCGCACATGTTCGACACCCGTCGCGATGAAGGCGCCCCAGGCGATATCGACCAGCTGGACCGCAGCGAACAGAACCCAGAGCGGAACGGTTTTGGCGATGCGCTTGCCGATGAAAGCTGGCGCGTAATGACCGATGAACATGGTGGTGCTCCCCCGTTTGAATTGCGGGGATGCTAGCAGCGAGCGCAGCGGTGGAGAAAGTGAATTCTGGGCGGTGGCTCAGACGCAGGCGGCTTCAATCAACAGAGCGCCCCTCAGGGCCCGAATAGGCGCGCTCGACTTTGGCCACCCGTAATTCGTAATGCGTATACCAGCGCTCAATGCCCACTTTCTGGGCGACCAGATGCCTGGCGAGGCCCTTCCAGGCCGCGATGCTCTCCTCGTCGCGCCAGTAGGACACCGTAATCCCCAGCCTGTCCGCATCGCGGGCACTTTCTGCGCCCAGACAGCCGGGTTGTTCCAGCGCAAGTGCGTACATCGCATCGGCCATGGCACCATACCCCTCATCATTTTCAGCGAGCAGGCTGGTGAAGATGACCGCGTAATAGGGCGGCACTGGCGTTTTGGAGAAACGGCCGGTTGGTGTCGTCATGGGATCAGCCCCGCCAGAGAAACATCGCCCGCCCTCAATGCCCCTCGTAGGACACCAGGCTGGAAACCGGAACGCCGAGCGCCTCGATGCGCTTGGCGCCGCCCAGCTCGGGCAGGTCGATGATGAAGGTCGCGCCGACCACGGTCGCGCCGGCACGCTGCAGCAGCCGGATCGAGGCCTCCGCCGTGCCGCCGGTGGCGATCAGGTCATCGACCAGCAGGACGCGGTCACCTTCGCGCACGGCATCGGTATGGATCTCGATCGTGTCGGTGCCGTATTCCAGCTCGTATTCTTCCGACAGGGTCCGCCAGGGCAATTTGCCCTTCTTGCGCACCGGCACGAAGCCAACGGAAAGCTGATGCGCCACCGCGCCGCCCAGAATGAAGCCGCGAGCCTCGGTCCCGGCAACCTGGTCAATCTTGGCGCCGGCCCAGGGCTGGACCATCTGATCGATCGCGATGCGGAAGGCCCGCGGATCGCCAATCAGTGTGGTGACATCGCGAAACATGACACCCGGTTTTGGATAGTCCGGAATGGTGCGAATGGCGGCTTTGAGATCGATCAAGTCGGTTCCCCTCAAGGGTCAGGCGTGTGAGTGGCCAGGCGGCAGCAGGTCTTCACGCTGCGCCGCGTCGAACCAGTCGCGATAGTCTTCATCGGCCAGAAGCGTATCGCAATAGGCTTGCGACGCCGCATCCAGCTCGATGGCGAAATGGTGGAAGCGGGCCGCGACCGGTGTGTAGAAGGCGTCGGCAATGCTCCACTGTCCGAACAGGAAGGGGCCGTCGCCGCATTTGACTGCGGTCCACATGGCCTGGATGGCGGCGACATCCTTGCGCACCGCATCATCCAGCGCGATCGGCGCAGGGGGCCGGCAGAGATCCATCGGACAGGCATTGCGCAGGGCGGAGAAGCCGCTATGCATCGCCGCCGTGACCGAGCGGGCCTGCCCGCGCACGCCCGGATCGGATGGCCAGAGCGCCGGATTGTGTTCCGCGGCCCACTCACAGATCGCCAGCGAATCCCAGATCGCCACGCCGCCGGACTCGAGCACAGGTACGGTGCCGCCCGGCGAGACCGCCTCGAGTGCCGCGCGCGAGTCCGGCCGGTCGAGCGGGATCATGTGCTCGTCAAAGCCAATCCCGGCCTTGCGCAGGGCCAGCCATGGCCGCATCGACCAGCTGGACAATTGCCTGTTGCCGATATGCAGAACGGGACGGCCCAACTCAGTGCTCCAGCAATTCCGCAGCCCTGGCCCGGTCAAGCGCGATCCGGCAATCAAGGATGATTTCCTCGCGCGAGGTCTCGCTGACGAACATCAGCGAACCGCGCCGCACACATTCCGCATCGCGATACCGGGTCCAGACGGCCTGGGCCTCATCAAGACTGGCTGCGGCGTGGAACATGCCTCCGGAATCCAGATCGGACTCGCTCGCATCCTCCCTCGCCTGCTCATGGGCGGCCTGCAATTGCGTTTCGGCCTCGCGCAGCAGCGTATTGAGGCAGGCGCGACGCGCACGCGCATCGGTCACGTGCTCGGCGCACTCAAACGCCGGGCGCGGATTGGGTGGCCCCAGGGCGGGTACATCGCCCTGGATCAGCAAGGACATCACAAGAACCAACATCGAAAACTCCCGAACACAACAGATGCCTTTATGGACGAGGGCTGGATCGGGGAAAAGGCTTGTCGGCTCCCGATACCGGATTCAGGGGGCCCAGACGCTCCCGCCTCAGCCCAGCACGCGGCCGGCAATCGGCGCCAGTTGCGCCACCACCTCCGGATCCCGCGCGGCAGCCGGGGTGATGATGGCCGTGTCGAGCACGGTCTCGATACCGTCAGGTCCGGGCGTGCGCGCCTGGCGAGACATCGCCAGCACCATCCGGTCGAGCAATTGCCGCGCCTTGACGGTATTGCCGCGCATGACCTCCAGCACCAGGCCCACATCGACGCTGTGGGTGTGTTCGCGCCAGCAATCATAATCGGTGACCATGGCGATCGAGGCATAGGGCAGCTCGGCTTCGCGGGCGAGACGCGCCTCGGGCATATTGGTCATGCCGATCACATCCATGCCCCACTGCCGGTAGAGCTCGCTCTCGGCGCGGGTGGAAAATTGCGGGCCCTCCATCGCCAGATAGGTGCCGCGCGGCGTCAGGGCGATGCCGGCAGCCGCTCCGGCCTCGGCTGCGAGCGATGAGAGGCGGCTACAGACCGGTTTCGCCATCGGCACGTGGGCGACACAGCCCGGCCCGAAAAAGCTTCGCTCGCGGCCCTCTGTGCGATCAACATACTGGTCGACAATCACGAAATGCCCGGGCGGCAATTCCTCACGCAGCGAGCCGCAGGCGGAGATCGAGAGAATATCGGTGCAGCCGGCCTGTTTCAGCGCCGCGATATTGGCGCGAAACGGGATCGCCGAAGGCGGGAGCCGATGCCCCTGCCCGTGACGCGGCAGGAAGACCAGCGGCACGCCGTGCAACTCGCCGAAGGTGAGCAGGTCGGAGGGTTCGCCCCAGGGCGTCTCCAGCCGCTCGCGACGGAGGTTTTCTAGGCCGTCGAGCGCATAGAGCCCGGAACCGCCAATAATGCCGAGCGTCCACTGACCCATCGTCAATCTCCCGGTGGTGTCACGAAAAAGGGCTGCGAACTCACGTTCGCAGCCCCTTGTTCATACCGTGTGTGTCGCGATCAATGCTTCACATTGGCCCAGATCTGGCGGTAGGCCAGATAGACCAGGATCGCGAAGATGAAGAGATAGATCAGTACCATCACACCCATCTGCTTGCGCGCTTCCATATGCGGATCGCCGGCCCAGGTCAGGAAGGTGACAATGTCTTCCGCCATCTGTTCCATGCTCGGCTCGGTGCCATCGGCATAGGTGATGAGACCTTCCGACAGCGGCGGAGCCATCGCGATGACGCCCCCGGCAAAATAAGGATTGTAGTGCTTGCCTGGCGCGATGGTGACATCGTGTGGCACTTCCTCGCCATAGCCGAGCAGCAGCGAGCGGATATAGTCCGCACCATGGCTGCGGGCCTTGACGATCAGCGACAGGTCCGGCGGCAGCGCGCCACCATTGGAACCGCGCGCCTGCTGCGGATTGGCAAACGGTGCCGGGAAGGCATCGCTGGGCACGCCGGGACGTTCGAACATGTCGCCGGCATCATCCGGGCCATCCTCGATCATGTAGCTGGCCGCGATCTGCATCACGATCGCATTGTCATTGGCGTTGGGGAATTCCTCGCTCTCGAACGGGCCGCCAGCCTCGCCGAGATTGCGGAAATGCACCAGGTCCAGCGAGTGACAGCTGGCACAGACTTCCTGGTAGATCTGCAGACCACGCTGCAGGGCCTGCCGGTCGAACGTGCCGAACGGCCCGGCATTGTGCCAGTGGTGATGCTCGGGAGCACGCTGTCCGGCGGTCGCGGCCCAGGCAATGCCCGAGAGGCCCAGGGCTGCCACGGCGGCGACGAGAATACGGGTCATCTTCATGGTTATCGCCCCTATGCCTTGGCCGAGCCGAGGACGGCCGCTTCGATGGAAGCAGGACGGTCAATCGGCTTCTCGATAATTCCCATCACCGGCAGGATGATGAGGAAGTAGGCGAAATAGTAGAAAGTCAGGAACTGCGCGAACAACACGAAGGGCAGGCCGGTGGCCACGCCATCGGCATTATGGCCGATCGTGAACACCAGATCGTCCGGATTGTTGGCACCGCACCAGCCCAGTCCCAGGCAGGCCAGGACGAAGAGGATGAAGAACACCCGCGTCACCGGACGAAAGCGCATCGAGCGCACTTTCGAGGTGTCGAGCCAAGGCAGCACGAAGAGGATCAGGATCGCACCGAACATGGCGATCACGCCGCCCAGCTTGGCATCGATCGGACCGATATCGAAGGTGACGGCCCGCAGGATCGCGTAGAAGGGCAGGTAATACCATTCCGGAACGATGTGCGACGGGGTCGAGAGCGGATTGGCCTCGATGAAGTTGTCGGCATGGCCCAGAACATTCGGCAGGAAGAAGACGAAAGTGGCGAAGATCATCAGATAGACGATGATCGCGAAGCCGTCCTTCACCGTGTAATACGGATGGAAGGGCAGCGTATCCTTCTTGGTCTTCACCTCGATGCCGACCGGATTGCCATTGCCCGGCACGTGCAGCGCCCAGATGTGCAGGATCACGACACCGGCAATCACGAAGGGCAGAAGGTAGTGCAGCGAGAAGAAGCGGCTCAGCGTGGCCTGACCGACGGAGAAACCGCCCCACAGCCATTCGCGGATCGCGTCGCCGATGAAGGGCAGTGCGCCGATCAGATTGGTGATCACCATCGCGCCCCAATAGGACATCTGACCCCAGGGCAGGACATAGCCCATGAAACCGGTCGCCATCATCAGCAGATAGATCACGACACCGAGGATCCAGAGGATCTCGCGCGGCGCCTTGTAGGAGCCGTAATACAGGCCCCGGAACATGTGGATATAGACGGCGACAAAGAAGAAGCTGGCGCCATTGGCGTGCATTGACTGGATCAGCCAGCCGAATTTCACGTCACGGCGAATACGCTCGAGGCTGTCGAACGCCATGCTCTCATGCGGCACGTAGTGCATGGCCAGCACGATGCCGGACACGATCTGGATGACGAGGAAGATCGCGAGGATCCCGCCGAACGTCCACCAGTAGTTCAGATTCCGCGGCGTCGGGAAATCGACGAAGCTGTCATAACCGAGGCGGATGATTGGAAGACGCGCATCAAGCCAGCGCGTGAAGCCGGTTTTCGGCTCATAGGTCGAAGGACCGCTCATGATGCAACCCACCCTGATTGTGCAGCTTCTTCAGGCGACAGACCGATCTTCACGGTCGTTTCCGTTTCAAAGTAATAATCGGGAACCGGCAGGTTCTCCGGTGCCGGTCCGCGGCGGATACGCGCGGAACCGTCATAATGCGAGCCATGGCAGGGGCAGTACCAGCCATCATAATCGCCCATATCGACGCCAATCCCGAGCGGGACGCAGCCGAGGTGCGTACAATTGCCTTTGACGATCAGATATTCAGGACGCAGGACGCGGTTTTCGTCAGCGGCGGAGGCGTTCTCCATGCCGGCATTCAGATTGCGTGAGGCGTCATCCGGCAGGTCGCTGAGCGGGACCGCGCGGGCCTCATCGATCATCGCCTGTGTGCGGTGACGGATAAACACCGGCCCGCCGCGCCACATCACCGTGATCTCGCTGCCATCGGTCACTGAAGACACATCCACGCGGATCGAACCGAGTGCCAGTGTGTCAGCGGCCGGGTTCATCTGATCGATGAAAGGCCAGATCGCCATACCGGCACCGATCGCGGCAGCGCCTGTGGCCGCGATATAGATGAAGTCGCGGCGAGATGGTTCCTGACCATGTTCACCGAGCGCGCCGTTCTGTTCCGTCACGAGCCGACCTCTTCTCTTTTCTTAAACGGGGTCACGCGAAAGCGTCCCCCTGCCCCAGATAACTTGACGTCCTCGCGCAAGCGCGGTTTGACGCCGTATAACCTAACGCCGGATTGGCTGACCAGTGCGTGGCGCAATGCCGCACACTGAATTCGACCCCCGGCCAGTGCGCGGCTTAAAATGCGGATCGTTTTTTTTCAACCTGATATTCCGCAAAATCTTGGGGCGGCCATGCGCGTCGCCGCCTGTTTCGGTGCGGGTATGGACATTGTGGAACCCTGCGCTTTCCCCTTAACAGACAAGAAAATCCGCGCTGCGGCGATGGATTATGGTGCGGCAATATCACCCACCCGGCACGCCTCATGGACTGCATATCAAAAGAGTGCAGAAGCTGCACAAGGCCGCCTCGTCCTGTTCACAACCACCGGGGCCGGCGAAATCTGGGACTTCAATTTTTCTGCAGATGACCGCCTGCTTTTCGGCCGCGAGAGCGCCGGCGTGCCCGAAAACGTCCACGAATCAGCCGACGAGAGGGTGCGAATTCCGATTCGCGACGGCATGCGCTCGCTCAATGTGACGGTTTCGGCGGCAATCGCCCTGGCGGAAGCCAGCCGGCAGCTGCGCTAGCCGGCCGAGGCCAGGGCGCGGAAGGTGTTGGCGGCATCGTCAGAGGTGGAGATGTGGTCGAGATAGACCAGCATGCCCCGGCATATTAGGGCGAACTCGGCGTCGTTCTCCGGCAGGCGCGCGCCGAACAACACCATGTTTTCCGCACCGATAGCCTCGCTCGCAGCGGCCACGGCCGCCGCCACACCAGCCTGTCCGGCCTCGGAGTTCACCGGCACGGCCTCATCATTTGCGGTCCGAGCCAGTTCAATCATCTGACGGGCCAGCACGAGCGGGTCTACGCCCAATGCCTCAAGATCCGGGCTCGGCGGGCCACCCGGCACACCGGGGAAATAAAAGCCGTAACAGTCCCGGGGATGATCCAGCAATGTCTCACGCGTCACCCTGCCCAGCGCCGAATAGAAATCCAGCAGGGCCTCATCAGTCGCACGGGGCGAGAACTCGGCCATAACCCAGGCCCCGATCGCCTCGCCCTCGGTGCGGGCCACGCGTTCGGCCGCGACACCGCCGCCCTCCCGGTAGGCGGCAGCCACGGCATCGCGCCAGGCCTGGGCGCGCTCGGGAGCCTTTTCCTGCAGAACCTGGAAGAAAGGCTCCTGCGCCATCATCTCCGCGACATCGCCTTCGAAATCCGGGCCGATCCAGTCTCGCACCGTCGGGCCGATGACGGGATCCAGCAAGGGTTGCCCCAGCCTGGCCCCAAGCACGACGACGATGATCATCACGATACCGCGCAAATCCAGCTTGCGGGCTGCACCATCTGCCGTGGCACGGCGCGGCCACAGGACCGCAAGCAGCAATGTGCCCAATCCAGCCCCGACGGCGCCGCCGATAGCGGCGAGAACAACTGACGACCAATCCATGACTTCCCCCAAAGCTCTGATCCATCGCGCAAGGGAGCGGGAAACCTGCAGGCTTGCAACCTTTATTATTGATCCCACCCGTGTGACCATCGCCGCGCCCGCGGCTTGTGTGCCAACTCCGGAGCCCCGGCAGGGGCCGGACATGCCTGCGTGGCCGCATCAATTATGCCTTGCGCTGCAGTGCAACATGTGACCATCTCTCCCTTGCCTGCGCACCGCGCGTAGACGCCAAGGTGAGTCATGGCGCGCAGGGAGTACCGGCAGACGGCTGCTTTTTCGCTTCCGACCGCCATCAGCGCCCCCGGGTATTTGCCACTTGCTGGCCGGTATCGCAGAGGCATCGCCGAGCGGCTGACCTACGCAAGCTTCTTTTAAAAATTATTTGGTGCAGCGTGCGGACGAATCCGTGCGCGCGCCTCAATATGAGTGTCCATTTGACCCAATTTGCAGATCTCGGCCTGGCCGAACCCGTCCTCCGCGCCATTACGGCCGCTGGTTATGAAACCCCTACCCCCATTCAGGCGAAAGCCATCCCTACCCTGCTCGAAGGGCGCGACCTGATCGGTATCGCCCAGACCGGCACCGGCAAGACGGCTGCCTTCGTGCTGCCGCTGCTGACGCGCCTGGCACAAGCCAATGAGCGCCCGAACCCACGCAATTGCCGCGCCCTCATCCTGGCGCCGACCCGTGAGCTGGCTGCCCAGATCGACGATTCCATCCGCGACTACGCCAAATTCATGAAGCTGACCCATTGCGTGGTTGTCGGCGGCGTGAAGCCTCGTCCGCAGATCAAGCGCCTTGAAGGCGGCGTCGATATCCTCGTCGCCACGCCGGGCCGCCTGCTCGACCATGTCTCGACCGGCGCCCTGCGCCTCGACGGCGTCAAGACAGTGATCCTGGACGAAGCTGACCAGATGATGGATCTCGGCTTCATGCCGGCGATCCGCCAAATCATGTCCAAGCTGCGCAAGACCCGCCAGACCATGCTGTTCTCGGCCACCATGCCGGCCCAGATCCGCAAGCTGGCGAGCGATTTCCTCGACAATCCGGCGGAAGTCAGCGTTGCGCCGCAATCCAAGCCGATCGAGCGTATCCAGCAGGAAGTGATGCTGATGGATGCCTCCGCCAAGCGCAACGCCCTGCGGGACATCCTGAAAGCTCCGGAAGTCAAACTCGCCATCGTCTTCACACGCACCAAGCGCGGCGCCGACCGTGTCGTCCAGAACCTGGAGAAGGACGGCCTGCGCGCCGCCGCCATCCACGGCAACAAGAGCCAGAACCAGCGGGAAAAAACCCTCGCCAATTTCAAGAATGGCTCGGTCAATATCCTGGTCGCGACCGACATTGCCGCCCGCGGCATTGATGTCGACGGCATCACCCATGTCGTGAACTATGAAATGCCGACCGTGGCCGAGGTTTATGTCCACCGGATCGGCCGCACCGCGCGCGCCGGTACCGATGGCATTGCCATTGCCCTGGTGGAACCGGACGAGCGCACCATGCTGCGCGAGATCGAAAACCTGATCGGCAAGTATCTCACTGCCGAGGGCGCCGCCCTGCACATTCCAAAACCGGTCAAGAAGCCCGGTGGCGGCAATCGTGGTGGCGGCGGGGGCGGACAACGCCGCGGCGGCCGTCCGCAAGGCCAGACTGTCACTGCAACCGGCTCACGCAAGCCTGGCGGTCGCCGCCAGGGCCAGAGTGGCCAGCGCAAAGCGGGCTAAACCGCTACGAGTTGTCGCGGGCCGCAAATGGCCCGCGACCTTGCCCTTCGCGGCAAGCGCCGTATTGATGGCGCATGATGACGACACAGACACACCCGACCAGCACCGATCTCGACACCCGCCGTGCCAAGGCACGCGCCTGGTTCGAGCAATTGCGCGACATGATCTGCGCCGAGTTCGAACGTCTCGAGGACGAGGCCCCCGCGAGCCTCTATCCCGGCGAGCCCGGACGCTTCGTACGCGAGGCCTGGTCGCGCGGCGATGGCTCATCCGACCAGGGCGGCGGCATCACCTCGATCATGAAGGGGCGCCTGTTCGAGAAGGTCGGCGTTCACGTCTCGACCGTGCATGGCGAGTTTTCAGAACAATTCCGCGCCCAGATCCCCGGCGCCAGCGAAGACCCGCGCTTCTGGGCCTCCGGCATTTCACTGATCGCGCATATGTGGAACCCGCATGTGCCCGCCGTGCACATGAATACGCGCTTCATCACCACCACGAAGGGCTGGTTCGGCGGCGGCATGGACCTGACCCCGGTGCTCGATCGCTACCGCACCCAGGATCATGAAGACGCCATCGACTTCCACGCCGCCTGCCAGCAGGCCTGTGACAAGCATGGCGATGATTTCCATGCCCGGTTCAAGAAATGGTGCGAGGAATATTTCTTCCTGCCGCATCGCAATGAGCCGCGCGGCATTGGCGGCATTTTCTACGACCGTCACGACACCGGCGACTGGGACGCTGATTTCGCCTTTACCAAGGATGTCGGCCTGGCCTTTCTCGACATCTATCCGCAGCTCGTACGCCGCCGCATGGCGACACCCTGGACCGCCGATGAGCGCGAGGAACAACTGGTCCGTCGCGGCCGCTATGCCGAGTTCAACCTGCTCTATGATCGCGGCACGAAGTTCGGTCTCGAGACCGGCGGCAATGTGAAATCCATCCTGTCCTCCATGCCGCCCGAGGCAAAATGGCCGTGATTGACGATCGGGGGCAAACAGCCGCCCGGCGGAATATCTTGCCCGGTGCATCTTGCCGTTCTTGCGGAATCCGCAGTCTGAAAGCAAGAATTTCCCAATAAATTCAATGCTGCAATCCCGGCACACTTGTTGCGACCCCGCCTGCAATGCAGAGGCGTATGAGGGGGCGTGAATGTCGGATCTGAGATTGACGGGCGTGACACCGGGCGTGTCGGACTGGTTTGCAAAACTGCAGACCCAGACCCGCGAAGCAACCGGGACTGCGATCGAGATTTCAAAGCCTGCGCCGGCCGGCGACAGTGCCCCTGCGGCACCGGTTGCGAGCGGTGGCCGTCTGGAACGCAGTGACAAGACCGCTCCGCTGCCCAGCGCCGATGAAAATGCCCTGGTCAGCGAATTCCTGAAATGGGCGCATATGTCGCCGGCCGAACGAATCCGGGCGCAATATCTCGGCGAGGAAGGCCTCACGGAAGAGGCCCTGAAAGCCCTGCCCAAGGAAGAGCGCGACGCGGTCGAGCTGGAAATTGCGGCACGGATCCAGGAAGCGATCGGTGGCACTGGAGAGGTCGGCCAGACTGTCTCGAGTGCGGCCACGCAACAGGCGAACGCCGCCTATCAGCAGACCTCCCGGCTTCTGGCCGAGACCATGACCCTTTCGGGCTGACCCCAGCGCAATCAGATGTGAGCAAGCAATCGCGGTCCCGGACTGCATCCATTCCGCTCCACCCGTGCATCCTAGCAACAGGGATGCAGCGGAACGGGAACGAACATGCGCCAGCAACACACCGATTGCAAAATCCGGCGCTTCCAGGCCAGCCTCGGTCGCACCGCCTTTTCACCGCATCGCCACGACGTGTACACACTCGGACTGACCCTGCGCGGTGTACAGTGTTTCAACTATCGCGGCGGCGCGCGCCGGTCCCTGCCCGGGGAGCTTGTCGTGCTCCACCCCGACGAATTGCACGACGGACACGCCGGCACCGATGACGGCTTCACCTATCGGGCCATCACGATTCAACCAGGCGCCCTCGGCTCCATTCTGCCTGGCCGCGCCCTGCCATTCATCCAAGGCGGCCAGTCAGCCCACCCCGGTCTCCTCCAGGCTGTCAGAACAGCCCTGTCGCACCCGGCGGACGAGCTCTCCCCCCTGCAGCAGGACGAGGCCCTGTTCGATATCGCGACCGCCCTGCACGCCGCCTCCGGCCAGGCCGCGCTTGACGGCCCGCTCGACGCTCGCGCCAGCGAACGCGCCCGCAGCTATATACACGACCATCTCGACCAGCCGGTCTCGATGCAGGATCTGGAACAGGCCGCCGGGCAGGATCGCTGGCAACTGTCGCGAGACTTTCGCCGCCTGCACGGCACCAGCCCCTATCGCTATCTGCTGATGCGGCGCCTTGATGCCGCACGCGACCGCATCCAGCGGGGCGAGAGCATCGCCCAGACGGCACTGGCCTGCGGCTTCAATGATCAAAGCCACATGACGCGCCATTTCAAGGCGGCCCACGGATTGAGCCCGTTTCGCTGGAAGCGTAGCGTCACACCAGCAGCGCGAAGCGCCCGCACAATCGTGCAAGATTGAAACCGGGGACGATGGGAGAAGAGGCGGTGTTCGCTATTCGGTGAACCGCTTCATCCCTCCAATCCGATGGTATCACAATGCCTGTCTACGCCCCGCAGAAACCCCGCTTCCTTGTGCTCGAACTGGGTGCGGCCATTGCCTGCCTGATCCTGACGAAAATGCTGTTCGATCCGATCGCCTGGCGTTTTGCCGGACCGATGTCGATGGCCTGCACCATCGCCTTCATCGCCCTTCTTGCCCGCCTGCGTTCTGAATCCTGGTCCGATTTCGGCCTTCGCGGACTGCCCGGTCTGAAATCAAAACTCTGGTTCCTGCCGCAGGTGGTTCTCGGCATGGTCGCGATCATGGGCTCCGGTGCCGTGGTTGGCCTTGGCGGCGAGGCCCTGGGGCTTTGGGACATGAGCGTCACCCCCTCCGGCGTTGAAGATCGCTTTGCCGGGACCACCGGCAATCTGCCGCGCTATCTGATGTGGATGGGGCTGGGCATCGTCAGCGGCGGTTTTGGCGAGGAAGTCTTCTTCCGCGGTTATCTGATGCGCCGCATCGAAGGCATCCTGCCCGCCTCGGCCCTGCGGCCCGTCCTGATGGTGGTCCTGCCGGCGCTGATGTTTGGCGGCGTGCACTTCTATTATCAGGGCCTGAGCGGCCTGCTCTCGATAGCCGCCATCGGCTTTGCGATCGGAACGCTCTACCTGCTCTACAAGCGCAATCTCTGGCCGCTGATCGTCGCCCACGCCCTGGTCGATTCGATCGGCTTCACCGCGCTCTATCTCGGTGTCGAGGTCTAGGCCCCGGCGAAGCTCGCCCCACCCCACCTTCGCACTCACCCCCCTCAGGGAGACCCTTCATGACTGATACAAATCCGCCATCCCGCATCCGCTCCCTGATCGAACTGGGCTACGTCGTGGCCTTCGCACTGATTTCGAAACTGATCCTCGACGAGTATATCTGGAAATTCTCCGGCCCGGTCTCGCTCGCCCTGACCCTGGTGCTGTTCTCCATCTGGATGCAGCGGCGTGGCGAAACCTGGTCAGAGATCGGTCTGCGTCCCCTGCCCGGTCTCAAGGCGAAACTCCTTATAGTGCCCCAGGCCCTGCTGGGCGTGGTGGCGATCCTGGCCACGGGTGTTCTGACCGGACTGGCCGGCGATGCCCTGGGTCTGTGGTCGGTTGCCGAACAGCCTGCCGGGGTCGCGGAACGCTGGGGCGATGTGCGCGGCAATCTGCCGGTCTATCTGCTCTGGGTCACGCTTTCCTGGGTCAGCGGCGGTTTTGCCGAGGAGATGTTTTTCCGCGGGGTTCTCATCACCTGGGCGGCGCGCGTGTTCGGCGGCAAGGGCGCCGCGCTGGTTCTCGCCGTCCTGTTCGCCGGTTTCGTCTTCGGCTACGGGCATTTCTACTATCAGGGCCTGCGCGGCTGGGTCTCGACCGGCATGATCGGCGTCGCGCTCGGCGTGCTCTACCTGGTCTACAAGCGCAATCTCTGGCCGCTCATCATGGCCCATGGCCTGGTCGACACGTTGGTCTTCACCGCCCATTACGCCGATCTCGACATGTGAATCCCACGCAGGAAAAAGCCCCGGTCCAGGACCGGGGCTTTTCACTCATTCAAGGATCAATGCGCGAAGCCTAGTGCTTCAGGCGCGCGATCAATTCTTCCTTGGTCGGCTCGAAACGTTCGGCAATCCAGTGAGCCTTGAGGGCATCCATCGCATCACCGAGCATCGGGCCGGGCTCATAGCCAAGCAGGATGAGATCGCCGCCGGAGACGGGGAAGTCAGGCTGTTGCCATTCGCGGGCGAATTTGGCGAGCAGGGTCCAGTCACGCGGTGGCGGCGCCACATCGCTGGCGGCCGCGAGCCGCACCTGGTCTTCAAAGGCGCGCGCGCCGAGCGACATGATCGCCCGCTCCGCTGCGGCCATGTCGGTGAAAGCTGCCTCGACCTCGCCGCACAGCGACGGATCGACCGCGCCTTGCATGCGCCGGCTCTCGGCATTCGACATTTTCAGTTTGGCTGCCATGATCCTGATCCTTTCGGGTCCACCGCCAACAAGAGCCACAAACCGCAAAAGCGGGTCGGGTTCCAGACCGGCAGTGATATCTTGGTTTATAATACCTCCAAGGATTCTTAAGGATCCGTTCACTCCCAGAATTTCTGACAGGATGCCGTGTTCGGCCATTACGGCGATGGCCGGCCCCGGATCGGGTGCGGCGAGCAGTTTTTTCAGCTCCGACCAGACCCGCTCGGCCGACAGGGTGTGCAGGCCCTGCTTCAGCCGCGCCGCCGCTTCCACCCCTTCCGGGTCAGGCGCGCCGGCCCCGTACCAGGCCTCGAATCGGAACAGGCGCAGGGTGCGCAGATAGTCCTCGCGGATGCGGTTTTCCGCCGAACCGACAAACACGAAATGGCATGGATCGAGATCGGCTAGGCCTCCGGTCGGATCATGAATGATCCCGTTCCGGTCGGCATAAAGGGCGTTGAGCCGGAAATCGCGGCGCCGGGCGTCCTCATCCCAGTCCTCGGTGAAGGCGACCACGGCGCGTCGGCCATCGGTCTCGACATCGCGGCGCAGCGTGGTGACTTCAAACGGGCGACCAGCGGAGATGATGGAAACCGTGCCGTGGCGGATACCGGTCGGCACCGGTTTCAGGCCCGCCGCCCGGGCCGCCTCGACGACCTGTTCGGGCAGGAGCTGGGTGGCGATATCAACATCGGCGACGGGCTTGCCCAGCAGGGCATTGCGGATACAGCCGCCGACATAGCGTGAGCCGCCGGGCCGTGCGGCCTCCAGCGCATCCATCACCGCCTGCGTCGCCGGATCGCGCATCCAGACGTGATCGGTCGGATCAAGACGGGTCGGGAGGGCGCGGGCTGCCGTCATTGCGGCTCGGTGGTCTCACCCGTCGCGGGGTTGCCGGCCTCAAACTCTTCGACGGGCACGAAATGGCCGGGCACGACACGGCCGTCAACGACGCGCGGGGGCACATAGACCTCGCCCTCATGGCTGCCCTGGCTCGACTCCAGCATGACCAGCGAGATCAGGACGAGGATCGACAGGCCGGCCCCGATCGCCGCCAGCCGCAGGGTTGGCGTCGCCTCGATGGGATGTTCGGAATTCGACTGCCAGCGCCAGATAAAGAAAATCAGGAATGGCAGAAAGAAGGAAGCAATCTCGAGAATGGTGATGCGGATCATGTTCTACCCATACAGCTTGTCGTGCAGCGACTTCAACAGACCTGCCGTAACGCCCCATATATAGCGATCTTCCCAGGGCATGGCATAGAAATGACGCTCCTGCCCCTGCCA
>NZ_JBLWTD010000007.1:94746-129879 GCF_048270265.1 Maricaulis sp. | reverse complement strand
C
Organism: Maricaulis sp.; assembly: GCF_048270265.1. Taxonomy (GTDB): domain Bacteria; phylum Pseudomonadota; class Alphaproteobacteria; order Caulobacterales; family Maricaulaceae; genus Maricaulis. Next base: position 129,878 of record NZ_JBLWTD010000007.1, on the reverse strand, counting down.
GCCAGTACTATCACGCCAACCGGCTCGGTTCAGTGATCGCCCTGTCCAACCAGCAATCGGGCGCCCTCACCGACCAGTATGTCTACACCCCCTATGGCGTCGAAGCCCCGCTCGACACCTCCGGCAATCCCTTCCGCTATACCGGGCGACGCTATGACGCCGAGAGCGGGCTGTATTATTACCGGGCGCGCTATTACTGGCCGGAAATCGGGCGGTTTCTGGAGACCGATCCGGTGGGCTATGCGGATCAGATGAACCTGTATGCTTATGTGGGGAGCGATCCGTTGAATGCGACGGATCCGAGTGGGGAGGTTACGGACGTTTACATCGGCGGTGCGGGTGATTCCGCTACGGGTATCGTTCGCACTTATGCTGAAAATCAAGGGTCAGACGGTCGAACTGTTGGCTATTTTACGCAAGATCAAAGAAGCGAGGCCACCGATTTTGCAAGGGCCAATGCCGGCAATGGAGAGCCGTTGAACATCATAGGCCACAGCTATGGTGCCAACACAGCTGTAGGCGTTACGCAAACACTGGCCAGTGAAGGCATACGCGTAGACACTCTAGTGGGGGTTGATGGGGTTCGTAAAGTTGGGCGAGCCAGCGGCCTCGGCGGTGCTGCAGACTCCGTGGGCACAACGGTTGGCGTTCGCGCCACCGGAGCAGGAGATGGTAATGTCATCGAGGCAGCTGGGCGAGTTCTCGGCGGACTTTCCACCCTTGGCGGGGGCACACCCCGCGCATTTCAATCTAGTCAAGCTGATGTGATGATTACGGCCGATACGAATCACGCGGACTTCAGTGGCGCTTTCGAAGCGCCTGGTGTTGACGGTCTCAGCGCAAAAGACATCGTTGATCGCACATATGAGGACTGAACCGAGATGGTTATGATCACAAAACTAGCACTTCCAATCATTTGTGCGGCGATCTCCATCTTGCTGAGTGGGTGCACAACGAGGGCTGAAATCGATATCTACGAGGTAGCGAAAGTAAGCATGATTGGTGGTGATCTTGAGACCGTGTCAAATATTACTCTGCCGGAGTTCGTGACTAGCGATGATGGGTATTGGGTCGTGTCGCTGCGCGCGAATATGAATCTTGAGCGGATAGTCGACGAAAAACATATGGCCTTTCTGTATTATAGAATTCGATTGTGTGAATCGGGCTCAGATGCAGCCGATCTTCTCTCCGCGCCCGCATATATTGATCGTTCCGACCAAGTGTCTGATTTGCCGAATTTCACTTATTTGGCCGTGATTCCTAATGACTATCGCAGCGCGATGGAGAGATATGCCTCTCTGTACCGCGTGCCGATGCCGCCGCCACTCCCAGAGCAAGTTGGTGAACTTTGTATCGGCTTGGGAGCCGGGAATATGGCTGGAGAGCAGCTATCAACCAACTATGTGAGAATTCGGCTAGAATAGGACTCTGGTATAAATGGAAATAAATGGTGACATGTGTGGACGGCCCCCCTTCTGCAAGGGATTTTTTCAATAAATGGGGACACTCACCACAATAAATGGGGACACTCACCATTTATTGCATTCCAACCACGTGAACTAATTGGCGTTTTTTGAAAATCCCCGGCATGCGCCGGGCAGAGCCATCCCTGAAATCCTTGCCAAGCAGGGCGCCAGACTGGACTTGTCTCGTCAAGGGCGCGAAGCGCCGCTACGCGGTCAGGACCCTTGACGAGACAAGTCCAGTCTGGCCGGATCCCGGCATGGTTTTCAGGGCGGGGTCTGGCCCCGCTATGGCCTGATCGGTCACATTCACCTTTGCCTATGACGGCTCGGGGTGTTGTCAGAGGAAGTTCGCCTTGAGCGCGGCGACGTAGCTCCCTAGCCTCCCCGGATGCGTAATCCGTTCAAATATTTCAAGACTTCGCCCGAGATCATTCGCCTTGCGGTGATGATGTACATCCGCTTCCCGCTCTCGCTTCGGAACGTCGAGGACCTGCTCCACGAGCGCGGGATCGATATCACGCACGAAACGGTGCGCTTCTGGTGGAACCGGTTCGGGCCGATGTTCGCGGCACAGATCCGAAAGCGTCGAGTTCAGGGCCATCGTCACTCGAACTGGACCTGGCACCTCGACGAGGTTTTCGTGAGCCGAAGGCCGGCGTAGCCAACATCAACGGCGACCTTCATTACCTGTGGCGGGACGTCGATCACGAAGGCGAAGTTCTTGAGGCCTATGTCACAAGGCGCCGGGATCGCAAAGCAGCATTGAGATTCTTGCGCAGAACGATGAAGCGATACGGCAATCCGCAAGTCGTGGTGACGGATCGGCTGAAGTCCTACAAAGCCGCAATGAACGTGATCGGCAATGCCGGCCGTCAGGAGACCGGACGCTGGCTCAATAACCGCGCCGAAAACTCCCACCTCCCCTTCCGGCGAAAGGAACTTGCCATGGGCAAGTTTCGCAGCTTCGAGACGCTCCAAAAGTTCGTCTCAACCCAGTCATCCGTCCACAATCACTTCAGCCACGAACGTCACTTAAACCGCAGAGAAGCATTCAAGCAAAACCGATCCGCTGCCCTGGCCGAATGGCGTCAACTTGCGGCCTGAGCTAAGGTCGTTGGTCGATTTCGGAGACGGGCCCGGATTCGTCTGACAGCACCTGTCGATGAGCTGAGAGAAGAAGCGAACAACGTCAGAAGGCGCGTAACTGGTGGGCAGCGGCGCAATCGAGCCCGGGTTCAGGTGCTGAACAACATGGCCGACGAATGGGAGGAAGCCGTGCCTGCCGTCACGTCAGCGGTTGGCGCTAATGCCGGCGGGGATGCGGTCAACATTATAGCAGAAGCTGGACAACAAGGCTGTCAGGCGGTGGGAATGTGCGACGAATGAACCGGAGTGACAGGAAATACTTGTTGCTCATTCTGTTCTCGGTGTTGCTGGTAGCGGTCGGATTTGAGCATGGGGTTTGGATTGCTATCGCAGTCGGAATTTTCTTCGGAAAAATCTACGTTCTGAGCACTTGGTTCGGCCGAAGGTCTGTGTCGCTGTTGTTCCTGTACATTGCCCTGTTTGTTGCCCTTACAGCAATTACGCATGTTTATGTTTCGTTGCTCAGTTTGAGCTTCTTCCTAATCCCGTGGGCTGTGATCAAAGGTATGAGTGGCTTTAAATGATCGGAAAAGAGGGGCGGACACAACATCCATGACTATGACCGCTCCGCTAGACTTGGCGTCGCTATGGTCGTGTCAGAAGAACTTCGCCCTGAGCGCGGGACGGCAGCTCCCTAGCCTCTCCGGATGCGTAATCCGTTCAAATATTTCAAGACTTCGCCCGAGATCTTCCGTCTGGCGGTCCTGGTATGTGTCCGCATCCCGTATGAAACGATGCGTTCCGGGTGAAACGGTTTCAGGCCAATATTCGCCGCACCGACCCGCAAACAGCCCTCGTTCAGCCCCCGCTCGCGAACCCTTTGAGGACGGCGAGCGCGTCCAGTTCCCGGCCATCGGGCACGAAGAGATGATCATGGAAGAAGCCCGAGACGGGGTTCACGCCCATCTCATGGCTTGCGAGCGCTGTTGTGATGCGGGCCAGGAAACCGACAGCCTCGAGCGAGGAATGGACGTTCAGGGTGATCATGCGGCAGGGAAATTCGTAGGCCAGGCCGCTCGCGTCGGCCTCCTCCTTGAGCACAATGAGGGTCGTGCCTTCCGCTTCCTGGAACAGCATTCTGGGACGAAGCCCGGCCGGCACCGCACCATCGGCAAGTGTCGCAAACACGAACAGGCCGTCGACCAGTTCCGGCGACATGCTGGCCAGGAGCCGGTCCAGATTGGTCTCACCCACCATGATTTCCCCCTGTTCCCACACGTTTCAAGGCCGGCGGGCAACATGCCGGCCTCCTTCAGGCCCCGCCCGCAGCGCTTACTGCGCTGATTTCCCGCCTGAATACAATCATTCCGATGACCAGCTTTGCGGGTGCCCCGCTGCCCGCCCAGATCGACCTTGCGCGCGCCAACGTCCGGGGAGTGCCTTGCCCCCTACAGGGACCAGGCCCTGCGTTGACCAATGCCGCCCGACGGTTTCCTGCTGAAAACACCCGCGTGCCTATGCTAGCGTGTGGCTCGAGGACAGACGGGGGCTTGAAATGAACCGACGCGACATCCTGGCTTTTGGCGGTGCAGGCGCACTCACACTGGCGCTGCCGCGGTCCGCGGCGGGGCGCACCGGTGTCTCTACGATCAAGATGGTGTTTGTCGGCGATGGCAATATCGGCAAGACCTGCATGCTGGTTTCGTACACGACGAACCGGTTTCCGGAAGAGCGCATGCCCACCGGTTTCGATACCTTCACCGTCCAACGTGTCTATCAGGGGCAACCGACCCAGCTGGAGCTGAGCGAAACGCCGGGCGGCGAGGATTTCGACCGCCTGCGTCCGCTGGCCTATCCGGGCGCGGACGTCGTCGGCCTCGGCTTTTCAATCGTCGACCGCGGCAGCCTTGAGGCCGTGACGCAAAAATGGCTCCCCGAAATTCGCCACCACCTGCCCCAGGCGCCCATCATCCTGATCGGCATGAAGGCCGACCTGCGTGCTCATCCGGAGCCCGGACACAGAGCCCCCATCCCGCGTGAAGAGTGTGAAGCCCTGGCCAGCCAGCCCGGCGTCGCCGCCTATCGCGAGAACTCCGCATTGACGCAGGCGGGCCTCGCGCAAACCTTCCAGACACTGGTCGCCGCGGCGCGTGGAGAACTGGACGAAAGCTCCGCGCTCCCGATACGCCGCCGCACGCGCCCCGGCCAGGACGCGCTGACCCCGGCTCGCCGGCCGGCACCGCGCCGCCGTGGAAACTGAGGTGCGCGCGCGAGGGATCAGCTCAAGTAAGCATCGGATTTCACCGGCGTTCTGCACGCACCTTTCTGCTTGTCATCGGCCGGGCCGGCTGATTAGTTCAACATCATGACACAAGGGTCCGGCACCAATTCTTCCGCTGCGGCGGAGGGAGCGATGGATGAGGGCGTTCTGGCCGACTGGACAGAACTCCTGGAAGACTACGCCCGGGACTGGGACGAGACGTTTTCCGGCCAGCCACACTATTTCACCCAGGAATACTGGTATCTCTTCGTCGCCTGTCTGCGCGGACGCTGGCGCGGTACGCCGATGAGCATTTCCAGCGCCTGCCAGGCCATGAAGACCGGTTCGAACCGGACCCGGGAAGAGCGCATCAACCGCGCTGTCGGTGACGGCTTTCTGGTCAACTCCAAGACCGGCGATGACAAGCGGACAACGGTCCTCCTGCCCTCGGAAAAGCTGGAAGCCCTGCTGCGCGGTCATTTCGAACGCACGCTGGCGCTGGTGCAGCAGACCTTCGGAACCAGCGGCAAGGCCTGAGGGCCAATAGGCGCAGATTTCGCGGGTATTCTTTCCGTTATTTCTCCGATTGAGCGGATACCCCTGTCGCGCCGACACTGCCCCATAGAAAAACGTCGCCGGCAAAAGACCGGGACCATCCAGGGGAGAGACCATCATGCCGCTCACGCGTTTGAGCCAGACCGTATCCGTGCACGCCCTCAGCGTTGCGCTTCTCATGACCGCGGGAGCCGGCCTTGCCGGGGCCCAGGAGGTCGCCGAGCAGGCCCGGCCGGCCACGACCAGCGATGTCATCACCGTGACAGCACGCCGGCGCGAGGAGAGCCTGCAGGATGTCCCGCTTTCCGTATCCGCCTTTGGCGAGCGCGAGCTTGAAGCCCTCCAGGCCAGCGACATCACCAGCCTGCAGAATGCGGTCCCCAATCTCACCCTGCACACCGGCGATGCCGAAAATGCCGTGATCTATATCCGCGGCGTTGGCCAGGTCGATTCGCTCGCCTTCGCCGAGCCGGGCGTCGGGGTCTATCTCGATGACGTCTATCTCGCCCGCACCCAGGGGGCCGTGCTCGACGTGTTTGATGTCGAGCGTATCGAAGTGCTGCGCGGGCCGCAGGGCACGCTGTATGGCCGCAATACGATCGGCGGCGCGGTGCGTTTCATCTCCACCCGCCCCGGCGACAATCCCGGCCTGCAGATGGAAGCGGGCTTTGGTGACTATAACCACGTCTTCGCCCGCGCCCGTGTGTCCGGAGAGCTGTCGGAAGACCAGGTCGCCGGCAAGCTGGCGCTGTTCTATTCCAGCCGCGATGGCTATGCGACCAATGAGGTCGATGGATCGGACGATGGTGATGTGAACCGGATTTCCGGCCGTGCCGGCCTGCTCTTCACCCCGACCGACAATCTCGAATTCGAACTGACCCTGGATGCGTCGCAGGATTCCCCAGACACCTCGCGCACCCCGGCACGCGCCACCGAAGTGGCCGGTTTTGAACCGGGCACCGGCGCGCTTGTGCAGTTCCCGGCCCAGTCTGATCCCTATCAGATCCGGGCGAGCTTCAATGATCTCGACGACCTGTCGAGCTGGGGCCTGTCCGGCCGGCTTCGCTGGCAGCTCAATGATGCCATCGCCCTCACCTCCATCACCGCCTGGCGGGATATGAGCTATGACTCAAATCTCGATCTCGATGGCACGGAAATGGAGATTTTCGAGATTTTCGTGCGCGAGGACGCCGAGCAGTTCAGCCAGGAATTCCGGTTGGACTATGATGCCGGCGGACCGCTGCAGGCCACTGGTGGCGTCTACTATTTCCGGGATTCCGATGAGACCTTCAACGGTCTGGCCGGGCAGTCCATCGCTCTGCCCCTGGGCGGGAATGTGTATTTCCCCTACCCGCTCCAGAGCGGCTCTGTGAATGATCAAACCACCGACGCCTGGGCCGCCTATTTCGACGCCAGCTATGCCCTGACCGAGCGGCTGCGGCTCAGTGGCGGACTGCGCTATACCCACGAAAACAAGTCCTTCGTGCGCCTGCAGGAACTCTATGCACCGGGCACAGCCAACCCGCCGCCCTTCCAGACCGGCGCCGGCCTCGTGGTCACCGATATCGATGCCGAGGAGGACTTCAGTGCTTTCACCCCGCGCATCGGGCTCGACTATGCCGTTTCGGATACGGTCATGCTCTACGCCCTCGCCTCGCGCGGCTTCAAGAGCGGCGGTTTCGACGGCCGCTCCAACACCACCTTTGATGCGAGTGCCTATGATCCGGAATTTGTCTGGTCCTATGAGGCCGGCTTCAAATCCACCCTCGCGGACGGGCGGGTGATTTTCAACGCGGCGATCTTCCGCAATGATTACACCGACCTGCAACTCTCCAGCTTCACCGCCAATCCCGGCACGGGGGCGTTCGAGGCGCAATTCACCAATGCGGGCGAAGCGGTGATCCAGGGCATGGAGGCCGAGCTCTCCTGGCAGGCAGCCCCCGGTCTCAGCTTCAATGCGCATATGGGCTATATGGACGCCCATTACGAAGAATATATCGGCCCCGGCGGGGTGGATATTTCCGATGCCCGTGAACTGGTCAACACACCGGAATGGAGCGGCGGCGTCGCCGGCACCTATGAATGGATGGTTGGCGATGACTGGCTGGCCAGCGCGCATATCGATGCCGCCTGGCGCTCGAAGACCTATCCCACCGTGTCCAGTTCCGAGATCCTGGCGCAGGACAGCTATGCCCTGGTCAATGCTTTCGTCGGGCTGGGTGCCGAGGATGGCAGCTGGGAAATACGGGCCGGCGTGCGCAATCTTCTCGATGAGACCTATGCCACGCAAGCCTTCGACCTGGCCGACTTCCCCGGTTACCAGCTCGCCTATTACGGTGCGCCGCGGACGGCCGATATCCGCTTCATCGTGCGGCGATAGGACCGGTCCGATGTGGCTGAAACCCTATTCGACCCGCCCGGTCGGCGTGCAGGAGGCGCGGCGAAAGCCCGTCTCCAAGGGCGCCCGGGCCTTTCTCGACAGCGCCGATCCGGCCGCACCGCCGATCCGCGACCTGCCGCTTGACGACGCCCGCCAGGCCATGGACGAGCTCATGCTGGCGGTCGATCAGCCGGGGCCGGACGTGGCCATGGTCGAGGATGCGGTCGGTCCCGAAGTTCAGGGCGAGGCGGCGCGCCTGCGCTGCTACACGCCGTCCATGCCGGACGGCGCCCCGCCCCGCGGCATCCTGATTTTTCTGCACGGCGGCGGCTGGACACTCGGAAACACGCGGGCCTATGACGGTTTCGCGCGCCGCCTCTGCCAGGCGACCGGCCACCTCGTTGCCAGTGTCGATTATCCGCTCTCGCCCGAGCACAAATATCCGACCGCACTGCATGCCGGCCTCTCGGCGATCCACTGGGCGATCCATACCGCGCACCGTCTCGATCTGCCGCCCGGCGCCCTGGCACTGGCCGGCGACAGTGCGGGAGGCACGCTGGCCGCGGCCCTCGCCTTGCGCACGGCACGCAGCGTGCGCCTCTCCCACCTGGCGCTGTTCTACCCGGTAATGGTGATCGAGGATCAGCCGGAGCACGCGTCCCGTGCGATTCTCGGCGACGGCACCTATTTCCTCTCACGTGAGGATATCAGCTGGGCGGCGGGCAATTATCTCTCGGAGCCCGGGCAGGCGAGGTTGATTGACGCCTCCCCCCTGCTTGCGCCTTCATTTGATCATTTGCCGCCCGTGACCGTTATCACCGCCGGATATGATCCGCTGCGTGACGAGGGCGCCGACTTTGTCCGCCGGGTGACGGGGGCTGGCGTTGATGCCCGGCTGTATTGCTTCGAGGGCGTCGTGCACGGTTTCATGGGGTTGAGCCAGGTGATGGACGAAAGCCGGACGGCCTTCGACCTCCTGGCAAGGCGAATGCGCTGAAGCGGCAGGTCGCTGTGCGCGCCGTCGCCGGCCGGCCATTCGGCCTCCAGGCCAGAATGCGCCCTGGCAATACCGGGTGCCCGCCTACTCGCTGGCAGCGAGCGGCGTCAGAAGGCGGGTGAGGAATTCGGTGTCGGACCAGCGTGCCTCGCGGGTTGCCGGGTCGGCGGTGACGCCGCGTGTCATGCGCACGACCAGCAAGTCCAGTTCCGGGATCAGATAGAGGCGCTGGCGCCCCGCGCCGGCCGCAACGCGCAACGCCGGCAAGCCCTCGCCCGCTTCGATGGTGTCGAGCTGCGACCCGGTTGGCCGGCGTTGCAACAGGCTCGCCCGCTCATGATCGGGCAACCACCAGGAGAGGCCATAGACCGGATTGACCCGGCCCGGTTCAAAACTCGCGGCCAGGGCATCCCGGTCGACCAGGCTGACGCCGCCGGAAACGCCCTCGCCCAGGATCAGGGCGCCGAACCGGGCCCAGTTGCGCGGCGAGATCTCGACCGCCTCCGACATTACCGGCATGCCGTCGATCGCGCCCCAGGAGCCCAGCTCGATCCCGGCCGGGGCGAGGACGCGCCGCGTCAGATAATGCGCCGGCGTCGCGTCGAGCCCCGCCGCCTCCAGCTTGCGGCGCATGAATTCGCCAAAGGCCTGGAAATGGCGCGCGCTGTAGATGAAGGCCGCGCCCGGTTCGTGACGGGCGCGCGTGCGGATGGCGGCGCGATAGCCGGGAATGCGCACATCATCATTGCCGGAAGCCAGGCCGCTGGTCTGGGCCAGCAAATGCCGCACCGTGATCTGAGAGCGCCTCGGATCGTCCTGCCATTCGGTGATCGTATCCGCGACCTGCTCATCCAGGCTGATGAGCCCGTCCTGCACGGCCGCGGCGGCGATCACCGACGTGAAACTCTTGGCCCCGCTCGCCAGCTCCCAGCTCTGGCCGGGATCGATGCCAGCGGCATAGTCCTCGCACACGATCGTGCCGTGCAGCACCACCAGTACCGCAATCCCGCGCGTGCTGCGGCTGTATCGCGCGGCAGCCTCGCAATCGAGGGCCCATTGCGCACGCCCGGAATCGCCCGTGTCCTCTGCCTGCGCCGCGGGCTGCGGCAGAAGCAGGCCAAGCAGGCCGATCAGCAGGGCGTGTTTCATCTTCCGGCATTTCCGATGCATCTGGATCCGGACAGACAATCACCACCGCCCCTGCCGGAAAAGCACCGCGCACCGCCGATCACACACTTGTGACGCCGCCGCCCCCGCAAGCCTGGCGCGGCCCGGCACCGTAGCGGCGATTGCCGACACTGATCCGCCCGCCACCAGGCATCGTAGCTCTTGCAGCATCCCGCCCCGGGTGCGCCGCCAAGACACGTTGCCAGTGGGGGAACGAGGTTTTAGGTGTGGGACGAGTTTTTACGCGTCATGGAGTTCTGGATGCGCCGCTATGCCTTTCTGATCGTCGCCCTGCTTGTCTTTGCCGGCATGGCCGGCATTGTCACCGTGCGCGTCCTGTCCGGGACGGGGCAGGATCAGGGCCAGATGCGGCGGCCTGCCGTGCCGGTCGCGGCCTATGAAACCGCGCGCTTCGAGTTTGCCGATATCGTCGAGGCCCTCGGCACGGCGCGCTCGCGCGAGAGCGTCATCGTCTCGGCGCGGGTCTCCGATACGATTTCGCAGATCAATTTCGACTCCGGCCAGCAAGTCGAGGCCGGTGATATCCTGATCGAACTCACAGACACCGAGGAAGCTGCCGGGCTCAGCGAGGCCCGCACCACCTTGCGCGAGGCCAATCGTGACCTGACGCGGGTCAATGACCTGATCGCGCGCGGCGTTGTACCGCAGCAGCGCCAGGACGAGGCCCGCGCCGCGGTGGAACGCGCCCAGGCCCGCGTGGCATCGATCGAGGCGCAGCTCGCCGACCGGATCGTGCGGGCGCCGTTTTCCGGCGTCGTCGGCCTGCGCGAAGTCAGCCCCGGCGAACTGATCCGGCCGGGCGATCCGATCACCACGCTCGACGACATCAGCGCCATCCGGCTTGATTTCACCGTGCCCGAACGCTTCCTCGCCACGATCCGGCCCGGCATGGTGATCGAAGCGACGACCAATGCCTATCCGGACCAGGTTTTCCTCGGCACGATCGCCCAGGTCGACAGCCGGGTGGATCCGATCTCCCGCGTCGTGATCGTGCGCGCCGAAATCGACAATCCCGAAGGCCGCATCCTGCCCGGTCAGTTGATGGTGGTTGAAGTGCGCCGCGATGTCCGCAGCAGACCCGCCGTGCCGGGCTCGTCCGTCACACGGTATCTCGAGGAGAGCTTTGTCTATGTTCTCGAGACGCGCGATGGCACCACGACCGCCCACCGGCGCGATGTCGAGCTGGGCTTGCGCACCGGCAATCTCGTCGAGATCACCGCCGGGCTCGAAGCGGGCGAACTGATTATCGCCGAGGGTGTGCACCGGGTGCGCGACGGCATGACGGTGGAAATCACCGAACGCCGGACATACGGCCCCGGCAGCGGCCTGGCCGACAGCAACACCATGGTGACCCAGCCATGACGCTCTCCGATATCGCGGTCCGCCGCCCCGTCCTCGCCTTCGTCGCCAGCGCCCTGATCGTGGTATTCGGCATTCTCGGTCTGCGCGGCCTGCCGCTGCGTGAACTGCCCGATGTCGACCAGCCGGTCGTCTCGGTCTCGGCCAGCTATCCCGGTGCCAATGCCGAAGTGGTGGAGAACCGCGTCACACAGGTGATCGAGGACCAGCTGTCGGGCATTGACGGCGTGGAGACCATCACCTCCTCCTCGCGCGACAGCAATGCGCGCATTTCCATCACCTTCGCGCTCGACCGCAATATCGAGGCGGCGGCCAATGATGTCCGCGATGCGGTATCCCGCATCACCGACCGCCTGCCGCCGGATGTCGAGGAGATCGAGGTCCAGAAGCAGGACAGCGATGCCCGCCCCTTCATGTGGTACAGCCTGATGTCAGACCGCATGACGTCGGAGGAATTGTCCGACTATGCCGACCGCGTGATGGTTGACCGTTTCTCCGTCATCGATGGTGTCGCCCAGGTGCGTATCGGGGGCCAGCGTCGCTATGCGATGCGGGTCTGGCTCAATCCGCAGGCCATGGCCGCACGCGGCATCACCGTCACCGATATCGATGCGGCCCTGCGGGCCCAGAATGTTGAAGTGCCCGGCGGCTCGGTGGAAACCAATGATACCGAGATCGTGGTCCGGGTCGAACGCCTGTTCGGCGATCCGGAGAGTTTTGCGCGCCTGCCGATCCGGGCCGAGGCCAGCGGCCATGTCGTCCGGCTGGGCGAAATCGCCGATGTCGTGCTTGAGGCCGAGGAGCCGCGCACCCTGTTCCGGGGCAATGGCCAGAACATGATCGGGCTGGGCTTTGTCCGCCAGAGCCAGGCCAATTCCGTCGAGGTCGCCCGCCGGGTCACGGAGCAGGCCGAGCGGATCGCTCCGGGCCTGCCCGAAGGCATGCAACTGATCAAGGCATCCGACGACACGATCTTCATCGAGGAATCGATCCGGGAAGTCTGGCGCACCCTCGCTGTCGCCGCGACCCTCGTCGTGCTGGTGATCTATCTGTTCCTCGGAAGTTTTCGCGCCGCGATCATTCCGGCCGCGGTCGTGCCCGTCTGCCTGATCGGCGTTTTCTCTGTCCTGGCCTTTGCCGGTTTCTCGCTCAATATCCTCACCCTGCTGGCGCTGGTGCTGTCGATCGGCCTCGTCGTCGATGACTCCATCGTTGTGCTCGAAAATATCCAGCGCCGCATCGATCTTGGCGAAGGCCCGGCCCTGGCCGCCCTGCGCGGTGGCCGCCAAGTCTTCTTCGCCGTTGTCGCGACCACCGCCGTGCTGGTCGCGGTCTTCGTGCCGCTCGTCTTCCTGCCCGGCTTTATCGGCCGCATCTTCACCGAGCTCGCGCTGACCATCGCGACGGCCGTTGTGCTTTCGGCCTTTGTCGCGCTGACCCTGTCGCCGATGATGGCCTCGAAACTGCTGCGTCCGGCGCGCGAGGCCCGCGGCCTGGCCAAATGGGTCAATGATCTCGTCAACGCCCTGCGCACGAGCTATCGCAACAGTCTCGAGCTGACCATCCGCGCACCGCTCTTCGTCCTGCCCGTGCTGGCCATCGCGCTGGCCGGCTCCGGCGTCCTGCTCAATCGCCTGCCCTCCGAGCTGACACCGCCGGAAGACCGCGGCTCCTTCTTCGGCCGCTTCAGTGGCCCGGAAGGCGCGAGCTTCGACTATATGGCCGAACAGGCCGGCGCCGTCGAAGACGTGGTTCTGGACTATCTCGACAGCGGTGAATTGCGCCGCGCCCTCGTCATTTCGCCTGGCTGGGGTGGTTCCGGCTATAATTCCGGCATCGTCATCGGCACCATGGTCGACTGGGACGAGCGCCGTCCCGGCGGCGAGATCCTCGATGAAATCAATGGCCGCCTCGGTCAGCTGACCGGCGTGCAGGCCTTTGCCTCGATGCGTTCATCACTCGGCGGCGGCGGAGGCGGCGATGACATCCAGTTCGTGCTGCAGGGCCCCGAATACGAAGTGCTGGACGCGGAGGCCGAACGCCTTCTGGCAGCCATCGCGGCGGAGAATCCCAATCTGGTCAGGGCCCGCAAGGACTACCAGCCCAACAGCCCGCGCCTGATCGTCGATATCGACCGCGAACGCGCTGCCGCGCTCGACGTCTCCATCGCGGCCATCGGCCAGACCCTGCAGACCCATCTCGGCTCGCGCCGGGTCGGCCAGTTCATCGACCGCGGCGAAGCCTATAATGTGATCATGGAAAACCGGCGCGAGGACCGGTCCAGCGCCGAGGACCTTGAATCGCTGTACGTCTCCGGCCGTGGCGGTCAGTTGATCCCGCTCTCCAACCTCGTCTCCGTGCGCGAGCTGGGCGAAGCCTCCTCACGCAACCGCGTTGACCGGCAACGCTCGATCACCATCTCGGCCACCCTGGCCGATGGCTATACGCTGGGCGATGCCGTCACCTGGCTGGATGAATGGTCAGCCCGCGAGCTCGCGCCGGGCCTCTCGACCGGCTATCTCGGCGGCGCCAAGGAATTCCTCAATGCCAACACCGCCATGCTGTTCGCCTTCGGCATGGCGCTGCTGATCGTTTTCCTGGTGCTGGCGGCACAGTTCGAGAGCCTGATCCAGCCCCTGGTGATCATGCTGACCGTGCCTCTGGCCGTGGCCGGCGGATTGTTCGGGCTGGAACTGGTCGGCTCGAGCCTGAATATCTACTCGCAAATCGGTCTGGTGATCCTGATCGGCCTGGCCGCGAAGAACGGCATCCTGATCGTCGAATTCGCCAATCAGCTGCGCGAGGAAGGCCGCGATCTGCTCGAGGCGACCCTGGAAGCCTCGACGACGCGCTTCCGCCCGATCCTGATGACCGGCATCTCGACCGCCATCGGCGCCTTCCCGCTGGTGATCGCTTCGGGCCCCGGAGCCGAGAGCCGCATCACGATCGGTGTGGTGATCTTCACCGGCGTCTCGGTCGCCACCCTCTTCACCCTGTTCGTCGTCCCGATTGCCTATGCGACCCTGGGCCGTTTCACCAAGACCCCGAACTGGATGTCGCGGCAGCTTGAGGCCCAGGCCAAGGAAGCCGGTGTGGATGTCGCGACGGTGGCGGAGTAGGTCTGCCCCATCGGGACACGGAGCGAAGCGATCCCCCTCGCCCCCGGGTCCGCAATCTCATAACCTGCAATCATGAGATGGATCGCCCTCGCCCTTCTGGTCAGCCTCGCCGCCGCAATCTGGTGGTTTGACGCCCCATGGCCGACGCGCTCGGTGCATTGGGACCAGCGCTATGCGGCAGCGGCCGCCCGAGCCGATTGCGAGGAAGAACTCACACTGATCCGCGTCGGCATCGAAGCCGATTACCCGCCAGCCGCCACCGCCCTCGGCGAACTCGCGGAACGCAATGCCTGTGGCTATCGGACGGGGCAGTTCGATTATGAGGAAGAGGACGATTCCGGAGCGATGATTCACCGGAACAGGATCAAGTGGCTATCGGCTTTCTATGCCCAATCAAGCGAGCAGCTGCGGCATGATCTGAACAATGGATGGTTCCTTCGGACACGTATCATGGCTTGGATGGATAGCTACACGGACAGCCCCAATGGCAACCCTCACGCAGCGCTTCTGGACGTCGTCCAGGCCTGCAGCGATCAGCTTATGGCCTACGATGCTTCACCACATTGGGCCGCGCTTGAAGCCACACTGCGGGATGCACCGCTCGATCCGCACAGAACTTCTGCCGAGCACAACCGGCGTCGGCTGGTGTGCCGTGAAGTCCTGTACGCGGCCTCGCTCACACTCAGGGCAGCCAGTGATCAGTCGTTGCGCATCCGCGGCGTATTGATGCAGAGCCAGGCTGCCGATTGGGGCCAAACGCAGGCTATTGCCGAATGCCTCGACTTCATTCCTCCCCCGGCGGAAACCCTTCGCGATCCCCAGTTTGAACCCGCGCTGTATTGCCCCTCATTCGGATCACACCTTCCGGATTGGGTTGCATTGGGCTATCCAGCCGCGCGGACAGTCTGGCTCGACAGCCTCGAGCCCTATCATTGGACCGGCGAAGATGACGCCGATTTCTTGTCCGCCACACCGGTCTGGGTCGCGATTCACGCGACAATCGCCAACCATCCTGTCCGCGAAACCGCTCTGAGCCATCTTCCGCCGGAGTGCGAGCAGGTCGTGAACGAAGTGGCGGCACGGGTCGAACGGCTCCAGAACGCAGAATTACCCTCGGCAGGGCTCCAGTACGACGAGGGCATCCGGCAGGCATGGCACTGCGAACCGGAAACGCTGCGTGCCATGGCCCAGTTTGATGCCTACTACCCTGCGGAAAGCTTCCCCGCCGTTACCGAGCGGTGGGACTGGAAATTCGCCCCGGCGGGTGAGGACGCGGCAGCCGCCGCGCGATGACCCTGTTCAGGCCGCAACGCCGAACACCGCCCCGATTGCCGCTGTCACCGCCATCGCAACCGCGCCCCAGAAGGTCACGCGCACCGTCGCCTTGACGATATCCGCGCCGCCGATACGGGCGCTCATTCCGCCAAGCGCGGCCAGTGAGATGAGCGAGGCGATGGCGGTGGCCGGGATGGTCAGGCTGTGCGGCGCCAGCACGGCGACCAGCAGCGGCAGGGCCGCGCCGGTGGAGAAGGTGATCGCCGAGGTCACCGCGGCCTGGATCGGTTTGGCTGTGGTGATCGCGGAGATCGCCAACTCGTCGCGGGCATGGGCCTGCAAAGCATTTTTCGCCATCAATTGCACCGCGACCTGGTCGGCGAGCTCCTTGGTCAGTCCACGCGCCACATAGATGCCGGCGAGTTCCGCCTGTTCGCCGACCGGGTCATCGGCCAGTTCCTGGCGCTCGCGGGCGAGATTGGCCGCTTCGGCATCCGCCTGCGAGCTGACGGAGACATATTCACCCGCCGCCATCGACATCGCCCCGGCGACCAGTCCGGCCGTGCCGGCAACAAGGATCTCCGCCGGTCCGGCATTGGCCGCCGCGACACCAACGATCAGGCTGGCCGTGGAGACAATGCCGTCATTGGCACCGAGCACGCCGGCGCGCAGCCAGCCGATCCGCTCGACGCCATGATGTTCGGGATGGGTGAATTTCGAACGTTTCATGCGGCCAATATCCCTGTTGTGTGAAGGGACAAGCCTAGGCTGGCCCGCACGGCGCGGCAATCGCGACCGATTGCCACCGGCAGGGCAGGACCGGGTCCGCCCGCGCTGCACCGTCAAATCCCTTGCCGCCACAGGCGGCCCGCCATAACGTCCTGCAATGAGCGACGGAATTTCTCCCAAACCAACGGATCCACGCCTGCAGCCGCAGGCACTGGATGAAGCCTCTGCCCTCGCGCCGGACTTCTATTCCGGCGATGACTGGCTGGGCGTCGATCAGGCGGAGATTCTGGAGCCAGGCTGGCAGATCCTGTGCCCGGCATCGGCCGTGGCGGAGCCGGGCGATCATGTCGTGCGCACGCTCGGGCGTGTGCCGGTGCTGATTGTCCGCGCGGCGGATGGAGTGCTGAACGGCTTCGTCAATGTCTGCCGCCATCGCGCCGGCCCGCTCGCGACCTGTGACGGCAAGGGCGCCAAACGGCTGCGCTGCGCCTATCACGGCTGGACCTATGATCTGGACGGGCAATTGCGCACCGCGCCGGAAATGCAGGATGCGACCGATTTCGACCGCGACGGCATCGCCCTCGCCCGCATCGAACTGCGCGAATGGCAGGGCATGACCTTCGCGCGCGCCCGCGCTGGCGGTCCGGAATTTGACACCGTCATGGCCGGCATTGATGCCCTCACCGCGCCCTATGATCTGGCGGGCATGCGCCATCATCACAGCCGCATCTACAAGGTAGCCGCCAACTGGAAGACCTATGTCGACAATTACCTCGAGGGCTATCACCTGCCCTTCGTGCATCCCGGGCTGAGCGGGGTCGTCAGCTATCCGCAATACAAGACCGAGCTGGCCGATTTCTGGTCGCTGCAGCGCGCGCCGGTGAGCGATCCCAATGGCATTTATGCCGATGGTGAGGCGCTGTATTTCTTCATCTATCCCAACACCATGCTCAATATCCTGCCCGGCCGGATGCAGACCAATCGCGTCGTGCCCGACGGGCCGTCCCATTGCCGGATCGAATTCGATTTCTACTACGCGCCGGGCCTGGAAAGCATGGCAGACGCCGATGACGCCTTTTCCGACGAGATCCAGGAAGAGGACCGGCTGATCTGCGAGCGGGTCCAGCACGGGTTGAATAGCGGCGCCTACCAGCCCGGGCGCTTGTCGCCCAGCCAGGAGGCCGGCGTCTGGCATTGGCAGAATTTGCTGCGCGAGGCCTATGCCCGCGCCTCGGGGGGATAAGGGCATGGCTGAAGATTCAAACGGAAGGCCGCAGCATAATGCGATCGGTTTCTGGGGCTGCTGGTCGCTGACCGTCGGGGTGATGATCGGTTCGGGGATATTCATGCTGCCGGCCGTGATGGCGCCCTATGGCCTGATGGGCTTTGCCGGCTGGGCCCTGACGGCGGGCGGCTCGATCCTGCTGGCGCTGACGCTCGGCCGGCTGGCTGTGCGCACGACCCGGACGGGCGGGCCCTATGCCTATGCCCATGACGCGTTTGGCGATCTGCCGGGCTTTCTCGTCGTCTGGGGCTATTGGGCCTCCTACTGGATCGCCATCCCGGCCGTCGCGATTGCCTTCGTCGGCTATGTCACCGTCTTCGTCCCGGCACTCGGACAGGTCCCGATGGCCCAGGCCGGGGTCGCCCTGGTGCTGATCTGGAGCCTCGGCCTCGTCTCCCTGCGCGGTGCCTCGGAGGCGAGCCTGCTGCAGCTGGCCATGACCGTGCTCAAGCTTCTGCCCATCCTGCTGATCATCGGCCTCGGTGCCGTAGCCGGAGAGATTTCCCACCTGCCGGCGGTCAATCCATCGGGCGGCACCTTCATCGGCGTGCTCTCGACGACGGCCCTGCTGACGATGTGGGCCTTTGCCGGGCTTGAATCCGGGACGATTCCCGCCGGTGAGGTTCGCAATCCGGAAAAGACCATCCCGCGCGCCACCGTCATCGGCACCATCACCGTCGCGATTATCTATATCGGATCCACAGCCGCGGTGATGATGCTGGTTCCGACCGACCAGCTCGCGGCCTCCACATCGCCCTTTGCCGACGCCGCCCAACGCCTTGGCCCCTGGGGTGCGCCACTGATCTCCATCGGCGCCCTGATTGCGACCGCCGGCGCCCTGAACGGCATCATCTTCCTGTCCGGCCAATTGCCAATGGCAGTGGCGCTCGACCGGCTGGCACCCAGATTCCTGGCGACACCCAATGCCGGCGGTGCGCCAAAATGGTCGCTGCTGATCTCGCTCACCCTCGGTTCCCTGCTGCTGATCGCGAGCTATTCGCGCGGTCTGGTCGGCGCCTTCACCTTCCTGCTGATGATGAGCACGGTGACCTTGCTGGCGCCACTCTTGGTCAGCGCCCTGGCCGAGCTGCGCCACTCCTGGAAGTCGGCGCGGTCCTGGGCGATCATCGCCTTGCTCGCCGGGCTCTATTCCTGTTTCGCGATCTTTGGATCAGGCCTGGAAGTCCTGTTCTGGGGCATGGTACTGACCGTGGCCGGCCTGCCGGTCTATTTCCTCGGCCGCCAGCGCAAGACGGACGAAGTGTCGCCTTCCGCGCCAGCTGATTGACGTCTATCCAAGAGGCCTGACACTCCCGAGGGAGAGCCCATGCCGACGCAGAAAGCACCGACAGAGCCGATGGAAGGCCTGTGTTTTCGCACGCGCGGGCTGACCAAGACCTATGGCAAGGGCGCCGCCGAGGTGCAGGCCCTGCGCGGCGTCGATCTGGAATTGCCCGATGGCGAGCTGGTCGTGGTGCTCGGCGCCTCGGGCAGCGGCAAGTCGACCTTCCTCAACATTATCGGCGGTCTCGACAAGGCGACCAGCGGCGAGGTCTTCTTCCGTGGGCGCGATATCGGCCGTGCCAGCCGCCAGGCGCTGACCCAGTACCGGCGCCGCAATGTCGGCTTCGTGTTCCAGTTCTACAATCTCATGCCCTCCCTGACGGCCTGGGAGAATGTCGCGCTCGTGACCGAGATCGCCGACAATCCCCTCACCCCGGATGCGGCGCTGGATATGGTCGGGCTGAAGGAGCGGCAGAGCCATTTCCCGGCCCAGATGTCGGGCGGTGAACAGCAACGCGTCGCCA
Source organism: Maricaulis sp. (assembly GCF_048270265.1). GTDB lineage: Bacteria > Pseudomonadota > Alphaproteobacteria > Caulobacterales > Maricaulaceae > Maricaulis. The sequence goes on along the minus strand of NZ_JBLWTD010000007.1, from coordinate 110,371 downwards.
TCGCCCGCGCCATCGCCAAACAACCCTCCGTCCTGCTCTGCGACGAACCGACCGGGGCGCTGGACTCCACGACGGGGTCGCGCGTGCTCGAAGCGCTGAAAACCGTCAATGACGAGCTCGGCGCCACCACGCTGATCATCACCCACAATGCCGGCGTCGCCGCCATGGCTCACCGGGTGGTGGTGTTCGGCGACGGCATGGTGCGCGAAGTGCGCATCAATCCCGATCCCAAACACCCCAGGGACATCACATGGTAGGCGGGGGCGGACTCTTGAGCTGGCTCTCCGTGCTTGATCGCAAGCTGTGGCGCGATCTGTGGGGGATGAAGACCCAGGCGCTGGCGATCGCCTTCGTCATCGCCGGCGGCGTCTCGGTGCAATTGCTCTCGACCGGCATGCTCAATTCGCTGCAGGAGACGCGGCGCGCCTATTATGAGCGCTATTTGCTGGCCGATATCTGGGCCCCGGTGGTGCGAGCCCCGCAGGCCCTGCTGAGCGATATTCGCGGCCTGGACGGCGTGCAGGCCGCCGAGACGCGCATCCGCGCCGGCGCCCTGTTCGACATGCCGGGCATGAGCGAGCCGGCCTCCGGCGAAATCCTCTCCCTGCCTGATACCGGCCTGCCCTCGGTCAACCAGCTCTATCTCACCCGCGGCCGCACCCCCGAGGTCGACCACAGCGATGAAGTGGTGGTGCTGGAAAGCTTTGCCACGGCGCATGAGCTGGAGATCGGCGATACGGTGTCCGCGACCATCCATGGCCATCGCGCTCACCTCGTCATCGTCGGCATCGGCCTCTCGCCCGAGCATGTCTACACCATCGCGCCAGGCGAGATCGTACCGGATGATCGCCTGTTCGGCGTGATGTGGATGGGGCGTCAGGCGCTGGCGCGTGCGGTCGACCAGGACGGGGCCTTCAACGAGGCCGTGGTGCGGCTGTCACACGGGGCCAGCGAGGCCGCGGTGATCGCCGAGCTCGACCTCCTGTTCGAACCCTATGGCGCCCCGGGCGCCTATGGCCGCGACGAGCAGATTTCCGATGTCTTCGTCTCCAGCGAGATCGACCAGCTGCGCACCATGGGCAATGTCCTGCCGCCCATCTTCCTGCTGGTGGCCGCCTTCCTGGTCAATATCGTCATCTCGCGCCTGATCGCCGTGCAGCGCGCCGGGATCGGCTTGCTCAAGGCCTTTGGCTATCGTGATGACGAGGTCGGCTGGCACTACATGAAACTGGTCGCCGTGATCGGCCTGGCCGGGCTCCTGATCGGCGGCGGGCTGGGCATCTGGCTCGGGCGCGAAATGGCGATCATGTATACGCAATACTATCGCTTCCCCTTCCTCGTCTTCAATGCCGATCCGCGCACCTATGCCATCGTCATTGCCATCACCGCGGTCGCGATTCTCGGCGGCGCCGCGATTGCCGTGCGCCGCGCCGCCAGCCTCAATCCGGCCGATGCGATGACCCAGCCACCGCCGCCGGATTATTCCAAGGCGGCCGGAATGGGCATTACCCGCTGGCACCGGATCGACCAGCAGACACGCATGATATTGCGTCAGATCATTCGCTGGCCCATCCGCGCCAGCCTCACCGTCGCCGGCGTCGCAGCCTCGGGCGCCTTGTTGATCGGGACGATGTTCTTCATCGACTCCATGAGCGTGATGATGGATGGTTTCTTCAATGTTTCCAATCGCTACGACGTGTCTGTCACGTTCGTTCAGCCGCGCTCGCGTGCCGCCTATCACAGCATTGAACGCCTGCCCGGCGTGCTCGCCGCCGAACCCTTCCGCGCGGTCTCGGCGCGGCTGCGGCATGGCAATCTGGAAGAGCGCGCGGCGCTGATGGGCAGCCCGGCCGACCCGGAATTGTCGCGCATGGTCGATGCGCAATACCGCACCGTCTCGCCGCCGCCGGGCGGGCTTGTCCTGTCGCAGGATCTGGCGACCAAGCTCGATATCGAGGCCGGCGAGATGCTGGAAATCCACATCGCCGAAGGCCGCCGTCCGGTGCTGCAGGTGCCGGTTTCGGCCGTCACCACGACGCTGATCGGCTCCGGTGCCCAGATGCGGATCGGCGATCTCAACGCCCTGCTCGGCGAGGGTGATGTGGTCTCCGGTGCCTATCTGATCGTTGATCCGGACCAGGTCGACACACTCTACAACACGCTCAAATCCGTGCCGCTGGTCGCCGGGACCGGGCTGCAGGCCCTGGCGGCGCAGAATCTCGATGATCTGATGCAGCAAAATCTGGGCACCGCGATCTGGATCTATACCGGTTTTGCCGGACTGATCGCGCTGGGTGTGATCTATAACAGCGTGCGCATTTCCTTCGCGGAGCGGCAGCGCGAGCTCGCCTCCCTGCGGGTGCTCGGTTTCACCGTTGCCGATGTCTCCTATATCCTGCTCGGCGAGGTGGCGTTTCTGACGCTGCTGGCCCTGCCGGTCGGGGCGGCGGCGGGTACGGGCATGGCCTGGTTTCTGGCGCAGGCGATGAGTTCGGAACTGTTCCGCCTGCCCTTCGTCATCAATGCCTCGACCTTCGGTCTCGCGGGTGCGCTGCTGGTCGGGATCACCATCGCCTCAAGCTTGCTGGTGCGCCACCAGATCGAACGGCTCGACATGGTCGCCGTGCTGAAAACAGGGGAGTAACGGGTTTTGAAAATCGCCGGCATCACACTCAATTTCCGCACCGTCTTCTGGGCCATCGCCGGGATCGGCCTCGTCGTGCTGCTCGCCCTCGCCTTCCGGCCACAACCGGTTCTGGTCGATCTGGCCGAGGTGAGCCGAGGCAGCCTGGCCGTCAGCGTCCGCGACGAGGCGCGCACCCGCGTGCGCGAAGTCTATGTCGTCTCGGCACCGCTGGGCGGGCGCCTGCTCAGGGTCAATCATGATGCCGGTGACAGCGTTGCAGCCGGCGATGTGCTGGCGACCATATTGCCCAGCGATCCGGCCCTGCTTGATGCGCGCTCCCAGACCGAGGCCCGCGCCGCCGTGCGCTCGGCCGAGGCCGCCCTCGCCTTCGCCAATGCCGAGGCCCAGCGCGCCGCCCTGGAATATGAGTATGCCCGCACCGAGGCCGAGCGTATCGAGACCCTGTTCGGCACCGGTGTTGCCTCCCAGGGCGCTGTCGACCGCGTCCGGCTGACCCGGCGCACGGCCTATGCCGGCCTCAATACCGCGCGCGCCAATGTCGCCCGCGTCGAGGCCGAGCTGGAAGCGGCACAGGCGCGCCTGCTCCAGCCCGGCGAGGACGGCGCCAATGGCGGGCTGGTCGAGATCCATGCACCGATCAGCGGCCGCCTGCTGCAGGTGTTGCAGGAAAGCGAAAGCATTGTCGTGCCCGGCACGCCGATCCTGGAAATGGGCGATCCGGCCGATCTGGAGATCGTCGTCGAATTCCTCTCCACCGATGCGGTGCAGATCCATGAAGGCGATGCTGCCGAGATCACCGCCTGGGGTGGCAGCGGCACGCTGCGCGGCCGCGTGCGCCGGATCGAGCCCTATGGCTTCATCAAGGTCTCGGCACTGGGCGTCGAGGAACAACGCGTCAATGTCATCATCGACCTGCTCGACGAGCCCGCACAATGGGCCGCGCTGGGCCATGGCTATCGCGTCGAGGCGGCGGTGACGATCTGGCAGCAGGATGATGTCGTCCAACTGCCCGTCGCCGCCCTGTTCCGCTCCGAGGGTCAATGGGCCGTCTACCGGGTCGAGGACGGCCGGGCCGCGCTGACACCGGTGGAGATCGGCCAGGAGAATGGCCGCATGGCGCAAATCCTCTCCGGCCTCGAAGCCGGCGACAGGATCGTGATGTATCCCGGCCCGCAAATCCGCGACGGGATCGCCGTCAGGCAACGCGACGCCGCGCTCTAGGATCTGATCATGCGCACCTTCGAGGAAATCTTCGCCATCGCCGCCGATCGCAAGGGCGGATCCGACGCACTGGAAGCCCTGCTGTCGAAACCACTGCCGGCGGAGGAGCTCGCCGCCATACCCGATGATCGCTGGCTGTCGATGATGGCGAAATGCCTGTTCCAGGCCGGTTTCCACTGGAAGGTGATCGAGGCGAAATGGCCCGGTTTCGAGACCGCCTTCGAGGGTTTTGATCCCCCGCGCGTAGCGTTTTACGGCGATGAGGAGGTGGACCGGCTGCTCTCCGACAAGGCCATTGTCCGCAATGGCGCCAAGATCATGGCCGTGATCGAAAATGCCCGCTTCCTCACCGATCTCGCCGCCGAGCATGGCAGCGCCGCCAAATTCTTCGCCGACTGGCCGGCGGATGATTTCATCGGCCTGATGGATGTGCTCGCCAGGCGCGGCTCACGGCTGGGCGGGGCCACCGGCCAACGCGTGATGCGCTGGATGGGCAAGGAGAGCTTCATCCTCTCCAAGGACGTCAGCGCCCGCCTGATCGCCGAGGGCGTCGTGGCCAAACCGCCGACCTCGAAGCGCGATCTCGCGGCGGTGCAGGCGGCCTTCAATAGCTGGAAGGACCAGTCCGGGCGATCCTTGACGGAGATCAGCCGGGTCTTGTCGATGAGTGTGGGGAGTTAGAATTCGATATTCTGGACGGTGACTTGGCTGAATACATTGGCAAAGCGCCCGGTTCTCATTTACCAGTTTTGTGACTTGGCGGGCACCCGATCATGCCCCTGAGAGCCGAAGTTGAACCAGGAGCCATCATGACCCTGTCCGGAAAATCCCGCCTGTGCACCGCGGCCCTCTCGCTTGCCACCTCAGCGCTCGCGAGCATGACGTTCAGCGCCGCAGCTCAGGCCGAGGATACCTATATCTGGGTCAGCCAGAGCTTGCCGCCGCTCAAGGCGGTCGCCGCGCTGGATTTCCCGGAACACCCGCTTTGCCGCATCACGCTGGATCAACCCGGTCACCCGGACCACGACACCGTGTGGCTCGGATGGTTCGACGGCACCGATTGCGTGGTTGAAAACGTGCCCAGCGCCGCTCAGCGTGAGCGGGAATTTCTGGTACCGGCGCCCGGCCATCTCCCGTATTGGATCCCCCTGCTCGCCGAGAGTCTCACCGCCGTGCCATCCGAAGCACTGGTCGGCGGTCAACGTGATGGCGAGGATCTGGTGATTTGCAGCCAGGATGGCGCCACGGGGTCGATCGATTGGGGACGAGACCCTGCCGGTGAAACGCCGGGCATCACCCGGTGTGCCGCCGCGCCGCCGTGGGAAGAAGAGGCAGCGGGCCCCATCTACATTCTGACCGACATCATCATCCCGATTCCCGACTAGATGGCGCGCCGGGTATAGCTATTGCGATGCCTTCACCCCGAACCACCCCGGCGGCAATCAGCCGATTTACAAGCTCGTTGGCACGATCGTCTCGATTTACGACCAGGCCGCGGCTGCCGATGCGGATGGGAACGGCCTAGCTGGCCATGCGCGCCTTTTCCTCAGGACGGAGCGTCAGCACCGAAACACCGGTCGCTGTCACGGCGACGGTGTGCTCGAACTGTGCCGATAGCGATCCATCCTTCGTCACCACTGTCCAGCCGTCGGGCTCGGTCCGCACATAACGCCGACCATGATTGAGCATGGGCTCAATCGTGAAAACCATACCCTCGCGCAAGACAAGCCCGGTCCCGGGTTTGCCGAAATGGAGGACTTGCGGCTCCTCATGCATTTCCCGGCCAATGCCGTGACCGCAATATTCGCGCACCACGGAGTAGCCATTGCGCTTGGCATGGCGCTCGATTGCCCATCCGATATCGCCCAGATGCGCGCCCGGACGCACCGCGCCGATCCCCTTCCACATCGCGTCATGGGTGGTCTTGACGAGCCGGCGGGCGGCCGGTTTCACCGCGCCAACGAGATAGGTCTTGCTGGAATCCGCGATAAAACCGTTCTTCTCCAACGTAATGTCGAAATTGACGATATCGCCCTCGCGCAGCACATCCGATTTCGAAGGTACGCCGTGGCAGACCACATGGTTTACCGAGGAATTCAGCACGAATTGAAAGCCATATTGCCCCAGGCTGGCGGGCCGCGCCTCAAGGTCGTGGACGATATAATCCTCGACCAGTTCGTCGACCTGCAGGGTGGACATGCCCGTCAGAGCGGTTCGGTCCAGCAGCCCGAAGACTGACGCCAGCAAGCGGCCGGACTGCGCCATCAAGGCCAGCTCCTCAGACGTTTTGGTCATGCGGCGTTCTCGGTCAACGAGTGCGGCTCAACACCGGCGGCCTCCATTTCGCGCTTGATGATCTCGGCGAAGCCAAGCGTCGGACTCGCCTCGCACAGCATGCCGATCTTGATCCAGTAGGCGGCCTGCGCATTGATCGAACGGCACGACACCTTGCTCGCCCTGCGCAGCTGATCGTGCAAATCATCATCAATATTCACGATACCCATCGTGGCCTCCATGATTTATATATGCACCATATACATATCATATGGCGAAATGCCAAGGCGCTTCAGTGCAGGCGCTGCCAGCGCACTGGCGAACCGCGCAACGATGATGCCCCCGGCGAGGACGCGGCGGTTCTCGTATCAGCAAGCGCAGCGCGGGACTCCGCTCCGGTGCCTGAACTTGCTATAGCAAGGCCAAACCATACCGGACCCGCCCATGCCCCGCTTCACTGTCGCCGCCCTGTATAAATTCACCCCGCTCGACGGGCTCGATGCGCTGCAGGCCAAGCTCAAACAGGTCGGCGAAGCCAATGCGATCACCGGCACGATCCTGCTCGCCTCCGAAGGCATCAACGGCACGATCGCCGGCCCCGCCGACGGGATCGCTGCCATGCTCGACGCGATCCGCTCCCTGCCCGGCTGCGGCGATCTCGAGCACAAGGAGAGCTGGGCCGATGAACAGCCCTTCCTGCGGCTGAAAGTGCGGCTCAAGCGCGAAATCGTGACCATGGGCATTCCCGGCGTCGACCCGAATGCGATGGTCGGCTCCTATGTCGATCCGGAGGAATGGAATGAGCTGATCACCGCTCCCGATGTCGTCACGATCGACACCCGCAATGATTACGAAGTGCGGATCGGCCAGTTCGAGGGCGCGGTCAATCCGGAGACGATGAGCTTTCGCGAATTTCCCGGCTGGTTCCGGCAATTCCGTCAGGGCCGGCCCAATGCCCGTGTCGCAATGTATTGCACCGGTGGCATCCGCTGCGAGAAAGCCACTTCCTTCGTGAAGGCCGAGGGGATCGATGAAGTCTTCCATCTCAAGGGCGGCATTCTGAAATATCTCGAGACCGTGCCCGCCGAAGAAAGCCTGTGGCGCGGCGAGTGCTTCGTGTTCGACCGCCGCGTTGCCGTGGTGCACGGTCTGGAACAGGGCACGCACACGCTCTGCCATGCCTGCCGCGAGCCGCTGGCGCCGGAGGATCTGCGTTCCGACAAATTCGTGCCCGGCGTCTCCTGCCCGCATTGCCATGACCGGTTTTCCGAGGCTGACCGCGCCCGCTTCGCCGAACGGCATCGCCAAGCGCAACTGGCGGCCCGGCGCGGGGAGAAACATCTCGGCCGCGTCTATGATGATGAGACGAGCGAAAGCGAGGCCGGGTGAGCGCCGCCCTGCCCGTCCTCTACTCCTTCCGCCGCTGCCCCTATGCGATGCGGGCAAGGCTGGCGCTCGCCGCCAGCGAGACTCCAGTCGAACACCGCGAAGTCCTGCTGCGCGACAAGCCGGCCGAAATGCTCGCCGCCTCGCCCAAGGGCACGGTGCCGGTGCTGGTCCTGCCCGACGGAACAGTGATCGAGGAAAGCCTCGACATCATGCGCTGGGCGCTGGCGCGCAATGATCCGCGCGGCTGGCTGGCGCCGGGCGATGCCATGTTCGAACTGGTGGCGGTCAATGACGGGCCGTTCAAGCAGGCGCTGGATCGCTATAAATACCCGAACCGCTATGAGGGCGAGGACGCGCTGGAAAACCGTGCCCGCGGACTGGAAATTCTCACCGGGCTCGAGACGCGTCTGGCTGGCTCCGCCTTCCTGTGTGGCGAGACGATGAGCCTGGCCGATGCGGCAATCTTCCCCTTCGTGCGCCAGTTCGCCCATACCGACCGCGACTGGTTGGCCGCCCAGGCCCTGCCGCATCTCCAGGCCTGGCTCGCGGAACATCTCGACTCGCCGGTCTTCAAGGCGATCATGCACAAACACCCGGTCTGGCAGGCCGCCCCCGCACAAGACGGACCATCGTTAACGGGTGCTCCATCATAAGGCGCGCAATTTGAGGCCAATCAGGATTCGCCCGGCATCAGCACGGGCGGCCCACAGCATCAGGAGATTTTCCGTGCAACGCATCTGGATACCGCTCGCCCTCGCCGCCTGCGCCGCCATGCCGGCCCAGGCCCAGCATTGGGGCTATGAAGGCCATGAAGGCCCCGCGCACTGGCAGGAGATGAACCCGGACTGGGCGGTCTGCGCTGTCGGCCAGCAACAATCACCGATCGATCTGACCGATGCCGTGAATGCCGGGCTGAGCGAACCGGCCATCGACTGGGCCGAGGAGACGGCCGGCGTCGTGGTCGATAATGGCCATACCGTCCAGGTCAATGTCGAGAATGCCGGCGGTATCACGCTGGATGGCACCGCCTACCGATTGCTGCAATTCCACTTCCACGCCGCCAGTGAACACACGGTCAATGGCCGCCACGCGCCGATGGAAGTTCATTTCGTACACCAGTCCGACGCCGGCGATCTCGCCGTGATCGGCGTGATGGTCGAGCGCGGCGATGCGCTGGCGACCCTCGGCTCGATCTGGGCCGCCATGCCCGCCGACAGCCATGCCTCACCGGGCATTGCCGCGCGCATCCACCTCAATGACTTCCTGCCCGCCGATCGCGAGGCCTTCCGCTACCAGGGTTCCCTGACCACCCCGCCCTGCAGCGAGATTGTCTCCTGGACGGTCTTCACTGCGCCGGTCTCGGCAACGCCGGAACAGATCGACACGTTCGAAAGCCGTCATCCGGACAGCTTCCGACCGGTGCAGCCGCTCAATCGCCGCTTTGTGCTCGTCTCCGGCGAATAGACCCACGCTATCACCGCCAGAAAGGCCCCGGGTGATCGCCCGGGGCCTTTTTCGTGCCGCTCTGTTCGCCCGACGACAGAATGCGGATCCCGATTTTCGCTGGTGGAACTGGCTGGTCAGGGTGTGTAGACATTGAGCACCCGTCTCACCGGTCCGGAGATCGAATAATGACCACGCCCAATTTGCCGCTTCAGGGCACCTGTCGCTGCGGCGATGTCGCGGTTGAGCTGACAGCGCCGCCACTGATGACCGCCGCCTGCCATTGCACCGGGTGCCAGAAGATGAGCGCCAGCGCCTTTTCACTGACGGCAATGGTGCCGCCGTACGGGTTTGCCGTCACCCGGGGCGAAACCCGGCGTGGGGGGCTCGGCGAGGGTCAGCTCGACCACCAATTCTGTCCGCGCTGCATGACCTGGGTTTTCACCCGCATCGCCGGACTGGACTATTTCGTCAGTGTGCGCCCGACGATGTTCGAGGACACCTCCTGGTTCTCACCCTTCATCGAAACCATGACGCAGGACAGGCTCGCCTGGGCAACGACCCCGGCACGCCACAGCTTTGAAGCCTTCCCGGCCATGGAGGATATCCCGGCCCTGATGGCCGAATTCGCCGAGAGCGCCTGACGCGCCGTTCGATCAATGCGGCTCGCCGGGCCGGTAGCCACCCTCACGGTTCGAGAGATCGAGCGTGCGCCATTGCTCGGCCGCAAACAGCGGCGCCTGGTCGGCATAGTGCGGCGAGCTCTCGTCGAGCGTCGCCGAGCCGTACTGGTGGATCGCCTCGGCGCGCTGTGTGCCATCGGCTAGCCATTCGACCAGCATGATCGAGGTATCGCCGGCGGCGGCCACGAGCTGGCCGTCCTCATTGAGGTCGTGCGAGCCGGCATAGATGGCGCGCAGGACGTCCGGCCCGCCGCCGATCGGGATATTGACGTCACCGCGCACCAGCCGGTTGACCTCGCCCCATTCCGGGTCGAGCTGGTTGTGATGCATCATCAGCTCGGCCGCAGCCTCGCGCAGCGCCGCGACCGGGTCCATCAGCCAGGGATCATTGGTGTGCAGATTGCCGATACAGCGCACCGCGACGAGCACGCCGAGCGCGGCCTCCCGATTGGCGGTATCGGTTGAGAGGTCCCAGCGCCGCAGCACGGATTGCGCCTCGGCCAGTCCCGGGTCACCGCTGAAATCCTCGCCCAGCAATTCCGTGACAAGACGCGCTACCGGTGACTGACCAGAATAGGTCTTGTCGAACTTGATCTCCAGCAGATCCTCGCGGCTGATCCGGCCCTGGGCGCGCAAGAGTTCCAGACCGCGCCAGGCCCGGTTGGAATAGCGCGGCTGGATGCCGAAGGTCGGCGAATAACCGGCCGCATCGATATTGTCGGCCAGCTCGGTCGCGTCAAACGGCATCTGGTTGGCCGAGAGCAGCCAGCCGCTCGCCGGATCGGTATAGATCGGCATGGCGGTGAGCGGCAGATACTCGTCCCAGATCAGTTCCGACCGATCGCCGGGCAGGTATTGCAGCCAGTCATAGCCTTCCTCGCGGACCGGCATGCGGGCATTGTAGACGTAAGCGATATGCCCCTCACGGTCGGCATAGACGGCGTTGAGCGAGGAGATGGCATTGATCTCCATCGCCGCCATCCAGCTGTCGAAATCAGTCGCGCGGTTCATCGCATACCATTGCTCGACCTGACCCACCTGATCCATGCCGGAATAGCGGATGGCGTAATCGCCATGATCTGTACGCACGACGGGGCCGTGGCGTGACCACCACATATCCCGCGTCACCGTCCAGCGGATCGGTCCGAAGATACCGACCGTCAGGCGCGCGGTGCCATGCTCGAGTTCCAGCCACTCCCCATCGAGAAGATAGCGATCACCGTCTGTTTCGAGCACATAGATGTCCGACAGGTCCGGCTTGTTGACCGTATGGGCCCAGGCGAGATCAGGATTGAATCCGTGCAGGATCAGCGGCGCGCCGGGGAAGGTCGCGCCGGTCATGTTCCAGCCATCCTCGGAATGCAGCCGTGCCTCATACCAGGCCACAGGCCCTTCAAACGGCTGGTGCGAATTGATCAAAAGCCGCGTCGCGCCGTCAGCCGAACGCTCCGGCGCAATCGCGAAGGCATTCGAGCCAAGGGGAAGGCGCTCGGCCTCGATCAGCTGGAAAGCCGTCTCGCTGGAGCCCATCGAGACGGTGCGTTGCCGGGCATCCTCGAACAATTCGGCAAGGTCGGCGTCGAGCCCGTACATGAAGGGCGTGCGCAGGACGAAGCCCGCGACGATGTCCTGCCCGCGAACCGGCATTTCGGCCGACCAGATTTGCCTTGGATGTTCGGCGGCATACAGGTTGAGCCCGTCGGCATAGGCCTCGACAAGCGCCCGCGTCGCCGGGGACAGATCGCTGTCATAGCGCGCCTCGACCAGTTCACGGATGCGCAGAAGCTGGACGATGTAATCCGTCGGCGCGGCATCCTGACCGGCATAGCGCGCCAGCCGTCCGCGTGCGGCCACCAGGGTGGTCTGCAAGGTCGCCCAGTCATCCTCGGCCTGGGCATAGCCAAGACCGAAGGCGGTGTCGGGATCGGTGACGCCATAGATCTGCGGCACGCCAAACTCGTCGCGCACGATGCGCACAGAATAGGTCTCCGCGACCTCAATGGCCTGGCGCGTAAACGCCTGCAGCTTGAGATATTGCGACCCCATATTGACCATCGTCGCGGCGACGACCAACACGATGACGGTCACGACAATCCGTCCCCAGAACTTCGACAGCTTCATGAGATTTCCCCTTTGCCGGCAAGTCTAGCCCAGCGCGGCGCGGCCGCAAGCGCGCAAAAAGGGGCGCCCCGCAGGACGCCCCTTCTCATGCCTGAAAGGCCTGCGCCTACTCCCAGAAATAGGGCTGGCGCTCACGATCACCGGTGACGGTCTCATTCATGGTCTCGGCATCATAGAGACGGCCATTGAGCATCACGAAGTCGATCTCGTCGGTATTGCCGATATCATCGAGCGGATTGGCGCGCAGGACCACCAGGTCAGCGAGCTTGCCGACCTCGAGCGAGCCAATATCGGCCTCAAAGCCGAGATGACGGGCCGGCATTACCGTCGCGGCCTGCAGGGCCTCGAGCGGCGACCAGCCACCGCGCACCAGCGACCACATTTCCCAATGCGATGCGAGGCCCTCTTCCTGGCCGTGACCACCGATCACGACATCGACGCCGCGCTGCAGCAGAAGGTGCGAGACCCGGCCATTATCGTCATCAACGAAATCGCTCTCCGGCGCCGTGGTGCGGCGAACCGAGCTCGCCTGCAGGATGCTCGGCGGCACATGCTGCGACAGGATCGGGTGCAGCCAGACATCCGTCGCCTGTCGCCAATAGGGATCGCCGGCGAGACCGCCATAGGAAACCACCAGGGTGGGTGAATAGGCGACCTGGGTCTGGGCGTAGAGGCTCAGCACGTCCTCATAGATCATCGAGACCGGAAGATTATGCTCCAGGGACGAATTGCCGTCGGTGATCAGCGACATGTCCATATGGTAATTGGAACCGCCCTCCGGCACGACCAGGAGGCCGGCCTCCATCGATGCCGCAACAACCTGTTGGCGCTGGTCACGACGCGGCTGGTTGTAGTTCTTGATCGAGTGCGCACCCTGCGCCGCGAGGCGGAAGACGTGCTGCTCGGCATCATCCAGGCTGTTGATCTCGGCATAGACCGATGGCGCACGGGCGCCATAGACGATCTCGCCGCTGGAATAGATGCGCGGGGCCAGGAGGCGGCCGGCGCGCTGGTATTCGCTGGCCGAGAAGATCTGGCTGGCGCGGCTCGACGGATTGTGGGTCGTGGTCACGCCGAAGGCGAGATGGGCAATCTCCGACCAGTTCTGTTCGGGAATGATATCGTCCGTGCCCTGCGGGCCGTGAGCATGGGAATCGATGAAGCCCGGCGTGATGGTATGCCCGGCAACATCAACCACGCGCGCACCTTCCGGCACCTCGATATCGGCGCCGACAGCGGTGATGCGATTGCCATCGATCAGGATCGTGCCGTTTTCGATAACGCCGCCATCATCATCGGCCATGGTGATGATACGCGCGCCGACCAGGGCCGTAATGCCCGAGGGTTCATCGGCAGTGACGGTCATGGACAGGTTCACGCCTTCGCTCGGCGGGGTATAGCCCTCGCCCGCCCCGGCATTCGGATCGGGACGGAAATCCTCCATCCGGGCCGAATAGAACACCGGCCCCATGGTCCAGTTGACCTGCTGGCCGCCATCACTCCAGTGGAAATAGGTTCCACCATTGCCCGACAGCTCGACCGTCGGCAGGGCACCCGTGGTGCGGCTTTCGCCGACCGATTGCGGGCCCGGCAGGAGCGGGCTGACGAAGACATCATAATTCTGGCGGTAGGCGACATGATCGCCAGCCGGCGAGACTTCAAATTCCGTCACCAGTTCACCGGTGGCGTGGGTGCGTTCATTGGCACCGTTCAGGTCCATTGAGACCAGCGAGGCACCGTCACCGCCGCGCGTCACGAAGACACGGTCATTGCGATTGCCGAATTGCGGATTTTCACCGCTCTCCGTCACCAGCGACATGGCACCGCCACGGGCCGGGACAGTGTAGATGCCCGGCGCTTCGGACCATTCCGGTGCGGTGAGGTAACCGCCCTCGCCCTTTTCAAACACGATGGTATTGCCATCGGGCGAGAAGCGCGGCCGGCGGTAATGCCCCGGCTCGGAGGTCACCACGGTCTCGCGACCGCCGCGCGCCGAAATCGTGCGGATCGAACCCAGCGCCTGATCATCCCAGGTCGCAAAGACAATGGTGCGGCCATCGGCCGACCAGCTCGGGAAGAGCTCGCGGCGATCGCCATTATTATTGGTCAGACGGCGCGGTTCGGCATCGCCGGCCGCGCTGCGAACCCAGAGCTGGCCGAGGCTTTCGAACACGATCTGGCTGCCATCGGGTGACGCCGTGGCAAAGCGCGGCATGCGGGTTTCGAACGTCGCCGGCGCCACTTCGATCCGGGGCCGCGGAGGTTCGACAATATTGCGGGTGTCATTGACCGAGAACGGGATGTCGGTGACCGTTCCACTGGCCAGGTCAACGCGATGGATCTGGCCACCGGCCCAGTAGACGATCGACTGGCTGTCGGGCATCCAGTCCATGTTCGGATACATGCCCGTGACGCCCCAGGTCTCCTGCATGTCCTGGTCGAGATTATCGACCAGACGGCGTTCCTCGCCGCTGTTCAGGTCCTTGATATAGAGGGTCGACTGGATGCGCTCGCGGCGCACGAAGGCCATGTAGCGCCCGTCCGGCGATGGCGTCGGGCGCACGGCGCCGCCGGCCCCGGAGACAGCGGTCGAGGTTTCGCCGGTCTCGAGGTCATAGCGCAGGATGTCGAAGAGGTCGCCGTTGGAATCCTGGGCATAGATGAAGCTGTTACCCGGGGTCACATTCATCGTGTAATAGACATAGCGTCCATCGGGCGAGAACATCGGCTCGCCGAGTTCTTTCTGGAAATTCTCATTGGGGCGCTCGACCAGCTGCACGCCGTCGCCGCCAAGCACGTGGTACATCCAGATTTCGCCCACGCCGGCCGAACGGCCCGTGGTGTAGTGTTTGCGTGCCGCGACATAGCGGCCATTGGGGTGCCAGGTCGGATTGTTGAGGAGGCGGAAGCTCTCATCGGTCAGCGCGGCCGCGTTCGAGCCGTCGGCATCCATGATCCAGATATTGTCACCGCCCCCGCGATCAGACGTGAAGGCAATGCGGCTGCCATCGGGCGAAAAGCGTGGCTGGATTTCCCAGGGCATGCCCGAGGCGATATTCGTCGCTTCGCCGCCGGTGACCGGAATGGTGTAGATATCACCGAGCAGGTCGAAGGCGATGGTCTGCCCGTCGGGGCTGACATCAAGGCTCATCCAGGTGCCTTCGGTGACATTGAGTGGCACCTCGTGCATGTCGAGACCGGGATTGGCGACATCCCATGGCGCGTCGGCTTCGGCCGCCTCGGCGTCCTGCCAGGCAAGGCCCGGCGACGTGCACAGAATGGTCGATGCGGCAAGCGTGAGCATGAAACGGGTCATTTTACCCCCCAAAGAATCCAAAGATTGCGTGGAGAGTAGAGCCGCCGCGTCGAAGCAGCAAACTAACCGTTCTGTAACACAGGCCGCAGCGGCCAGTGGTGATCCGCCTAGTGGGAACCACCCATACGGCCGAGACGGACCTGGTAGTCCACCGCCAGCGCGTATTCCGGATCATCATCGGCATCGACCATCAGCTGGCCGGCCTTGGTCAGGAGCTGGTGACAATCATGGCTGAGATGGCGCAATTCAAGCTGTTTGCCGGCCGCGTCATACTTGGCCGCCAGATCCTCGATTGCCTGCAATGCCGACTGATCGACAATGCGCGACTCGTTGAAGTCGATGATCACGCGTGATGGATCGCCGGCAATGTCGAACAGCTCGACAAATCCGGTGGCCGACCCGAAGAAGAGCG
The DNA here is from genome assembly GCF_048270265.1 of Maricaulis sp. Lineage (GTDB taxonomy): Bacteria > Pseudomonadota > Alphaproteobacteria > Caulobacterales > Maricaulaceae > Maricaulis. The sequence continues at coordinate 94,865 of NZ_JBLWTD010000007.1, read as the reverse complement.
GCCCTTCGACCTTGTAGACCTTGGCACCGTTCTCGTTGATCTCGGTGCGGGCATGGATGCGCGAAGCGGCGTTCCAGGCGTAGAACAGCGCCGAGACAATGACGCCGACGATCACGGCC